>NZ_JBVHSK010000011.1:0-281798 GCF_055566415.1 Streptomyces sp. NPDC027663 | reverse complement strand
GGACATGGCGGACGCCGTTGTGGGGGGGGAGAAGGCGGGGGGGGGGGGGGGGGTGGGGGGTTGGGGGAGGGGGGGGGGGGGGGGGGGGGGGGGGGGCCCCCCCCCCCCCCCCCCCGCCCGCTCCTCAGGCCAGCGCCTTCTCCAGCGCGGCCAGCGCGGAGCGCAGCTCCTCCGCCGTGATCGTCAGCGGCGGAGCCAGCCGGATCGTGGAGCCGTGGGTGTCCTTGACCAGGATGCCCTCGCGCATGAGGCGCTCGCTGATCTCACGACCGGTGCCGAGCGCCGGGTCGACGTCCACGCCGGCCCACAGTCCGCGCGAGCGGAAGCCCGTCACGCCCTTGCCGACCAGCTCGGTCAGCCCGTCCCGCAGGATCACCCCCAGCTCCGCCGCCCGGCGCTGGAACTCACCCGTCTCCAGCAGCTCGACCACGGCCGTGCCCACCGCCGCCGCGAGCGGATTGCCCCCGAACGTCGAGCCGTGCTCCCCCGGATGCAGCACACCCAGCACCTCGCGCCGGGCCACCACCGCCGACACCGGCACGATGCCGCCGCCCAGCGCCTTGCCGAGCAGCAGCACGTCCGGGACGACGCCCTCGTGCTCGACGGCGAGGGTACGGCCCGTGCGGCCGAGACCCGACTGGATCTCGTCCGCGATGAACAGGCAGCCCTTGCGGCGGGTCAGCTCACGGACGCCGGCCAGATAGCCCTCGTCCGGGATGATCACGCCGGCCTCGCCCTGGACGGGCTCGATCAGCACCGCGGCGGTGGTTTCGTCGACGGCCTCCTCCAGCGCCGCCAGATCGTTGTACGGCACGATCCTGAAGCCGGGCGTGAAGGGACCGAAGCCGGCGCGGGCGGTCTCGTCGGTGGAGAAGCTGACGATGGTCGTCGTACGGCCGTGGAAGTTGTCCGCGGCGACCACGATGGTCGCCTGCCCGTCCGGGACGCCCTTCACGTCGTACGCCCACTTGCGGGCCACCTTGATGCCGCTCTCCACCGCCTCCGCGCCGGTGTTCATCGGCAGCACCATGTCCAGGCCGGTCAGCCCGGCGAGCCGCTCGGCGAACCCGGCCAGCCGGTCGTTGTGGAACGCCCGGGAGGTGAGCGTGAGCTGGTCGAGCTGGCGGTGGGCGGCCTCGATCAGCGCCGGGTGCCGGTGGCCGAAGTTGAGGGCCGAGTAACCGGCCAGCATGTCGAGGTAGCGGTTGCCCTCGACGTCCTCCACCCAGGTGCCCTCGGCACGGGCCACGACCACGGGCAGCGGATGGTAGTTGTGTGCGAGAACCGACTCCTCGGCGCGGATCAGATCGGCGGACGTACGAGTGCGCGCGGGTGCGGTCATCAGCGGATCTCCTGGGTGCAGCACTTGATGCCTCCGCCGGCCTTGTGGAACTCCGACAGGTCGACGGGGACGGGGACGTAGCCGTGGCCGGCGAGGCGCTCGGCCAGCGCCTCGGCCGCGGGCGCGATGAAGACGTTCCGGCCGTCCGAGACGGAATTGAGGCCGAACACCAGCGCGTCCTCACGAGTGGCGAGCACCGCGTCCGGATACAGGCGCCGGAGGACCTCCCGGCTCCCCGGCGAGAACGCCTCCGGGTAGTAGCAGACGTTGTCGTCGTCGAGGACGAACAGCGCCGTGTCCAGGTGGTAGAAGTACGGGTCCACCAGCGTCAGGCCGATCACCGGGTGGCCCAGGAACTCCTGCACCTCGCGGTGCGCCTCGCGGGTGGTGCGGAACCCGGTGCCGGCGAGCACGTACCGGCCCGTCCACACCAGGTCGCCCTCGCCCTCGGACACC
This sequence comes from Streptomyces sp. NPDC027663, assembly GCF_055566415.1. NCBI lineage: Bacteria > Bacillati > Actinomycetota > Actinomycetes > Kitasatosporales > Streptomycetaceae > Streptomyces > Streptomyces sp. NPDC027663. The sequence continues at coordinate 280,000 of NZ_JBVHSK010000011.1, read as the reverse complement.
GACTCGGGGCGGTACACGTCGTAGCCCGACCCCTTGAACCAGGTGTCGTAGTGCACCGACTCCGGACGCCGCTCCGGGGCGTGGAACAGGGACCCGAAGACCCGGCCGCCGACCACGAACGCCGCGTTGGCGGAGAACACCATGTCCGGCAGGCCGGGGACCGGCTCCAGGCAGTCCACGGTGTGGCCATGGGCGCGGTAGGCGCGGATCAGCGCCTGCCACTGCTCCTGCGCCAGATCCACGTCGACGGGCTTGTCGGGATGCATCCAGGGGTTGATCGCGTACTGGACGGCGAAATGTCTGGGTTCACAGACCAGAAAGCGCCGGGAACGCGCCACACGTGCGTCGGACACAGAGGGTTTCCTCCGTTTTCCTTTGTGTCACTGGGGGTGTTACCACGGTATGAAGGGAGGAAGGCGAGCGACAAGCGAGGAGAGCTGCTTGGATGTGCAGCATCGCTGCGTTGTGGCCCGCGTATTCGCACGATTGCTGCGCAGGTCCGGGATCATTCCGGTGCCGGCTGGGTGGCGCCCGCTTCCGGGCTTTCCGGGAGAAGGTGGGACAGGACCATCACGCTGATCGTCTTCCGGATGAACGGCTCGGCGCGGATCCGCTCCAGCACCTCCTCGAAGTGCTCCACGTCCCGGGCCCGCACGTGCAGCAGCGCGTCGGCGCCGCCGGTCACCGTCATGGCGGCCGCGATCTCCGGGTGGTTGCGGACCACCTCCGCCAGGCGCCGGGGCGGGGCCGCGCCCTCGCAGTACACCTCGACGTACGCCTCGGTGCGCCAGCCCAGCGCGGCGGGCTTCACGGTCGCCGTGAACCCGGTGATCACACCGGTCTCCCGGAGCCGGTCCACCCGCCGCTTGACCGCCGTCGCGGACAGCCCGACCGCCGCGCCGATCTCGGCGAAGCTGGTCCGGGCGTTCGCCATCAGCGCGGTGATGATCTGGCGGTCCAGCTCGTCGAACGAGGGAGTCCTGCTGTTCATGCGGGCACTGTAGTCAGCCCGCGGGGGAGCGGCTCAGGACTGCGTGACCGCCAGGGCGAGTGTCAGCAGCCCCAGCACCACCCAGCCGAACCACAGCCAGCCGTTGCTGCCGAGTGCGACCGTGTAGGCGGTGACGACGACCAGACCGCCGACCGTGAGTGCACCCATCGTCTTGGTGGAACCGTTCGTGGAACCGGGCATCGCGACACCCTCCTCATGGTCCGTCCATGACCATGGTGCCCCGTTTCCGGCCCGGGCGGGACAGGGCTGCGGGCCGGAACCGACACGGTTCCGGCCCGCGGGGTGCTCCGGCTCAGCCCTCGCCCGCGTTCAGCGAGGCCAGATAGGCGTTGTACGCCTCCAGCTCCTTGTCGCCGTCCCGGTCGGCTGCGCGGTCCTTGCGCTTGGCCTGCCGCTGCTCGGAGCCGTACCACTGGAACAGCAGCGCGATCAGCACCAGCACCGACGGGATCTCGCTGAACGCCCAGGCGATACCGCCCGCCGCGCTCTGGTCGGACAGCGCGTCGATGCCGAGTGAGCCGGGCGGGTGCTCGAACGTCTTCACCATCGGCGTCGTCGCCATCATCAGTGCGATGCCGAAGAAGGCGTGGAACGGCATGCCTGCGAAGAGCTCCAGCATCCGCATCAGATGGCCCGGCCGGTGCGGGCCCGGGTCGACACCGATGATCGGCCAGAAGAACACGACACCGACCGCGAGGAAGTGCACCATCATCGCGATGTGCCCCGCCCGCGAACCCATCAGGAAGTCGAACATCGGGGTGAAGTACAGGGCGTACAGGCTCGCGATGAACAGCGGGATGGTGAACGCCGGATGAGTGATGATCCTCATGTACCGGCTGTGCAGCAGCATCAGCAGCAGCTCACGCGGCCCCTTGCGGCCCTTGCCCGCGGCCGGCAGCGCGCGCAGCGCCAGCGTGACCGGGGCGCCGAGCAGGATCAGGATCGGCGACAGCATGCTGATCACCATGTGCTGCACCATGTGCACACTGAACATGACCATGCCGTAGTCGTTCAGCCTGGTGCACATCACCAGTGCGATGGTGAGGACGCCGACGACGTACGACACCGTGCGCGTCACGGGCCACGCGTCGCCGCGCCGCCGCAGCCGCACGACACCCCAGCCGTACAGGGCAAGGCCGGCCAGACAGGCCACGAGGAAGAACGGATCCGCCGACCACTGCAGTCCCCGCCCCAGCGTGAACGGCGGCAGATCCATCATCGTGCCGTGCCCGCTGTGGTCCATCCGGCGGCTCCTGTTTCGTGGGGGTTGTGCGACTTGTCCGCCCCCAAGAGTAGAACCGCCCCCGGTCACTCCTTCGACCGGGGGTCGGCTGCGGCGTGCCCCGAAAGGGGCGCGGGGAACCGCGCGACCAGCCACAAGTCACCGGCACCCGGCGACGGAACAGGCACCCCCTGGAGCGAACCCCCTACAGCACGCACTCCGCCTCGTCGTACCGATCCACGGGAACCGTCTTCAGCGTCTCCACGGCCTCCGCCAGCGGCACCGTCACGATGTCCGTCCCGCGCAGCGCCGTCATCCTGCCGAACTCGCCCCTGTGCACGGCCTCCACGGCATGCCAGCCGAAGCGGGTCGCCAGCACCCGGTCGTACGCGGTCGGCGTGCCACCCCGCTGCACATGCCCGAGGATCACCGGCCGGGCCTCCTTGCCGAGCCGATGCTCCAGCTCGACCGACAGCTGCCGGGCGATCCCCGCGAAGCGCTCGTGGCCGTAGATGTCCTTGCCGCCCTCGTCGAACTCCATGGAGCCGGGCCGCGGCTTGGCACCCTCCGCCGCGACCACGATGGCGAACCGCTTGCCCGCCTCGAACCGCTCGCCGACCTTCTTCGTCAACTCCTCGATGTCGAAGGGCCGCTCGGGCACGACGATGGCGTGGGCGCCGGCGGCCATGCCGGAGTGCAGCGCGATCCAGCCGGTGTGCCGGCCCATGACCTCCACGATCAGCACACGCTGGTGGGACTCGGCGGTGGTCTTCAGCCGGTCCAGGGCCTCGGTCGCCACGGTCACCGCGGTGTCGAAGCCGAAGGTGACATCGGTGACAGCGATGTCGTTGTCGATGGTCTTGGGCACGCCCACGATGGGCAGCCCGTTGTCCGACAGCAGCCGGGCCGCCTTCAGCGTGCCCTCACCGCCGATCGGGATGATCGCGTCCAGACCGAGTTCCGCGACATGCCCCCTGGCCCGCTCCACGCCGTCCCGCAGATGCTCGGGGCGGACCCGGGAGGAACCGAGGATGGTGCCGCCGCGGGCCAGGATGCCGCCCACGGCGTCGAGGTCGAGCTTCAGATAGTCGCATTCCAGGAGGCCCTTCCAGCCGTCCCGGAAGCCGATGACCTCGTCGCCGTGGTCGGCGACGGCACGGTGCACGACGGACCGGATGACGGCGTTCAGACCGGGGCAGTCTCCGCCGGACGTGAGCACACCAATGCGCATAGCCCGAAATACCTTCTCAACGTGGGCCGGGAAACCGGACCACGTTGTCCGGCGGATTCCCGTTCACCCTACCGGCGTGAGGGGGTGGCTCCGTAGCGGGCGTCCGCCTGCTGGACGCGCCCGCACATGTGAGCGGACGGACCGTCAGGCGGGCCCGCCACGAGCCTGCCGGGCCACACTCGAATCCCGCTGGAAAGCGGGTTACGCCGGCTGCTGCGCCGCCGCGATGCGCTCGTCGCGCAGCGCCTCGTACCACCGGTCGTCGATCGGCGGCAGCGCGTTGACGTCGAGCGCCAGCTTCAGCAGCAGGTCGGCGATCTGCGGGTTGCGGGCGAGGACCGGGCCGTGCATGTAGGTGCCGAAGACGGTCCCGTTGTACGCGCCCTCCGTGCCGTCCCCGGTGCCGTTGCCCTTGCCGATCTTCACCCGGGCGAACGGGCGGGCCGTCGGCCCGAGGTGGGTGACGCCCTGGTGGTTCTCGAAGCCGGTCAGCTGGGGCAGGCCCAGCTGCGGGTCGATGTCGGCGAGCACGTCACCGACGCACCGCTCGCCCTCGCCGCGCACGGACACCACGTCGAGCAGGCCGAGGCCCGGCTCGCGCTGGCCGAGGTCGTTGATGAACTCGTGGCCGAGGATCTGGTAGCCCGCGCAGACCGAGAAGACGATCGCGCCGTTCTGCACCGCACGCTGCAGATGCCCGTCGCGGCGCAGCCGCTCCGCGGCGAGCCGCTGCGGCCGGTCCTCGCCGCCGCCGATCAGGTAGATGTCGCCGGAGGTCGGGATCGGCTGGTCGCTGCGCACGTCGAGCCGGGCCACGTCCAGGCCGCGCTGCCGGGCCCGCCGCTCCACGACGAGCGCGTTGCCCTGGTCGCCGTAGGTGCTCAGCAGGTCCGGGTAGATCCACACCAGCCGCAGTTGGTTGTCGCTCATGAGGTGATCCCCTTCGAAGATCAGTTGCCGACGCGGCGGCGCAGGTCCTGGAACGCGGTGTAGTTCGCGATGACCTCGATACGGCCCGGCGGGCACATCTGCACGGCCTGGTCGAGGTTGTCGCAGACCTGGAAGTGCTGGTTCGCGACCTCCAGACGGACGGCGAGGTCCAGCTTCCGGTCTCCGATGACGAAGATCGGGTGGCCGGTCAGCCGCGTGTAGTCGACGTCCCAGAGCCAGGAGGTGTCGGTGCCGTCGGCTCCGCGCGCGTTCACCGACAGGATCACCGGGGCGGGTGCCGGGTCGATCAGGGAGAACGTCTCGAGCCAGCCGGCCGGGTTCTTGGCCAGCAGCAGCCGCAGGTCGCGGTTCTGGAACTGGACGACGTCGTACCGTCCGGCCACCGCCTGCACCTGGTACATCCGCTCCAGGGCGACCTGCGGCGGCACCCCGAAGACGGCGGCGACGGCCGCGGAGCTGGCCGCGTTCGCCTTGTTGGCCCGGCCGGGCAGCTGGAGGTGGATCGGCCAGGCGGACCCGTGCGGGTCCAGCACGTGGTCACCGGAGAGCGCCCAGGTCGGCGTGGGCCGGCGGAAGCCGCACTCACCGCAGAACCAGTCGTCGCCCGGACGCTGCATCACGCCACCGCAGGACGGGCAGGACCAGGCGTCCTCCTGCCACATCTGTCCGGCTGCGACCCAGATCACATTCGGTGATGAGGAAGCGGCCCAGACCACCAGCGGGTCGTCGCAGTTGGCGACGATGACGGCCTTGGAGCCGGCCAGACCCTCGCGCCAGTTCTCGGCGAGCATCCGGGTCTCGGCCGCGCGGTCCAGCTGGTCGCGGGAGAGGTTCAGCAGGGCGATGCACTTGGGACCGGTGTCCCGGGCCACGCCGGCCAGGTACTTCTCGTCGACCTCGATGACGCCGAACTTCGCGTCGGAGCCGCCCGCCAGGGCGGACGTGATGCCGGCCGGCATGTTGGCGCCGAGCGCGTTGGACACGACCGGGCCCGCGGCACGCAGGGCCTCCGCGATGAGCCGGGTCGTCGTGGTCTTGCCGTTGGTGGCCGACACCAGGACGACGTCCAGGTTCTGGGCGAGCCGCCCGAGCAGATCGGGGTCGAGTCTGAGTGCGACCCGGCCACCGATCACCGACCCGCTGCCGCGTCCCGCGGCGCGGGATGCCGCAGCGACCGCCTTGCCCGCGGTCACGGCCAGCTTGGCCCGCGGCGAGAGCGGGTCCGAGTTGCCTGCCATCAGTTCTCGATCCTCCTTGCGTACGCGCCGCGCCTGGGGCCTACCGGCTACGTGGTGTGGACCTCAGCCTATCGAGATCCATTCGCACACCCGAATCCCGGCCCACACCTTCGGCGGCGGGCATGAGCTGAACGAACCGTACCCTTGCCGCCATGCGACACGGTTCCATTCCGGGCGCCCACGGGCGCGTCCGGCCCCTCACCCTGCTCGGCGACGCTCCGTTGCGCGGGCAATGCCGGGAAGTCACCGATTTCGGCCCCGGGCTGGCGGCTCTCGTGGAGGACTTGTTCGCCACGATGTACGCGGCGCAGGGGGTGGGCCTGGCTGCGAACCAGATCGGGGTGGATCTGCGGGTCTTCGTCTATGACTGTCCCGACGACGAGGACGTCCGTCACCTCGGCCACGTGGTGAATCCCCGCCTCGTCGAGGTGGACGGAGTGGTCGTCAGGGGCCCGGAGGGCTGTCTGTCCCTGCCGGGCCTGGAGGCGGGTACGGAACGGTACGACCATGCGGTGGTGGAGGGCTTCACGGTGACCGGCGAGCCGGTCACCGTGCACGGCACCGGTTTCTTTGCCAGGTGCTTGCAACACGAGTGCGACCACCTGGAGGGCCGGGTGTACGCGGACCACCTGACGGGCTGGCGCAAGCGCCGGCTGCTGAGGCGGATCGAGCGAGCCGCATGGCGCCGGGGGGCCGGTCCCGCCTGACCGGGGCGCGGGCAACTGCGCGACGAGCCCTCACGCACCCGCGGCCGGTCGACGGCCGTCAGAAGCCCGGACCTCCGATTCTGTCCCCCGCGGCGGCGAGACGCCCCCACAGCAGATCGGCGAGAGACCGCACCAACTCCGCCCGGGAGCAGGGCCGTTCGCCCAGCCACCAGTCACCGGCGGCGTGCATCATCCCGACGATCCCGTGTCCCCAGACCCGGGCCAGCTGCTGGCTCTCCGGACCCAGATCCACCCGCTCCTCGATGACCTGGGCCAGCTCCTCGCCCATCCTGCGGAGCAGGGGTGCGGAATGCTTGCCGACGTCGAACCCGTGGTCGCCGGCGCTCCCCTCCGCCGGGTGCATGAGGAACCGGTACACCTGAGGACGCGCCTCGATCGCGGCGAGATAGGTGTCCAGCGTGGACTCGACCCGCTCGCGCCGCTCGGCGGGAGCGTCCAGCGCCGCCCGCAGGGAGGCGAGCAGCGCATCGGTGTGCCGCTTGGCCAGCGCCGCGTACAGGCCGCCCTTGTCGCCGAAGTGCCGGTAGAGGATCGGCTTGGTGATGCCGGCCTCCGCCGCGATCGCGTTCATCGACGCCTGCGGGCCGTCGCGCAGCACCACCCGGTCGGCGGCCTCGAGCAGCTCGCGCCGCCGGCGGTCGGCGGACCGCTGCTGATCGGTCCGCTGTGTGGTGTCCATGTGCTCTCCCCACCCGTGCTGATTCGGTGACGCCTGCGCAAACTAACACTGACCGCGCCCCTGACATCGAACGGGATGCCGAGGTGTCATCGACGGTTGACTTTTCCTACCGGTCGGTAACAGACTCCTGTTACCGCTAGTAACATCGCACTGCCGCGCTGGAGGGGACATGGCCGAGTTCACCATGGAGCTGAACGACGAACAGAAGGAAGTCCGGGACTGGCTCCATGGCTTCGCCACGGATGTGATCCGGCCGGCCGCCGCCGAGTGGGACGAGCGCGAGGAGACGCCCTGGCCGGTCATCCAGGAGGCCGCGAAGGTCGGCATCTACTCCCTCGACTTCTACGCGCAGCAGTACTTCGACCCCACCGGTCTCGGCATCCCGATGGCGATGGAGGAGCTGTTCTGGGGCGACGCGGGCATCGCCCTGTCCATTGTGGGCACCGGTCTCGCCGCCGTGGGCGTCCTCGCCAACGGAACCGAGGAGCAGATCGGCACCTGGATCCCGCAGATGTACGGCGACGCGAGCGACGTCAAGGTCGCCGCGTTCTGCTCCTCCGAGCCGGACGCCGGATCCGACGTCGCCTCCATGCGCACGCGCGCCGTGTACGACGAAGCCAAGGACGAGTGGGTGATCAACGGCACGAAGACCTGGGCGACCAACGGTGGCATCGCCAACGTCCACGTCGTCGTCGCGGTCGTCGACCCCGGGCTGGGTTCCAAGGGGCACGCGTCCTTCATCGTCCCGCCGGGCTCGCCGGGCCTCTCCCAGGGCCAGAAGTTCAAGAAGCACGGCATCCGCGCCTCGCACACCGCCGAGGTCGTCCTCGACAACGTCCGCGTGCCCGGCTCCTGCCTGCTCGGCGGCAAGGAGAAGCTGGACGAGCGGCTCGCCCGGGCCCGGGAGAAGGCGAAGGCCGGTGCCGGGGAGAGGGTGAAGAACGCGGCGATGGCCACCTTCGAGGCTTCGCGTCCGGCCGTGGGCGCGATGGCGGTGGGCACCGCTCGGGCCGCCTACGAGGTCGCCCTCGACTACGCCACGACCCGCGAGCAGTTCGGCCGGCCGATCATCGACAACCAGGGCGTGGCCTTCCAGCTCGCCGACATGCGGACCCGGATCGACGCGGCGCGGCTGCTGGTGTGGCGCGCGTCCTGGATGGCGGTGAACGGCAGGCCGTTCACCGCGGCCGAGGGATCCATGTCGAAGCTGTTCGCGAGCGAGACGGCGAAGAAGGTGACCGCGCAGGCCATCCAGATCCTCGGCGGCAACGGGTACACCCGCGAGTACCCGGTGGAGCGGATGCACCGGGACTCCGCCATCTACACGATCTTCGAGGGCACGAGCGAGATCCAGCGGCTCGTCATCGCGCGGACCCTGTCCGGGATGCCGCTCCGCTAGCGCTGTCGGTGAACGCGGCCCTCCTCGGAGAAGGGGAGGGCCGCGCCGGTTGTCGCCTCGTGCGGAAAACTCCTGGCAATTCTCTGCGTGACACAGTTAATGTGTGGCGCAGTAAACTGCGAGTGGAGGAGTGCACCCATGAAACCGATCGGCTACTGGCTCAACCGCACCGACAAGGCCCTCACCGGCTACATGAACGGCATGCTGGCCGAGTTCGGCCTCACGCGGATCGTCTGGCAGGTCCTGAACGTCATCGGCGACACCCCCGGCGTCCGCGACGGCGAGGTGCTGTCCGTCCTTGCCGCCAACGCCGGCACCGACACACTGACCGCGGCCGTCGAGACCGTCCTCGTCGACGGCTGGGCGGAGCGTTCCGCACCGGGCCGGCTCACCCTCACCCCTGACGGCCGTCAGCGTCTCGCCCGTGTCGCCGTGCGCGTCGACGCGTTCCGCGAGCTGTCCATGACCGGTATCACTCCCGACGAGTACCGGACGGCCGTCCACGTCCTGGAACGCATGAGCCACAACCTCGAGACGTCGACGGGCGCCGGCTGCTGATCACCCGGCCGGCCGCCTCGTGTCCCGTCGTGCGGGTCGCCGCCCCCTCGGGTCGCAGCGGTCAGCGGTGCTTCAAGGGCGTGAGCTGCTCGATGTCGTACTTCGCCCGCAGGGCCTCGATGGCCTCCTGGTCCGGAGGCCCCCCGTTCCCCAGGATCTCCAGCAGCTCCTCGAAGTAGCGCTCGTGGTCCGGCGGGGGAGCGGCCTGGAAGAACATCCTCGCCGGGGTGTCCGTGGGGTTGGCGAAGGCGTGGGGACAGCCGGGCGGTACGACGACGACCGTCCCCGGTGTCGCGCGGACCACCCGGCTGCCCGAACGCGACTCCCACTTCTGCCAGGTGTCGGGGGTGCGGACGCGTGGCTCGAAGGCGAGCACGTCCAGCTCGCCTTCGAGGATGTAGAACAACTCCTCGCTGCGCGTGTGCACATGGGCGCCCACGTCGAAGCCGGGCGGGACCTCCACCTCGAAGGTCGAGGCCATGCGGGAGTGCGTTCCGGTGACCTTGAACGTCACCCGCTGGGCCGGCGTCTCCACGACGCGGCCGTGGCCCGGCGGCACGTACAGTCCTTCGCTCTCTGTCATGGGCAGCTCACCAGATCACGGGCAGGGCCTCGGGGCCCCGGATCAACGCGCCCTTCCTGAAGGCGACCTGATCCGGTGGCACGGCCAGTCTCAGGCCCGGCACCCGGTCCAGCACGGCGTCCATCAGAAGTTCCTCCTCCAGCCGGGCCAGCATGCCGCCGGGGCAGTAGTGCGGGCCGAAGCCGAACGCCACGTGCGGGTTGGGGGTGCGGGAGAAATCGAGGGTGTCCGGGTCGGGGAAGACCTCGGGGTCGCGGTTGGCGGCCAGATAGGAGACGTAGACGGGGTCTCCGGCGCGGATGCGCACCCCGCCGATGTCCACGTCCTCCAGGGCGACCCGCGACAGACCGACCGCGTTCCGGTGCGGGATGTACCGCAGCAGTTCGTCGATGGCCTGCCGGCGAATCCCCGGTTCGGCGCGCAGCCGCGCCACCAGTGCGGGGCGGGTCAGCAGCAGGTAGAACATCTGCCCGCTGTTGTTGGTGACCGCCTCGCCGCCGATCTGCAGGAGGACGGCGAGACCGACGGCCTCGTCCAGGGTGACCTCGCCGCGGCCCACCGCGGCACCCAGCAGTGAGGTGACGTCCTCACCGGCGCTGTTCTCGCGCAACCCGATCAGGTCGGAGAAGTACGCCGCCATCTCACGCTTGGCCTTCTCGCTGACCTCCTTGCCGTGCGCGGCGGAGAGGATCAGCTGGGTCCAGTGGTGCATGCTGTGCCGGTCGCCCGCCGGGACACCCATCAGCTCGCAGATGACCGCGATGGGGAACGGGCTGAGCACCGTCGCCGTGAGGTCGGCGGGCGGGCCGCCCTGCAACAGGCCGTCGACCAGCTCGTCCAGCATCCCGCGGGCCCTCGCGCGCACCCGCTCCACGCCCTTCGCGGTGAGGGCGCAGGCCACGGAGCGGCGCAGACGGGTGTGGTCGGGCGGGTCCAGGAAGCCGACCGCATCCCGGTCGGGGATGAAGTGCGGGGCGAGCCGGGTGACCGACTTGTCCATCACCGCCTCACGGCTGAAGCGGGGGTCGTTGGTCACCGTCCGCACGTCGTCGTACCGGGTGACCAGCCAGGCCCAGCCCTCCCCGTGGGGCAGCTGGATGCGGGTGACCGGGCCCTCGGCCATCAGCTCGGCCAGCACCGGGTCGAAGTCCGTGCCGGTGAGGTCGAGCCCGGGCCAGTGCCGGACCGGGGGAAGGGTCTCGACGAGCGTCGGCTCCCCGATCACCGGGGCGCCCCGTCCGTGTCGACCCAGCGGCCCACCGTCATCTCGGCGGTGATGCCGGGGCCGAACCCGGCGAGCAGACCACGGGCCCGGTCCTCGGGGCCGCCCTCTTCGAACAGCCGGCGCAGCGCGTCCAGGACGACCGCGCTCGCGATGTTGCCGTACTCGGTCAGCGTGGCCCGGCTGAACCGGAAGGCGTGCGGGTCGACCTCCAGGAACTTGCTCAGGTCGTCGAGTATTCGGGGCCCGCCCGCATGGATGATGTAGAAGTCCAGGTCGGACGCGTCCCAGCCGTGCGTGCCCGCCAGGTCCTTCAGCGCCGGCGCGAGCGGCTCCATCGTCGTCGGCACGCGCTTGTCGAGCAGGAAGTGGAAGCCGGTCGCCCGGACGTCGTAGGCGATCCAGTCCTCGGTCTTCGGGATCAGGTACGAGCCGTTGCGCTCCAGCCGGACGCCGGTGCCGCCGCTGCCGCGCACCACCGCTGCGGCGACGCCGTCACCGAACAAGCCGTTGGAGAGCAGCGAGCCGACGCCGAGGTCGGTGGGCTGGTAGCACAGCGAGCAGAACTCGCAGGCCACGATCAGCGCGTTGGCGTTCGGGTAGGCCTCGCAGAAGTCGTGGGCCCGGTTGATCGCCGCACCGCCGGCCGCGCAGCCGAGCTGGGCGATCGGGAGCTGACGGGTGGTGCTGTCGAAGTCCATCTCGTTGATCAGCCACGCGGTGAGCGAGGGCATCATGAAGCCCGTGCACGACACATAGATGATCACGTCGATGTCGCTGGTGAGCAGCTCGGCGTCGTCCAGGGCCCGCTGGATCACCGCGGGGACGCGGGCTTTCGCCTCGGCCTCGTAGAGCTTGTTGCGCTCCTCGAAGCCCGGGTGCTTGAGGGTCTCCTCGATGGGCTGCACGATGTGCCGGGTCTTCACGCCCGTGTTCTCGATCAGTCGCAGCGCGAGTGCCAGTTGAGGGTGGTCGGCGTGGCGGGAGCGCGCCAGCTCCAGCGTGTCCTCCATCGTGATCACGTGTTCCGGGACCGACACCGAGGGCCTGCACAAAGTCGCCATGAACCGTCCCTGCTTTCCGGTTTCCGGCGGGCGTGCGCCCACCGGCCAGTAGGTGGTTCACCTCTTTGGGTGCTACACCCACCGTCACCCGGGAGGACGCTGATCTCCCGTTGGACTACTCCGAACCGGGGACCCCGGGATCGGGCCCGAAGGGCGATTCGTGCGGCCGGACGAGGGAAAATGCGTCCCGTGCTGTGAGGGCCGCGGGGAGAGGGCGCGGGACGCCGTGGCCCGGCCCGACGGTGCGTTACGGCGCTCCGCTGCTGTGCGCGATACAGGCCACGTCGATGCGATCCGCCAGCTTGGCCAGCTCGATGGTCAGGGCGGCGACCGTGTCCTCGTCGAGCCCCTGTTCCTCGTCCTCGACAAGATGCAGCCACCGCGCGCCGACGGTCCGCAGCAACTTACTCACGTCGGCCGCAGCGACCTGCAGGGCGCCGCGGTCGTCGACGATCAGAGGCAGGGTCACTTCGCGGTTCACAAATGGGATGGTAGCCCCGCAGCGCTCACGCACCCTGCCAAACCGTGGTGATGTTGCAGAACTCCCGGATACCGTGCCCGGACAGCTCACGCCCGTACCCCGAGCGCTTCACACCCCCGAACGGGAACGCCGGGTGCGAGGCGGTCATTCCGTTGACGTAGACGGCGCCGGCCTCCAGGTCCCGCGCGAACCGCTCGACCTCGTCCTCGTCCCGTGTCCAGACGTTCGAACTCAGTCCGAACGGGGAGTCGTTGGCGATCAGGACCGCCTCGTCCAGGTCGCCGGCCCGGTACAGCGTGGCGACCGGCCCGAACGCCTCCTCGCGGTGGATACGCATCTCCCGGGTGATGCCGGCGAGCACGGTCGGCGGGTAGTACCAGCCGGGACCGTCCGGCCGCTGCCCGCCGCACAGCACCTGCGCACCGCTGCGCTTCGCGTCGTCGACCAGTTCCTCCAGGTCGCTGCGTCCCTGCTCGCTGGAGAGCGGTCCGATCTCGGTGTCCTCCTCCAGCGGGTCGCCGATCCTGAGGGCCTCCATGCCCGCGACGAACTTCTCGGCGAAGGCGTCGTAGACGTCGGTGTGCACGATGAACCGCTTGGCGGCGATGCAGGACTGGCCGTTGTTCTGCACCCGCGCGGTCACCGCGATCGCCGCCGCGCGGTCGAGGTCGGCGGAGGGCATGACGACGTAGGGGTCGCTGCCGCCCAGCTCCAGCACCGTCTTCTTGATCATCTCCCCGGAGGTGGAGGCGACCGCCCGGCCCGCGGGCTCGCTGCCGGTCAGGGTGGCCGCCTTGACGCGCTCGTCGCGCAGGACGTCGTCCACCGCGCCCGAGCCGATCAGCAGTGTCTGGAAACAGCCCTCCCGGAAGCCCGCCCGGTGGAACAGGTCCTCCAGGTACAGGGCCGTCTGCGGGACGTTGCTGGCGTGCTTGAGCAGGCCCACGTTGCCCGCCATCAGCGCGGGCGCGGCGAACCGGACCACCTGCCAGAGGGGGAAGTTCCAGGGCATCACCGCGAGGACCGGGCCGAGCGGGCGGTAGCGGACCCGCACCCGGGACGCGCCGGAGTCGCGTACGTCGGACTCGGCGGGCTCCTCCTCGGCCAGCAGCCGCTCGGCGTTCGCGGCGTACCAGCGCATCGCCTTGGCGCACTTCGCGGCCTCGGCGCGGGCCTGCTTGACCGGCTTGCCCATCTCGGTGGTCATGACCCGGCCGATCTCCTGCTGGTCCTCGTCCAGCAGATCGGCGGCCTTGTCCAGCAGCCGGGCGCGGTCGGCGAACGTGGTCGCCCGGTACGTGCGGAACGTGGCCTCGGCGAGCTGGAGCCGGCGTTCCAGCTCCTCCTCGCCCATGGGCTCGTAGGTCTTGAGCGTCTCGCCGTTCGCCGGGTTCACCGTTGCGATGGGCATGGCTGGCCTCCCTGGGAGCGGGCTTGTCTCGACCTTCGCGCGCGGCCCGGCAAGACGCAACGCGACAGACCCTCGTTCAGCCCGAGTGCTCCGCCAGCCGGTCGAGAAACGCCGCCTGGGCCGTGACGATCACCGCACGGGCCGGGTCCAGACCGAGCCACGCCACCCGGTCCAGCTCCGGGAACTCCTGCATCCGGCCGGACCTCGGCGGCCACTCCATGGTGAAGGTCCCCGGATTGATCGACGCCGGGTCGAGATCCGCCTCCACCGCCCATGCCGTGACGATCTTGCCGTTGCTCTGCACCACCTCGCCCAGCGGTACGGCCTCCCCGTCGGGCGGCGCCAGCCCCAGCTCCTCCTGGAACTCCCGGCGGGCCGCCTCCCAGGCCGGCTCCCCGGGTTCGTACTCGCCCTTCGGCACCGTCCAGGCTCCCGCCTCCTTCTTCGCGAAGAAGGGACCGCCCATGTGGCCGAGCAACACCTCCAGCCCTTCATCGGTGTGCCGGAACAGCAGCAGTCCCGCGCTGCGCTTCGTCGTCCGTACCGTCACGGCTTGACCTCCGGGTGGGCCGCCAGCAGGGCCTCCACCGTATCGGCCTCCTCGGGGCGCTTGTCCTCGCGGTAGCGGACCACCCGGGCGAATCGGAGGGTGACGCCGGCCGGATAGCGGGTGGAGCGCTGGAGGCCGTCGTAGGCGATCTCCACGACGAGTTCGGGACGCACCCGGACCCCCCAGCCGTTGTCCTCGACCGCCAGCTCCTGGAGCTTCTCCGTCTGCCAGGCGAGCATCGCATCCGTCATGCCCTTGAAGGTCTTGCCGAGCATCGCGAAGGTGCCGTCCGGGTTGCGGGCGCCCAGGTGGAGGTTGGAGAGCCTGCCGGTGCGGCGGCCGTGGCCCCACTCGGCGGCCAGCACCACCAGGTCGAGCGTGTGCACGGGCTTGACCTTCAGCCACGAGGCACCGCGCCGGCCCGCGCTGTACGGCGAGTCCAGTGCCTTCACCACCACACCCTCGTGGCCCCGGGCCAGGGTGTCGGCGAGGAATCGTTCCGCTTCCGGGATGTCCTCCGGCCCCGAGGCCACCGTGCGGCGCACTCGCATCGGCTCCGGCACCAGCCGGGCCAGCTCCGCGTGCCGCTCGGCGAAGGGCAGGTCGAGCAGGTCGCGGCCGTCGACGGACAGGGCGTCGAAGAAGACGGGGGAGACCGGGGTCTGTCCGGCGGCCTTCGCCACGTCCGTCCGGGAACCGACCCGGCCCGCCGTCTCCTGGAAGGACCGGGGCCGGCCCGCCGGGTCGAACGAGATCACCTCGCCGTCCAGGATGAACCGCTCGCCCCGCAACTCCAGCGCGGCCGCCGTCACTTCGGGCAGCCGGTCGGTGATGTCGTCCAGGGTCCGGGTGTGGATCCGCACCGTGTCGCCGTCCCGGTGCACCTGGACGCGGATGCCGTCCAGCTTCTCCTCCACCGCGCACGCGCCCAGCTTCTCGACCGCCTCGGCGACCGAGGACGCGCTGTGCGCGAGCATCGGCAGCACCGGACGGCCGACGGTCAGCCGGAACCGCTCCAGCGCCCCGGGGCCCTCGCCGAGCAGCGCCTGGGCCACCGTCTGCAGCGAGCCCGCGAGCATCACGGCCCGCCGTACGTCCGCCGGGCCCGCGCCGGTCGCCTGGGCCAGCCCCTCCACCGCGACCGCGTCCAGGGCGCCCTGCCGGACCTCGCCGGTGAGCAGGCCGAGCAGGAAGCGCTGCTCCTCCTCGGTGGCCGCGCCCATCAGCTCGCCGACGATCCGGGCCCGCTCCGCCTGGGAGCCCGGTCCGGACACCTTGCCCAGCTCGGTGAGGCGGGCGTCGACGTCGGCGACCGTGAGCGTGGGCTCGGCGGCGGGCGGCACCCGGCGGCCGAGCACCTTCCAGCCGACCCCGAGCCGGCCCTGGGGCAGCCGCCCGGCCAGGTACGGGATGACGATCGGCACGTCGTCCGCCTCCGCGTCCCGGAACAGCTCCGCGAGCAGCGCGGTCTTCCGGGACCGGGCCGCCGTCGCGGCGACCTCCCGGGACACCTCGGCCAGCCGGGTCAGCAGCATGCAGTCATGGTGCACCAACGCTCCGCCGGATGCGCCGTTGCCCGGCTGCGGGTGCGTCGGGATGCGCGGGTGCGTCGTGGGCGATCGCGCAGTTCCCCGCGCCCCTGGCGGGCGCTTCTGCCGAGGTCGGCCGGCCCGCCCCCTGGTCTGGTGCACGCTCGGCGGGGAGGCCGCGGGCACCCCGGTCGCCGGATCGCGCCCTCCCAGCCGTGGCACTAGGGGCAGCGGACCACGGCCGTGGCAGTGGGGGCAGTGGACCGCGGCCGTGGCAGTAGGGGCAGTGGACCGCGGCCGTGGCAGTGGGGGCAGTGGACCGCGGCCGTGGCAGTAGGGCAGTGGACCAGGCAGTGGCAGTAGGGCAGTGGACCACGTCCCGGCCGAGCCGCTCGGCCGGCCCCGGGACCTCGACCGGCGTGATCACCTCCAGCGGGATCACCTCCGTCGCCGACGGTGGTCCACTCGCCGCAGCATTGACAAACCGCTTTGCCGAATCTGCAATACGCCCATGAGTACTGACGACGTTCTCGCCGAGGTGGGCCCGCGGCTGCGGCGGATCCGGAAGGAGCGGGAGGTGACCCTGGCGGCGCTTTCCGAGTCCACCGGCATCTCCGTCAGCACGCTCTCCCGGCTGGAGTCCGGCCTGCGCAGGCCCAGCCTTGAGCTGCTGCTGCCCATCGCCCGGGCCCACCAGGTCCCGCTGGACGAACTGGTCGGCGCCCCGCCGGTCGGCGACCCCCGGGTGCGCGCCAAGCCGATCGTGCGGCACGGGCGGACGATGTATCCGCTGACCAGGCAGCCCGGCGGGCTCCAGGCCTACAAGGTGGTCGAGCCGCAGCGGGCGGCCGAGCCGGACCCTCGCACCCACGAGGGCTACGAGTGGCTGTACGTGCTCGCCGGGCGGCTGCGGCTCGTGCTCGGGCAGCACGACGTGGTGCTGTCGGCGGGGGAGGCGGCCGAGTTCGACACACGCGTGCCGCACTGGTTCGGGTCGACGGGGGAAGGGCCGGTGGAATTCCTCAGCCTGTTCGGGCCACAGGGGGAGCGGATGCACGTACGGGCGCGGCCGTCGTCTCGGAAGTGACCGCGGAGGACTGTTCCCTGATCGGCAAGCGACCGCTTAGTATGCGATCGGACCCGGTCAGACGAAGCAGTCCCCCGTGGAGGCACCGCATGCAGGCATGGCAAGTGCACGAGAACGGCGAGCCGGGCGAGGTGATGCGTCTGGCGGAGGTGGAGCGGCCCACACCCGGTGACGGCCAAGTGCTGCTTCGGGTGCGTGCCGCCAACATCAACTTCCCGGACGCGCTGCTGTGCCGGGGCCAGTACCAGGTGCGTCCGCCGTTGCCGTTCACGCCGGGCGTGGAGATCTGCGGCGAGACCGAGGACGGCCGCCGGGTGATCGCCAACCCCGCGCTGCCGTACGGCGGTTTCGCCGAGTACGCCCTCGCCGACGCCCGCGCCCTGCTGCCCGCGCCCGAGTCCCTGGACGACGCCGAGGCCGCCGCGCTGCACATCGGCTACCAGACGGGCTGGTTCGGCCTGCACCGCCGTGCTCACCTGGAAGCCGGCGAGACCCTGCTCGTGCACGCCGCCGCCGGAGGTGTCGGCAGCGCGGCTGTGCAGCTCGGCAAGGCGGCCGGGGCCACCGTGATCGGCGTGGTCGGTGGCGCCGACAAGGCCGCCGTCGCCAGGGAGCTGGGCTGTGACGTGGTCGTCGACCGGCGCAGCGAGGACGTCGTCGCGGCCGTGAAGGAGGCCACCGGCGGCCGGGGCGCCGACGTGATCTACGACCCGGTCGGCGGCGAGGCGTACGCGCAGTCCGCGAAGCTGGTCGCCTTCGAGGGCCGCATCGTCGTCGTCGGCTTCGCCAGCGGCAGCATCCCGAGCCCGGCCCTCAACCACGCCCTGGTGAAGAACTACGCGATCCTCGGCCTGCACTGGGGCCTGTACAACACAAAGAACCCGAAGCTGGTCCAGCACTGCCACGAGCAGCTGACCGAACTGGCCGCCCAGGGCGCGATCAAGCCGCTGGTGAGCGAGCGGGTGCCGCTCGCCGAGGCGGCGGGAGCCGTGCAGCGGGTCGCCGACGGGGTGACCACCGGCCGGGTCGCCGTCCTGCTCGAGAACGGAGCCGCCGCATGACCGACGCCGACGAACTGCGCCGCCGCACCCGGGAGCTGCTCGCGCAGCATCCGCCCGCGAGCACCGACCGCCTGGACTTCCTCCGGGCCCGCTTCGACGCCGGCCTGGCCTGGGTGCACTACCCCGAGGGCCTCGGCGGGCTCGGCGCCCCGCGTTCCCTGCAGGGCGTCGTGGACGCCGGACTGGAGGCCGCCGGCGCCCCCGACAACGACCCGAGGCGCATCGGCATCGGCCTCGGCATGGCCGCGCCGACGATCCTCAAGTACGGCACCGAGGAGCAGAAGCGGCGCTTCCTGCGGCCCCTGTGGACCGGCGAGGAGGTCTGGTGCCAGCTGTTCAGCGAGCCCGGCGCCGGCTCCGACCTGGCCGCGCTCGGCACCCGGGCCGTCCGCGAGGGCGACGGCTGGGTGGTCAACGGACAGAAGGTGTGGACGTCCAGCGCCCACCTCGCCCGCTGGGCCATCCTCATCGCACGCACCGACCCGGCCGTGCCCAAGCACGCGGGCATCACCTACTTCGTGTGCGACATGACCGACCCGGGCGTCGAGGTCCGGCCACTGCGCCAGATCACCGGCGAGGCCGAGTTCAACGAGGTCTTCCTCACCGACGTCCGCATCCCCGACACACGCCGCCTCGGCGAGGTCGGCGACGGCTGGCGGGTCGCCCAGACCACGCTCAACAACGAACGCGTCGCCATCGGCGGCATGGCCCTGCCCCGCGAGGGCGGCATGATCGGCCCGGTCGCGAAGACCTGGCGCGAACGCCCCGAACTGCGCACCCACGACCTGCACCAGCGGCTGCTCGAGCTGTGGGTCGAGGCCGAGGTCTCCCGCCTCACCGCCGAGCGCCTGCGCCAGCAGCTCGTGGTCGGCCAGCCCGGCCCCGAGGGCGCCGGCATGAAGCTCGCCTTCGCCCGCCTGAACCAGGAGATCAGCGGCCTTGAGGTCGAACTCCGCGGCGAGGAGGGCCTGTTGTACGACGACTGGAGCATGCGCCGGCCCGAACTCGTCGACTTCACCGGCCGGGACGCCGGCTACCGCTACCTGCGTTCCAAGGGCAACAGCATCGAGGGCGGGACCAGTGAGGTCCTGCTGAACATCGTCGCCGAGCGCGTCCTGGGCCTGCCCGCCGAGCCGCGCACCGACAAGGACGTCGCCTGGAAGGACCTCGCCCGATGACGGATCTGCTGTATTCCGAGGAGGAAGAGGCGCTGCGGTCGGCGGTACGGGGCCTGCTGGCCGACCGCTGCGACCCGGCCGCGGTGATCTCCCGCGCCGAGTCGGACGCGCCGCACGACATCTCGCTGTGGAAGACGCTGACCGGCGAGATGGGCCTCGGCGGCCTGCTCGTTCCGGAGGAGCTGGACGGCCAGGGCGCCACCCACCGGGAGGCCGCCGTCGTCCTCGAGGAACTGGGGCGGGCGGTCGCCCCCGTGCCCTATCTGACGAGCGCCGTCGTCGCCACGGAGGCGCTGCTGGAGTGCGGGGCCGACGACCTGCTCGCGCAGCTGGCCTCCGGGACGATGGTCGGCGCGCTCGCGGTGGGGCTGCACACCGCCCCCGGCGCCGCCTTCGCGACCGTACGGGTCGCCGGCGGTTCCCTGCACGGTGAGTTGTCCGGCGTCGCCGACGCGGCCGTCGCCGACCTGCTGCTGGTGCCCGCGGACGACGGCGGCCTGTACGCGGTCGACGCCGCCGCCGCGACGATCACCCCGCAGACGTCCCTGGACCTCACCCGGCCGCTGGCGCGCGTCACCCTCGACGGAGTGCGCGGCGGCCGCCGGCTGGGCGACGCCGAACCCGCCGTACGACGGGCGCTGCGTGCCGCCGCCGGGCTGCTCGCCTCCGAGCAACTGGGCGTGGCTGAATGGGCGTTGACCGAGACGGTCCGCTACCTCAAGGAGCGCAAGCAGTTCAACCGGCCGGTCGGCGGCTTCCAGGCGCTCAAGCACCGGCTCGCCCAGCTGTGGCTTGAGGTGGTCAACCTCCGGGCCGCCGCCCGCGCCGCCGCCGACGCCCTGTCCACCGGCGAGGACATCGACATCTCGGTGGCCGTCGCCCAGGCGTACGCCGCCTCCGTCGCCGTACGCGCCACCGAGGAGGCGCTGCAACTGCACGGCGGGATCGGCATGACCTGGGAACACCCCGTCCACCTGTACCTGAAGCGGGCCAAGGCCGACTCGATCGCCTACGGTACCGGGGGCGCCCACCGTGAGGCCCTGGCCCAACTGGTCGACCTCCAGGCACCCTGACCCGCGCCCCGTGAGGCCCGCCCCACCCGGGGCGGGCTTTTCCGTGCGCCCGGGCCGGCGACGTGAACAGAGGGCGGCACTCCAGCCAACTCCCTTGCGTGCTCCGTCCCTTGGGCGGGAAGCGCACGCATACTCTCCCCGGTCCCATCCGGTACTCAAGGGAGGCAGTGCATGGCCCTCACCACCCGCCGCAGAGCCCTCAGCGCCCTCGGCGCCGCCCTCGCCGGCGCGGTCGTCCTGCCCGTGTCAACGGCCCGGGCGGCCGGCGGCCACCGCGCGGCGTGTCCGCTGTGGCGCGCCCATGCCCACAACGACTACGAGCACCCGCGGCCCCTGTTCGACGCCCTCGACCACCGGTTCGGCAGCGTCGAGGCCGACGTCTTCCTCGTCGGCGACCAGCTCCTCATCGGACACGACGCCTCCGAGCTGGACCCGGCCCGCACTCTCGAATCCCTCTACCTCGACCCGCTGTCCGCCCGGGTGAAGGCCGGCCACGGCTCCGTCCACCGCGGATGGCGCCGGCCGCTCCAGCTCCTCATCGACATCAAGACCGAGGGCTCCTCGACCTACCTCGAACTCGACCGCCGGCTGCGCCGCTACCCGCACCTGTTCACACGGTTCGCGCACGACCGCGTCCACCCCGGACCGGTCACCGCCGTCATCTCCGGCGACCGGGCGGCCCGTACCCCCATGACCGCCCAGACCGAGCGCCGCGCCTTCTACGACGGCCGGCTCGGCGACCTCGGCGGCACCGCCCCGGCCTCCTTCATCCCGCTCGTCAGCGACAACTGGACGCAGAACTTCACCTGGACGGGCGAGGGGACGTTCCCGGACGCCGAACGGCAGAAGCTGCGCAGCATCACCGGCGCCGCCCACGCGCGCGGGCGGCAGATCCGGTTCTGGGCCACCCCCGACACCGCGGGCCCGGCCCGGGACGCACTGTGGACGGAACTGCTCGCGGCGGGCGTCGACTACCTCAACACCGACGACCTCGCCGGCCTGGAGGCGTTCCTCGACGCCCACCCCTCCGAGTAACACCACACGATCGGAGGACACGTCAGCCGCCCGGACAATCCCTCCGCTACGCCACACTTGCGGCCGAACGCCGCACACGGGGCGTGGCGGAGGAGGTTCCCGATGGCCATTTCCATCTCTGTGGTGCTGCTGCTCCTGGTCCTTGCCGTGATCTTCGTACGCAACTGCTCGCTGAAGATCTCCCATGCCCTGGTCTGCACGATGCTCGGTTTCTATCTGGCCTGCACGAGCATGGCGCCCACCATTCACAGCGGGCTCAACGCGACCGCCGACCTGGTGAGCAGCCTGCGGCCCTGAGGCCGCACGGGGCGGATCAGGCGGTGGAGAAGACGCCGATGCCGTTCGGCACCGGGCGTTCGGCGCCGCCGCTCGGGTGATTGCGGACCGACACGGCGTCGTCGTCCTCCTCGCGGGCGACCAGCTCCGTCGAGCCGCCGCCGTCCAGATTGAAGGCGGCGGAGGCACCCAGCGACTCCATGGTGTCCGCCTCCTCCGCGACGGTCAGCCCGGTCCGGTAGTCCACACCCCCGTCCAGCGCCAGGAGCAGCAGCTGCTGCCCGCCGCCCTTGAAACCGGCGGCCGTGCGCACCGCCGAGGTGCTGTCGTCCAGGCCGGACAACGCAGTGCCGTCGCGCAGGATCGGGAAGCCGCCGATCACGAACGTGTACGGCACCCCGGATGAGGCCGCCACGAGGCTGTGCGGGACGTCCACCGCGTCACCGACCGACAGCTTGCGCAGTTGCTGCGCGCCCTCCTCACGGCCGACCAGGACCGTTGTGCCGGCCGGGATCGCGCCGCTGCCCGGGGCATCGGACACGGACACCACCCGGCCGCCCTGCACCTTCACCTCGTAGGTGTCGGTGCTGCACGGCGCCGACCGCTGGGTGTCGGTGCCGCAGACGGCCCGCATCCGTGAGGCGCTGCCCCACGACGCGGTGAACGCGCCGACGGAGTTCACCGGGACGGCGTACTGGTTGAGGCCCTTGAGCGGCAGCCGGCCCCCGGGCGTGCCGACCGTGCCGACGAGGGTCATGCGGTCCAGCCGGGCCCGCCGGTCCGTGCCCACGCCGAAGACGTCCTGCGTGCTCGTCCCCGGGGGCAGCGACGGCCCGAACCGCTGGCCGTCCGGCACCGCCGCCTTGAGCACCTGCCCGGCCGCGACAGCCGGTCCGACGGCCGCGCCGGTGGCCTCCACGCCCGGGTGCTGCGTCTCGGTGATGTTGAAGAAGTCACCGTTGACCCCCGCGACCGCCCCTGCCGAGTCGGCCAGCCGGGAGACGGTCGCCCGGACCGCCACCGCGCCCGGGTACAGCAGATCCACCCGGACATGCGGATCGGCCAGATCGATCGTGAGCAGATGGGCGCGGGCCGTGCCCGCGGCGGCGTCGATGTCGAACTGCCGGTAGGTGACGCCCGGCGCGATCCGCCGGCCCGTCGGTGCGGCAGCGGCCGGTGCCGCACCCACCAGGGCCGCACCGGCCAGCACACCGAACGCCGTGACAACTGTGAGAACCGCTCTGCCCGCTGCCGAACGCCTGCGACGTCTCGCCACCGTGCCTCCTGATGTCTCGTCAACTGCCCCTGTCTACAAGGGAGTGCACCAGACACAGGCGGCCGGCGGGACTACTGGGCGTCGACGACGCGAGAACGAGTGAGAAAACGCACCCCCTCGGGTGCCTCCAGCGAGAAGCCGCTGCCCCGGCCCGGTACGACGTCCACGATGAGCCGGGTGTGGCTCCATGCCTCGTACTGGCCGCGCGACATCCAGAAGGTGACGGGCTCCTCGACGCCCTCCACGGCCAGCTCCGCCAGCAGCACGTCCGAGCCGCCGGTGCGGAACTCGCCGTCCGGGTAGCACATGGGGGCGCTGCCGTCGCAGCAGCCGCCGGACTGGTGGAACATCAGCGGACCGTGCTCGGCACGCAGCCTGCGCACCAGCTCGGCCGCCTGCGGGGTGAGTTCGACGCGGGGCACTTGCTCTTCCATGGCACCGTCCTGGGAAGCGGGGGCGTCGGACCCGACCCAGTCTCACGGGTGGTCACGGAGCCGTCCAGCAGGCGTCGTTGGCCCGCCGGGACGGGGACCGGGGCACTGCGGCCTGCGCCGGCTGGGGTGCTGCGGCACGTGTCGGCTGGGGTGCTGCGGCCTGTGCTGGCCGGGGTGCTGCGGCCTGTGCAGGCCGGGGTGCTGCGGACCGGTGCCGGCTGGGGTGCTGCGGGCCCGTGCCGGCCGGGGGCCGCCCGCACGGCGGTGAGCCCGCCGGGGACAATCGGGTCATGCACTCTTCGCCCTTCCCCCAGCCGCATTTCGTGCCCGCCGGCGAACTCCCGCTGTGGGAGGAGGCGCTGGCCGTGGTCAACCGGGACCTGGCGGCCACACTGCCCGAGCAGCGTCCGCTGTGCCTCATCGCGTACCCGGCCGACCAGGAGGGCGAGGCCGGGCAGGTCTTCGTCGCCCTCGCGAACGGCGACGCGCACGGCAATCCCCTGTGGCCGGTCGCCTCCGCGGACGAGGCCCTGCTCACCGTCGCCGAAGCCGCCCAGGAGACGGTCATGGAATGCCTGTGGCAGGTCTGGCCGGTCTGCACCGTGCACGGGCTCGGGATGCATGTGGCGCAGGACGCCGGACGCCCGTCCTGGCGCTGTGCCGGCGGCCGGTCGGGCGAACCGGCTCACGTGCAGGCGGTGATAGGCGAGCTGGACGAGCGAGGAGCGGGCCGGGCGGGCCCTCCGCTGCCGTGACCTGTCGGGGACCGGTGCAGGGGTGGTCCCGGCTCCGACCGGCCCGGCGCGCCGAAGCCGCCGCTGCAGGTCATGGCAGGCGCCCGGCACCGCCGCCCCGCCGCTCTCTCCCCGCCGCCGAACGGCTCCGGACAGGCCGCGCCGGACTGCAGGCGCTCCAGGGCATGACCGTCGACGCCGCCCGGTCCGCGGGTGAGGAGCGACACGCGGGCCGGCTCGCCGTCGGCCACCGTGCCGACCTCACGGTGCCGACCTCACGGTGCCGACCTCACGGTGCCGACCTCACGGTGCCGACCTCACGGTGCCGAACTCACGGTGCCGGCCTCACGGTGCCGGCCGACGGCCCGCCGGCGGTGCCGGACACCGGCCTGGCCGCGCAGCGGCTGGTGCTCACGGTGGTGCCGGGGCGGGTCATGCACCGGGCGGCCGGGGTGTGACGGCCGCGGCGGGATCAGCGCGAGGATTCACGCCGGTCCAGGCCCGTCCCGCCGGTCCTTCCCGCCTTGCCCGTCCCGCCGGTCCTTCCCGTCCTGCCGGTCCTTCCCGCGTTGCTGGTCTTTCCCGGCTTGCCGGTCCTGTCGGTCCTTCCCGTCCTGCTGGCCCTTCCCGCGTTGCCGGTCCTTCCCGTCCTGCTGGCCCTTCCCGCGTTGCCGGTCCTTCCCGTCTTGCCGGTCCTCCCCGCGTTGCTGGCCCTTCCCGTCTTGCTGGTCTTGCCGGTCCTTCTCGTGCTGCCCGTCCTGCCCGTCCTGCCCGTCCTGCCCGTCCCGCCGGTTTCGTCGGGTGCGGCGGGCCTCAGGCAGCAGCGGGAGCAGGGAGAGGACGACGACGAGGGCGACCAGCGGCAGCAGGTAGTCGTCGATGTGCGGGACGGAGGCGCCGAGGGTGTATCCGGCCAGGACCAGCGTCTGCGACCACAGCACACCGGCCACGGCCTGCCACAGCGTGAAGGTCCGCGTGGGCACCCCCAGCGCACCCGCCACCGGATGCAGTACCGACCGCAGCAGCGGCACGAACCGCCCGATCACCAGCGCCTTGCGGTAGCCGTAGCGCGCCAGCAACTGCTCGGCCCGCGTCGCCGCGTCCTTCAGTCGCGTGCTGGACGTGCGTGCGAGCAGTGCCCTGCCGCCGTGCCGCCCGATCAGGAACCCCACCTGCCCGCCCGCCACGGCCCCGACGGCGGCGCACAGCAGCACCTGCCACAGCGCCAGTCGCGGCGGCTGCTGTGCGCTGCCCGCACACAGCACACCGGCCGGGAACAGCAGCGTGTCCCCGGGCAGGAAGAAGCCGACGACCAGCAGGCCCGACTCGGCGAAGATCACCAGCAGAACGCCCAGTGCACCGAAGGCGGCCAGCACCGAGGCGCTGTCCATCGGGTTGACGGCGATCACCGGCCACGCCTCCTGGCGTCTGGCTGACGTGTCTGCTCACCAGGATCGCCTGCCCGGCACACCTGTGCGCGGTGTTCGCGCCGCGCGCGCCTGCGGCACTCGGGCACTCGCACTTGCGTGGCGAGACCGTCGGCGTTCCCGCGCCTCACCTCTGTCGGCTGAGCACCGCGGAGCTGTCCGTGGCCGGCTCGGGCAGCCAGGCGCGGTACCGGCGCAGGGCTCGTCGCTGCAGGCGTTGCTCCGAGAGCAGGGCGCGGGCCGGGTGGGTGCCGGGCGCCGGGTCGGTCCCCCGGGCGAGGCGGCGCAGCTGGTGGCGGACCTGTGCCATGCCGGCGGCGGCAGCCAGGGTCTTGTCGGACCAGCTCACCGGCCGCAGCCGACGGTCGGCTTCGTGGCCGCTGCGCCAGCGGTCGGGCAGGTCCGGGGTGACGGCGAGGGCCGTGCCCATCCCGATCAGCGCCACGCCACTGGCGAGGACCCGCTCCGCGGTGTCGCGCCGGGTGATACCGCCCGTGAGCATCAACGGGAGCGGGCTGGTCCTGACCAGGTCCGTCGCCAGTTCCAGGAAGTAGACCTCACGGGCGTGGGTGCGGGCATCGGCGGGGCGGCCGGACATCGCGGGACTCTCGTAGCTGCCGCCGGACAGTTCGACCAGGTCGACGCCGAGCGGTGCGAGCATCTCGATCACCTGTCGGGCGTCGTCGGCGTCGAATCCGCCGCGCTGGAAGTCGGCGGAGTTGAGTTTCACGGCGACCGCGAAGGACGGTGAGACAGCGGCGCGGACGGCGCGGACGACGTCCAGGAGCATCCGGGCCCGGTTCTCCAGCGGCCCGCCCCATGCGTCGGTGCGCCGGTTGACCAGCGGGGACAGGAACTGGGACAGCAGGTAGCCGTGCGCGGCGTGCACCTCGACGCCGTCGAACCCCGCCTGTTCGGCGCGTGCGGCCGTGACGGCGAACCGTTCCACGGTGGCCTCGATCTGCTTCGGGGTCATGGCGACGGGGCGACCGAAGCGGCTGCTGTGCCGGCCCAGGTCGACACCGACAGCGGAGGGGGCCCACACGACGCCGGGCATGTTGGCGTGGACCTGGCGTCCGGGGTGGTTGATCTGCATCCACATCGCCGCCCCACCGGCCTTGCCGGCTGCGGCCCAGTCGGTGAACGGCTCCAGCGGCGAGGCGTCGTCGAGTACCACGCCGCCGGGGCCGGTCAGTGCCTCGGCGTGGACCATGACGTTGCCGGTGATCAGCAGTCCGGAGCCGCCGGTGGCCCAGCGGCGGTACAGCGCCGTCAGGTGCCGGCCGGGGAGTTGGCCGTACTCGGCCATGTTCTCCTCCATGGCCGCCTTCGCCACCCGGTTCTGCAGCACCGTCCCGGAGCGCAGGGGCAGTGGTGAGAAAAGTTCGCCGGACATCCGGGCTCTCCTTGTGATCTCCTAGAATGTATGCACCGCTCACATTAAGGCGACGATGTGAGCGGTGTAAACATTACGGAGGGTGAACCATGCCACAAGCGAGTGCCTCGTACCATCACGGTGATCTGCGCACCGCCTGCCTGCGCGCGGCGCGGGAACTGCTCGAGGAGGACGGCAGCGCCGGCCTGTCGCTGCGGGCCGTGGCGCGGCGGGCCGGTGTGTCGGCGACTGCTCCCTACCGCCACTACGCGGACCGTGACGCGTTGGTCTCCGCGGTCGCCGCGGAGGGCTACCGGGAGCTCGCCGAGCACCTGGCCGCGGCCCATCCCTCGCCCGCGACGCCCGATGACCTCGCTGCGGTGGGCGTCACCTACGTCCGCTTCGCGCTCGACCGCCCGGCACTGTTCCGCGTCATGTTCGCGGAGCCCTGTGATCTGGACAGCGGCGAACGGGCGGAAGCCACTGCCGCCGTCTCGGAATACGTCGCCGGCCTCGTCCGCCGTGCCTTCCCCGGCGCCGATCCGGAAGCGCTGTCGACCGCGGTGTGGGCCTTGGTCCACGGCCTGGCCTTCCTGCATCTCGACGGCAAGCTCGACGCCTCCGCACCCGACGTGGTGGCCGACCGGGTCGGCGCCGCCGTCCGTGCGCTGTTCGCCGTGGGGCCGTGAGGCCCGGACCCCTGAAGCGGCCCTGGGCGGCGGGCGGTTGTCACCGACAGGGCTTCCGTCTCTCACCGCCTGCCTGGCGTGCATCCCGGAAAGCCCCCGCAGGCCCTCTGTGTCTCGCGCGCGACCCCGCGGCCACCGCACGAGGACACGTTCCACCGCGCCGCACGTGACCAGACGGTGAAGAAAGCGGCACGGTTAATTCGTGTTTCTTCCTTGGCGATTCAACCAGCGTGAGGGGCTGCACGTTTGCACTCGGGTTGCTTCGAAGGTGCGTGAATCCTGTGGAGATCGATCATGGGCGAGGCCTCGGCGCCTCGTCAGGGGGTTGATCTGTTCGCGACAAGTCGGCACGCTCCAGAGCACGCGCAGCGCTGCCGCCCGAACGCAAATCCCCCCACTCCACGAGGAGACCCCTCTTGTCGGCGCATCACAAACGCATGGGCAAGGCCAAGACCGTCACCGCGATCGCGGCCGCCGCCACCGTCATCGGTACCGGCTTGTACGTGTCCCCCGTCGCACAGGCCGGACAGCCTGCCGAGGGCACGGTCTACGGCCTGAACGCGGAAGGAGCCGTGGCCGGCAGCTACATCGTGCTCCTGGACCAGAAGACCTCCGGATCCGAGAAGAAGGAGCTGGCCACCGAGTACGGCGGCAAACTCAGCCGCACCTACGGCTCGGCGGTCAACGGCTTCTCGGCCGACAGCCTCACCGAGACGGAGGCCAAGCGCCTCGCGGCCGACCCCGCGGTGGCCACGGTCGTCCAGAACAAGAAGTTCCACATCAATGCCACCCAGGACAAGCCGCCGTCCTGGGGCCTGGACCGCATCGACCAGAAGGACGCGGCCGGCGACGGCAAGTACACCTACCCGGACAAGGCCGGGGAAGGGGTGACCGCGTACGTCATCGACACCGGCGTACGCATCAGCCACAAGGACTTCGAAGGCCGCGCGGGCTACGGGTTCGACGCCGTCGACAACGACGACAAGGCCGACGACGGCAACGGCCACGGCACCCATGTGGCGGGCACCATCGCCGGTACCGCCCACGGTGTGGCCAAGAAGGCCAAGATCGTCGCGGTGAGAGTTCTCGACGACAACGGTTCCGGGACCACCGAGCAGGTCGTCGCCGGCATCGACTGGGTGACCAAGAATCACCAGGGCCCCTCGGTGGCCAACATGAGCCTCGGCGGAGGCGCGGACCCGGCGCTCGACGAGGCGGTGAAGAAGGCCATCGCCTCGGGCGTCACCTTCGCGGTCGCCGCCGGCAACGAGTCCGCGGACGCGGGGCAGGGTTCGCCGGCCCGGGTCCCCGAGGCCATCACGGTCGCCTCCAGCACCAAGGACGACGCCCAGTCGGACTTCTCCAACTTCGGCAAGGTCGTCGACCTGTACGCGCCGGGTTCGGACATCACCTCCGACTGGAACGACAGCGACCAGGGCACCAAGACGATCTCCGGTACCTCCATGGCCACCCCCCACGTCACAGGAGCCGCCGCCGTCTACCTGGCCGGACACCCGGACGCCACGCCCGCCCAGGTGGCCACGGCGCTGACCGGTGGTGCCACCAGCGACAAGATCACCAACCCCAGCAGCGGAACGGCCAACAAGCTGCTGAAGGTGACCGAGTAGGTCCACCAGGATCCTGAAGCGAGCTGCTGAAGGTGACCGGGTGGGTCCACCAGGACCTGAAGCGAGCTGCTCAAGGTCACCGAGTGGGTTCACCGGGACCCGAAGTGAACTGCTGAAGGTGAACGAGTGGGTCCACCAGACCCTGAGGCCCGGCGGTGCCGCCCGTGCGTGACGGCGGCACCGCCGGGTCCTTTTTCAGGTGCTGCTTGTCAGCTGCTGTGCACGCCGACCTCGTACAGCGAGTATCCCCACTTGGTGCCACGCTCCGTGCCGGTGACACGGACGTAGCGTGCCGGGGTGCCGGTGAACCGTGCGGTGTCGAGCCCGCCGTCACCCGTGGTGGTCGACCAGGCCGTCTGCCAGTGCGAGCCGTCCGCCGAGAGCTGGATGCCGTACGACTTCCCGTACGCGCGCTCCCAGTCGAGCGTGACCCGTCCGACCCGGTGGGTCGAGCCCAGGTCGATCCGCAGCCACTGGCCGTCGCTCCACTCGCTGGCCCAGCGGGTGTCCCGGGTGCCGTCGACGGCGCGGCTCGGCGCGTAGCTGGTGAACGGGTTCCACCACTCCGCCGAACTGGCCGTGGCCGGCGCGTCCTTGGCGAGGTCGACCCCCGCCTGGTGCTGCTCGGTCGCTCCCCAGGTGTCGAGGTAGGTCTCGGCGCCCCGGAAGAGGTCGTTCACCACGCTCTGGCCGCCGACCCGCCTGATGTCCTCGATCCAGTCGGGGACGAGGCCGTAGTGCGCGGCTCCGTCGGTGTTCAGGTCCCAGGTGCGTTCCCCGGTGGTCACCCGGTCGATGACGGAGCCCCCGTCGACGCTGCGGAAGGGGTACGTGACCTTGTCGGGGGCGTCCGCGCCCCGGGGTCCCGGCCAGCCACCGACACCGTTCATGTCCGTGCCGTAGCCGTAGCCCACGCCGTACTTGTCCCGCAACGCCTTCGTACGGCCGGCCTCGGCCACGAACCCTTCCGAGCCGTTCATGTACTGGGCGATGAAACCGCCGAGACCGTACACCCGGTCGGTCCAGTTCATGTCCATCCAGCTGTGCGAGGAGATCACGCCGGGGTAGGACTCGGACTCGAAGATGTCGAGCGCACGGCCGACGGCCTTGACGCTCATGTGGTCGATCTCCAGCATCATCTTGCGCTTCATCATGCCGCGCACGGCGTACTCACCGAGGCCGGTGAGCCCGCGCACGTTGCACTGCGCGTCCGAGTCGTACGACGGGACACTCACGCCGGCCGGCAGTTTCGCCTCGGCGCCGGGTGCCGCTGCGGAGCCGATGGGGTTGTCGTGCTGCGGGCCCGTGCACTTCTCCGTCTTCCAGAAGGTGCCGGTCGACAGGAACTGGCCCACGTTGATGGCCGTACCGAGCCCGCCCGAGTCGAAGCGCACTCCGCACAGCGCGTTGTCGAACTTGTGGCACAGGAACATGCTGCGCACGCCCAGCGCGTACAGCTCGTCGAGTCCCTTGTCGATGTCCTCCTTGCTGCACTGCGCGATGTCCAGGACCTGCTTGCAGCCGAAGGGCTCCGAGGTCTCCACACCCAGGACGACCGCCAGCTTGCCCTGCTCGACCACCTCACGGGCCTGCGCGCTGTCGGTGACGATGCGGAACCAGCCCTTGCCCGCGCCGCCGTACATCTTGTCGATGTAGGCCTGCAGGTCGTACGACATCTTCGCCTGCAGCCGGATGGACGTCATCTCGTCGCAGCTGCGGTCCTTGAAGAAGTACACCGAGCAGATCACACCGTTGGTGACGAGGTCGTTGACCAGCACCCGCTGGCCGCCGCGCCAGGCCCGTTCCACCCAGGCGTAGTAGTTCTGCTGGTGGGTCAGCGAGTCGTGGGCGGGCCAGTCCTTGAACGTGGGCCAGCCGACCGGGTCGTGCCTGCCGTCACCGCCCTTGGTGATGAAGTCGAAGACGGCCAGCGAGCCGTCGGGGTAGTGCTCGGGACAGTCCTTGAGCGCGTCGGCGATCCCGGCCTCGGAGAAGACCTTGCCGCAGATGAGCCGACCGCCGAAGGCCTCGTTGGAGAAGAGGTGGTCGTGGGCGTCGGCGAACCCGCGTACCTCGCCCTTGGCGTCGGTGCCCGTGAACGGCTCGCCGGTGACGTTGATCCCGGAGTCCGGTGCGGGTCTTGCGCCCGGGACCCACCAGTCGTTTCCGGCCGCCGAACTCGGGGTGGGGCCGAGCACGGCGGCCAGTACGAGGAGGAGCAGGGACACTACGGTGACGTTCTTGCGTCGGCGGTACGGGTGGCTGGTCATGGCCACGGCCCACGTCCCTCGGTCGGCGGGATGCGCGGCCGACCGAGAAGGAGGTCAGGGCCCGGAGACACGCGCGCATACCGATTTGTCATGTCTACGCAAACTGTGCGCCATGAGGATCGCCAGTGCCGGTCTCCGAGTCAATACTCGGGCTCGGCGTGATGACGGCCCGGTGCTTCGCCGGAAAGGCGCGGCTGCGTGCTCCCGGGGCGCTCGACGGGGGGCGCTTCGGATTCCCGGTCCGTTCTCATGGGTCGCTTCGGATTCCCGGTCCGTCCCCGTGGGGTCGCCCCGCGCTCCGGTCCGTTCCCATGCGTCGCCCGCGCACCGGTCCATTCCCGTGAGCGTCGCTCCGCGCTTCCGGCCCGTTCCGAGCGACGTCGCTCCGTTCTCGCGGTCCGTTGCGATGGAGGGCGGCTCCGCGTTCTCGCCCCGCTCCGTGATTACTCGCAGGTAGTAATAAGCTGGATGGCAGCGAGAACCGTAGATCAACGACCGCGCCCGACAGCGGCTCGAACGTGAGGAGCAACCGATGGCATCGGAAACCGAGCGAGCCGTACTGGCGGGCGGTTGTTTCTGGGGAATGCAGGACCTGGTCCGCAAGCAGCCCGGCGTGGTGGCCACCCGTGTCGGGTACAGCGGTGGTGACACGCCGAACGCCACATACCGCAACCACGGCGACCACGCCGAGGCCATCGAGATCCTCTTCGATCCCTCGGCCACGAGCTACCGCGACATCCTGGAGTTCTTCTTCCAGATCCACGATCCGACGACGAAGGACCGCCAGGGCAACGACATCGGACGCAGCTACCGGTCCGCCATCTTCTACGCCGACGAGGAACAGCACCGCGTCGCCCTGGACACCATCGCGGACGTCGAGGCGAGCGGTCTGTGGCCGGGCAACGTGGTCACCGAGGTCGAGCCCGTGGGCGACTTCTGGGAGGCCGAGCCCGAGCACCAGGACTACCTGGAACGCTATCCGAACGGCTATACCTGCCACTTCCCGCGCCCGAACTGGAAGCTGCCGCGCCGCGCCTCGTCCCCGGCGAACCCGAGCGCCTGACCGCGCTCAAGGCCTGAACGAGCCCCGCCCCGACACGTCGGCGGGGCTCCGGCCTGCCTTTCTCCGCCCCCATGCCGTACGCTCGGGCCGCCGGGGTGCGTTCCGGCGGTCGTTCACGCCCGGCGCTGCTGCCTGATCGGCTCACCCACGCGGTGCATGTGCGTCAGGGCCTCGCGGTAGGACTGGATCAGTCCGGTCTCGTGGTACGGCACCCCGGTCTCGGCGCAGTACTGCCGCACGATCACCCGGGCCCGACGCAGATGGACCGTGGGCATGCTCGGGAACAGGTGGTGCTCGATCTGGTAGTTGAGCCCGCCCAGCATCACGTCGGTGAACCAGCCACCGCGCACGTTCCGCGAGGTCAGGACCTGGCGCCGCAGGAAGTCGAGCTGCTGCTCGCCGGTGATCGTCGGCATGCCCTTGTGGTTGGGAGCGAAGGTGCAGCCCAGGTAGACCCCGAACAGGCACTGGTTCACGGCGAGGAACGCCACCGCCTTGCCCGGAGAGAGCACCAGGAACACGGCGGAGAGCACCGCTGCCATGTGCAGCAGGAGCAGAGCGCCCTCCGTCAGCCGGTTCTTCATGAACGGTGAGCGCAGCGCCCGGAGACTGGCGACGTGCAGGTTGAAGCCCTCCAGGGTCAGCAACGGGAAGAAGAGCTGCGCCTGGTGACCACCGAGGAGGCGGGCCAGGCCCCGGCTGGCGCGGGCCTGGTCGGTGGACCACACCAGGATGTCCGGGGCGACGTCGGGGTCGAGTTCCTCATGGTTGGGGTGGGCGTGGTGGCGGGTGTGCTTGTTCATCCACCACCCGTAGCTCATGCCGATGCCGAGATTGCCGAACAGCCGTCCCCAGATCTCGCTGTGCCGGCGCCGCCGGAAGACCTGCCGGTGGGCCAGGTCGTGCGCCACCAGAGCGACCTGTCCGAACACCATGGCCAGCACCGCGGCCACGGCCAGTTGCCACCAGGTGTCGCCGAGGGCGAGGAACGCTCCCCAGCCGGCGACGAACGACCCGATCACGAGACCGAGCCGCACCGTGTAGTAGCCGGGGCGCCGCTCGAGCAGACCGGCCGCGGCGATCCGCTGGGACAGCCGGGCGAAGTCGCTGCCGGCACCGTGGTTCGACATACCCGTGTCGACGGCGGAACGGCGGGTTGCAGGGGAGGCGTCGGGGGAGATCGTCATGCCCCGAATTCTGGTGACGGCCCCCCGGCCCGATGAAGCCTGCCAGCCACCGTATGCGCACGCGGCCCGCCCCACCCGTTGCCGGGGGGTAACCCCCGGACACACCGCCGGCCGGGCCGCCCGCCACGGCAGCGGGATGCCGGGGCGCCGGCAACGGCAGCGGGATGCCCGGGTGCCGCCAACGGCAGCGGGATGCCGGGGTGCGGTGGTCGCTTCCACGCTGCCGCAGTCCTGCGGCCGGTCGTGGCCGCCCCGGCCTCCGCCTGACCGGTCGGATGAGCCCTCGGCGGAGAGGCGATGGTTTCCCAGGTCAGAGGCGTTTCGCTTGTGCGTGAACGCGGTGGCGACCGGGCTCGGATCCCATCGGTTGCCAAGAGACAGAGGTCGACCTCTTGACCTCGGTGACCCCAGCCACTAGCTTGCGGTATTCGTCGGCCCATCACTATGGAAAGGAGGCGACCAGCGGATGTACACCTGCTCTGATCTTGGTCGCCTCGCCCAGCGCACGGTCTGGGTTCCGGGTCGGATCGCGCACGGCTGCTGAGCACGCCGTTCTGATGTGCCCGTTCGTGGCACATTTCGGGATTCCCGTCACACCCTTCCGGCACCTCGCTGAGGCATGCCGTTTTGCGCCCGTTTCTCTCACGTGGCGCGTCTGAACACAGAAAGCTGCCTGGAATTGGCGAACATGATGACTCGATCGATCACTTTCCGGAACGAAGGCCCGTCATGGTAGCGGCGCGCATCACGGTCAACGGGAAAGAAGCACCGATTTCACCGGCTGCGCCCCACACGACAGCGCTGGACTTCCTGCGCGAGCGCGGCCTCACCGGCACCAAGGAGGGCTGCGCCGAGGGTGAATGCGGCGCCTGTTCGGTCCTGGTGGCCCGGCCCGGAGTGAACAAGCCCACCGACTGGGTGGCGGTCAACGCCTGCCTGGTCCCGGTCGCGGCGCTGGACGGTCAGGAGATCGTCACGTCCGAGGGTCTCGCCACCGCCGGTGCACCCGGCACGCCGCCCACCCTGCACCCGGTGCAGGAGGAGATGGCGGTCCGCGGCGGCTCCCAATGCGGTTACTGCACACCGGGGTTCATCTGCAGCATGGCCGCCGAGTACTACCGGCCGAACCGCTGTGCGCATGCGGACGCGGCGGGCGGTACCGGCGCCGAGCACGGCAACATCGACGGCGAGCACGGCAGCACCGACGGCGAGCGCGGCAGCATCGCCGCCGAGCACGGCAGCACCGACGCCGAGCACGGCCCGAACGGCTTCGATCTGCACGCGCTGAGCGGGAACCTGTGCCGCTGCACCGGCTATCGCCCGATTCGCGATGCCGCGTTCGCCGTCGGCGCCCCCACCGACGAGGACCCGCTGGCGCAGCGGCGCGAACAGTCCCCGCCCGCGCCGGTCGCCACCGAATACATGCAGGACGACAGCGCGTTCCTGCGGAAGAACACCCTCGCCGAGACACTGCAGTTGCTGCGTGAGCGGCCCGACGCGGTGGTGGTCGCCGGCTCCACCGACTGGGGCGTCGAGGTGAACATCCGTTCCCGCCGGGCGGACTGCGTGGTCGCCATCGACCGGCTGTCCGAACTGCGGGACCTGCGCGTCGGATCCGACTCCATCGAGATCGGGGCGGCGCTCACCCTCACCGAGATCGAACGCCGCCTCGACGGCCGTGTGCCGCTGCTGGCGCAGCTGTTCCCGCAGTTCGCGTCCCGGCTCATCCGTAACAGCGCGACCTTCGGTGGCAACCTGGGTACGGGCTCCCCGATCGGTGACAGCCCGCCCGTGCTGCTCGCGCTGGAGGCATCGCTGGTGCTCGCCGACGCCGACGGTGAGCGCGAGATCCCGCTGGCGGACTACTTCACAGGCTACCGGCAGAGCGTGCGCCGTCCGGGCGAGCTGATCCGTGCGGTGCGCATCCCGCTGCCGCTGTCGCCGGTCGTGGCCTTCCACAAGATCGCCAAGCGGCGCTTCGACGACATCTCCA
This sequence comes from Streptomyces sp. NPDC027663, assembly GCF_055566415.1. NCBI lineage: Bacteria > Bacillati > Actinomycetota > Actinomycetes > Kitasatosporales > Streptomycetaceae > Streptomyces > Streptomyces sp. NPDC027663. Next base: position 244,356 of record NZ_JBVHSK010000011.1, on the reverse strand, counting down.
GCGTCGCGGTCGCCTTCGCGCTCGACATCGAGGACGGGATCGTCCGCAAGGCCCGCATCGGCCTGGGCGGCGTGGCCGCCACCCCGATCCGCGCCCTCGCCACCGAGGCGGCCCTGGAGGGCAAGCCGTGGGTGACGGAGACGGTCGAGGCCGCGGCCCAGGTGCTGCAGGCCCAGGGCACGCCGATGAGCGATCACCGCGCCAGCGCCGACTACCGCGCGGCGATGCTCGGCCAGAGCCTGCTGAAGCTGTACGCACAGACCACCGAGGCGGTGTCGTCATGAGCCATCTGTCCGAGCGCCCCGAAAAGCCTGTCGTCGGTGTATCGATGCCGCACGAGAGCGCCAACCTCCACGTCACCGGCACCGCGCTCTACACCGACGACCTGATCCACCGGACCAAGGACGTGCTGCACGCCTACCCGGTCCAGGTCATGAAGGCACACGGCCGGATCACCGCGCTGCGCACCGAGCCCGCGCTCGCCGTGCCCGGTGTGGTCCGCGTGCTGACCGGCGCCGACGTGCCCGGCGTCAACGACGCCGGAATGAAGCACGACGAGCCGCTCTTCCCCGACGAGGTCATGTTCCACGGCCATGCGGTCGCGTGGGTGCTGGGCGAGACCCTGGAGGCGGCCCGGCTCGGTGCGGCGGCCGTGGAGGTGGAACTCGACGAACAGCCCTCCCTGGTCACGCTGCAGGACGCGATCGCGGCGGGCAGCTATCACGGCGCCCAGCCCCTGATGGTGGCCGGCGACATCGACGCGGGCTTCGCCGACTCCGCCCACGTGTTCACCGGCGAGTTCCAGTTCTCCGGTCAGGAGCACTTCTATCTCGAGACGCACGCGGCGCTGGCCCAGGTCGACGAGAACGGGCAGGTGTTCATCCAGAGCAGCACCCAGCACCCGTCGGAGACCCAGGAGATCGTCTCCCACGTGCTCGGCGTGCCCAGCCACGAGGTGACCGTGCAGTGCCTGCGGATGGGCGGCGGCTTCGGCGGCAAGGAGATGCAGCCGCACGGCTTCGCGGCCGTCGCCGCGCTCGGCGCCAAGCTGACCGGCCGGCCGGTCCGGTTCCGGCTCAACCGGACTCAGGACCTGACCATGTCCGGCAAGCGGCATGGCTTCCACGCCACGTGGAAGATCGGCTTCGACGCGGACGGCCGCATCCAGGCTCTGGACGCCACCCTGATCGCGGACGGCGGCTGGAGCCTGGACCTCTCCGAGCCGGTGCTGGCCCGTGCGCTGTGCCACATCGACAACACCTACTGGATTCCCAACGCGCGCGTCGCCGGTCGCATCGCCAAGACCAACACGGTCTCCAACACCGCCTTCCGCGGCTTTGGCGGACCACAGGGCATGCTGGTGATCGAGGACATCCTGGGCCGCTGCGCGCCGCTGCTCGGCCTGGACCCCATGGAGCTGCGGGAACGCAACTTCTACCAGCCGGGCCAGGGCCAGACGACGCCGTACGGACAGCCGGTCACGCAGCCCGAACGGATCTCCACCGTCTGGCAGCAGGTCCAGGACGACGCCGGCATCGCCGACCGCAAGCGCGAGATCGCCGCCTTCAACGCCGCGCACCCGAACACCAAGCGGGCCCTCGCGATCACCGGCATCAAGTTCGGCATCTCGTTCAACCTCACCGCCTTCAACCAGGGCGGCGCGCTGGTGCTGATCTACAAGGACGGCTCGGTCCTGATCAACCACGGCGGCACCGAGATGGGCCAGGGCCTGCACACCAAGATGCTGCAGGTGGCCGCGACCACGCTGGGCATCCCGCTGCACAAGGTCCGGCTCGCCCCGACGCGCACCGACAAGGTGCCCAACACCTCCGCCACCGCCGCCAGTTCCGGGGCGGACCTCAACGGTGGAGCGGTGAAGAACGCCTGCGAACAGTTGCGCGAACGGCTGCTGCAGGTGGCCGCCTCCCAGCTCGGTGCGAACGCCTCGGACGTGCGCATCGTCGAGGGCGTTGCGCGTGCCCTCGGCAGCGACAAGGAGCTGGCCTGGGACGACCTGGTGCACACCGCGTACTTCCAGCGGGTCCAGCTGTCGGCGGCCGGTTTCTACCGGACCGAGGGTCTGCACTGGGACGCGAAGAGTTTCCGGGGCTCACCGTTCAAGTACTTCGCGCACGGCGCCGCCGCGACCGAAGTGGAGGTCGACGGCTTCACCGGCGCGTACCGCATCCGGCGGGTGGACATCGTGCACGATGTCGGCGACAGCCTCTCCCCGATGATCGACATCGGTCAGGTCGAGGGCGGTTTCGTCCAGGGCGCGGGCTGGCTGACGCTCGAGGACCTGCGCTGGGACACCAGTGACGGGCCCAACCGCGGCCGGCTGCTGACCCAGGCCGCGAGCACCTACAAGCTGCCGAGCTTCTCGGAGATGCCCGAGGAATTCAACGTCACGCTGCTGGAGAACGCCACCGAGGAAGGCGCGGTCTACGGGTCCAAGGCGGTGGGTGAGCCTCCGCTGATGCTGGCGTTCTCGGTGCGAGAGGCGCTGCGGCAGGCCGCCGCCGCGTTCGGGCCGAACGGGGTCAGCGTCGATCTGGCCTCGCCCGCGACGCCGGAGGCGGTGTACTGGGCGATCCAGGCGGCTCGCCAGGGCGATGCCTCCCACAACGCTCACCTCGTCAACGTGTTCGCCGCCAACGGCCACTCCGGCAACGGGCGCGCCACCGACGGCACGACCCGGACCGATGCAAAAGCGCTGCACGGTGCCTGACATGACGTGGATCGCCGCGGTCGCACGGTTGCGGGCACGCCGGGAGTCCGGTGTGCTGGTGACCGTCGCGACCGTGCGCGGTCACGCCCCGCGCGAGGCCGGTGCGAAACTCGTCGTGGCGGAGAGCGGGACGTGGGGCTCGATCGGTGGCGGCAACGTCGAGGCCGTCGCGATCGACCGGGCCCGCGAGATGATCGCCGCGTCCAAGCCGGAGCCGGAGCTGATCGATTTCGCCCTGAACGACAAGGTGACCAACCAGCACGGAGTGCAGTGCTGCGGCGGCACGGTCTCGGTGCTGCTCGAACCGCTGCCGGTGGTACGGGCGGTGGCGATCTTCGGCGTCGGGCACGTCGGGCTGGAACTGGCGCGCATCCTGGCACGTCAGGACCTCGATCTCCACCTGATCGACTCCCGCTCCGACATCCTCACCGAGGACCGGCTCGACGTACTGGCGGACGCGGTGGCGCAGGTGCATGTGCATCACACGCCGCTGCTGCCCGAGGAGGTGCTGGAGGAACTGCCGCGCGGCACCCACATCCTGATCATGACCCATGATCACGCCGAGGACGCCGCTCTGTGCGACGCGGCCTTGCGCACGACCCATCTCGGCTCCATCGGGCTGATCGGGTCGGCGGCCAAGTGGGCGCGGTTCCGCAAACGCCTCTCCACCGAGGGCGGCCACGACGAGGCCACCATCGACCGGATCAAGACCCCGATCGGGCTGGGTGACATCACCGGCAAGGAACCCGCGACCATCGCCGTGAGCGTCGCCGCCGACTTGCTGCGCACCTTCGAATCGGAGAAGAACTGACTCGGCGAGCGGATCGAAAGGGGGCCCCGCGGTCGTGCGAACGAACGTGTGCGGGGCCCCTTCCGGTGCGACCGAGCCCGTCACCGCAAGCGGCACCGGCCCCGCCGGGGCACGTACGAACCGGCAGAACGCAAGCCCGGCCCGGCCACTTCCAGCACCCTAGAAAAAGCCCAGCCGCTTCGGCGAGTACGAGACGAGGAGATTCTTCGTCTGCTGGTAGTGCTCCAGCATCATCTTGTGTGTCTCGCGGCCGATCCCGGACTGCTTGTAGCCGCCGAAGGCCGCGTGTGCGAACTTCTATCAGACTCCGTACGCGGCACAGGCGCGCATGGATACGCCCCGTACTGGCTTGCGTACTATGTCGCGTACAGCGTGGCCTTTGTGTCGGCGGCCGTGGGGGGTGCTCAGAAGAAGCCGAGCTTCCTCGGCGAGTAGCTGACAAGAAGGTTCTTGGTCCACTGGTAGTGGTCCAGCATCATCTTGTGCGTCTCACGACCGATGCCGGACTGCTTTGTTCCCCCGAAAGCAGCGTGCGCGGGGTAGGCGTGGTAGCAGTTCGTCCAGACACGGCCCGCCTGGATGGCGCGGCCGGCGCGGTAGGCGGTGTTGATGTCCCGGGTCCACACGCCCGCGCCCAGGCCGTACAGCGTGTCGTTGGCGATCTTGATGGCGTCGTCGAAGTCGTCGAAGGCGGCCACCGACACGACCGGGCCGAAGATCTCCTCCTGGAAGATCCGCATACGGTTGTCGCCCTCGAAGATCGTCGGCTGGACGTAGTAGCCGCCCTTCAACTCGCCGTCGTGCTCGACGCGTTCCCCGCCCGTGAGGACCCTCGCCCCTTCCTGCCGGCCGATGTCCAGGTAGGAGAGGATCTTCTCCAGCTGGTCGTTGGAGGCCTGGGCGCCGATCATCGTCTCGGTGTCGAGCGGGTGGCCGGGCTTGATCTGCCGGGTGCGTTCGACCGCCGCCTCCAGGAACTCCGCGTACCGACCGCGCTGGATCAGCGCCCGCGACGGGCACGTGCACACCTCGCCCTGGTTCAGGGCGAACATCGTGAAGCCCTCGAGCGCCTTGTCACGGAAGTCGTCGTCGTGCGCCCACACGTCGTCGAAGAAGATGTTCGGGGACTTCCCGCCGAGTTCGAGGGTGACCGGCTTGATGTTCTCGGAGGCGTACTGCATGATCAGCCGCCCGGTCGTCGTCTCCCCGGTGAACGCCACCTTCGCCACCCGCGGGCTCGACGCCAGCGGCTTGCCCGCCTCCACCCCGAAACCGTTGACGATGTTCAACACGCCTGGCGGCAGGAGATCCGCGACCAGGCTCAGCCAGTAGTGGATGGACGCCGGAGTCTGCTCGGCCGGCTTGAGGACGACCGCGTTCCCCGCGGCCAGCGCCGGCGCCAGTTTCCACGCCGCCATCAGGATCGGGAAGTTCCACGGAATGATCTGCGCCACGACCCCGAGAGGCTCGTGGAAGTGGTACGCCACCGTGTCGTCGTCGACCTCGCCCAGCGACCCCTCCTGCGCCCGGATCGCCCCCGCGAAGTAGCGGAAGTGGTCGATCGCGAGCGGGATGTCGGCGGCCAGCGTCTCCCGCACCGGCTTGCCGTTCTCCCAGCTCTCGGCCACCGCCAGCGGCTCCAGGTGCGCCTCCATGCGGTCGGCGATCTTCAGCAGGATGTCGGAGCGCTCCGTCACCGACGTACGGCCCCATCCGGGAGCCGCCTCGTGCGCCGCGTCCAGCGCCCGCTCGACGTCCTCCGCGGTACCGCGCGCGATCTCGGTGAACGGCTGCCCGTTGACCGGCGACGGGTTCTCGAAGTACCGCCCGCGCACCGGCGGCACGTACGCGCCCCCGATGAAGTGGTCGTAGCGCGCCTGGTAGGAAACGATCGCGCCTTCGGTGCCCGGTGCTGCGTAACGAGTCATCCTGGTCTGTCTCCCGGTGCAGCGCTGCCCGCCGTCGGGCAGCTCCCGGCGCGAGGCTAGGCAAGCGGACGTTGCAGTCACGTTGCACCGCTGCTCCGGCCCGCTGCCCGGCCGGCCGGGGCCGCCAGCTCGGTCTCCAGCGCGGCGAGCCGGGCACGGAACGGACCCGTGGGACGCACCGCGGCGAGTGCCCGCCACACCCCGATGTCGTCCTCGCCCCACGACGCGTGCGCCCAGTCCGACAGCAGGTCCGGGTCGTGATGCGCGATCAGCGCCGTGCGCAGTCCGCCGGCGAGCCGCTCCCGCAGCCGGACGACCGCCGGCGCCTGCGATCCGGGGAGCAGCGGGCCGGCGTACCCCTTTGCCGCCGCGGTGAGCGCACCTGCCGCCAGTCTCCGCTCGACCACGGTGGCGTCCGACTCGACCGCCGCCGTCAGCCGGTACGGCCGCGACGCCAGCACGCCGGGTCCCAATACTCTGCGCAGCCGCGCCAGTTCGGCCCGCAGCGTCACCGGAGTCACCGACTCGTCCGCGTACAGCGCGCACAACAGCTCGTCCCCGCTGAGACCCTCGGGATGCCGGGACAGCAGCACGAGAATCTCGCTGTGCCGGCGGCTGAGTCTGATCCGCCGCCCGTTCAGGCAGAGTTCGGCCTCGTCCCGGCCCAGCGCGCGCAGCAGCGGAGCTTCCTCCGGACTCGGCGGAGCGAGCAGCGCGAGCTGTGACTCGGCGGCCCGCGCCACCGCCTGCACGAAGCCCAGACTGTGCGGATGGGCCAGCCCGTCCCCGCCGGTGATGTCCACGGCGCCCAGCACGTGTCCGGTACGCGGATCGTGCACCGGGGCGGCGGCGCACGTCCACGGCTGCACCCGGCGTATGAAGTGCTCCGCGGCGAACACCTGCACCGGCCGGCCCACGGCCACCGCGGTGCCCGGCGCATTGGTGCCGACCGCACTCTCCGACCAGCGTGCCCCCGGCACGAAGTTCATCCGGTCCGCCCGGCGCCGGGTCGCCGGATGCCCCTCCACCCACAGCAGTCTGCCGTGCGCGTCGCACACCGCCAGCAGGTGCTCGCCGTCGGCGGCGAAGGTGCCCATCAGCTCCCGGAACAGGGGCATCACCCGGGCCAGCGGATGCTCCGCGCGGCAGGCATCGAGGTCGCCGTCGCTCAGCTCCACGCTGGCGGCGCCTTCCGGTCCGACACCGGCCCGTGCACTGCGCCGCCATGACTCCGCCACCACCGACCGCACCGGGCGCGGCACCGTGCCCACGGTGGTGAACGTCTCGTGCGCCCGGCGCAGCAGGCGGACGCGCTCGGCGGGGTCGGCCCCCGGCTCCAGGGCCACCCACGGATCGGTCAACTCGGCCTCCCCAGGCGGTGGAACGGTGGTGCTGCGATGCGGTACGGAGGCGCTGCGACGTACCGCGGACTGCGTGCGGCGACGCGACAGGCACGGTGGCGACACGGCGGCCGGCACCCTCGTGGGGTGACACGCCGTCCGTGGTCACCGTGCGGTGACACGCGGCCGGGACCATCGTCACCCCGGGTGTTCGCGCGGACAACCGGTGCGACGGGGGTTGCGGCTCGGTCAGGCGAAGTTGACCAGTCTGATGTAGCGCACCCAGTCCCAGCCCGGCCCCGGGTCGTCGTGATCGGTGCCGGGCACCTGGTAGTGACCGATGATGTGCTCCCTGTCCCGGGGAATGCGGTACTTGGCGCAAATCGCTGCCGTGAGCTTCGCCGACTCCTCGTACAAGGCGTTGGTGAAGTAGGCGGGCCGATCCACCCAGCCCTCGTGCTCGATGCCGATGCTGCGCGTGTTGTACCCCCAATTGCCGGCGTGCCAGGCGATGTCGGTCTCGTGCACACACTGGGCGACGTGGCCGTCCGTCGAGCGGACCACATAGTGCGCGGAGACCTTCCTCTGAGGATTGCGGAAGATCGCCAGCGTGTCGGAGTACGTCTCCTGCGTGACGTGGATGATCACGCGGTCGATCGTGTAGTCGCCGGGGCGGTCGGACGACGTGTAGTTGGACGTGCTCGCCGGCTGCCACTCGGCGGGCGGATAGTCGACGGCCCAGGTCTGCGCACCGGCACGCGCGTCGGGGAGCAGTGCGTAGGGGACGGCGGCGAGCGCCGCGCCCTTCAGCAGCCGTCGTCGGCTGAGCCGCGGCTCGGCTCGTTCCATGTCCATGGCGGAATGCCTTTCGCGAGGCCCTTCGGAGTCGGAGGTACGGCGGAGAGGTCAGCGGTGCAGGGCCGACGCGGTCTCCCGGAGCCGTGCGTGCACGCCGCGGTACGTCTCCCGTGCGGGCAGCCACTCCTTGCGGAGCTTGGCCACGCACGTGTAGTTCGTGTCGCACACGTTGGCCAACGGTGATTCGACCGCCTGGGTGGCGAACTGGTACGCGTCCAGCTCACTGAACCCGTAGTCGCGCACCAGCCACTGCACCAGGTCGAGCTGGGATATGCGGAACGCGTCCTCCAGCGGGCGAGCCGAGCCGGTCGAGATGATGTGCGTGTCCGATTCCAGCCGGGGCCACGGTGTGGCGACGTCCTTGAGGAGGTCCACGACCACCACGGTGTTCATCGCGCACTCCACGGCCACACCACAGGTCTCGCCTTCACCCTGCCGGGCATGCCCGTCGCCGAGACTGAGCAGGGCTCCCTCGACGTTGACGCCCAGATAGCAGGTGACGCCGGCCCGCATCTCGGGCGTGTCCATGTTCCCGCCGTGGGCGTCCGGGACCAGGGCGGAGCGCACCTCCAGGTTGGCGGGGGCGACGCCCACCGTGCCGTGCATCGGGTCCAGTGGCAGCTCCATCCGGAAGTCGCTGTCCTGCGCCCGGAAGAGAGCGGTGCGCCGAGTCCGGTCGAGCTGCCAGATCCAGACGCGCTCCGGGAGCGGAGGCTGCAGCGTGGCCGTGCTGTGCGTGGAGGTGAGTGCGCCGAACAGGGGGACGGTCGTCGATGCCGCCCAGTCACGGGCCGGTTCGACCGACACGAAGTGCACGGCCACGGTGTCGCCGGGTTCCGCGCCCTCGATGTGGAAGGGGCCGGTCTGCGGATTGAGGAAAGGGAACTCGCACACCTCGGACACGAGGTCCTTCTCGGAGCGGACCCGGCCGGCGAAGCAGTCCTCCGTGTACAGGTCGAGCACCGTGCCGGGCGCGATCCGTGCCAGGGGCGCCGCTCCGCCGAACGTCCAGGCGTACTGGTCCGGCTCCGGGCGCACGGTGAGGATCCGGGGGTCGGTCATCGCGGCATGGCTCCCTTCTGGAGGGCGGAGTGGATCGGAAGTGGGGCTGTCCGCTCGGGATGACGCCGTATCAGTACCAGCCGCGAGCACCGACGGAACATGACGACCCGTCGGCTGCGCCTCACGTGAATCACGGTACGGCGCAACCCGGTTGGGCAGAAGGCCTGCCACGGTTCCGTGGACAACCCGCGCCGTGTGGACACCTGGCTCACCCGATCGGGGGAGGCCTGTTCGTACGGTGCCCAGGCCGGCCGCTCACGGGTCCGAATCCGGTCGTGCCCGAAGCCGGCTGCCCTCGCAGCACTGGGCGCGCGGCTCGCATGCACGTCACAGCGGCAGGCCCGTCGATGCGTCAACTTCTGGCCGGCACCGCAGCACGCGGCGCGCACTCACCATGGAGCGCCTCCCACGGGTGGTGGCCGGCACGGCCCCCGGTCTCGACGAGCCACACTCCCGGCACACGCCGAGCCGCGTCAGGAACGTTCCGCCACCATCGCCGGATCGTCCAGCACCGCCCGGACCACCGAGTGCGCCGCTCCCAGCAGCGGGCCTTGCGGACCCAGCCGGGACACCGTCAGCGGGCAGGCAGGCCCCGCCGTCCGGCCCGTCAGTTCCGTCTCCAGCGACGGCAGCAGCCAGGGCGAGAGTCCGGCGAGGGCCCCGCCGAGCACCACCGTCTCGGGATCCAGCAGGTTCACCGCCCCGGTCAGGGCGATCCCGAGTGCCGCACCGGCGTCCCGCAGAGCGGCCCGTACCTCCTCGTCGCCGCTCTCGGCGCGCTCCGCGAGCAGACCCGCCAGGTCCTCGCGCGGCTGAAGTCCGGCCGCGCGCAGCACCGCTTCCTCGCCCGCGTACTGCTCCAGGCATCCCCGGCCGCCGCACGGACAGGGGGGACCGTCCGGCCGCACGGGGACGTGGCCCAGCTCACCGGCGAATCCCCGGTTGCCGCGCAGCAGCCGGCCGTCCACGACGACCGCAGCGCCGATGCCGATCTCGGCGGACACGTGCAGGAAGTCACCCGGGGTGCCGGCGGCCAGCCACAGCTCGGCCAGCGCACCGAAATTGGCCTCGTTGTCCACGGTCACCGGCCATCCGCCGGGCAGCAGGGCACCGAGGTCGAGGTCGTTCCAGTCGAGGTTCGGGGCCCGTACGACCGTGCGGCCGTCCCTCGCCACCAGTCCGGGCACGGCGACCGCGAGCCCGGCGGGCCACAGCTCCGCCTGGTCGGCCTCCGCGACGACCCGGCGGATCAGGGCCGTCAGCTCCTCGATCACCAGCTGAGGAGCCCGGCCACGGTTGGTGCCGTGCCGCACCGCCCGCGCGCGGACCTCGCCACGCAGGTCGACCGCGCACACCGCGAGGTGATCGACGCCGATCTCGGCTCCGATACCGGCCGGCCCCCGGGCGCTGACCGCGAGCGCCGACCCGGGCCGGCCCACCCGGCCCGGCCGTTCCGGGCCCAGTTCCTCCAGCAGCCCCCTCCGGATCAGCTCGTCCACGAGGGTGGACACCGCCGCCCGTGTCAGACCGATCCGCGAGGCGACCGCCGCCCGGGACAGCGAGCCCTCGGCGCTCACGGCGTGCATCACCCGGGCGAGGTTGCGCCGGCGCATGCCCTGCTGGGTGTCCGGGAGTGCCCGCCCGGCGCCCGGCCGGCATGCCTCGTGCAGCGAAGTGGTCATGCCTCCGTCAATCCTTGTGGTCCGCCGCTCAGCTCGATCCGCGCGGCCGGGCTCCGGTGTCCCGCTGGAGTAGCGGGGCCGCTTCGGAGAGTACCGCGGTGATCCGGTCCAGCGTCGCCCCGTCCTGCTCCACGGCCTCCAGAACCGGGCCCGCGGCCGTGTTCCAGCGCCGGGCCACCGCCGCGGGGTCCTCCCCGGTGAGCAGCCCGGCCGCCTGTGCCGCCGCGCCCAGGGCGACCAGCTCCCCGGCCTCCGGTACCTGCACGGGCCGCCCCGACAGCCGGCGCACCGTCTGCTGCCAGGCTGTTCCCCGGGCCCCGCCGCCGATCAGCAGCAGGGGCGTGCTGCGGTCGGCGTCCGCGTCGAGAACCAGGTCGAGGGCGCCGAGCAGCGCGTGCACCGCGCCGTCGTAGGCGGCCTGCAGCAGCTGCCCCGCGGTCGTGTCGTGGCGCAGCCCGTGCAGCAGGCCGGAGGCGTGCGGCAGGTTCGGGGTGCGCTCGCCGTCCAGGTACGGCAGCACCGTGACCGAGCCGCCCGGCTGCACGGCCTCCCGGTCCAGGCCCAGCAGGGCCGCCACCCGGTCCACCGCGAGGGTGCAGTTCAGAGTGCAGGCGAGCGGCAGCCAGTCCTCGCGCGCGTCGGCGAACCCCGCCACCGTGCCGGTCGGATCGGCCGGGCGGCGCCTGGAGACGGCGTACACCGTGCCGGAGGTGCCGAGACTCAGCACCGGGGTGCCGGGCCGCAGGCCGAGGCCGAGTGCCGCCGCCGCGTTGTCGCCGGTGCCGGACGCCACCAGGGTGCCCCTGGAGAACGGCAGATCATGGTTGTCGCGCACGGTGCCTGCCACCTCGCCGTGGCGCACCACCCTGGGCAGCAGCGCCGGGTCGAGCCCGATGTGCGCGAGGATCTCCTCGTCGTACGCCTCCGTCCCGGACGCCCACCAGCCGGTGCCGGAGGCGTCGCCGCGGTCGGTCGTGCCCTGCCCGGTCAGGCGCTCGGTGAGGTAGTCGTGGGGGAGCCGTACCGCGCGGGTCGCGCGGACCGCCTCCGGCTCGTGCTCGGCCAGCCACGCCCACTTGGTGACCGTGAACGACGCCCCGGGGACGCTGCCGGTGCGCTCCGCCCACGCTTTCGGTCCGCCCAGCTCCTCCACCAGGCGGCGGGACTGCGGCGCCGAGCGGACGTCGTTCCACAGCAGAGCCGGCCGCACCGGCTCGCCGTGCTCGTCCAGCGTGACCAGTCCGTGCTGCTGGCCGCCGACCGACACGGCGGCCGCCTCGCGTGCCGCGTCACCGCACTGGTGCAACGCCGCGCACAGCGCGTCCCACCACTGACGGGGATCACTCTCCCGGCCCGCACCGGACGTCACGGTGTGCGGTGCCTGGCCGCTCGCCACGACCTCCCCGGTGGAGGCGTCGACGACCAGGGCCTTCGTGGACTGGGTGGACGTGTCCACGCCGACGACGAGCGGACCCTCGGCTGCTGACATCGGGCTCTCCCTCTTCCGCGGCTCTGCGGGATGTGCGGTGGACTTGTCGAGGACACCTTGCGGTCAAAGACATCTTGTCTCTTCCCGGAGATGTGCCCGCATACTAATTTGTAAACGGCCATGACGAAATAGTCGTACGCAGCAAGGAGCCGCGGCATGAGCTATCAGCCCACCCCCGAGGACAGGTTCACGTTCGGCCTGTGGACCGTCGGATGGCAGGGGCGTGACCCGTTCGGCGACGCCACCCGCCGCGCCCTCGACCCGGTCGAGACGGTGGAGCGCCTGGCCGGGCTCGGCGCCTACGGAGTGACCTTCCACGACGACGACCTGATCCCCTTCGGCTCCTCGGACACCGAGCGCGAAGCGCACGTCAAGCGCTTCCGGCAGGCCCTGGAGGCGACCGGCATGACGGTCCCGATGGCCACCACGAACCTCTTCACCCACCCCGTCTTCAAGGACGGCGCGTTCACCGCCAACGACCGCGACGTGCGCCGGTACGCACTGCGCAAGACGATCCGCAACATCGACCTGGCGGCCGAACTGGGCGCGAGGACGTACGTCGCCTGGGGTGGCCGTGAGGGCGCCGAGTCCGGCGCTGCCAAGGACGTACGGGCCGCCCTGGACCGCATGAAGGAGGCCTTCGACCTCCTCGGCGAGTACGTCACCGCCCAGGGCTACGACATCCGCTTCGCCATCGAGCCCAAGCCCAACGAGCCGCGCGGCGACATCCTGCTGCCCACCGTCGGCCACGCGCTGGCCTTCATCGAGCGCCTGGAGCGGCCCGCGTTGTACGGCGTCAACCCGGAGGTCGGGCACGAGCAGATGGCCGGCCTGAACTTCCCGCACGGCATCGCGCAGGCCCTGTGGGCGGGCAAGCTCTTCCACATCGACCTCAACGGCCAGTCCGGCATCAAGTACGACCAGGACCTGCGGTTCGGCGCAGGTGACCTGCGCGCCGCCTTCTGGCTCGTCGACCTGCTGGAGAGCGCCGGCTACGCCGGCCCCCGCCACTTCGACTTCAAGCCGCCGCGGACCGAGGACCTCGACGGCGTGTGGGAGTCGGCGGCGGGCTGCATGCGCAACTACCTCATCCTCAAGGAGCGCTCGGCCGCCTTCCGGGCCGACCCGGAGGTGCGGGAGGCGCTGCGCGCGTCGCGGCTGGACCAGCTGGCCCTGCCGACCGCGGCCGACGGCCTGCAGGCCTTGCTCGCCGACCGCGCGGCCTTCGAGGACTTCGATCCGGAAAGGCTCGCCGCCCGCGGCATGGCGTTCGAGCGGCTCGACCAGCTGGCGATGGACCACCTGCTGGGAGCGCGGGGCTGAACGGACAGGGCCGGGGTGAGCGGCAGCTCACCCCGGCCCTGTCGTGCGCCCCGTTGTGCCCCCGCGTCGGACGCGACGTCACCGCCGGCGGGGCAGCCGGAGGTACGTCACGGTCGTCTTGACACCGCTGTCGACCAGGCGGCCCCGGGCGTCGAACGCGCCGGCTCCGTCGGTCATCCCGAAGTCGTTGTCGTTGATCAGCGCGAGCGTGTCGTGATCCACGCGCGCGACGCCCTCGATCTTCCCGGGCAGGCCGGCGACCTTGCCCAGGTCGACCACGAGCCGCTTGGACAGCACCGGCACGCCTGCGGTCGCCGGATCGTCCAGCTGCTCCAGTGAGGGAGACGTCGTGTCGTGGTCCCACCGGTCACCGAGGATGTCGGACCGGTGCCGCAGCTCGACCAGCTGCAGCCGGGCCGTCCGGTCCGTGCGCTCCTCGACGAGCAGCCGCTCACGGCCCACCGCCACCACGGACGAGATCTTCAGCTCGGAGGTGTCGTCCTCGCCCGGGTCGACCACGTCCACCGGGTCGAAGCGGTAGGCGTACTCGGCGGTGACGGCCTTCTTGCGGGGCGAGAAACGCAGCAGGCGGGTGATGCGGGAGGCGTTCCCGGCGTCCCCGTCCGGCAGCGAGAGCGGACTCTGCAGGGCCAGCACCAGGTCTCCGCCCGGAAGCTGGGCCAGCCCCTCGAAGCCCCGGTTGATCTTGCGGTGCAGGAAGACCGACGGCAGCGCCTCCACCACCGGGTAGTCCGCGCCGGTCAGGCCCAGCCCCTCGGGCACGTACCGGGCGAGTACCTTCCCGCGCGCGGAGACGTGCACGAGCGAGGGGCCGTACTCGTCCACGAGCCAGAATGTCCCGTCCCCGGCCCGCACGATGCCCTCGGTGTCCAGACCGTTCGGGTCGTACGACAGCGGCGTCCTGGCGTCGTAGGTGTACGGCGCCTCGTCCCGCTCCTTCTGGTCTGGCAGCCCGGTGACGGCCTTCCCGGAGGAGGTGGTCAGCGGTATCGCGTCGATGACCTCGGCCTTGTCCCCGGCGACCCGGATCTTCACGATCGCGGGGTCGAAGCCGGGCACCGGGAAGGTGCGGCGCTTCTTGCCGTCCACCTTGATCTGGCCGTTGGGGCCGCGGTCGGTCACCGTCCAGTACTCGTCCTTGCGGCCCGCCGGGTAGATGTCGCTGCCGATGCCGCCGAGCTTCACCCCGTGGTCGTCGGCCACGCTGCCGGGCAGCAGCGCATTGCTGAACGTGCCGAGCGGGATCTCGCCGAGGGTCGCCGTGCGCAGGACACGGGCGTCCCCGGACGGCGCCGCCGTGGCCGTCTCCGTGGCCACGAGGGCGGCGGCAAGGGCCAGAGGAAGGCCCATGGCCATGGAACGGTGGACGCGGCGCCGGCCGGCGGCATGCGGGGACATGGGGCCTCCTGGGAACAAGGTCGTTGACAGCGGCCAGATTTGGGCCCCAGGAGGAACGCGGTACGACCGCGCGGTGAACGGCCGGCGTCCACCGCTCATCGGATCGTGCGGACCCCGTGATGACGAAGTGTCAGAGTCTTTGCGGAGCGCCCTCCTCCGGGCCGAGCCGGGCCGAGGCCAGTGCCGTCGAGGGATCGGTGTCCGCCCCGCCTGCCGGCACCCAGCAGCCCTCCTCGTCGTGATACGGCCACCAGCGGCCGTCCCGCCCGAGCCGCAGCTGAATCCTTTCGTCCCGGACCGTCCAGCGGTTGCCACTCCGGTCGAACGCCGGCCGCTCGTCGGCCTCCCAGGCCGCATCCAGGGCCGCACGCGCGCGTGCGAGCGCCCGACCCTCCACCTGCCACTCCTCGTCCAGCACGGCCAGCGCCTCCGCACCCCCGGCCCGCCAGGCCCGGACAGCGGCGGCCAGGCCGTCCCGGCCGCGCCCCGATTCCGTGGCGAGCCGCTCGGTCACGGCGGCCGGGGCCGGCCCGCAGGCCAGCCGGACGGCGTCCTGAGCGGCCGTCACCTCGGCGCCGGGCCCGGTGTCGCCGGACAGGGCCGCTGCCAGCAACCGCCAGGCCTCCACGGCGGTACGGCCGGCCAGGTGTTCCAGCGCCGCGGTGTCGATTCCGGGCGCCGCTGCCGACGCGGCGGCGAGGGCGGGCGGTGTGCCGGCTGCTTCGGGGAGGCCGGGCAACCCGGGCAGCGGCGGCAGGATGCCGGCAGCCGCCCACGCCTCGGCCGCGTCCACTCCCGCCACCGTGGCCGCCTCCCCGGACGGCTCCGCCCGGTGCGCTGTGCTGCGGATGTGCAGCTCCGCCAGGAAGGCGTCCTTCTCCCGCCCGCGCAGCAGCAGGAGCAGAAACGGATCCTCGTCCAGCAGCCGTGCCACCTGGACACACAGCGCGGCTGTGTGTCCGCAGTGGTCCCAGGCGCCGCAGTCGCACTCGGGATCCACGTCGACGAGGCCGGGCAGGAGTTCGATCCCCGCCACCGCCGCGTCCTCGATCAGATGCGGCGGAAGCTCCCGGTCGAGCAGCGCGGCCATGTGACCGGCCTGCTCCACTGCCAGGTCCTGGAACCGCCCCCACTCCTCGCCGGACAGCTCCGGCACCAGTACGTCGGCCCGGTGGGCCGCACCCCCGCGATCCCGCACGACGGCGGTGACCCGGCCGGGCCGCACCGTCACCGCGCCCACACCGCCCGCGCGCGCGAGCCTGCGCCCCGCCTTTACCGCCGCCGAGTCCAGGGCCGCGTCCTCCAGGGCCTGCAGCCAGGCCCGCCCCCACCAGGTCCGCGCGAATGCCCGCCCCTGCGAGGGCGGCAGCGCGGCGAACGTACGAGCTGTGTCACGGCCGTTCGCGTCGTCGTAGCGGCTCATCGCGCCTCCCCGCGCAGTTCCACCAGAGCGGTCAGTTCCGCGTCCGTCAGCTTCGTCAGGGCCGCCTCTCCTGCGCCGAGCACCGCGTCGGCCAGTTCCCGCTTGCGCCCCAGCATGTCTGCGATGCGGTCCTCCAGGGTTCCCTCGGCGATCAGCCGGTGCACCTGCACCGGCCGGGTCTGCCCGATGCGGTACGCGCGGTCGGTGGCCTGCGCTTCCACGGCCGGGTTCCACCAGCGGTCGTAGTGCACGACGTGCTCGGCCCGGGTGAGGTTCAGGCCCGTTCCGGCGGCCTTGAGCGACAGCAGGAACACCGGCACCTCGCCCGCCTGGAAACGTCGCACGAGAGCCTCGCGCGCGGTGACCGGGGTGCCGCCGTGCAGCAGCAGCGAGGGCACCCCACGGGCTTCCAGATGCCGTTCGAGCAGACGGGCCATGCGCACGTACTGGGTGAAGACGAGCACGCCCGAACCCTCCGTGAGGATCGTGCCGAGCAGTTCGTCCAGCAGCTCCAGCTTCCCCGAGCGCCCCGCAAGCCGCGGATCGGCTTCCTTCAGGAACTGCGCCGGGTGATTGCAGATCTGCTTCAGGCCGGTCAGCAGCTGCACGATCAGCCCACGGCGGGTCATGTCGCCGGCTGTGGCGATCCGGTCCAGGGTCTCACGCACCAACGCCTCGTACAGCCCCGCCTGTTCCGGGGTGAGCGCCACCGGGTGATCTGTCTCCGTCTTCGGCGGAAGCTCGGGGGCGATGCCGGGGTCGGACTTGCGGCGTCGCAGCAGGAACGGCCCGACGAGTCCGGCGAGCCGTCGCGCGGCGGCGGGGTCCCGGCTGCCTTCGACGGGCTGTGCGTACCGCGCGCGGAAGGTGCCGAGGCGGCCGAGCAGGCCGGGCGTCGTCCAGTCCAGGATCGCCCACAGTTCCGTGAGGTTGTTCTCCACCGGAGTGCCGGTGAGCGCCACACGCGCGCGTGCCCCTACGGTCCGCAGCGCCCGTGCGGTCGCTGCGTAGGGGTTCTTCACGTGCTGCGCCTCATCGGCCACGACCATGCCCCAGGACACCCCGGCGAGCCGTACGGCGTCCAGGCGCATCGTGCCGTACGTCGTCAGCACGAACTCCCCGGACGCCAGGGAACCCAGGTCGCGTCCGGGGCCGTGGAACCTGCGCACCGGCACACCCGGCGCGAACCGTTCGATCTCGCGCTGCCAGTTGCCCAGCAGCGAGGCCGGGCAGACGACGAGTGAGGGGCCGGCCGCCGCGCGGTCCGTCTGCCGGTGCAGATGCAGCGCGATCAGTGTGATCGTCTTGCCGAGGCCCATGTCGTCGGCCAGGCAGCAGCCCAGACCCAGGGCCGTCGTACGGGCCAGCCAGTCGAGACCGCGCAGCTGATAGTCCCGCATGGTCGCGGCCAGGCCGGGCGGTTGCCCGACGGGGCGGGCCGTCTCCGGGGCCGTGAGCCGCTCGCGCAGCGCCTCCAGCCATCCGGTGGGCCGCACGTCGACCTGCCGCCCGTCGACCTCCGCCGAGCCCGTGAGAGCCGCCGCCAGCGCCTCGACGGGCGCGAGCGAACGGTTCTGCCGGGCCCGGGCCCGCTCCGCCTCCCGCGGATCGACCAGCACCCATCCGTCCCGCAGCCGCACCAGGGGACGCTTGGCCTCCGCGAGCCGGTCCAGCTCCTCCCGGGACAGCTCACGTCCGCCCAGGTCGAACCGCCAGCTGAACGGAACCCTCGCGTCCGCCGACAGGAACGGCGACGCAGTCATCGTTTCTCCGCGCGGTGTGGTGCCGTCGTCCGGGGGGCCGAGAGTCACGTGCGGGGTGAGGCCGCGCGTCAGCTCCCTCGGCCAGTGCACGTCGACTCCGATCGCGGCCAGTGCCCGCGCACCCTCGCCCAGCAGCTCGGCGATCTCGTCGTCGGCGAGGTCCACGGCGTCGGGAACGGCCGCGGAGAGCAACGGCGTCAGCGGCGGCCAGGCGCGGGCGGCTCGGCGCAGCACCAGCAGCGCGTCGGCACGCGCGCGTGGCGCCCAGCCGCCTGCGGCGCGCGGTGCCGCCGGCGAGCCCGCAGGCACATGCTCCCCGAGCGCCTCGCGCCCGTCCGCCGCACCGGTCCACAGAGCGGCGGCATCCATGACGTCCGTCGATCCGCTGTGACCGTGCACCAGCAGGACCGCACGGAACCGGACCGGAACGTCGTACTCGGTGGCGGCATCGAGTCCGGACGCCTCCACGCGCAGCGACAGCCGCACGCCCGCGTCATGGCCGGCGGTGATGTCGTCGGCCCACGCCCGCAATGCGGGCAGATGCTGCGGCTCGGGCCCTGCGAACGCCGGGCCGCCGGTGACCGTGGGAGCGGCTGGTGAGCGCGGGAGGACGTCGGCGACGGCGTCCAGGAAGACGCGCAGCAGCCACTCCGGGTCATGCAACCGCGGTGGACCGCCGGCTGCGAGCGGCACGGCATGTGCCTCCGGAGGCATGGCGGCGGCGAGTTCGCGGACCAGGTCCGCATCGCGCGCGGACAGCGGCCCGACACGCCAGGCATCGTGTTCCCCCGGGGACAGGCCGGGCAACAGCAGTCCGCGCGCCAGGAAGCCCAGGGCCAGTTCGTAGGCAGTGCGCCAGAAGGCGACAGCACGGTGCTCCTGCGGCAGGGCACGCACGCGTGCCAGGACCCGCAGGGCGCTGCCCACGGGCAGCACGAGGGCGGGCACGGGGACGCATGCGACGCCGCCGTCCGCCGAGGGCAGCGCAAGCTCCAGAGGTGTCAGGGAACTCTCCGGGATGCCGGGTGGAGCCTCGCCGTCCGGCCGCCAGAACGCGATCCTGCCCGCGCGCGCGGGGTCGGACGGCAGGAACACCGCGCTGCAGCGGGCCAGTTCGGACAGCTCGGGGGGTGATGCCGTGGAGATCGTCTGCACAGTTCCGCCGAACTCCTCAAATTTGACTACTCGACTGTGGTCGCCGAGGGTACAGGACGAACGGCCACCATGCGTCGTGCACGGGTGATGCCCGACGACGGCAGTTGTGCATGGGTGATGCCCGCCGACGGCAGTCGTGCGCGGGTAGTGCCTGCCCACGACATGCGACGGTCGCAGCGGACACCTCGGACACGGGCGCGGGAGAGAGAGGACCGCGGGAGGACGAGAAGGCCGTGCGGTGGTCGACCGGGTACGAGAACCAGCGCGCCTTCGGCGAGGGCCACACCGCCCTCGGCTGCCGAGGCAGACACAGGAGGCTGTGGTCCGCCCTGTACTGCCCTCTGCCCTGGGAGCGGCTGGAGCCACTAGGGGTGTGGCTCAGGGGTGTCTCAGGGGCGAGGCCTGGAACCGTGGGGCGCGGGGGGCCGTTCTCAGATCAGAGAGCGGCAGTGGCCGCGAAGGAGGCGACGCTCATGTCCATGAACGCGAAGATCGCCGCAGGGGGCGTGGCGGTCGGGCTGATCCTGCTGATCTGGCTGCCCTGGTGGGTGGCGTTCCTGATCGTGGTGGGCGTTCCGGTGGCCGCGTACCTGGCCCTGGACCCCTCGCAGCGACGCAGGCTGCGCCGGGTGGCCCGCAAGGAGATAGGCCGCTGAGACACCGGCGCACCGTCGGACAGCCACGACCGGGGCGCCTGCCCGGGCGGCTGGGGCCGCGCCGCCCTGTGGGGCGCGGCTCCCGGCCGCCGTGCACGAGGTGCCGTCCGGTCGGCCCGGCTCACAGGGGGCGGACGGCCATCTTGTCGAGCGCCTCCAGCAGACCCGGCAGTTCGGGCCCGCGGCCCACCGGCAGGACCTCGCCGGGCTCCTCGTCGAGCAGGACGAACGCGATGTCGTCGGTGCGGGCCACGATCGACCAGCCGGGGCCGTCGGCGCGCAGCGTACGGGCCTCGCCCGGGGCGAAGGACGAGCGCACCCGGCCGAGCGGCGGCGGGGAGTCCACGTAGGCACGGGCCTCCGCAAGGACCCGGCGGATCCCGGCATGGCCGCCCGTCGTCGCGCCGTGGCCGCCCCTCTCGCCCTCCGGCGCGGACGTCGCCGCCGCCGCGGGCTCACCAGGTGCGGAGAACGCGGCGTCATCGATCTGCTCACGCCAGGCCGCCCACTGCAACGCGATCTCGTCGGCACCCAGACGGCGCTGGGCGGGCCCCCACGAGCTGGTGTCCGGCGGGCACAGTGCAGGCCCGTCCGCCGTCTCGGGAGACGGGTCGTGCGGGGCGGGCACCCCGGGTGCCGCGACGGCGACGGCCAGCGGCCATCCCGGCAGGGCGGTCACCACCGCGCGCTCGTCCGGCGACAGGTCGTACTCCATGCCGCAGTCCCAGGACGCGATCGCCACGGCGACCAGCGAGACGTCGTCGATGACGACCGTCCAGCGGGCACCGTCCCCGTCCTGGCCCAGCACCAGGCCGTACCCGTCGGCGCGAGGTGCGAGGCCCAGCGCCGCACATGCCTCGGGGTAATCGTCGCCCAGCACGCTCGGAAACTGCGCAGGCGTCAGCAGCACCGCCGTCAGCACGTACAGCGCGTCGTCCGCGGCGGCGACGGCCTCATCGTCCGTCCCGCTCATCCCTGCCTCCCCAATGGTTCGTCCTTCGGCGCGCACCCTAGTGCGATCGCAAGCCGCTTGTCACGACTCCGGACACCACGCGGAGCTGCAGGTTTCCACCTGGACAGGGGCGAAACGGCCACATCCGGAGAGTGGTGTTCCGCTCAGGCCGCGGGCAGCCCGAGAAGATCACGGGCGACCGCGTCGGGCGATTCCTCCCGTTCCCGGGCCAATGCGACGACCGCCCGGCAGGCCAGCTCGCTCACCCCGAACGACAGTGCTTCCGGCGACACCCAGGCCGCCGCCTCCTCGACCCCGTCCTGGTCGTCTTCCGCACGGGCCACCACATAGACCGCCGCCGCTTCGAACAAGTTGTGCGCTCGCCGCTCGCCGCTACCCGGCTGTGCGCGTGTGGTGGTGCGGAGCCTGCCGGAGTACCTGCGGATCTTGTCGAACACGTGGACCATCCTCTCCTGTACGGATTCAGCGTCGATCACGCATCTGCTTTGGTTCAACGTAGAGTTGAAGTTCCGGCGGCAGAAGGGGGACGGCGCGGTCAAGCATTTCGAGCGGCTCGGGTGGATCCGTCGGCTGGGCCCGGTGGCCGACGCGCCGTAGATCCGCCGCACCGGTGGGACGTCCGAGTTCCCCTGGGCCTGCACACATGCCTTCGAACCGGCCCGGTACCGCACCTGCGCCGTGCCGAGCGGGCACGAGATCGTCGCCGGATGCGGGCCGACCCGCCCCGTCGTCAGCGGTCGCGGACGGCGAGCGCGAGAAAACGGGCGTCCTCGTCGACGTACGACGTCATACGCCATCCCGAACGGGCCAGGAGCGGAGCGAGGTTGGGCTGGGCCCGAAGGTCGTCCGGGGTGATCCGGCGGCCTTGCCGTGCCGCCAGCGCGGCGCGGCCGATGGGGTGGAAGAGAGCGAGCGTGCCGCCAGGCCGTACCACACGGCCCAACTCCCGCAAGTTGTCTGCCGGGCGAGGCAGATGGGCGATCAGGCCGGCGGCGAACACGGCGTCCAGGGAACCCGAACCGAGCGGCAGCGCTGCGACGTCCGCGAGCAGCAGCCGCCCGGCACGGTCCCTGCCCGCCTGTACGGCGGCCTCGAGCATCGCCGGGGTCAGATCGGCACCCAGCACCACCCCGGAGGAGCCCACGGCGGCCCGCAGGGGCGGCAGGGCGCGGCCCGTGCCGCAGCCCGCATCCAGTACCCGGTCGCCCTCCCGCAGTCCGAGGCCCGACACGGCGGCCGCGTAGGCGGGGCCGTCGTCGGGAAAGCGGGTGTCCCAGGCGGCCGCCCGCGCGGTGAAGAACTCCTGGACATGTGTGTGGTCGTCGCTCATGTTCCGCATGATTCCTCACCGTCACGAGGGATATGGCTGTGCGCATGTTCGAGCGGGACGCGATCGTTCCGGCGCATCTCTGTGTCATATTCCAACACCTTTCGAAATGCGCCCCCTTCGTGCGCCCCTGCCCCGGCTAGCGTCCCGGGGCCATGGGACACCTGGACCACGCCGCCTTCGGCTGGCTGACCCCCGCGCTGTCGTACCTGATGGCCTGCATAGGCGCCGCGCTCGGACTGCGCTGCACCGTCCGCGCACTCGGCACCACCGGCCGCTCGCGCCGCAACTGGCTCGTGACCGCGGCCACCGCGATCGGGACGGGCATCTGGACCATGCACTTCGTGGCCATGCTCGGCTTCCGCGTCAGCGGCACCGACATCCGCTACGACGTGCCGCTGACCATCCTCAGCCTCCTCGTCGCCATGGTCGTCGTCTGCGCCGGCGTCTTCGCCGTCGGCTACGGCCGAGACCGCAACCGTGCGCTCTTCCTCGGCGGACTCACCACGGGCCTGGGCGTCGCCAGCATGCACTACCTGGGCATGGCAGCGGTCCGGCTGCACGGCGGCGTCACGTACGAACCCGCCCTCGTCGGACTGTCGGTACTGATCGCCGTCGTCGCGGCGACCGCGGCCCTGTGGGCCGGACTCAACATCAAGTCACCCCTCGCGGTCACCGGCGCCTCCCTCGTCATGGGAGCGGCCGTCAGCAGCATGCACTACACCGGGATGTTCGCGGTGAGCGTGCGCGTGGAGCCGTCCGGCGACGCCCTGCCCGGGGCCACGGCGATGCAGTTCATCTTCCCCCTCGCCGTCGGCCTCGGGTCCTACCTCTTCATCACCTCGGCGTTCGTAGCCCTCTCGCCCACGGCCGACGAGCGCGAGGCCTCCGCCTCCGCCCAGCGGCCCGTCGAGAGCGCCGCCCGCTAGCGGGGCCCCGGCCCGAGCGCACCGACCACGTCCCGAGCGAGGAGGCCATGCGCCCACCCCGTACACCCGCCACAGCCGTCACCCCGGCGCCCCCGCCGCGCGGACGCCGCGCCCACGCCGGACCGCCCGCCGACGAGGACACCGACCACCCGCTCGGCACGCCGCAGAGACCGGCACGCGCGCGGGGGAGCCGCCGGCACCTGCGACCCCGGACCGTGCGCGCCAAGGTGGTCAGCCTCCTGATGGTGCCCGTCGTCTCCCTGCTCGCCCTGTGGGCGTACGCCACTGTCAGCACCGCCCAGGACGTCGCCCGGCTGCGCCAGTCCCAGCGGGTCGACGCCGAACTGCGCACCCCCGTGGGCGCGGCCGTCACCGCGCTGCAGGCCGAGCGAGGCGCGGCCGTGCGCTATGTCACCGGTATCGGGAACGACGCCGACCTCCGAAGCCTGACGGCACGTACCGACCGGGCCGTGGCCAAGCTGCGGCTCGGCCACGACAACACGGTCGCCGACAGCCAGGAACTGCCCTCCGGCGTCTCCGGACGCCTCAACGCCTTCGTCACCGGCGCCGAAAGGCTGCGCACGCTGCGGACCGCCGTACTCGACCACAAGGCCGGCTGGAGCGAGGTCTACACGCAGTACACGCAGACGATCAAAGGCGCCTTCGCCGTGGACGGTGCCCTCGCGGGCGTCCAGCAGGCGGACGTCGGCTCCGACGCGCGCGTGCTCCTCGAGTTCTCCCGGGCCGCCGAGGCACTGGCCCAGGAGGACGCCGTACTCGGCGGCGCGCGGACCGTCGGCGGACTGCAGGGCGAGCGGCGGCAGCTGTTCGGCTCCGCCGTGGCCGCACGCCGTGCCCTGACCGAGGCGGCCGTCGCCGATCTGCCGTCCGCGCAGCGTGCCGCCTGGCACGACCTCGCCTCCAGCAGCCCCTACACCGGGCTGGTCGCGGCCGAGAACGAGATCCTGACCGCCAAGTCGTCCGGCACGGCACTTCCGGCCGGCTGGAATGCCGACCACGCGCGCGTGCAGGACGGGCTGCGAAGCATCGAGACGGCCACGGGCCGCGCCGTCGCGGGCCGCGCCGACCCGGTCGCGCGCGGTCTGATCAGCCCGGCCGGCGCCGCCGTGCTCCTCGGCCTCGCCGCCGTCGCCGCCTCGCTCGTCATCTCCGTCCGTATCGGCCGGGCCCTCGTGGTCGAACTCGTGAGCCTGCGCAACGACGCACTGGAGATCGCCCGCCGCAAACTCCCCGAAGCGATGCGGAAACTGCGCGCGGGGGAGGAGATCGACATCCGGGCCGAGGCGCCCGCCGGACCCCCGGCCGACGACGAGACCGGGCAGGTCTCGGAAGCCCTGACCACCGTGCACCGCGCCGCACTGCGCGCCGCCGTGGAGCGCGCCGAACTCGCCAGCGGCATCTCCGGGGTCTTCGTCAACCTCGCCCGACGCAGCCAGGTCCTGGTACACCGCCAGCTCAGCCTCCTGGACAGCATGGAACGGCGCTCCGACGATCCCGACGAGCTGAGCGACCTGTTCCGGCTGGACCACCTCACCACCCGCATGCGACGCCACGCCGAGAGCCTGATCATCCTTTCCGGCGCCGCACCCGGCCGGGCCTGGCGCATGCCCGTCTCCCTGACCAACGTCGTACGCGCCGCCGTGTCGGAGGTCGAGGACTACGCGCGCGTGGAGGTCCGCCAGCTCCCCGAGGCCCATGTCATCGGTGCGGCGGTCGCGGACCTCACCCACCTGCTGGCCGAACTCGTCGAGAACGCCGCCCAGTTCTCGCCGCCTCACACGCGCGTGCGCGTCACCGGCGAACCGGTCGGCAACGGTTACGCCCTGGAGATCGAGGACCGGGGACTCGGCATGGGCGCCGACACCCTCACCGAGGCCAACCGGCGCATCGAAGAGTCCGAGACGCTGGACCTGTTCGACAGCGACCGGCTCGGTCTGTTCGTGGTCAGCAGGCTCGCCTCCCGTCACGGCATCAAGGTGCACCTGCGCACCTCTCCCTACGGAGGCACCACAGCCGTCGTCCTGGTGCCGACCGCCCTGCTGCACAGTGGCTCGCCGGAACGTTCCACCCGTCAGGACGAGCAAGCCCGCCCCGATGAGGAACGCGCCTACGCGCGCGTACCCGGCGCGACACCGCTTCAGGAGGCCGTCGCCGCACGGTCGGACAGGCCCGCCCTCGCGGCCACCGGCCCCGGCCCGCACGCCACCGGCCCCGGCCCGCACGCCACCGGCCCTCGCGCCCACGACACCACCGGCCAACCCCCGCCCCCCGGAGTCACCACTTTGAGGCTGCACCGCCCGCAGGACGACTCCGAGCCCCCCGAAGACCTCCCGCGCCGCGTGCGCCAGGCGAGCCTCGCCCCGCAACTGCGCGTACAGCGCGCCGAGGAGCCGGCCGCGCACCCCGCACGGCACGGCGACGACCGGCGCACCCCCGAACTCGTACGGGACCGCATGGCGGCCTACCGCGACGGCTGGGCGCGCGGCGGCGGCAGGCGACCCGGACGCGGCTCCGCCCCGGAACCCGGAACGCGCAGTGACAGCAGCGAAGGAGACCCGGCATGATCCAGGACCCGAACACGAGGGCCGGCCAGCGGTCCGGCGAACTGGACTGGCTGCTCGACGACCTGGTGGTGCGCGTGAGCGAGGTACGGCACGCCGTCGTGCTGTCCAACGACGGGCTGGCCGTCGGCGCCTCCACCGCCCTCGCGCGGGAGGACGCCGAACACCTCGCCGCCGTCGCCTCCGGCTTCAACAGCCTCGCCAAGGGCGCCGGACGGCACTTCGGAGCGGGCGGAGTGCGCCAGACCATGGTCGAGATGGACGACGCCTTCCTCTTCGTCGCCGCCGCAGGCGACGGCTCCTGCCTCGCCCTGCTGACCGCCGTCACCGCCGACATCGGCCTGGTCGCCTACGAGATGGCCCGCCTGGTCAAACGAGTCGGCGAGCACCTCTACACGCCCCCGCGCCTCGCGGCACAGCCACCCGCCGCCGGATGAGCCGGAAAGGCCGCAGCGATGACCGAGAACCCGACCGGCGGCGCGCGGGAGCCGGGCAGCCAGTGGTACGACGGCGAGGCCGGCCCCTTGGTACGCCCCTACGCCATGACGGGCGGCCGCACCCAGCCGGGCCCCACGGGCGTGCGCTTCGACCTGATCGCGCTCGTCACCCTCGATCCCGCCGCACCGGACCTCGACGGCATCGCACTCGGCCCCGAGCACCGCACCCTGATCGACCTGTGCCGCACGGAGACACAGTCCGTCGCCGAACTCGCCGCGGACGCCGACCTTCCCGTCGGCGTGATCAGGGTGCTCCTCGGAGACCTCCTGGAGATCGGCTGCGTGACCATCAGCCGCCCCGTGCCCCCGGCACACCTGCCCGACGAGCGGATCCTGCGCGAGGTCATCGAAGGATTGCGAGCGCTGTAGATGAACGCGCGGACACCGCCGTACGCCCGGCCCCGGCCCGATCCGGACATGGTGCGCCACCGACCGGGCGCAATTCGGTCACATCAGGTGCACTTCGGTCCAACCACCCCGGCACACGCTCCCGTTGTCATGATGCTGCCTTCACCACCGGAGCACGCGGACGCCGGCCGCAACCGGCCCTCCCGAGAGAAGTGATCATGGTCTCCGAGCACTCCGACGCCGTCGGCGACACCACCGCCCTGGCGCTGAAGATACTGGTCGCCGGTGGCTTCGGCGTCGGCAAGACGACCCTGGTCGGCGCCGTCAGCGAGATCCGGCCGCTGCGCACCGAGGAACTCCTCAGCGAAGCCGGCCAGCTGGTGGACGACACCGACGGGGTGGACCACAAGGTCACCACGACCGTCGCGATGGACTTCGGCCGCATCACGATCCGCTCCGGTCTGTCGCTGTACCTGTTCGGCACGCCGGGCCAGGACCGCTTCTGGTTCCTGTGGGACGAGCTGGCCCAGGGCGCCCTCGGAGCCGTGGTCCTCGCGGACACCAGACGCCTGGAGGACTGCTTCCCCGCCGTCGACTACTTCGAGCACCGGCGCATCCCGTTCGTGGTGGCCGTCAACTGCTTCGCGGGAGCCCGCGCGTACGGTGCCCACGACGTCTCCCGGGCACTCGACCTCGACCGCGGCACCCCCGTGGTCCTGTGCGACGCACGGGACCGGGACTCCGGCAAGGAGGTGCTGATCCGGCTCGTGGAGTACGCCGGGCGGATGCACACCGCCCGGCTCCTGGACTCGGTCGGCTGACCGGGCCGGCTCAGGCCGCCATGTTCTTCACGGCCGCCACCCTGTCGATGCCGACACGGACCAGCAGCTCACCCGGGACGCCGTTGCGGGCGCCGTACTCCTCGGCGCGTTCCTCACCCATGTACCGAGCGGCGACCCGGGTGGCCCACAGGCGTACCTCGTCCAGGTTCTCCGACAGCCGGGCGCGGCCGTTCAACACCACGAAGTGGAACGGCGGACGGTCGTCGTCCACGCACAGGGCAACCCGTCCGTCACGGGCCAGGTTGCGCCCCTTGACGGTGTCCTTGCCGGTGTTGAAGACCAGTTCGTCCCCGTCCAGCAGGAACCAGATCGGAGCCACGTGCGGGCTGCCGTCGGCGCGGACGGTGGACAGCTTGCCGGTGCGGGTGCCGTTCGAGACGAACGCCCGCCATTCCTCATCGGTCATCTTCTCTGCCATGGGCCCATCCTGCTTGCTCGCACGCCGGTCGTGGGGAAGGCTGGCGGAGAGTTCCTCCAGCCAGGGGGAGACGTCACACGGGGAGAAGGACATGGCGCAGAACCAGGGACTCGGCTGGCTCCTGGACGATCTGACCGGGCGGGTGGACCACGTACGCCACGCGCTGGTCCTGTCGAACGACGGACTGGTCACCGGGGCGAGTACGGGTCTACGCCGCGAGGACGCCGAGCACTTGGCCGCGGTGGCATCCGGACTGCACAGCCTCGCCAAGGGGTCGGGACGCCACTTCGGCGCGGGCAGGGTGCGCCAGACGATGATCGAGTACGACGATGCCGTGCTGTTCGTGACCGCGGCCGGCACCGGCAGCTGCCTGTGCGTGCTCAGTGGAGCCGAGGCCGACATCGGCCAGATCGCCTACGAGATGACCCTGCTCGTCAATCGGGTCGGCGAACACCTCGGCGTCGACGCCCGGCAACCCGAGCGGACCCACATCACCGACCTCTGACCTGCAGGTTTCCCTTCCTCCATGGAGTTATCCACAGGCCTGCCACGTGTTGCGGCGAAGCGGCTACGGTGAGTGCACGGCGAACGCACGAGGCGTGAGCCACCCACTCCACGGGGGAGTACGACCATGCCGGCAGACACCTTCGGGCCACCGCGGCCCGGCACCTGCACGCCGAGCCGCGCCGCACGCGAACTCGGGCTCAAGCGCAGCGAGTTCGACCTCGCGGTGCAGTTCGGCCGGATCCGGACCGTACCCGACGAGGGCGGAGGAGGCCGACGGGTGGAGCGCGCGGAGATCGACCGCCTCCGCGCGCAGGACGGCTTCCCCGAATCGCTCCGCGCGCGAGTGCGGGCCGTGGGCACCGCGGAGGGCGCAGCCCTCATGGAGATCCCGGCAGGCCGGTTCACCCGGCTCGCCCGCCTGGGCCTGCTCGTGCCCGTGAAGGTCTACCTGAACCGCTATCGGGCCGTGGTGTGGCTCTATCTGGCGGAAGAGCTGAGGGAGTTCGCCGCTTGCGCCGAGAATGCGCACCTGCTCAAGGGGCGAACACCCGAGACCCTGCGCGGCCAGCTGGCAGCGGGAGTGGACCTACGGGCTCGCAACTGGCGCGGGCGCCGGCTGGGGCTCCTGCTGCGGCAGGCCGACGACCCGTGGGCCCGCGCCGGGGCCGTGGCCGCACTCCTCCCACCCATCGAGATCGCCGACATCGTCAGGGATCCGTACGAGCGTGCCCACCTGAACCGCTTCCGGCCCCCGGCACCCGTTCACGGCGCTCCTGGGTCGCCCTCCGCGCACCTCGCCGAGGAGATCACGACGGCGCAGGACGCCGATGAGATCGGCTGGCTGCGCAGCGACCTGGCACACGCGATGGAGAAGGCCCGCGCCGCCTCGCCCGCCCCACGCCCGTCCGCCCGCCGCGTCCCACCGGCGCTCCGAGCGGTCGCACGGCCCATCCCGCCGATGGCCCGGACGGTCACCCGGTCGACGGATGCTGCGACGAGGCCACCGGTATCGAGGACGGGGGACATGAACCACGCGACGGCGACCAGGCCGCCGGAAGGGGCGACGCGATCCATCGCAAAGGCGGCGAGGCCGCCGGAAGGGGCGACACCGTCCATCGAGGAGGCGACGAGGCCGCCGGAAGGGGCGCCGCCGCCCATGCCCCACACGACACGCCCCACGCAACACCGGACACCGGCGACTACGCGCCCGCACCCGGCCTCACGCCCCCGGGAGCCGGCGACACGGCTCACGCGGCAGGCGGTGCGACCGGGGACGCCTCCCCTCCCGCGGGGGCACGAGCCGGGGTATCCGGGCCCGCCGCGGCCGCAGCGCGGTCTGCGGGCCTGGCTGCGGCGGCGAGGTCCACGTCCCGCGCAGGTCTGAGCGGCCGGTCGTGGACTGCGTCGCCCGGTCCTACAGGGCCCTGAACAGGCCCTCCTGGACGACCGAGACGAGCAGTCGCCCCTGCAGGTCGTAGATGCGTCCTCGGGCCAGGCCGCGTCCGCCGGTGGCGATCGGGGACTCCTGGTCGTAGAGGAACCACTCGTCCGCACGGAACGGCCGGTGGAACCACATGGCGTGGTCGAGCGAGGCCATGTCGAAGTTCCGTGCCCCCCACAGGGGCTCGACCGGGATGCGCACCGCGTCGAGCAGGGTCATGTCGCTTGCGTAGGTCAGTGCGCAGGTGTGGACCAGCGGATCGTCGCCCAGCGGGCCGACCGCGCGCATCCAGACCGCGCTGCGCGGCTCGGCGCCCTGGACCTCATCGGCGTTCCAGCGCAACCGGTCGACGTACCGGATGTCGAACGGCTGGCGGCGGGCCATCCGTTCCAACTGTTCGGGCAGCGCGCCGAGATGCTTGCGGACCTCATCGGTGACCGTCGGCAGCGACTCGGGGTCAGGCACTTCGCGGGCCGGCGGCAACTGGTGCTCGAACGGTCCTTCCTCGGCTTTGTGAAAGGAAGCGGTCAGATTGAAGATCGTGCGGCCCTGCTGCACGGCCGTGACCCGGCGTGTGGTGAAGGAGAGCCCGTCGCGGACCCGTTCCACCTGGTACACGATCGGCACGCCCGGCCGGCCGGGACGCAGGAAGTACGCGTGCAGCGAGTGCACCGGACGCTCGCCGTCCGTGGTGCGGCCGGCGGCGACCAGCGCCTGGCCCGCCACCTGGCCGCCGAACACCCGCTGCAGGGACTCCTGCGGGCTGCGGCCACGGAATATGTTGACCTCGATCTGCTCCAGGTCGAGCAGGTCGACCAGTCTCTCGGCCGGATTCGTCATCGGTGGGATTCTCCTTGGCTTGCCACTGGCCGTGAACGGCTCACAGCTGGCCGACGTCGGTGACGCGGACGATCGCCCGGCCCTCGGCGTCCGAGGCTGCGAGGTCGATCTCCGCGCTGATGCCCCAGTCGTGGTCGCCGTTCGGGTCGTCGAAGATCTGGCGGACGCGCCACATCCCGTTCTCCGGCTCCTCCTTGATGACCAGCAGCTTGGGGCCGCGGGCGTCGGGGCCGGTGCCGAGGTCCTCGTACTCGTCCCAGTACTTGTCCATCGCTTCACCCCACGCATCGGCGTCCCAGCCGGACTCGGCGTCCATCTCGCCCAGTTCCTCGACGTGGTCCAGCGCCGCCAGCTCCACCCGGCGGAACATCGCGTTGCGGACCAGGACCCGGAAGGCACGGGCGTTGGTGGTGACCGGCTTGACCTCGTCGGCCTTCTCCTGAGCCTCCTCGGCGGTCATCTCCTCGGGGTTGGCGAGCTGCTCCCACTCGTCGAGCAGGCTGGAGTCCACCTGGCGCACCATCTCGCCGAGCCACTCGATCAGGTCCTGCAGATCCTCGGACTTGAGGTCGTCCGGGATGGTGTGGTCGAGGGTCTTGTAGGCGCTGGCGAGGTAGCGCAGCACGATGCCCTCGGTGCGGGCCAGCTCGTAGAAGGACACCAGCTCCGTGAAGGACAGCGCCCGTTCGTACATGTCCCGGATCACCGACTTCGGCGACAGCGGGTGGTCGCCGACCCACGGGTGGCTCTTGCGGTAGGTGTTGTACGCGTGGAAGAGCAGCTCTTCCAGCGGCTTCGGGTACGTGACGTCCTGAAGGCGCTCCATGCGCTCCTCGTACTCGACGCCGTCCGCCTTCATCGCGGCCACGGCCTCGCCGCGCGCCTTGTTCTGCTGGGCGACGAGAATCTGCCGGGGATCGTCCAGGGTGGACTCGACGACCGAGACCATGTCGAGGGCGTAGGACGGCGACTCGGGGTCGAGGAGTTCGAACGCGGCGAGCGCGAACGTGGACAGCGGCTGGTTGAGCGCGAAGTCCTGCTGGAGGTCGACCGTCAGCCGGACGATGCGGCCCTCGGCGTCCGGCTGGTCGAGCTTCTCCACGATCCCGCCGTCCAGCAGCGAGCGGTAGATGGCGATCGCCCGGCGGATGTGCCTCAGCTGCTGCCTGCGCGGCTCGTGGTTGTCCTCCAGGAGATGGCGCATCGCCTCGAACGCGTTGCCCGGGCGGGCGATCACCGAAAGCAGCATGGTGTGCGTCACCCGGAAACGCGAGGTCAGCGGCTCCGGTTCCGAGGCGATCAGCTTCTCGAAGGTGTTCTCCGTCCAGCCGACGAAGCCCTCCGGCGCCTTCTTGCGCACCACCTTGCGCCGCTTCTTCGGGTCGTCGCCCGCCTTCGCCAGCGCCTTCTCGTTCTCGATGACGTGCTCCGGCGCCTGGGCGACGACGAGCCCCGCCGTGTCGAAACCGGCCCGGCCTGCCCGGCCCGCGATCTGGTGGAACTCACGGGCCCGCAGGGTGCGTACGCGGCTGCCGTCGTACTTGGTCAGCGCCGTGAACAGCACCGTGCGAATCGGCACGTTGACGCCCACGCCCAGCGTGTCCGTGCCGCAGATGACCTTCAGCAGACCGGCCTGGGCGAGCTTCTCCACCAGACGCCGGTACTTCGGCAGCATGCCGGCGTGGTGGACGCCGATGCCGTGCCGGACGTAACGGGAGAGGTTGCGGCCGAACTTGGTGGTGAAGCGGAAGTTGCCGATCAGCTCGGCGATCTGGTCCTTCTCCTCGCGCGAGCACATGTTGATGCTCATCAGCGCCTGCGCCCGCTCCACGGCCTGCGCCTGCGTGAAGTGCACGATGTACACCGGGGCCTGCTTGGTCTCCAGCAGGTCGGTGAGCGTCTCGGTGAGCGGGGTGAGCTCGTACTCGTAGGAGAGCGGCACCGGACGAGTGGCCGAGCGGACCACCGCCGTGGGGCGGCCGGTACGGCGGGTGAGGTCCTTCTCGAAGAAGGACACATCACCCAAAGTGGCCGACATCAGGATGAACTGCGCCTGTGGAAGCTCCAGCAGCGGGATCTGCCAGGCCCAGCCGCGATCTCCCTCGGCATAGAAGTGGAACTCGTCCATGACGACCTGGCCGACGTCCGCGTTCTTGCCGTCGCGCAGCGCGATCGAGGCCAGCACCTCGGCGGTGCAGCAGATCACGGGCGCGTCGGCGTTCACGGAGGCGTCGCCGGTGAGCATGCCGACGTTCTCGGTGCCGAAGAGCTTGCACAGCTCGAAGAACTTCTCCGACACCAGCGCCTTGATCGGAGCCGTGTAGAAGGTGACCTCGTCGCGGGCCAGCGCGGCGAAGTGCGCGCCGGCGGCGATCATGCTCTTGCCGGAGCCGGTGGGCGTCGAGACGATCACGTTCGCCCCGGAGACCGCCTCGATCAGCGCCTCCTCCTGGTGGGGATAGAGGGTGAGGCCGCGTTCCTGCGCCCACGACTCGAAGGCTTCGTACAGGGCGTCGGGGTCGGCGGTCGGCGGCAGCTGATCGATGAGGGTCACGACCCCATCTTGCCTGGCCTTCCGCCCGAGCGGGGAATCGGCTGCGGGTACGAAGATCACGGCCGCTACGCTGTGTCGCCGACGCAGCGTCAGCGCACCGGGTCAACGGGACAGCGGCGCACGAGGAATGGGGCGGGAAGCGGCCATGATGGGACCAGCACACTCACTGTCGGGGGCCGCGGCCTGGCTCGGCGTCGGAGCGGCCGCCGCCGCGGCCGGTCATGCGATGCCCTGGCCGGTCCTGCTCTGCGGCGCCCTGATCTGTGCCGGTGCCGCACTCGCCCCGGATCTCGATCACAAGGCCGCCACGATTTCGCGCGCGTTCGGGCCGATCTCCCGCTGGATCTGCGAGATCGTCGACAAGCTGTCCTACGCCGTCTACAAGGCGACCAGGAAGCAGGGCGACCCGCGCCGCTCCGGCGGTCACCGCACGCTGACCCACACCTGGCTGTGGGCGGTCCTGATCGGCGCCGGCTGCTCCGCGGCGGCGATCACGGGCGGCCGCTGGGCGGTGCTGGGGATCCTGTTCGCGCACATGGTGCTGGCGATCGAGGGTCTGCTGTGGCGGGCGGCGCGCGGCTCCAGCAGCGATGTGCTGGTGTGGCTGCTGGCTGCGACCAGCGCCTGGATCCTGGCGGGAGTGCTGGACAAGCCGGGTCACGGCTCCGACTGGCTGTTCAGCGGGCCCGGACAGGAGTACCTCTGGCTGGGACTGCCGGTCGTGCTGGGCGCGCTGGTGCACGACATCGGGGACGCGCTGACCGTGTCCGGCTGCCCGATCCTGTGGCCGATCCCGGTGGGCCGCAAGCGCTGGTACCCGATCGGGCCGCCGAAGGCCTTGCGGTTCCGGGCCGGGAGCTGGGTCGAGCTGAAGGTGCTGATGCCGGCGTTCATGTTGCTCGGGGGGGTGGGCTGCGCCGCCGCTCTCAACGTGATCTGACGTACTCCTCGGCAGCGGGCCGTCCGGCTCCCCGCCTAACCCGCGTCCGGCCCGCCGTACCGGCGCTCGAAGCGGGCGATGCGGCCCTCGGTGTCGACCGTGCGGGCCTTGCCCGTGTAGAAGGGGTGGCTCTCGGAGGAGATCTCCACCTCGATCACCGGGTAGGTCTCGCCGTCGTCCCACTCGATGGTCTGCTCGCTCCGGGCGGTGGAGCGGGTCAGGAAGGCGTATCCGGCGGCGCGGTCGCGGAAGACCACGGGATGGTAGTCGGGGTGCTTGTCCTGCTGCATGGCGGCTCCTCGAGCGGGGCGGTCGGGCAGGGCGGGGCCGGAAGGCCCGGCTCAGCCGGAGAGGGAGTCCTCGTCGACGATGTGCATCGCGGCCTCCTCGGCGGAGGCGGCGGCACCGTCGATACCGACGTCGGTGGCGACGAGGGCGGCCTCCTCGTCCTCGTGGGCGCCCTCGTCAGGGGCCACCAGCCGGCCGGAGCGGGAGTCGCCGACCTCGTTGTCCAGGAGTTCCCCGTCCGTGCCGTCGCAGTCGCCGATGCCGTCGCCGGAGGGCGTGGCGAGGTCCGGCTGCTCCTCGGCGAGTCGCTGGTCGAGGGTCTCGCCCGCCCTGCGTTCGGCGGCTGTCACACCGGTGCGCTCCACCGCCCACGGACGTTCGGGAGGGGACCAGCCGCGGTCGAGGGGGTCGCTGACGCCGTCGAAGTCCAGTGTGTCCTCGACGTCGAGCACCCCCGAGTCCTCCCGGATCTCCGAGGGATCGGGCTGGTAGACGTCGTCCCCCCAGCCGTCGGCGCTGTCCACGAGTACCTCCAAGCGGTGAGGACGGCCGGGTGCCGCCCTAGCGGGCGGCGGGCCGCCGGCACGCCCGGCACGGGGGTCGCACGCCGCGGACCGAGTTTTTCCCGGGTGCTTCCCGAGCCGGTGCCGCTTTCCAGACTTCCACCCCTGCTCGGCACTGCGCAACGGCACGGGCCCGGCCGCGAGCGCGAGCCCGTGCACGCGCCCCCACCCCTGCCCGGCCCGTCCGCAGGAAGCCCCGTCGTCCGCACCCCCGTCGGGCCAGGCGCCGGCACCCCGGCGTCTTCACCGCCGTCGGCTCGCTCGCCGGAGGCTTCCGCCGGTCCTACCGCCGTCGGCCCGGCGGCCCGGTGCCCCCGCCGTCCTCACCCCGGCCGGCCCGGCCACCCCGCACCCCGTGGCCCCTCACCCGTGCCAGGACCGCCACAACGCCGCGTACGCCCCGTCCGCCGCGACCAGCTCGTCATGGCTGCCCAGCTCGCTGATCCGGCCGTTCTCCACGACGGCGATCACGTCGGCGTCGTGGGCGGTGTGCAGACGGTGGGCGATGGCCACGACGGTGCGACCGTCGAGGACCCGCGCCAGGGAGCGTTCCAGGTGGCGGGCGGCGCGGGGGTCGAGGAGCGAGGTCGCCTCGTCCAGGACCAGGGTGTGCGGGTCGGCCAGGACCAGACGGGCCAACGCGATCTGCTGCGCCTGTGCCGGAGTCAGGGTCAGGCCGCCGGAGCCGACCTCGGTGTCCAGGCCGTCGTCCAGCGCCCGCGCCCAGCCGTCCGCGTCGACCGCGCCCAGGGCTGCCCACAGCTCGGCGTCCGTGGCGCCGGCGCGGGCCAGCAGGAGGTTGTCGCGCAGGGCGCCCACGAAGACGTGGTGCTCCTGATTGACGAGGGCGACGTGCGAGCGGACGCGTTCCGCGGCCATCCGGGACAGCTCGGCCCCGCCCAGGGTGACCCGGCCGTCCCGGGGCGCGTAGATGCCGGCGAGCAGCCGGCCCAGGGTCGACTTGCCCGCGCCGGAGGGGCCGACCAGCGCCAGCCGGGTGCCCGGCGCGACCTGCAGGGACACCCTGCGCAGGACGTCGACGCCCTCCCGGTAGCCGAAGTGCACCCGCTCGGCATGCACGTCCCGCCCGTCGGGGGCCAGCGAGGCGTCCCCGGCGTCGGGCTCGATGTCCCGCACGCCGACCAGACGGGCCAGCGACACCTGGGCCACCTGCACCTCGTCGTACCAGCGCAGGATCAGGTTCACCGGGTCGACGAGCATCTGCGCGACGAGGGCGCCCGTGGTCAGCTGGCCCACTCCGAGCCAGCCGTGCAGGACGAGCGCTCCGCCGACCATCAGGACCGAGCCGAGCACGATGACGTGGACGGCGTTGATGACCGGGAAGAGCACGGAGCGGAGCCAGAGGGTGTACCGCTCCCAGGCGGTCCACTCCTTGATCCGCCGCTCCGACATGGCCACGCGGCGGTCACCGAGCCGGTGCGCCTCGATGGTGTGGCCCGCGTCCACGGTCTCGGCGAGCGCTGCGGCGACGGCGGCGTACCCGGCGGACTCGGAGCGGTAGCCCGAGGGCGCACGCTTGAAGTACCAGCGGCAGCCGGCCACCAGCACGGGTACGGCGAGCAGCACGGCGGCGGCCAGCGGCGGGGCCGTCACGACGAGCCCGCCGAGCAGCAGCAGGGCCCACACGACACCGATGGCCAGCTGCGGCACGGCCTCGCGCATGGCGTTGGCGAGGCGGTCGATGTCCGTGGTGATCCGCGAGAGCAGGTCACCGGTGCCCGCCCGTTCCAGCACGCCCGGCGGCAGCCCGACCGACCGGACGAGGAAGTCCTCGCGAAGGTCGGCCAGCATCCGCTCGCCGAGCATCGCGCCCCGCAGCCGTACCTGCCGGACGAACACGGCCTGCACGGCCAGCGCGAGCACGAACAGTCCGGCCGTCAGGCCCAGATGCAGCTCCCGCGCCCCGTCGGTCACCCGCTCGACCAGGCCGCCGAGCAGGTACGGGCCCACCATGGAGGCGATCACGGCCACCGTGTTCACGGCGATGAGCAGCAGGAAGGCGCGGCGGTGCCGGCGGAACAGCTCGGTGACGTAGGCGCGTACGGTCGCGGCGGCGCCGACGGGCAGGGTGGTGGCGGTCGTCGGCGCCGCAGGGTCGTACGCCGGTGGCGCAACGCCGATCATGCGCTCTCCTCGATCTCTTCCAGTTCCTGGAGCGCCTCCAGGAGCACGCCCTCCTCGGCGGCGGCCAGCTCCTCGTCGGTCTCACGGGTCACCACGGCCCGGTACCGCGGTTCGCTGTCGACCAGTTCGCGGTGCACGCCGACCGCCACGACCTCGTCCTCGTGGACCAGGGCGACCCGGTCCGCGCGGTCGAGCAGCAGCGGTGAGGAGGTGAACACCACCGTCGTCCGCCCCGACCGCAGCCGGCGCAGCCCGTCCGCGATCCGTGCCTCGGTGTGCGAGTCGACCGCCGAGGTCGGCTCGTCGAGCACCAGCACCTCCGGATCGGTGATCAGCGACCTGGCGAGGGCGAGCCGCTGGCGCTGGCCGCCGGACAGGGAGCGCCCGCGCTCGGTGATGCGGGCGTCCATCGGGTCCACGACGTCCAGCGAACCCTGCACGAGCGCGTCCAGCACGTCCTCGCACTGTGCCGCGGCCAGAGCGTCCGCTGCCCGCACGGCACCGGAGGCGGGCACGTCGAGCAGCTCGCGCAGGGTGCCGGAGAGCAGCACCGGGTCCTTGTCCTGGACCAGGACGGAGGTCCTGGCGGAGTCCAGCGGGAGTTCGTCCAGGGGAACCCCGCCGAGCAGTACCGACCGGCCGGGCTCCGCGGCATGGCCGCCGAGCCGCTCGGCGAGCCTGCCCGCCGCGTCCGGGTCACCGCACACCACGGCGGTGAGCCGTCCGGCCGGGGCGAGCAGACCGGTCCCGGGGTCGTACAGATCACCGGCCGGCAGTTCGGCCTCGCGGGTGCCGGCGGTGGCCGTGGCCCGCTCCATGGACAGCACCCGGGCGGCCCTCTTGGCCGAAGGGCGGGAGAACGAGTACGCCATGGCGATCTCTTCGAAGTGCCGCAGAGGGTAGTTGAGGATCATGATCGCGCTGTAGACGGTGACGAGTTCGCCGACCGTGATCCGGCCCTGGCGGGCCAGGTGGACGCCGTGCCAGACGACCGCGATCAGCAGCAGGCCGGGCAGCAGCACCTGAACGGCGGAGATCAGCGACCACATCCGGGCGCTGCGCACGGCGGCGTGCCGTACTTCCTGCGAGGCGCGGCGGTAGCGGTCGAGGAACAGCTCCTCGCCGCCGATGCCGCGCAGCACCCGCAGTCCGGCGACGGTGTCCGAAGCCAGCTCGGTGGCCCGGCCGGCCTTGGCGCGCTGCTCGTCGGCGCGACGCGTCGCCCGGGGCAGCAGCGGGAGCACCGCGAGCGCCACCACGGGCAGGCCGACGGCGACGACCACGCCGAGCGCGGGCTGGTAGACGAGGAGGCTCACGCACACGATCAGGACGGTCAGCGCGGCAGCCGTGAAGCGGGAGACGGCCTCGACGAACCAGCCGACTTTTTCCACGTCGCCGGTGGACACGGCCACCACCTCGCCGGCGGCCACCCGCCGGGTCAGGGCGGAGCCCAGCTCGGCGGCCTTGCGCGCCAGCAGTTGCTGGACGCGGGCGGCGGCGGTGATCCAGTTGGTGACGGCGGCCCGGTGCAGGAACGTGTCGCCGACGGCGATGCCCGTGCCGCACACCAGCATCAGACCACCCGTCAGGGCGAGCCGGGTGCCGGAGCGGTCGATGACCGCCTGCACGGCGAGACCGACGCAGAAGGGCAGGGCGGACACGGAGACGAAGTGCAACAGGCCCCAGGCGAGCGCCTTCAGCTGCCCGCCCAGCTGATTCCGCCAGAGCCACCACAGGAATCGAGGACCCGAACGTGCGTCGGGCACGCCCGGATCGGAATACGGAAGATCTTGAATCTGCATGGCGTCCCAGTGGCTCGTGTCAGGGAGGGAATCGGCGGCGAGCGGCAGCAAGCCGTGAAAGGTTCGCGTCGCAGAGTGGTGGATTTCAAACGGTTTTCCGGGACGGGCCGTCGATTCGCAGACTTCCGGCCATGGTCCCGTCACCTCCGCCGGTCAAGTGCCGCGTGACCGCGTCACCCGGCCGGGCGATTGCCCGGAAGGCTGCACAATGCGCCGGTTCGCGATGTCACCATGGGCGGGTGCAGATCGACAGTGTGCGGCGCACGACGGTCGTGGTGGCGGCCTTCGGTGCCCTCCTCGCAACGCTCTCCGCCTGCGGCACCGCCGCCCCCGGCCCCGCCCGCAGCCACGCGGCGCAGGGCGCCCACGGTCAGGGTGCGCAGAGACCCGCCCCGTCGTCCGCACCCACGACCGGCCCGACCCGCATCCCGGGCGTCGGTCCCCGCCTGCACCGGAGGATCCCCGCCGACTCCCGCCAGGTCGTGGCCGTGTACGGCAGGAACGAGCACTCGGCCGACTCCAGGGTCGTGCTGTACCTGCGGCAGGGCGCCCACTGGCGTCCGGCGGGCAGCTGGCCCGCCCACAACGGACGCAACGGCTGGACCACGGACCACCACGAGGGCGACCGACGCAGCCCGGTGGGCGTGTTCACGCTCTCCGACGCGGGCGGTGTGCTCGCCGACCCGGGCACCAGGCTGCCCTACGACCGGGACGAGGGTGCCTACGCACCTCCGCCCCAGTGGGACGCGGCGCACCAGCACGACTTCGACTACGTCATCGCCATCGACTACAACCGGGTCAAGGGCACTGCGCCGAAGGACACCACGCGCCCCTGGGGTGCGGACAGGGGCGGCGGCATCTGGTTGCACATGGACCACGGCAGCGGCACCTCGGCCTGCGTCAGCGTCTCCAGACAGGCCATGGAGTCGCTGCTGCGCACACTCGACCCGGCTCGCGATCCGGTCGTGGTCATGGGAGACAGGGCGGCCCTGGCGGCGGGATGACGGCGCAGTGCCGCAGTCCCACCCCCCTTCACCGGGGCGCGGTGTCAGTGCACGGCCGGGCCGGCCTCGTGTCCCGGCGCGCCTGCCGCGGCGCTGGACGAGTCCACCACGTCCACGTCGCTCGCCCGGACGTACGCGAGCCGGTGGCCGAACTGGATCTCGTAGTACGTCTCCCGGCCCCACACCACCGGGTTGGGCGCCTCGCTGAACGACTTGGGGGTGTAGGAGCTGCCGACGCCGGACTGCGTGACGTACCGCTGGCCCGCCAGGAGGCTGTACGGGAGCGGCGACTCGGTCGGCTCCTCCACGTCGTCCGGGTAGGCGTCCTCCTCCGGAAGGGCGCGGCCGTACACCGGGATCTCGTCCAGGCCTTCCTTCGGCGTGACCATGCGCCCGGCCGCACCGACGGCGGTCGGCTGGGTCCTCGGATTCTTGAACCACGCCTTGTGGCCCTGGAACCAGATCGCCGTCCAGTCACCGCTGCGGTCGGCGACGGCGAAGGTCTGGCCGGCGGAGACACGCGACCCCAGGTCGTTGACGTCCACCGTGGAGTCTTCACCGTCCGGCTTTCGCCCGGGGTCCTGGATCAGCGGGGCCTTCTCGTCCGGTCGGGTGTACAGGCGGACGGCACTGGAGCCGTGCGGCCGACAGGGGGTACCGTTTCCGCCGCACCCCGTGAACGCGGGCTTGTTCTTGCCGTAGTCCGGCAGGATGGTCACCATGTCGCTGTCCGCACCCGCGGTGGCCCGCAGTGGCGCGCCGAGCAGGTCGAAGTAGTGCCGCCAGTCCCAGAAGGGGCCCGGGTCGTCGTGCATGTCGGGGATGCTGTCGGAGGTCGGAGCGGGCACGTTGTCGTGGCCGAAGATGTGCTGCCGGTCGAGCGGGACGCCGTACTTCTTCGCCAGGTACCGCACCAGGCGTGCCGAGGACTGGTACATCCGCTCCGAGTACCAGGTGCCGGGCTGCGTCAGGAACCCCTCGTGCTCGATGCCGATGGAGCGGGCGTTCACGAACTGGCTGCCGGAGTGCCAGGCCTCGTCCTTCGTCCTGACGTGCTGGGTGACGTGGCCGTCGCTGGAGCGGATCGAGTAGTGCCACGAGGACTCCGTCGGATCCTGCACCGTCTGGAGCATGCTCGGCAGCTCCGCCTCGGTGTCGTGGATGACGATGTACTCGATCGGCTGGTCCCTGGGCCGGTCGGCCAGGTCGTGGTTGCCGTAATCGCCGTCGTCGATCTCCTCGTACGGCGCGCCGAGCCAGTCACAGGCCAGTTCGGCCGGGCACTCGACGTCCTTCGGCCGCTGCGGGCCGGCGGTTCTGTGGTGCGGCCGCACGCCGGGTGCGGCGGGAAGACTGACGTCCTGGCCCTCGGCGGTGGTGCGGTGCGCTCCCCGGCGGATCAGGGCGAAGACGTCGTCGGCGTACGACGCGGCCGCCGCGACGTCACGGGTGCCCGGGAAGTGCGCCACCGCTTCCCACCAGTCCGCCGGGTCGTCGCTGATGGGGTTGCCGAGCTGCCGTTGCGTGGCCGCGAGCAGTGCCGCGCCGCCGCGCACGTTGGCGACGGCGTCCGTGCGCAGACGTCCGGCCGGGGCGTCGATGAGCCGTGCCGCGTGCTGCAGGTCCGCGGGC
The DNA here is from genome assembly GCF_055566415.1 of Streptomyces sp. NPDC027663. NCBI lineage: Bacteria > Bacillati > Actinomycetota > Actinomycetes > Kitasatosporales > Streptomycetaceae > Streptomyces > Streptomyces sp. NPDC027663. The sequence goes on along the minus strand of NZ_JBVHSK010000011.1, from coordinate 203,087 downwards.
TGTACCGCGCGCCCGGCCGAGGTGCCCGCCGTGTGCTCCGCGGACGACCCAGCCGCCCCCGCGCGCGGCTGGGCGGGCCGGTCGGGCGCCTCGGCCGGGACGCGATCGGTGTCCACCAGGTGCATGGGCCCGAAGCCGCCCGCGACGCTGGGGGCGCCGGGGTGGGTGTCCCAGCGCGACTGCATGTACGACACGCTCAGGAGGACACTGCGGGGCACGTGGAACTCGCGCGCTGCGTTCGTGAAGGCGTCCTGCAGACGCCGGTCCGCCGCGTCGTCGGTGCCGGACATCGGGAGGATCAGCAGCGGTGGCAGCAGAGCCGCCGTCGCGATCAAGCACGCCGTCCGGCGGCACCTCCGGACCCCGTCCGGGACATACGCAGAAACATTTCTTCTCATCGCGGAGGCTCTCCCAACCACGCTCGTCGCAACCAGGACAAAGGAGTTGTTCGTAAGGCCACCCCCCGTACGTTTCCGTGCCTCGCGCGCCACCGCGTGGCGAGCGTCACCGGGGTGGACCAGCGGTCCCGTAGAGGCCACCCGGTCGGCGGCAGTGACTCCGCCTCCCGGGGCACCGCCGGGCTCAGTCCTCGACCGGGTCCACCCGCCAGCCGGGACGACCCGGCATGGGCGGGGTGTGCGCGCCGTACAGCCACGGCTTCAGAAACGGCGTCAGGTCCTCGCCCGCGATCCGGGAGGCGAGCGCGACGAAGTCCGCGGTGCCGGCCGTACGCCCCCGGTACCGGGTCACCCAGGCCCGCTCGATCCGGTCGAAGGTCTCCGCGCCGACCTTCTCCCGCAGCGCGAACAGCACCAGCGCCGAGCCGTCGTAGCGCATCACCTTGAACAGGGTCTCCTCGGTGGGTTCGGCGGGTGCGCCTTCGTCGTGACGCCACTGGTCGTGCTGCTCGTACGCCGCGCGCATCGCGTCCTCGAAGCTGTCGCCGCCGTGCGCGTCGGAGTACAGCCGTTCGTAGTAGCGCGCGTGACCTTCGCTCAGCCACAGGTCGGACCAGCGCCGGATGGCGACGCTGTCGCCCGTCCAATGGTGCGTCAGCTCATGGACGAGGTTGCGTTCGGCGTCGACCCGCTCGCCCAGCAGGTCGTCCCGCGGCACGACGGAGAGCGACTGCGTCTCCAGCGCCACCGGCAGGTCGGTGTCCCCGACCAGCACGCCGTAGCGACGGAAGGGGTACGGGCCGAGCCGCTGTTCCAGCCAGGCCAGGTGCTCCGGGGTGAGCGAGCGGTACGCCTCGGTGTCCGCGACCAGGCCGTCCGGGACCACGTCCCGGACGGGCAGCCCGCGCGGGCCCCTGCTGTCGACGAACGTGAACCTCCCGATCGCCATCTGGACCAGTTGCGCCGCGATGGGCTGCTCGGAGTCGTACGTCCACCGGGTGCGGCCGTCGGGTCGCCGGTCGGTGCCGACGAGCCGGCCGTTGGCCACCGCGCGGAGCCCGGCGGGTGTGGTGATGCGGAAGGTGACCGGCGCCCGCAGGCTCGGATGGTCGTTCGCCGGGAAGACCATGCGGGCGCCGTCGGGCTGCGCGCAGACGATGGTGCCGTCGGCCGTGGGCACCCAGCCGTAGTCCTGGATCGCGTCGTCACGGTGCCGCCCCTGGGTCGGGTCGGCGGTGTAGGTGACGCGGACCGTGAACGTGCCGCCCCGGGGGATCGGGTTCGCGGGAGTGACGACGAGTTCGTCGCCGTCGCGTACGGCGGTGGCCGGTGCGCCGTCGACGGTGACCCGGTGCAGGGTGTTGCCCGCGAAGTCGAGGTCGAATCGGGACAGGGCCTGTGTGGCGGTGGCACTGATGGTGGCGCCGGCCGCGAAGGGTGTCCGTGGTGCCTGCCAGTCGAAGTCGAGTGTGTAACGGCGGACGGTGTAGCCGCCGTTGCCGGCGAGCGGCATGAGGGGGTCGCCGATGCCCCGTGCGCCGGGGGACGGGTGCGCGCCGGCCGGCGCGGCCGAGGAGCCGGGGGCGGGGGAGCCGTGCTCCGCGGGCGGACCCGCGCCGGCGAACAGGGCGTCGGTGATGAGTGCGACGACTCCGGTGCAGGCGAGGACGAGGACCGCGCGACCGGTGCGCACGACGGGGTGGTGGCGCCGAGGCCGGGGCTCCGGGTGCGTGGTGCGCGAGAACGGCGCCTTCACCGGAGGGCCCCGTGGGTGTCGCGGGATCGGCGAACCAGGCTCTCGGCCGTGCGCCCGGCCGGTCTGCCGGCGGTCATGATCTCCATGTCGGCACTATGCCAGTAAGATCCGTTTATAACACTAAATGTTCCTACGTTGGGGCGGGTGCGGGACCGGGTGGCGGCCGCCCGGATCGCGCCGATCTGCCCGAGGCGTCATTGCGGGACCGCTTCGTCTCCTCGTAGAACACCGGCCATGAGAAGACGGATAGTCATGTCCATGCTCGCCGGGGCGACCCTTCTGGCGGGCACATTCTTCGGTGCGGGGACGCCGGCCGCACGAGCCGCCGACGCACCGGCCGAGTTCGGCACCGACTGGCACGACCCGGTGACCGCGGCGCCGCCCGTCGACCGGCCGCACACCAGGTCGTGCCAGGTCACCCTCGCCGACGCCCGGTTCCGCGACTTCACGCCCTACCGGGGCACGTACGCACCCCCGGACGGCTGCGGTGACCGCTGGAGCAAGGTCGTCCTGCGCCTCGACGGCAAGGTGAAGGGCCGTCAGTACGACCGGCTCGGCTACCTGCACGTCGGCGGGGTCGAGGTCCTGCGCACCTCCACGCCGGAGCCCTCGCCCGACGGCATCGAGTGGCACGTCGAGAAGGACGTCACCCGCTACAGCGACACCTTCCGCAGTCCCCAGGACGTCGAGATGCTGATCGGCAACGTCGTGGACGACACATACACAGGTGTCATCGACGTGCATGTCACCCTCACCTTCTACGCCGGCCGTCCCGCAGCCCCCGCCCCCGACCGTGTCCTCACCCTCGCCGACACGCCCGACGGCACGACCCTGACCACCCCGCGCAACAGCGAGCGGATCGTCGCCGAGGTGTACGCGACCGGATCGGGCGGCGGCTGCGAGGAGTTCTGGTACCTGACCGTGCCCGACCCGGCGCCCTACTCCTGCAAGGCCGACCACGGCCCCTACCGCGAGGTTCAGATCAAGGTCGACGGACAACTCGCCGGCATCGCCGCGCCGTTCCCGAACGTGTGGACGGGCGGCTGGTCCAACCCCTTCCTCTGGTACGTCGTCCCGGCGCCCCGCGCCTTCGACGTCCGGCCCGTCGAGTACGACCTCACGCCCTTCGCCGGCCTGCTCAACGACGGCCGTCCGCATCGTGTCGAGGTGGCCGTCGCGGGCGTGCCCGCAGGGCAGCCGGGCTGGAGCACACCGGTGAACGTACTGGTCTGGCGGGACGCGCACCGCGCCCACGTCACCGGCGCGCTCACCGCGGCCGAGGCGAGCGGCCTCGCCAACTCCTCCGCCTACACGCCCGGTGCCGAGAACCGCGTGGACACCGAGGCGGGCCATCGGCTCACCGTGTCCGGATACCTCGACACCTCGCACGGCCGCGTGACCACCACCGTCACCCGTACGCTCGCCCACACCTCCGTGCACCGCTGGACCGACGGCGAGAACACGGACGGACTCGACGCGACCTGGACCGATGACCAGAGCGTCACCGTCGGCGGACACGGCCCCGCACGGTCGACGCGCACGCACCGGACGTACACCGTCGACGGCGCCATCACCCTCGGCGCCGACAGCCGGCTGCGCACCGTGCTCACCCTCGGCGACCGCGCGTCGGTGGTGGCCCGCGAGGGCGGCCGGCGCACCGCCTGGTCGCGGCTCGACGACACCTACCGTGGCGACGCCGCGTACACGGTCGACGTCCCGCGTGACCAGCGGCATGCGGTCGGCACCTCGACCGAGCGCTACCGCCTGCTCGGCTCGGACGGCTGTCACGACCGTTCGCTGACCACCGTTCAGGGGATGCTGACGCAGGACCACAGCCGCTGCTGAGGCCGGCGGTGCGACAGGCGCGGCCCCCCGCTCCGGCTTCGGGAGCGGGGGGCCGTCGGCTTTCAGCAGCGGGTGGCGGCATCCCCGTCGATCAGCGTGTCCAGCAGGACCCCGAGAACCTGGCGCTCCTTCTCGGTCAGGGGAGCGAGCATCTCCTCGGCCGCCGAGCGGCGTGCGGTGCGCAGTTCCCGCAGTGTCGCGCGCCCCTCGTCCGTCAGCTCGATCCGGGTCACACGCCGGTTGGCGGGATCCGGCACCCGCCGCACCTTCCCGCTCGCCTCCAGCCCGTCGACCAGCGTGGTCACCGCACGGGGCACGACCTCCAGGCGCTCGGCGAGATCGGCCATCCGCGGCGGTGTGTCGTAGTGCGCCAGAGTGCGCAGCAGCCGGGACTGGGCCGGGGTGACGCCCAGGTCGCGCTGTTCCAGATGGCGTTTCTGGATGCGGTGCACCCGGCGGGTGAGCCGTAGCAACTGCTCGGCGAGCAGGCCGTCGGGATCGGGGATGGTCATGCGGGAACAATATCAGGATGCCGTTCATTGTGAGTATAGGTAACAATGAGCTATGATCCGTTCCCTCATCGTCGGCACCTCCGGCCGGCGCCCGCACATCTCGTAGGAGCCCATGCACCCCGACCGTGAACCCTCCTGGACCCCGCCTGCCGGTGCGGCCGAACAGCCCCGGCAGGTGCGCCGCATCCTGAAACTCTTCCGGCCCTACCGCGGGCGGCTCGCGATCGTCGGCCTTCTGGTCGGTGCCTCGTCGCTGGTCTCGGTGGCCACGCCCTTCCTGCTCAAGGAGACGCTCGACGTCGCGATCCCCCAGGGCCGTACGGGCCTGCTGAGCCTGCTGGCGCTCGGCATGGTCCTCAGTGCCGTCCTGGCCGGTGTCTTCGGCGTGCTGCAGACCCTGATCTCGACGACCGTCGGCCAGCGCGTCATGCACGACCTGCGCACCTCGGTCTACGGCCGCCTGCAGCGGATGTCGCTCGCCTTCTTCACCCGGACGCGCACCGGCGAGGTGCAGTCCCGCATCGCCAACGACATCGGCGGCATGCAGGCCACCGTCACCTCCACGGCCACCTCCCTGGTGTCCAACGCCACGAGCGTGGTCGCCACGATCGTTGCGATGGTCGCCCTCGACTGGCGGCTCACCATCGTCTCGCTGCTCCTGCTCCCGGTGTTCGTGTGGATCAGCCGCCGCGTCGGCAACGAACGCAAGAAGATCACCACAGAGCGGCAGAAGCAGATGGCCGCGATGGCGGCCACGGTCACCGAGTCGCTCTCGGTCAGCGGCATCCTGCTCGGCCGCACCATGGGCCGATCGGACTCGCTCACCGCCTCGTTCGCCCAGGAGTCCGAGCGCCTGGTCGGCCTGGAAGTGAAGTCGAACATGGCCGGACGCTGGCGGATGGCCGTCATCGCGATCGTCATGGCCGCGATGCCGGCGGTCATCTACTGGACCGCGGGCCTCGCCCTCCGGTTCGGCGGCCCCGAGGTCTCCCTCGGCACCATCGTCGCCTTCGTCTCGCTCCAGCAGGGCCTGTTCCGTCCGGCTGTGAGCCTGCTCGCCACCGGCGTCCAGATCCAGACCTCGCTCGCGCTCTTCCAGCGCATCTTCGAGTACCTGGACCTGCCGGTCGACATCACCGAGCGCGAGCAGCCCGTCCGCCTGGACCAGGTGAAGGGCGAAGTCGGCTTCGAAACCGTCACGTTCCGGTACGACGACAAGGGCGGTCCCGTCCTTGACGGGATCGACGTCACCGTGCCCGCCGGCGGCAGCCTCGCCGTGGTCGGCCCGACCGGCGCCGGCAAGTCCACGCTCGGCTACCTGGTGCCACGCCTGTACGACGTCACCGGCGGCCGCGTCACCCTCGACGGAGTCGACGTCCGTGACCTCGACTTCGACACCCTCGCCCGTGCGGTCGGCGTCGTCTCGCAGGAGACGTACCTCTTCCACGCCTCCGTCGCCGAGAACCTCCGCTTCGCCAAGCCGGACGCCACCGACGGCGAACTGCAGGCGGCGGCCAGGGCGGCGCAGATACACGAGCACATCGCCGCGCTGCCCGACGGCTACGACACGATCGTCGGCGAACGCGGGCACCGCTTCTCCGGCGGCGAGAAACAGCGCCTGGCGATAGCCCGCACCATCCTGCGCGACCCGCCGGTCCTCATCCTCGACGAGGCGACCAGCGCGCTCGACAACCGTACGGAAGCCGCCGTCCAGGAGGCCATCGACGCCCTGTCGGCCGACCGCACGACGATCACCATCGCCCACCGGCTGTCGACGATCCGCAGTGCCGACCAGATCGTGGTCCTGGACTCCGGACAGGTCGCAGAACGCGGCACGCACGAGGAACTGCTGGCGCTGGACGCCCGGTACGCGGCCCTGGTGCGCCGGGACGCGCAACTGCAACCGACAAACTGAAAAGATACCGGGTTTGTGACGATATGCGTATTACCGTGCCCGCATGCAGATGAACATTCCGTCACGGAGAAGGACCCGACTGACACGCCGGGGCAGACTCGCCCTCGTCGTGACCGGCGCCGTCGTGGCCGCTGCCGCCGTGGCGGTGCCGCTGCTGACCCTGACGCGCGGCCACCTGGAAGGGAAGCCCGCCACGCTGGTCATCCCGGAAGGCTGGCGTGCGAGCCAGGTCTACGACGCGATCGACAAAGCCCTGAAGGTGCCCCCGGGCAGCACCCTCAAATCCCTCGGCAAGGCGGCACTCAAACTGCCCAACGAGGCCGGGGGAAACCCCGAGGGCTATCTCTTCCCGGCCACTTATCCGATCCGACCAGGGGCCACCCCCGAGTCCGTGCTGCGATCCATGGTCGACACCGCCATGGACAAGTTCAACGGCGCGCCGGTCGCGGCCGGGGCGCAGCGCAACGCGGTGAACGTCTACCAGGCCGTCACCATCGCCAGCATCGTCCAGGCGGAGGTCGCGACCAAGTCGGACATGGGCAAGGCCGCGCGCGTCGTGTTCAACCGGCTCGAACGCGGGATGCCCTTGCAGATGGACGCGACCATCAATTACGCGATGAACCGCAACACCGTCCACACCAGGCTGAGCGACATCCAGATCGAGAGCCCTTACAACTCCTACGAGCGCACGGGCCTCCCGCCCACCCCGATCGCCAACCCCGGCGAGGACGCGATGCGCGCCGCCCTCAACCCGACACCCGGCGACTGGCTGTACTTCGTCACGGTCAAGCCCGGCGACACGCGCTTCACCGCGGACTACGCCGAACACATGCGCAATGTGGCGGAGTTCAACGCCCTGTACCCGAGCGCCGCCACGGCGCAGCCCCCGAGCCGGAGTCCGGTGCAGTCCCCGGCCGCCGATCAGCCGGTGGTCCGCTGAGCCCACGGGACTCACGCGGCGACGGACTCCCCGGTCAGCAGCCGTCTGATGTCCCGGACGGCCGCGCGCCCGGCCCGGTTGGCGCCGATGGTGCTTGCCGAGGGGCCGTAGCCGACCAGGTGGATCCGCGGATCGGCGACCGCGCGGGTGCCCTCGACCTGGATGCCGCCGCCCGGCTCGCGCAGCCGCAGCGGAGCGAGATGGTCGAGCGCGGCCCGGAAGCCGGTCGCCCACAGGATCACGTCGGCGTCCACGTGCCGCCCCTCCCGCCATTCCACGCCGGCCGGAGTGATCCGGTCGAACATGGGCCACCGGTCCAGGACCCCGTCCGCCAGACCCTGCCGGACGGCGTCGTTCAGGGGAAGTCCGGTGACCGAGACGACACTGCGCGGCGGCAGCCCCTGCCGCACCCGCTCCTCCACCAGCGCGACCGCCGCGCGGCCCGCCTCCTGGTCGAACGGTCCCTCGCGGAAGACCGGAGGCCGCCGGGTGACCCAGGTGGTCGAGGCCGCATACGGCGCCAGTTCCAGCAGATGCTGCGTGCCCGAGGCGCCACCGCCCACCACCACGACCCGCTGCCCGGCGAACTCCTCGGGCCCCGCGTACTGCGCGGTGTGCAGCTGCCGCCCGCGGAAAGTCTCCTGTCCCGGGTAGCGCGGCCAGAACGGCCGGTCCCAGGTGCCGGTCGCGTTGATCAGCGCCCGCGCCGACCAGTCGCCGTCCGAGGTCTCCACGAGCAGCCGCCCGTCCTCGCCCTCGCGTACCGCCCGCACATCCACGGGCCGCCTCACCCGCAGGCCGAAGGCGCGCTCGTACCGGTCGAAGTACTCCCGCACGACGTCCGCCGAGGGGCGGTCCGGGTCGGCGTCCGTCAGTTCCATGCCGGGCAGCGCGTGCATGCCGTGCACCTTGCCGAAGGTCAGCGAGGGCCACCGGAACTGCCAGGCGCCGCCCGGCCCGGGGGAGTGGTCGAGGACCACGAAGTCGCGGTCCGGCTCGAAGCCGGTGCGCCGCAGGTGATAGGCGGCGGCCAGACCGGCCTGACCGGCGCCGGTGACGACGACCTCGACCTCACGTGTTTCGTTCACGATTCCACCAACAGGAAGCCTCCGGTGGATCTTCCCGGCTGCTCGGCGCCGCAGGCCGCAGTCGGCGCGCCCGCCGCTGTGAGCGCACATCCCGGTCCACCGTGAAGGCAGCGGGACGGCGGCCGTGCCGTCTACGTCTCGCCTCGTGGAGCGCGTATCGGACGTCTCGCCCCGTGGAGCGCGTATCGGACGTCTCGCCATGTGGACCGCGTGTATCGGACGTCGGTGGTGCCGCCGTGTGTGGAAACCGGCGTATGGGTCAGGATGAGGGCATGTCCGATGCCTTCACCACGCGCATGCTGCACGTCTCGACGGGTTCCAGGGAACGCGTCGTCGACCTCACCGACGACTGCGAGGAGTTCCTGCGGCAGGTGGCGGCCGGCCGTGACGGCCTGCTCAACATCTTCGTCCCGCACGCCACGGCCGGAATCGCCGTCATCGAGACGGGTTCCGGCAGCGACGACGACCTCCTCGCGGCGCTGCACACCCTGCTCCCCGCCGACGACCGCTGGCAGCACCGGCACGGCACTCCCGGCCACGGCCGCGATCACGTCCTGCCTGCCATCGTCCCGCCGCACGCGACCCTTCCGGTGATCGGCGGGCGCCTGGAACTCGGCACCTGGCAGTCGGTGTGCCTGGTGGACACCAACAAGGACAACCCCGACCGCAGGGTGCGGCTGAGCTTCTTGGGCTGAACTGCGGGGGAGCCGCAGCCGGGATGCGATCAGTGAGGACAACCCCGACCGCAGGGTCCGGCTGAGCTTCCTCGGCTTGACTTCCGTCCGACGGTAGCCGCAGCCGCGGAGCTGATCAGTCGGTGGGGACCGCCCCGGGCCCGGCCGGTCGGGGCGGCGGCATCAACCCGAGCTGCTGGGCGCGCAGCACCGCACCGACGCGGTCGCGGGTGCCCAGCTTGCGGTAGATGTTCTCCACGTGCTTGTGCACGGTACGGACCGAGATGCCGAGGCGGCGGCCGATGGTGGCGGCGGTGAGCGCGTCGCCGAGCAGCAGCAGGACGGCGGTCTCCCGCGGGGTCAGCGCGCAGTCCGCCGCCCGCTGGTCCGGTGCCGCGGCCGGGCCGAGCGCCCGCCGCCACTCCTCCAGCAGCTGCCGCTGCCGCTCGACGGCGGCCAGCAGCGGCTGCGCGTGCCCGGCCAGCGTCAGGTGGTCGTCGCTGAAGTCCGTACCGGCACGGTAGACGAGGCAGCCGGTGATCGGGGTGGTGCTTCCCGGGAGCGGTACGCCCAGCACGTGGTCGACGTCGAGGGCCTCGCCGAGCAGGCGTGCCGTCGGGCTGCCCGGCCAGTCGCGGCCCACCGCACGGTGCGCGGTGACCGGCGCCCGGCCGGTTCCGGCCGCATAGTGGCGGGCGAAGGGGAAACCGGCGCGGAGCAGACTCAGGCCGGCGTCCCCGAGCCGGGCCAGCTCCGCCGCGGCGGCGTCCGGCACCGCACCGATCGTGCCCTGGTTCTCGCTCCAGTCGTCCAGCTTGTGGATGACCGCGTCACCGCCGCACAGATCCGCGAGCGTGCCGGCCAGCAACGGCCAGAGCCGCTCGGGGTCCCGTTCGTGCAGCGCGGCCACGGCCACCGCCGTCATGCGTTCGTAGGCCTTGTCCAGCCGCACGTGTCCCTCTCCGGTCGGCCTGTGTGTCCGGTCCCCGTCGGCGTACGTACTTGTACGCATACCCATGCGGTCCCCGGCTGTCGCACACTTCAACCGGCGACACCGGCCTGCTCGGACGCATGGCGTCCGACAGGCCGCCGGCACGGGGGAACGGCGGCCCGTCCGGTGTCGCCGGCCTGCGCCCCTCACGTGGGCCCCGGCCGGGCGACGGTCGCCGCCGCGCCGACAATGGACGACGCCCTCGGCGGAGCCGGAGGGCGTCGTGGACGAACGGGCGGGAGATCAGCCGCGCTCGGCGTCGCCGTTCTCCTGCTCCCTCTTCAGGTTCTTGATCCGCGCGGCTTCCTTGCGGACCTCGGCCTGAGTGGCGCGCTCCTTCTCCAGCCACTCGGGCTGCTCCTGCTTGAGCGCCTCGATCTGCTCGGTGGTCAGCGGCTCGGTGACCCCGCCGCGGGCCAGGCCCGCGATGGACACGCCCAGCTTGGCGGCGACCACCGGGCGCGGGTGGGGACCGTTGAGCCGCAGCTCGCGCAGCCACTCCGGCGGGTTGGCCTGCAGTTCGTTCAGCTCGGCGCGCGACACCACACCCTCCTGGAACGAGGCGGGGGTGGCGGGGAGGTACACACCCAGCTTCTTCGCCGCGGTAGCGGGCTTCATCGTCTGGGTGCTCTGCTGCGACTTCATGACGTCAAGGGTATCGGCCGGGTGCGCGGGGGCCGACCACAGCCGACGAGAGAGGCCGGCCACGCCAGGTGACGGACGGACCTGCTCCGCTCGGGGACGGACGGACCTGCCACGTCCGGTGACCGGAGGACTGTGAAGACCGGTGGCGGATGGCTCCGCGGCGGCCGGTGCGGGATGGCCCGCGTCGGCCGGTGCGGGATGGCCCGCGTCGGCCGGTGAGGGAGGGCTTTGCGGCGGCCGGTGACGGGAGGGCTTCGCGGCGGCCGGTAACCTGGCCTGGTGACAGGCTCGGAGGAATCAACGTCGTTCCGGCTCGCGTACGTTCCCGGAGTGACGCCCGCCAAGTGGGTGAAGATCTGGAACGAGCGCCTGCCCGACATCCCGCTCGCCCTCGTCCAGGTCCAGGCCGCCGAGGCGCCCGAGGTCCTGCGCGCGGGTGAAGCCGACGCGGGCCTGGTCCGGCTGCCCGTCGACCGCACGTACTTCAGCGCGATCCCGCTGTACACCGAGGCTTCCGTGGTCATCGTCCCCAAGGACCACGTGATCACGGCAGCCGACGAGGTGACCCTGGCCGACCTCGCCGACGAGGTGCTCTTCCACCCTCTCGACGACGTCTTCGACTGGGCGGCCCCGCCGGGTGAACCGGCCTTCGAGCGGCCCGCCACGACTCCGGACGCGATCGAGCTGGTGGCGGCCGACGTCGGCCTCCTGGTCGTCCCGCAGTCACTGGCCCGCCTGTACCACCGCCGGGACCTCACCTACCGCCCGGTCGTCGACGCGCCCCAGTCCAGCGTCGCCCTGTCCTGGCCGGAGGAGGCCACCACCGACCTGGTGGAGGACTTCATCGGCATCGTCCGCGGACGCACCGTCAACAGCACCCGGGGCCGTACGACGGCGAAACCCGCGGCTGCCGAGAAGAGCAAGGGCTCCGACGGGGGCGGCAAGCGGCAGACACCGGCGGCGAAGGCGCAGTCCAAGTCGTCGGCGAAGTCGTCCGCAAAGCCGGCGAGCCGCACGGCACGCGGTGCTCGCACCGGCGCGGGCAAGCCCGCCAAGCCGGCCAAGCGGGGGAAGCCGCGCCGGAGGTCCTGAGACGAGCGGTCGTCGAAGCGTGAGGCCGGACGACACATGACGTCGGTCGAGACGTGACGCCGGTCGAGACGTGACGTCGGTCGAGACGTGACGTCGGTCGAGACGTGACGTCGGTCGAGACGTGACGCCGGCCGACATGTGGCGTCGGACGACATGTGGCGTCGGACGAGACATGACACCGGTCGGTACGTGACGTCGGACCAGACACGACGCCGGACGCGGCGCGAGGCCGGGCGGACATGACACCGGACGTTGGCTTGACGCCGGACGAGCCGGAAGGCCGGCCCGTCCCTACTCACGCGCCGGGCCGCCCCTTCTCACGCGCCGGCCCGTCCCTTGTCACGCGCCGGGTCGCGCTCGCTCCTCCGCGCTGCCCTCTCCCCAGCCCCGTCCCACCGTCTCCGTGGCCTTCTCGGATTCGGGACGCAGCCGGCGGTCCCGCATGTCCGCGACCGCCAGCACGAGCGCGACCACGATGATCCCCACGGCGGACAGCAGCCCCAGCTGCATCGCCGTGTCGGTGCGGCCGTGGTTGGCGAGGTGAGCGAAGTAGACCGAGCCCACCACCGCGATCCCGGCCGCCGAGCCGACGCGCTGGCCGGTCTGAAGGACGCCCCCGGCCGCTCCCGCACGGCGTACGGGGACACGGGTGAGCGTGAGGGTGGTGTTCGGGGAGACGGTCAGGCCGGAGCCGATGCCTCCCACGAGCAGCGGCAGCGCCGACGCCCAGCCCAGGTTCTGCCCCGGCACCAACTCCACCGCCAGGACCAGCCCGAGCAGCCCCAAGGCCACGCCGGCCAGGCCGGCGACGACCAGCTTGCGGCCGAAGCGCACCACCAGCCGGCCGCCGGCGGCGGCTCCGACCGCGGATGCCGCCGCGAAGGGCAGGACCGTGAGGCCCGACGCCAGCGCGCTGTATCCCACGCCGTTCTGCAGGTACAGCGCGAAGAGGAAGAAGACGGTGGTGAATCCGGCGAAGTAGGCGAAGCTGATCAGCGCGCCGAGCGTGAACGAGCGCAGGGAGAACAGCCCCAGATCCACCAGCGGAGCGCGCCCGAGCAGTCCCTGCCGTTTCTCCCAGGCCCAGAACGCGCCCAGCAGCACCACGGCCAGCGGCAGCAGCGCCCACTTCTCCCGTCCGGTCCACTGCTGCTCCTGCACCAGGGGCAGCATGAGCGCGAGCACGCCCGAACCGAGGAGCAGCACCCCGAACAGGTCGAACTCCTCGTGCCGTCCCGTCGCCGGGAAGCGGGGCAGCAGCCGGAGTCCCGCGGCGAACGCGGCCACCCCGATCGGCAGATTGACGAAGAACACCCAGCGCCAGCCGTCGTCGGTACCGGCGGCGTCGATCAGCAGGCCGCCGGCCAGGGGACCCGCCGCCGTCGACACCCCGATGACCGTGCCCAGCACCCCGAAGGCCTTGGCGCGTTCGTTGCCCTGGAACATCTGCTGGATCAGACCCGAGGTCTGCGGTGCGACCATGCCCGCCGCCGTGCCCTGGATCAGCCGGAACAGCACCAGCCAGGTGGGGCTGGCCGCGAGTCCACAGGCCAACGAGGCCACCGTGAAGAGGGCGAGCCCGAACAGGAAGGCCTGGCGCCGGCCGTGCATGTCGCCCAGCCGGCCGGCCGGGACCAGCGCGAGCCCGAAAGTCAGGGCGTACCCCGAGACCACCCACGACTGGGTCGCCTCGGAGGCCCCCAGCCCCCGCTCCAGCGAGGGCAGCGCCACATTCACGATCGAGGTGTCGAGGAGCGAGATGAATCCCGCTGCCAGACAGACCGCGAGCGCCTTCCACCGCCGTTCGTCGGGGGCGGGCCGGGCCTGATCTGTGCTCATGGGGGTCACGCTATGCAGTCATGGCTCCCCGCGCACGCGGAACCACCGTGGGTGACCCCGGAACGGCTCCCCGGCCGGCCCCGCCTCCAGGTTGACGAGGACCCTTCCGAGCCCTGGCACCATCGTCCCGCCGCCCGGACACGCCACTGTCCGGCGCCGGCGGACACGGGCACCGGCGACGGCGGCGACGGTCAGGGCGGCCGCTCAGCGGGCCGGGTCCGCCGCATCCCTCAGCCACGCATACGCCGACTGCGCCGTGAACTGCGACTGTCCGCCCCGCAGGAGCAGGGACGCCGTGGCGAATTCGGGGGCGTCGGCCTGGGCGGGGACGTACGGGACGGCGATGCAGCGCATTCCGGCCGCGTGGGCGGCGGCCGCGCCGGGGGCCGCGTCCTCCAGGACCACGCAGTCGGCCGGCGCCGCGCCGAGCCGGCGGGCCGCCGCCAGGAACACGTCGGGGGCGGGCTTGCCGCGGGGAACCTCGTCGGCCGAGACCACCGTGCGCAGGAAGGCATCGAGGCCGGTGCCCGCCAGGATCGCCTCGATGGCCTCCGGGGAGGAGCCCGAGGCCACCGCCATCGGTACGTTCTCGGCGGCGAGCAGTTCCACGAACTTCCGCATCTCGGGGTACGCGCGCGTGCCGGTGCGCGCCAGGTCCAGATAGCGCCGGTTCAGCGCGGCCAGCAGTGCGTCCGCCGAGATGTGAAGGCCGTAACGTGCCCGCCAGATCGCCACCGACTCCTGGGTGCTGATGCCGACGTAGCCCTCGTGGTCCGTCCAGGTGAAGTCCGGGACGCCGTGCTCGGCCAGGGTCTGCCGGCTGGCCTCGAAGTAGTTCGGCTCGCTGTCCACCAGCGTGCCGTCGAGATCGAAGACGACGGAGAGGGCACCGAGATCGCTCATGGCGTCCAGGATGCCAAGCGTCAGACGCGGGCCGCCCGGCCGACCGACTCCACCAGCGGCAGCAGCCGGAACGGGACGCGTTCGCGCAGCGCCACCTCCGTACGGGTGCGCACCACGCCCGGCAGGCTGATCAGCTTCTGGATGACGTCCTCCAGATGGGCGTTGTCCCGGCCGACCACCCGGGCGAGCATGTCCCCGCCGCCGGTGATCGAGAAGGCCTCCACGATCTCCGGTACGGCGGCCAGCGCGTCCCCGACGTCGTCCAGATGGCCCTGGGTGACCTCGATGTGCACGAACGCCAGCACCGGATGTCCCAGCGCGGCGGGCGAGAGGGAGGGGCCCGTACCGGTGATCACGCCGTCCCGTTCCATCCGGTCCAGCCGGGCCTGGAGCGTGCCGCGCGCGACCCCGAGGATGCGGGCGTACTCGCGCACGCTGGTGCGTGGCTGCTCCAGGAGCAGCCGCAGGATGCGGGTGTCGAGTTCGTCCACGGCCATGACATACGACTGTACCAATGGCTCAGGGTGCCAGCGGGCCGGTGTACCGCCCGACCTGGTCCGTTGGCATTCCGCTGGACGTACGGGAGCGATCGGAGCTGGGCCAATGGCACAGTGTTCCGGGCAGCACTTGAGCCAGTGACCTCGGTGATGCTCTCATGGACGCGTCGATGGCGCTGCGGATCCCGCGGCGCCTTTTCTGTGCCGGTGTTCCGCAGGGGAGGGCAGCAGTGCTGAAGAGGGTGTTCGTGGCTCCGGACCCGGGCCGGGCGCGGTTGCGCTTCGCCGCCCGGGCCGTCCTCGGCATCGGGGCGGCGGTCACGGTCTGCCTCCTGGCCGGACACTCCCTCGTCGGGGCTGTCACCGGCGGCCTCGCCGCGCTGCTCGCCCTGTTCACCGTCGCCGACCCGACTGTGCGCGGGCAGGCGGTCACCACCGCCCTGCTGCCCGTCGTGGGCTTGCCGGTGCTCGCCGCCGCGGCCGAGCTGCACGATCACCCCGTCGCGCGTGACCTGACCTTCCTGGCCGTCGTCGGCGCCGGCGTGTACGCACGCCGCTGGGGACCGCGGGGGCACAGCCTCGGCGTGTTCGCGTTCATGACGTTCTTCGTGGCGCAGTTCCTGCACGCCACGCCGGACCGGCTGCCCGAGCTGTACGCCGCTGTCCTGTTCTCCGTCCTCACCGCGGCCGCGGTGAGGTTCGGTGCGTGGTGCTACGAGCGCCGCATGCCGCCTGCGGCCGTGCCCGCCCCGCCTGCGGGGACCGGTCTTGCGCGGGTGACCACGCGGCAGGCCGTCGCGGCGACCGCCGGCGCCGGGTTCGCGCTCGTGGTCGGGCAACTGGTCTCGGGCCAGCGCTGGTACTGGGCCGTCGGCGCCACCTGGTGGATTTTCGTGAACACCGCCTCGCGCGGCGAGACACTGGTACGCGGCTTCCGCCGGGTCCTCGGCACCGTGATCGGCATCGGCCTCGGCTTTCTCGTCGCCGTCCCCGTGCACGGAGCACCCGTCCCCACGGCCGTCCTGGTGGCGCTCGCCGTCTTCGGCATCTTCTACACGGCCGCCGTCTCCTACACCTGGATGATGCTCTGGGTGACGCTGCTCGCCGAGCTTCTCTACGGCCTGCTCGGCGTACTCAGCCCCGGGCTGCTCGCGCTGCGGCTCGCCGAGACCGGGGTCGGCGCGCTCGGTGCCGCGCTCGCCGTGCTGTTCGTGCTGCCGGTCACCACCCACGCCACCACCGACGCCTGGATCCAGCGGGCCCTGCGCTGCGTGCACGCCTGCACGGCCGAGGCGGCGGCCCGTCTCGCCGGTTCCGCCACGGCCGACCCGGCGCCGCGCGTCGCCGAACTGGAGCAGCTGCTCGGCCGGGTCCGGCTCTCGGTGGCCCCGCTGGTGCACCCGCTGAACCCGATGCCGGCGCGCAAGGCGCGTGCCCGCCGCGTCCTGGCGCTGCTCGACGACTGCGCCCGCGAGATCCGGGGCCTGGTGGCCGTCGCCGCCGACCCGGAAGCCTCCCACGACGCCCGCCTCGCCGCCGCCTGCTGGCGCGTGGAGGCCGCCGTCGAGGCCCTCACCGCGGGCCGCACCGACCCCCTCCACCGCCCGGCCGAACCGCCCGCCGAGCCCGCCCTGGCCCACCTCCACGGCCTGGAACGCGCCCTCGCCGACCTCGCAGAGCCACTGCGGACACCGTCGGCCTCCCGGCCCGTGGAGGCTTGAGCCGGGGTGTCCGGCAGGGCCCGGGGGTTGTGCGCCGGGCTGGGCGCGTCCGCGGTTGCGCTGCGGACAGCGTCGGCCTTGGGGCCGGTGGAGGCTTGAGCCGGGGTGCCTGGCGGGGCCCGGGGGTGTGCCCCGGGCCGGCCGCATCACAGCGCCACTGAGGACCTCCGTTTCCCGTCCGTCGGGTCCTGGTTCTGCCGCCCTGCCCCGGCCCGTCCCGCGCCGGGCGCGGACGGATACCAGTCGCGCGGCCCGTCCCGCGCCGGGCGACCGGTGTCCGTCCGGAACCTGAGATCCGAGGAAAGAACCGCCTCGCCACCCACCCCTCTTGGTCTAGACCGCGGCTGATCGACTGCTACCGTCGGCCGCGGACCGGCTCGGCCGGCTCGATCGGCTCGACCGAGAGGGGACAGCGGTGGCACAGGACGGCAGGACGGGCAGGCGCCGGGCCTTCATCGGGTCGTTCACGGCGGCGGGCGGCCCCGGGCTCGTGACCGCGCAGGTCGTGCCGGGCGGCGGGGCCCTTGCCCTCGTCTCCGTCGTCCAGAGCGTTCCCGACCCCTCCTACCTGGCCCTGGCGCCGGACGGCCACATGCTCTACGCGGTCAGCGAGACGGCCGACGGAGCCGTCGCCGCCTACCGCGTCAACGGCCACCGTCCGGAACCCGCGGGCCCGCCCGTACCGGTGGAGGGCAGCGGCCCCACCCACCTCAGCCTGTACGCCGGGCATGTACTGACCGCCAACTACGGCTGCGGCAGCATCACCGCCGTGCCCGTGCGCCCGGACGGCACCCTCGCCACCAAGCCCTCCGGCCGGCTCCAGCACACCGGCTCGGGTCCGCACGACCGGCGCCAGCGCGGACCGCACGCCCACCAGGTGCAGCCCGACCCCAGCGGCCGGTGGGCCGTCAGCGTCGACCTCGGGACCGACTCGGTACGGGTGTGCACCCTCGCGGACGGCTCCCCCGTCGTGCACCGCGAGATGGCGCTGCGCCCCGGCTCCGGCCCCCGCCACCTGGCCTTCCATCCGGACGGCGAGCACGCCTACGTCGTCAACGAGCTGACCCCGACCGTGACGGTGTGCCGCTGGGACTCCGCGGCCGGCTCCCTGAAGCCGCTGACCGAGGTTCCCGTGCTGCACGGTGCCCCCGCCGGCGACGCCTACCCCTCGGGCATCGCCGTGTCGCCCGACGGCCGCTTCGTGTGGACGGCGACCCGAGGCGAGGACGTCCTGTCGGTACTCGCCGTCGAGGCGGGCGGACTGCGGCTCACCGGCACCGTGCCCTGCGGCGGGCGCTGGCCGCGCGCGCTGGCCCATCACGACGGCTTCCTCTACGCCGCCAACGAGCGCTCCGGCGACGTGACCTGGTTCGCCCTGGACGAGGCGACGGGCCTGCCGCGCTACGACGGCTCGGTGCGGGTCGCCGCGGCCTCCTGCGTCGTCTTCGGCTGAACCGGGCCGGCCCCGGGCAGGACGAAGGGCCCGCCCCCGGGACGGGAGCGGGCCCTGTGTCGTTCAGATGCCGGATGCGTCAGCGCACCGGAGTGCCCTGCGGCTGCTGCGGGGCGATGCCCAGCGCCGTCGTGTACTTGGCGAGGGTCAGCTTGCCGATCGCCGGGTACGCGCCGAGCGCCTCCGCCGTGGCACAGCCCGCCTCCGAAGCCGCCGCGGCCAGCAGCGCCGGGTCGATCTCCGGGCCGATCAGGTACGGCGCCAGGGCCAGCTGCTGCGAGCCCGAGGAACGCAGCTGGTCGGCCACGGAGGAGATGGAACCCTCCTGGTCCAGGGCTGCTGCCATCACCGGCACGGCCAGGCGCGCGGCGAGCAGCATGCCGGTGATCCCGGCCGCCTGCACGGCTTCCTCGCCGCCCACGGAGGCCAGGATGATGCCGTCAGCGGCGGTCGCCACGGTGAACAGCCGGGCGCGGTCGGCGCGGGCCAGGCTCGCCTCGGACAGCCGCACGTGCAGCGCCTCGGCGAGCAGCGGGTGCGGGCCGAGGACGTCGGTCAGTTCGGCGGCGACGCGGCTGTCCATCACGGCCTGACGGATCCGGCGCAGCAGTGCGCTGTCCGGGCCGGCCAGCAGCGGGACGACGACGGCGACCGGGCCGTCGGGCTCCCTGACTCCCTCGAACCCGGCGGCGACGGCCTGCTCGTAGCGGGCGGTGCGCTCCTCGGCGGTGCGCGCCAGCACGGAGCGGAGCGTGGGGAACTCGGTGTCGTCCCCGTCGAGGTACCCGATCCGGGCGTCCAGGCCGGGCAGCTCGGAGCGGGCGATGCTCACGACCTCCTCGGCGAGACTGCGCGTGGCGGCGCCGGGCGCGCCGGGCACCGCGAGGACGAGCGCGGGCGCGCCCTCGGGAGCCACCAGCGGCTCCGGGCGGCGGTGCCGTCCGGGCTGGCGGGGTCGCGGCATTCGTACGGGCAGGCCGGACGCGGGTCCAGTGGGGGAGCTCATGGCGCCGCATGTTACTGGTTTCGTGGGCTCCGCCGTTCGGGGAGGGTGCAGGTGAGCGGTTTCCGTCCGGTTTTGTCTGATGAGTTACGTACGGTTGGCACACGTTCCGGGTACGTGCTGCCGGCATGTGCCGGCGTCCGGCGGGAGCCACTTCCGTGCACTCTCAGTCACCCTGGACGTGGATCACGCAGAGCATCGCCGGCTCACCCGGCAGGGCGAGCCGCTGCGCCGCCAGCCCCTCCGCGATCCGGACCGCGCCGTGCAGCGGATCCCCCTCGGCCGGCACCTGCCGGGCGTGCGGCATCCGCCGCGCCAACTCCGCACGCAGCGGTACGAGGAGCGGGTCGCCCATCTTGAACAGGCCGCCGGTGAGGGCCACTTCCGGTGCGCCTGCGTCCGGGCACACGGCGGCAGCCGATTCGGCCATGTGCCGGGCCGCCGTGCGCAGGATGTCCGCGGCGACGGGGTCGTCCGCGGCGCATGCGGCCACCCGCGGTGCGAAGGAGGCCAGTACGGCGGCCCGGTCGGTGCGTGGGTAGAGTCGGCCGGGAAGGCCGTGCACCGGGCCGAACTGCTCCTCGGCGCAGGCCAGTAGGGGGCCGGAACCGCCGTCCCGGCCGTCGTGGGCGCGCAGTGCGGCCTCCAGGCCCGCCCGCCCGATCCAGGCACCGCTGCCGCAGTCGCCCAGCAGATGCCCCCAGCCGTCGGCCCGCCGCCAGCCGCTCAGGTCGGTGCCGACGGCGATCAGCCCGGTGCCCGCGGCCAGGACGGCGCCCGGACGCGGGCCGAGGGCACCGACGTACGCGGTCACCGCGTCGGCGGCGAGTGCCACGCTCCGCACGCCCAGCTCCCGGCCGAGGGCGCCGGGCAGTTCGGTGCGCAGGCCGTCGCCCAGGGTGGCGAACCCGGCGGCGCCGACCACGGCGGTTCCCAGCTCGTCCACCCCGGCCTCGGCGGCCAGACGGCGTGCCACCGGCACGAGTCGCTCCGTCAGGTGAGCGGGGTCGATGCCCTGCGCACCCGTACGGACCGGCTCCCGGGTCTCCCACTGGGCCGAGGGCTCCCGGCCCGGGACACCGACGGCGACCCGGAGGCCGGAACCGCCGGAGTCCACGGCGAGATACCCCGGTCCGGTCACGGCAGACGCCAGTCCACCGGCTGTCCGCCCTGCTGGATCAGCAGGTCGTTGGCCCGGCTGAACGGGCGCGAGCCGAAGAAGCCGTAGTCGGCCGATCTGGGCGAGGGGTGTGCCGACTCCACGGCCGGCAGGCGGCCGAGCAGCGGACGCAGATTGCGGGCCTCCCGGCCCCACAGGATGGAGACCAGTGGCTTTCCACGGGCTGCCAGGGCCCGGATCGCCTGCTCGGTGACCTCCTCCCAGCCCTTGTCACGGTGGGCGCCCGGACGGCGCGGAGCCACGGTGAGCGCCCTGTTGAGCAGCAGCACGCCCTGCTGCGTCCATGGCGTGAGGTCGCCGGTGGACGGCTGGGGCAGTCCCAGGTCGCTGTTCAGCTCGCGGAAGATGTTGATCAGGCTCGGCGGCAGCGGGCGCACCTCGGGCGCCACGGAGAACGACAGGCCCACCGCGTGCCCCGGGGTCGGATAAGGGTCCTGACCGACGATCAGGACCCGCGCCTCGTCGAAGGGTTGCTGGAAGGCCCGCAGGACGTTCGGTCCGGCCGGAAGGTAGGTGCGTCCCGCGGCGATCTCCGCACGCAGGAAGTCGCCCATCTCGGCGATCCGTCCGGCGACGGGTTCCAGGGCCTTCGCCCAGCCCGGTTCGACGATTTCATGCAAGGGTCGTGGTGCCACGGGCGTCACCCTACTGCCGTACGCCGGCCGGCGATCAACCACCGGCCGGAGCACGACCCGCAGGATCCACCACCCCGCCGCCCCGCCCGCTCGTCAGCCGACCACCGCCGCGCGCACACACAGCACGTCCGGCAGATGCGCGGCCAGTTGCTGCCAGGTGTCGCCGTCGTCGGCCGAGGCGAACACCTCGCCGTTGCGGTTGCCGAAGTACACCCCGGCCGGGTCGGCGTCGTCCGTGCACAGGGCGTCCCGCAGGACCGTGCCGTAGTGGTCCCCGTCCGGCAGGCCCCGGGACAGCGGTTCCCAGGTCCGGCCCGCGTCCGCCGTGCGGAAGACCCGGCAGCGGCGCCCGGCCGGCACCCGGTCCGCGTCGGCGTTGATCGGGAAGACGTACGCCGTGTCGCCCCGGTGCGGGTGCGCGGCCACCGCGAAGCCGAACGTGGACGGCAGGCCCTCGCCGATGTCGGTCCACTGCCCGCCCGCGTCGTCGCTGCGGTACACCCCCCAGTGGTTCTGCAGGTACAACCGGTCCGGGGCGGCCACGTCTCTGGCGACCTTGTGCACGCACTGGCCGAACTCCGGGTTCGGATCCGGCAGGAACACCGCGGACACGCCGGAGTTGGACGGCGCCCAGCTCGCACCGCCGTCGGTCGTGCGGAACACCCCCGCCGTCGACACCGCCACGGTCACCGCCCGCGGGTCGCGCGCGTCGGTGAGCACCGTGTGCAGGCCCTCACCGCCGCCGCCCGGCACCCACTTCGAGCGGGTCGGGTGTTCCCACAGCGGCCGGACCAGCTCGAAGCTCTCACCGCGATCCACCGACCGGTACAGCGCCGCCGGTTCCGTGCCCGCGTACACCACGTCGGGCTCCGCCGCGGCCGGGTGCAGCTGCCAGACGCGCTCCAGGGAAGCGCCGGTGTCCTTGGGGAACTTGACGGCGGGCTGCGCGGGTTCGGTCCAGGTCCGGCCCAGGTCGTCGGAGTGGAACACCGACGGGCCCCAGTGCGCGCTGTCGCCGCCCGCCAGCAGCCGCGGCCGGGCGCCCCGGGTGTCGATCGCGACCGAATAGACCGCCTGCGCGTTGAAGTACGGGCTCTCGTCGAACTCCCAGGGGCCGCTGCCCCGCTTCCGTCCGATGAACAGGCCTTTGCGGGTGCCCACCGCGAGCAGTACCTCGGCCATGCCGATCACCTCCGGGACGTCTTTGTCCGCGTGGTCGTCCAGTAGTCGTCCAGCTGTCGGCAAGTGTGCACCCCCCCCACTGACACTCTCCCCCGTGTGAGCGTCGCCGCAGGTCACGGCTGTGTCGCCGACTGGTGGCGAAGATCGGGCCGGCCCGTTGCGGCATGCGCCTGCGCGAGAGCGGTGTCTCGTGCGACCGTCGTGCGGACGGCTCGTCGTGAGCAACGGAGCGAGCTCTCCCGTATGGGAGGGCGGTCCGGCCGGTCGGTGCGCTCGTGAGGAGGATGCCTTTGAAGGCGTTCCGTGGTCCGAAGGTGTGGCTGTGGCGCTGGCGGCGCAATCCGCTCAAACGCCGGGCCGACGTGGTGGAGGCCTGGGTGGTGCTCGGTGCCTGTCTGCTGACCGTCCTGGCCGGAGTACTGGCCGGCCTCGCGACCGCCCGCTCGGTGGAGCACGGCCTCGCCTACGAGCGCCTCACCTGGCGGCCCGCCGTCGCCCGCGTCGTCACACAGCTCCCGGGATCGACCCCGGCGCAGAGCAACCACACCTCCGCCGGGGAACGGGTCTGGGCCAAGGTCCGCTGGACGGTGCCCGACGGTTCCGCTCACACCGGACAGGTACGGGTGGAGCCCGGCAGCAAGGCCGGTTCGCCGGTCACCGTCTGGACGGATCCGCGGGGCCACCTCGTCAGCCGTCCCACGACCGTCTCCGAGGCCGCCTTCCGGGCCGCCCTGACAGGCATCCTGGTCGGCGTGAGCACCGCAGCCGTCCCCTTCGTCGGCGGCCTGGCCCTACGAGGCCGCCTGGAACGCCGCCGCATGGACGCCTGGGACACGGAATGGGCCCGGCTGGGCCCGCAGTGGGGCCGGATGGTCTGAAGTGGCCGCCGGCCCGCCGCGCCCCTCGGCTACAAACTCGCCACCACCTCCCGGCACATCCGCACCAGCTCCTCGTCCTCCGGGATGTCACGGCTGCCGTACGCCACGTCGCGGCCCGTGTGACGGCGGGGCGTGGCCAGTTCGGCCGTGACCAGGTCCCGCAGCGGGGCGGCGGCCGGGCCCATCGCGGTCAGGCAGCCGGCGATGGCGCCCCGGCTGCGTGGATCCTGCGCCCAGGCGGCCCGGAGCACGGGCAGCACGGGGGCGGGATCCATGGTGATGCGCCACACTGCGTACGCCGCCGGTACCCGCTCACGCGCCGGACCGGAGCGGGCCAGCCGGTGCAGATCGGGCAGGGCGGCGCGGGCGGCCGGGCCCAGTCCGCCCAGCTGCCGGGCGGCGCAGCCGCGAGCCACGGGGTCGGGCTGCGCCAACTCGCGCAGGAGGACGGGGAGTACGGCCGCACCGTCTCCCTCCACCGCCCACAGCGCGCCCGCCGCGACGGCCGCGTGCCGCGTGTGCAGCAAGGCGCGCAGCAGTGGCACCGCCTCCGCGGTGGCGCCCAGTTCCTCCAGCGTCCCGATCACCTCGCCGACGACCGCCTCCCGTGCCCCCAGGCTGTCGGGAGCGCCCGAGAGCAGCCGTAACACCTCGGGCACGGAGTCCCTGTCGCCGACGGCCCCGACCGCCGACAGCAGCGGGGAGGCGAGCCGGGCCGCGGCGGGGGAGGCGAGCGGGATCCGGCCCAGCCGGTGCCGTAACGCGGGCGCCAGGGGAGCCGCGGCCCGCCCGAGGTGCGCTGCCTCCTGTCCCAGGCCGACGGGTGCCGCCGGACCGGCCAGGAGCTGGGCCAGCGGTGGGACGGCGCGCGGATCGCCGCTCCTCGCCAGGGCCTTGAGGGGGCCGCCCAGCGTGGGCGGGCAGCGCTCCCAGCGGTGCGTCCACAGGTCGGGCCGGGCGGTCACCAGGGCGTGCAGGTCGTCCGCGGCGGGCGCGGCCAGGGCGAACAGCTCCGCCAGCACCGAGACGGCAGCGTCACGCAACCGGTCCTGCTCGGTGTTCAGCTGGGCGCCGAGCAGCCCGACCGGCTCGCCGTACTCGCCGCGCCAGCCGCGGAACAGCCCCGCCGACATCCACACGGCATTGCACCGGTCCACCGGGTCCGGACTGGTCAACTGCCCGGTGAGCAGGGCTGTCCGGTCGTCCACCCGGTCCCCGAGCGCGCCGTGCAGGGTGCGCAGCAGCACCGCGCCCTCCTCGTCGGACGGGCGCAGCCGCCGTATCCGCCCCACGAGGGTGTCCGTGCCGCAGTGCTCCTGCGCCCGGCTGCGGTGCGCGGACCGCTGCCGAAGGAGCCGGACCGCGGTCGGCACCAGGTCGCCGGGGAGCCGGCCCGGCGCGCGCAGCGCGAGCTGCCCGAGCGCCGCGAGCCGCAGCCCCGGCGCGTACGGCGGCGCGCTCTGTTCCGCCAGGAGGTCCACCGCGCCGTCGGCGTGCGCGGGGTACCGGTCGGCGAACAGGCCGAGGGCCTCGGTGAGGGCCGGCAGGACATAGTCGTCCCGCTCGGCCCGCAGCCGCTGCCGCAGCAGCTCCAGGACTCGCGACGGCTCGGCCGGAAACCGTGCCAGCGCCCCGGCGGCCGCCCGGCGCACCGCCGGGTCCGGGTCCCCGGCGAGGGCGGTGAAGGCCTCGGCGCCCTCGCACACCGCCTCCCGGGCCCGCCGGTCCGCAACGGCGCCCTCCCCGCCGATGCTGACCAGGAGTTCCACCACGGAGCCCCGGTCCGGCACCTCCTCACGGGCCGCGAGCGCGAACAGGAAAGGGATGCAGGCCAGGGTCGAGTCGTAGACCCTCCCCTGGTGGTGCACCGCGCCGTACAGCCCGTCGAGCGCGGTCGCCCGCTCGGCGGCGTCCTCGGACGCCAGGGCCCGTAACCAGGCGGGCACGTCCTCCGCGCTGCCGTACGCGTGCCGCAGCGAGGCCCAGTCGACCTCGTCGATCCCCGTGAACACGTTGTCCTCCCCAGGCGAGTGCCACTGATCGCGAGTGTGCACCACCGCACTGACAACGGTCCGGAAGCGGATGCTGACTGTGTGCGATCCGTCGGCGGTGACCGGCCATGGGAGAGGGGACCGCGCGCACGCGCGCGCGGAGGGTTCAGTTCCGGCCGGGCAGAGCGCGCTCCAGGATGGCGTCCAGACCGGTACCGGAGGGCAGCGTGCCGAACGCGTGGCCCCAGTCGCCGCCCAGCCGGGTCGCGCAGAAGGCGTCCGCGACCGGGTGCGGAGCGTGCCGGACGAGCAGGGAGGCCTGCAGCGCCAGTGCCATCCGCTCGACCAGCCGACGGGCGCCCGTCTGATCGGTTCCGGCCAATTCGTCCTTCAGCGCGCCCACGGCCGTGTCGAGGCGGGCGTCCGCCCCGCGCGCGAGGGCGAGTTCGGCGAACAGGGCGTCGGCGGTGTCCGCCTCGCGGCCGAGGGCGCGCAGCACGTCGAGCGCGTTGACGTTCCCGGAGCCCTCCCAGATCGACAGCAGCGGGGCCTCCCGGTAGTGCCGGGGCATGCCGGACTCCTCGACGTACCCGTTGCCGCCCAGGCATTCCAGGGCCTCGGCGGTGAAGGCCGGGCCCCGCTTGGTCACCCAGTACTTGCCGACGGCCGTCGCGATACGCCGGAAGGCCCGCTCCCCGGCGTCCCCGCGCACCGCGCGGTCCGCCGCGCCGGCCAGCCGCAGCGTGAGCGTCGTCGCCGCCTCCGACTCCAGCGCGAGATCGGCCAGGACGTTGCGCATCAGCGGCTGGTCGATCAGCCGCGCGCCGAACGCACTGCGGTGCCGGGCATGGTGACCCGCCTCGACCAGCGACTTGCGCATCAGGGTCGCCGAGGACATCACGCAGTCCAGCCGGGTGCAGTTGACCATCTCGATGATGGTCTTCACGCCCCGGCCCTCCGGCCCCACCAGCCATGCCACGGTCCGGTCGAACTCCGGCTCCGAGGAGGCGTTGGACCGGTTGCCCAGCTTGTCCTTGAGCCGCTGTATGCGGAAGGTGTTGCGGCTGCCGTCCGGCAGGATGCGTGGCACCAGGAAGCACGAGAGACCGCCTGGGGCCTGCGCGAGCACCAGGAAGACATCGCACATCGGTGCCGACGTGAACCACTTGTGCCCGCGCAGCGTGTACACGCCCGGCTCGTCGGTGGGCGTGGCCGTGGTGGTGTTCGTGCGGACGTCGGAGCCGCCCTGCTTCTCGGTCATGCCCATTCCGGCGAGCAGTCCCGGCTTCTCGGTGGGCGCGCGCAGCTCCGGGTCGTACTCCCGGCTGGTGAGCAGCGGCTCGTACACCTTGGCGAGATCCGGCTGCGCCCGCAGGGCGGGGACGGCGGCGTACGTCATCGACGTCGGGCACCCGTGTCCCGCCTCGGTGTGTCCCCAGACCAACCCGCCGGCGGTCCGGGCCACGTGCGCCCCCGGCCGCTCGTCGGCCCACGGGGCGCCGGCCAGGCCCTCGGCCACCGCCGTGCGCATCAGGTGGTGCCAGCTGGGATGGAAGTCGACCTCGTCGACGCGGTGCCCGTAGCGGTCGTGGGTGCGCAGCACCGGCTCGTACCGGTTCGCCTGCTCACCCCACTCCTGCGCCTCCACGCTGCCGGCGCGCGCCCCCAGGTGCCGGAGGTCCGCCTCGGCCCACCCGGCGCCCTCCCGGCGCAGCCCCTCCAGCAGGGCCGGGTCGTCGGAGGCGTCGTACGGGGCGAGCGGCGTGGCCTGGTTGGTGACGTCGTGCGTGGCGTACGACTGCGGGGCCGGTGACGGCAGCTGCGGCTGCGCGGGAAGGGAGACCATAGGAGCATGTTGCACTCTTCCTGCGGTCGCAGCAATGATGCAACAGAAAGGCGCACGTACAGTACGGATCCATGCGCATGAACGTCTCGGCGGAACCGGACGCGGCCGCCCTGCGGCCGCTGTCGGCCCGGTCGGTCGTGCTGAGCCTGCTGCTCGGCACGCATCCGCCGGAGCTGCCGGTGAAGGACCTGGTCCGGCTGGTGGAGCCCTTCGGGGTGGGCGGCTCCACGCTCCGTGCCGCGCTGAGCCGGATGGTCGCCGCGGGAGACCTGCGGCGCAGTGACGGCATCTACCGGCTCAGCGACCGGCTGCTGGACCGGCAGCGGCGCCAGGACGACGCCGTACACCCCCGCACGCGCGCGTGGGACGGCGACTGGGAGATGGTCGTGATCACGACGACGGGCCGCGGCCCCGCCGAACGCGCCGACCTGCGTGCCCGCCTCACCGCCCTGCGCCTGGCCGAACTCCGCGAGGGCGTCTGGCTGCGCCCGGCCAACCTCGAGCGCCCCCTGCCGGCCGCCCTGCACCAGGTGGCCCTGACGTACACCGCCCGCCCCGGCGAACCGCCGCGCGACCTGGCCGTCCGGCTCTGGCCCCTGGCCGACTGGGCGGCCACCGCCCGCTCGCTGCTCGCCCGCACGGCCGGCGCGGTCCGTCCGGCCGACCGCCTCACCGGCTACGCGGCGGCTGTCCGTCACCTGCTGACCGACCCGGTCCTGCCGTCGGCCCTCCTGCCCGCCGACTGGCCAGGCGGGGCCCTGCGTTCGGCCTACGCCGGCTACCGGCGCCAATTGGCCACGGATCTTGACCTGGACCTGGACCCGCGTGACCGTGAGCGCTGAGCTGAGCTGAGCTGACGGACGGGAGCGGAGACGCCGAGCGCTTCGGACAAGCGTTTTCCGGGCGCCGTGTCTCGTGCGTCGCGCACCGGCCCTCGGGTCAGGGATCCCGTGGCCGGGCAAGTGACGGCCGGGCATACGGTGGCGTTCCCTGGAAGAAGGGGTGATCCCTGGAGAAACTGGGATGACCAGCACGGTTGTGGGCACTCGGTGGGACACGCAAGACGATCTCACCCGAGGAGAGTCATGGCTGAGCAGAAGTCGTCGTCGGTCCTCACGGCGCCCCTGCGCGGCGCGGCCTCGGTACTGCGCAGGGTGCCCGGCGCCGGAGCGGTGAGCAGGGCCGCCGGGGAAACACTGGACAAGGTCGGCGCCGTCTCGCCCCGTGGGCGGCGCATGGCGGTGTACACCGGGGCAGGAGTGCTCGGCGTCGCGGGCGTGGTGGAGTGGCCCGTGGCGCTCACCGGAGCGGCGGTGGCCTGGCTCACCCAGCCCCGGCCCGCGCCCGAACAACGCCTCGAACCCGCGCCTGACACCGGCACCGCGTCGCTCAGGTCCGGCAGCGAACCGGCCCGCCCCACCGAGGCGTCCGGCCGGAGCGAGGCAGAGCCGGGCGATACGGCAGCCCCCGGCGCACCCGAGGCCGCCCCCGGCGTCCGGGCATCGGCCGCCAAACCGTCCTCCGGTCCCCTCGGGCCCGCCGCACGGCCCGACCGCACCACGCTCTGAGGAGGGACATGGCCCTCGGTCTGCTGACGGTACCCGCTGCTGCCGCCCGCCTGCTGCCCGCGGCTCCGCGTCTGCTCGCGCGAGCGGCCGCACCCGCGGTCGGCATGGCCGCCGGTGCCGCCGCGGCAACCGCGCGTGCCGGCGTGCGTGGCGCGGACGCCGCAGCGCGGGTGAGGTGCGTGGCCGGCAACGCGCTGCCCGGCGCCGGCACGCACTGGCGCGCCGGTGCCCGCGCACACCTGGCCCTGCGGCCCCTGGAGGAGGAGTACGTGCGGCGCGCCGGCGGCACCGGCCAACTGGCCCGCCGGATGGCCGAAGCACTGGCCGAACGGCCCGACGTGCTCATCGCCTACTGGGACGAGGGGCTGGCACGCCTGGTCGTGACCGCGACCGAGGAGGAGGCCGCCGACCGGGTCGTGGAACACGCTGCCGACCTGGCCGCCCGGCACGGCCTCGCGCTGGCCGGCGCGGACGTGGAGGAGAACACGCACCCCGCCGACCCGGCCGGGGTGCGCGCCGCGGCGGCCACGCTCGCGGCCGACGGCGTCGGGATCGGCGTGGCCCTGACCGCCTACGCGCTGCGGCTGCCGCCCTCGCCGCGGATGCTGACCGCGGTCGTGACCCTGCTGCGGGAGAACCCGCGCTTCCGCGCCTGGCTGCGCGCCCGGCTCGGCGAAGCCCGCATGGATCTCGTGCTGGCCTGTGCGAACGCCGCCGTGCACGGTGCCGGCCAGAGCCCGACCTCACTGATCCTCGACGGCACCCTGCGGGCCTGCCAGTTGGCCGAGACCGTGGCCCGCTCGGCCGCCTTCGACGCGCTGCACGACCGGCTCTGCGCGC
This sequence comes from Streptomyces sp. NPDC027663, assembly GCF_055566415.1. NCBI lineage: Bacteria > Bacillati > Actinomycetota > Actinomycetes > Kitasatosporales > Streptomycetaceae > Streptomyces > Streptomyces sp. NPDC027663. The sequence goes on along the minus strand of NZ_JBVHSK010000011.1, from coordinate 173,695 downwards.
CGGGCCGGGTCAGCCTCGCTCCGGAGGGACCGCCGCGTCCGCCGCTGCACGTCTCCCCGGCGCAGGAGTACGCGGCGCACGCCTCCGCGGGCAGCCTGCTGGGCGCGGTGGCCACCATGCTCGTCAAGCACGACGGGGCCGAGGCGGCGGAGGCGGTGCTCGCCGGCTCCCCGAAGGCCGCCCGCTATGGTCCCGCCGCCTTCCACGCCGTACTCAGCGCAGCGCTGGCCCGCACGGGGGTGCTGGTGCGCGATCCGGCCCGGCTGCGCCAGCTGGAGATGGCCGGCACGCTCGTCCTGCAAGCCGGCGCACTGCGCACCGAGGCCGGTGAGGCCGACCCGTGGGCCGAGCCCGTGCTGGACGCGGCCCGCCGGGCCGGTCTGCGTGTGGTGCTCGTGGACGATCCCGCCCTGGAGGACTTCACCGGCCTCGCGGACCAAGTCGTGGACGCCCGCCGTCCGCTGGACGACGTCGTGTACGAGGCGGGCGGCGACGAGGGCGCCGTGCTGGTCGCCGCCCGGGTGCGGTCGGGCGACGAGCACGACGTCCTGGCAGCGCTGCGCGCCGCGGACGTCGCGGTCGCCCTGACCGACCGGGACGGCGCGGTCGTGTGGAGCGCGGACATCCTCGCCCTGCACGGCCTGCCCGACCTGTGGCGGGTCCTGACCGCCATCCCGGCCGCCCGCGGCGTCGGCCGGCGCGCCCAGACCCTGGCCCGCTCCGGTGCCGCGCTGTCGGGACTGCTGGTGGCGGTCGGCGAGTCCGGCGGCGGAGGCGGCCGGCGGGCCGTGCTGCCGGGACTGCGGCACGCCCCCGTCGACGCCGGTGCCGCGACGGCCCTGCTCTCCGGGATACGGGCGGCGCTCGGCGTGGCTGCGGCCCGCACCCCGCACCCCCGGGCGCGCGTGCACTGGCACGACCTGGACCCCGATCAGACCCGGGAACGGCTGGAGCACGAGCCGGTCGCCGACACCGGCCCGTACGACCGACTGACCGCCCGGCTGCGCACGACGGCCCGGGGCGTCGTCATGCACCCGGCCGCCACGCCCCTGCGCTGGTCCTACCGGCTCGGCCGGGCGGTCCGAGGGGAACTGCACGACCCGCTCACCCCGGTGCTGGCCGTCGGCTCGGCGGCGTCGGCGATCCTCGGCTCCATGGTGGACGCGCTGCTCGTCGTCGGCGCGCTCGATCTGAACGCCCTGGTCGGCGGCATCCAGCGGCTGCGGGCCGAGGAAGCGCTGTCCGGACTGGTCGCCAACCAGAAGCAGAAGGCCCGCCTCGTACCGCCCGAGGAGCAGGCCCCGGAGGGCGGCACCCGCACCGTCGAGGCGGGCGGGCTCCGGCCCGGCCACGTGATCCAGCTCCAGGCGGAGGACGTGGTGCCCGCCGATGCCCGGCTGCTGTGGCAGGAGGGCCTGGAGGTCGACGAGTCCGCCCTGACCGGTGAGTCGCTGCCGGTGGAGAAACAGACCGATTCCACCCCGCACGCCCCCGTGGCCGAACGGCGCTGCATGGTCTTCGAGGGGACCACCGTGGTGGCGGGGGAGGCCCGGGCCGTCGTGGTCGACACCGGCGACCGCACCGAGGCCGCCCGTGCGGTCCACCTCGCCGCCCGCACGCCCGCGGCCGGCGGAGTGCAGGCCAGGCTCCAGGAACTCACCCGCAAGGCGCTGCCGCTGACGCTGGCGGGCGGCGCCGCGGTGACGGGGCTGGCGCTGCTGCGCGGCACCGCGATCCGCGAGGCGGTCAGCGGCGGGGTCGCGGTGGCCGTGGCGGCCGTACCGGAAGGACTGCCGCTGGTGGCAACGGTCGCACAGCTGGCGGCCGCCCGGCGGCTGAGCCGTGACGGTGTCCTGGTCCGCACCCCGCGCACGCTGGAGGCGCTGGGCCGGATGGACACCATCTGTTTCGACAAGACCGGCACGCTCACCGAGAACCGGCTGCGGCTGGTGCGCACCTCCGACGCCGAGGGCGCGGTGCACGCGGTGGACGACGCCGGCTCCGAGGGGACGATACGGGCCGCCGCGCGGGCCTGCCCGCAGCTGAACGGCGGCTCCGACCGGCCCGTGCACTCCACCGACGAGGCCGTGCTGGCCGCCGCCGGACCCGACCCGGACTGGACGCAGCTCGCCGAACTGCCCTTCGAGGCGGCGCGCGGTTACGCCGCCTCCGTCGGCCGGAGCGGCGACGGCCCGCCCGTCCTCGTGGTCAAGGGCGCCCCGGAGACGGTGCTGCCCGCCTGCTCCGGCCTCCCGGCGCAGGCCTCCGAGGGCGCGCACGCGCTGGCCGCGGACGGTCTGCGGGTGCTGGCGGTGGCCGAACGGCGGCTGGGCGAGGGCGAGCAGGAGTCCGATGCCCTGGAGCGGGCGCTGGAGAACCTGGACTTCACCGGCCTGCTGGCGCTGTCCGACGTGCCGCGCGAGACCTCCACGGCGCTGGTGAGCGGGCTGCACGGCACGGGCGTACGACCGGTCATGCTCACCGGCGACCACCCGCAGACCGCGCGGGCCATCGCCGCCGACCTCGGCTGGCCGGAGGACACCGTGGTCGTCACCGGCGACGAACTGGCCGCGGCGGACCGCGCGGCCCGGGCCCGGATCCTGCGCGACGCAGGCGTGGTGGCCCGGGTGGCGCCGGAGCAGAAGCTGCAGGTCGTCGAGGCGCTGCGGGACGCCGGCCGGGTGGTGGGCATGGTCGGCGACGGCGCCAACGACGCCGCGGCCATCCGTGCCGCCGACATCGGCGTCGGCATCAACGCCCGCGGCTCGGCCGCCGCACGCAACGCGGCGGACATCGTGCTGACCGACGACGACCTGACCGTGCTGATCGACGCGGTCGGCGAGGGCCGTGCCCTGTGGCACAGCGTGGCCGACGCCATCGCCATCCTGATCGGCGGCAACGCGGGCGAGGTCGGTTTCGGCATCCTCGGCACGCTGCTGTCCGGGCGCGCTCCGCTGTCCACCCGGCAGATGCTCATGGTGAACCTCTTCACCGATCTGTTCCCGTCGATGGCGGTGGCGGTGACCGAGAAGGAGGGTGGCGAGGGCGCGGCACGGGTGCAGAACGGTTCGCCGGAGGACGCGGCCACCGTCCTCGGCGAGCCGCTGCTGCGGCAGATCCGGCACCGGGCCCTGACCACCTGCCTGGGTGCGCTCACGGCCTGGCTGATCGGCCGCTTCACTCCGGGCACCGCCCGCCGCTCCAGCACCATGGCGCTGTGCGGGGTGGTCGGCACCCAGCTCGTGCAGACACTGCTGGACCGCAGGGACAGTCACCTGGTGCAGATCACCTCACTGGGTTCCGCCGTGGCCCTCGTGGCCGTCGTCCAGACCCCGGGCGTCAGCCGCGCGTTCGGCTGCACCCCGCTCGGCCCGGTCGCCTGGGCGGGCGTCGTGGCCGCGATCGCGCTGGCACTGGCGGGGCAGCGGACCCTGCCCCGCCTGGAGAGCACCATCGGTCGGCTGCTGCCGACGACGTGACCCGGGAACCCGGCCCGCCGGCAGCGGCGGGCCGGGCTCGTACCCGGGGTGGTGCGCGGTCCGGCGGGTGGCCCCGGTTCAGACCGAACTGTGGTACGGGTCCGGCACTCGGACCTCGCCGCCCAGTTCGCGTGCGGCATGGCGGGCCCAGGAGGGGTTGCGTAGCAGCTCCCGGCCGAGCAGCACCACGTCGGCCTCACCGTTGGCCAGGATCTTCCGGGCCTGCTCGGCCCCGGTGATCAGGCCCACGGCGCCGACCCGCAGCGGGGTCTCGGCCTTCACCCGGGCGGCGAACGGGACCTGGTAGCCGGGCCCGGCCGGTATGGGGACGCGCGGGGCGTTGCCGCCGGTGGAGACGTCGAGCAGGTCGACGCCGTGGGCGTGCAGGTCGTGGGCGAAGCGGACGGTGTCGTCCGCGGTCCAGCCGGCCTCCTCCAGCCAGTCGGTGGCCGAGATCCGGAAGAACACCGGCTTGTCCGCGGGCCACACGTCCCGTACGGCGTCCACGACCTCCAGCGCGAACCGGGTGCGGTTCTCGTACGAGCCGCCGTAGGCGTCGGTGCGGTGGTTGGAGTGCGGGGAGAGGAACTCGTGGATGAGATAGCCGTGGGCGCCGTGGATCTCGGCGATCTCGAAGCCGGCGGCGAGCGCCCGGCGCGCGGCGGCGGCGAACTGCCCCACGATCTCTGCGATCTGTTCGGCGGTCAGCTCGGCCGGCACGGGGTGGTCCGCGTCGAACGGCACCGCGCTCGGGGCGTACGGCTGCCAGCCGTACGCCTCCGGCCCGAGGGGCGCGCCGCCCTTCCACGGCTGGTCGGTGGAGGCCTTGCGGCCGCCGTGGGCGAGCTGGACCGCCGGCACGGTCCCCTGGGCGACGAGGAAGCGGGTGATCCGGCGGAACGCCTCCACCTGGGCGTCGTTCCACAGGCCCAGGTCGTACGGGGAGATCCGGCCCTCCGGCGATACCGCGGTCGCCTCGGTCACGATGAGCCCGGTGCCGCCGGCGGCCCGCGCCGCGTAGTGCGCGAAGTGCCAGTCGTGCGGGGCACCGGCGAGCGGACCCTCCGGCTCGGCCGAGTACTGGCACATCGGGGCCATCCACACCCGGTTCGGGATGGTCACTTCGCGCAGGGTGATGGGCTCGAAGAGCTCACTCACGACGGACTCCGTTCGTCAGGGACCGCTGATGGACTTGTACGGTACCTCTCGTAGTACGAGGAGTGTCAAACTACGATGCCCCTCGTACAATGGAGGACGGCCGAGAGATTCCGTGACGAAAGGCAGCCGCCGTGACCGACACCGCCACCACCGGCCGCGCGCTGCCGCACCCGGAGCGGGAGGAGATCCGGCTGGAGCCCCTGCTGCATGCGCTCTCCGACCCGATGCGGCTGCAGATCGTGCGCGAACTCGCAGCCCAGGAAGGGGAGTTGAGCTGCTCGCAGTTCGAGCTGCCGGTGACCAAGTCCACCACCACGCACCACTTCCGGGTGCTGCGCGAGAGCGGGGTGATCCGGCAGGTCTACCGGGGCACGGCCAAGATGAACGGCCTGCGCCGGGACGATCTAGACGTCCTCTTCCCGGGGCTGCTCGACAGCCTGCTGACCGCCGCCGAGCGGCAGGCCGGCCGACTCGCCGGCGTCGGCTGAACCACCGTCGGCGGCGACCGGGCGGCGCTTGGCCGGACGGTGGTTGAAGAGCAGGTTCAGCGCGATGGCGGCCAGGCACCCCGCGCTGATGCCGCTGTTCATCACCGTCTGGAACCAGTCCGGGAACTTCGCGTACACGGTGGGCACCCCCACCGGCAGCATGCCGATCGCCACCGAAACAGCCACCACCGTCAGGTTGTGATTGCCCTGGAAGTCGACCCGGGCCAGCGTCCGCAGACCGCTCGCGGCCACCGTCCCGAACATCACCAGCCCGGCCCCGCCGAGCACCGGCGCCGGAATCGCCGCGACCACCGCACCCAGCTTGGGCAGCAGCCCGAGCACCACCAGCATCCCGCCGGCCGCGGCGACCACCCAGCGGCTGCGCACCCGGGTCATGCCGACCAGACCCACGTTCTGCGCGTACGCCGTGTACGGGAAGGTGTTGAACACCCCGCCCAGCACCGTCGACAGGCCGTCCGCGCGCAGCCCGTCGGCCAGCGGGCGCGGCTCGACCCTGCGCCCGGTCAGCTCGCCCACGGCGATCAGGTCACCGGTCGTCTCGGTCATCGTCACCAAGGCCACCACCAGCATCGACACGATCGCGGACGCCCGGAACTCCGGCGCACCGAAGTGGAACGGCGTGCTGATGCCCACCCAGCGGGCGTCCCGGACCCCGCCGAAGTCGGTGAACCCCAACGGTACGGCGACCGCCAGGCCGACCGCGATGCCGGCCAGTACGGCGATCCGGGAGAGGAACGCGGGCGTGAACCGCTGCACGGCCAGCACCACCGCCAGCACGAAGCCCGCCAGCGCCAGGTTCTCCGGCTCGCCGAAGTCCTTCGCGCCGGCGCCGCCCGCCGCCCAGTTGCCCGCGACCGGCAGCAGTGAGACCCCGATGATCAGGATCACCGTGCCGGTCACGAGGGGCGGAAAGTAGCGCAGCAGCCTGCCGAACACCGGCGCGAGCAACACGATCGCGAGCCCGGCGACGATCACCGAGCCGTAGATCGCGGGCAGTCCGCCGCCCGTCGTCCCGATGAGCACCATCGGGGACACGGCGGCGAACGTGCAGCCCTGCATGATCGGCAGCCGGACCCCGAACCGCCAGAATCCGATGCACTGGATCAGCGTGGCGACCCCGCACACCAGCAGATCGGCGGTGATCAGGTACGCCAGGTCGGCAGGTGACAGCTTCATCGCGCCGCCCACGATCAGTGGCACGGCGACGGCTCCCGCGTACATCGCGAGCACATGCTGCAGCCCGAAGGCGGCCAGTTGGCGTACGGGTGGAACCTCGTCGACCGGGTGCACGGCTGAGGTCGTGGCCATGGGGACTCCAGAGCGGCGGGCCGAGGGTGCGGCATCCGAACAGCACAAGACCGTAAGGGCATGGAACGATGTGTCGATTTCCCGTCTGTTGCCGGTGTGCGTCCTGCCCGCCCGGCCGCCGGCCACTCCCCGTGCTCTACGACACCCGAGCCGCACCGAGCAGGGTGTCCCAGTCGGCCAGCTTGACCACGCTCCGGCCCAGCCGCGCCCCGAGTTCGGCCTCGGCCCGCTCGATCGCCAGCCACCCGTCCCAGGGCACGGGTGCGATGCCGGCCGCCCGCAGGGCCGCGACCGGATCGGCCGGCAGGTCCGCGTCGCCGAGTGCGGTGGCGTCCGCCAGCAGCGAGGTCACCGTCTCCTTGGCGCAGGGCCGGTTGGTGCCGATGACACCCGTGGGGCCGCGCTTGATCCATCCGGCGACGTACTCGCCGGGGGAGGGCACACCGTCCCGCAGGACACGGCCCTCCTGGTGCGGGATGGTGCCGCTCGCCGGGTCGAAGGGCAGCCCCTCCAGGGGCACCCCGCGATAGCCCACCGAGCGCAGGACCAGCTGCGTGGGCACGTCCTCGTACCGCCCGGTGCCCGTCACACCGCCCTGACCGTCCGGCACCGTCCGTTCGAAGCGGACGGCCCCCACCCGGCCCCCGTCCTCCAGCAGCTCCACCGGCCGCAGGAAGAACCGCAGCCGGATCTGCCGGGTGGCCGTCGTGGCGGGCCGCGCCGCCCAGTCGCGCAGCACCTCCACGTTGCGGCGCTGCACGGCCGGCAGCGCGCCCGGATCGCCCGGGTCCAGCGCCAGCTCGGCCTCCTCCACGGTGACGTGCGTACCGGGCAGCCCGCCCAGCTCACGCAGCTCCTTGGTGGTGAAGCGGGCCTGTGCGGGTCCGCGCCGGCCCACCATGTGCACCTCACAGATCCCGCTCGCGGCCAGCGTGTCCAGTGCCGCCTGCGGAATGTCCGTCGGACGCAGCTCCGCCGCGCCCCGGACCAGCATGCGGGCGACGTCCACGGCGACGTTGCCCACCCCGATGACCACCGCCGACCGCACCCCGCGCAGGAAGCCCGCGTCGGGCGCGTCCGGGTGTGCGCTGTACCAGGAGACGAACTCGGTCGCCGACCAGCTGCCCGGCAAATCCTCGCCGGGAATGCCGAGCTTGCGGTCGGTGGCGGCGCCCACGCAGTACACCACCGCGTGGTAGAGCCCCCTCAGCCGTTCCACCGGCAGACCGCCGGGTCCGCCGCCCACCCGCACCCCGCCGAGGAACCGCACCCGCTCGTGCTCCAGCACGCCGCGCAGGCTGCCCTGCAGGGACTTGATCTTCTCGTGGTCGGGCGCGACGCCGTAGCGGACCAGGCCGTACGGGCACGGCAGCCGGTCCAGGACGTCCACGCAGACCTGGGGATCACGCTGTACCAGGCTCTGGGCGGTGTAACACCCGCTCGGCCCGGAACCCACGACGGCGACACGCAGCACGGCGGTACTCCTTGCCCCAAGGAGGGAGGTGTGCGGACGGCTCCAGCATGGCACCGCCGGGCCCGCTGGGGCAGGGGCCGGCGGGGTGACGCGGGCGCGTGTCCATCCAGATGGAGTGTGATCATGCGGTTACGTTGCGTGTGTGCTGGAAGCATCGTTTCTTAATCTTTCCGATCGGGGCGCGGAGGACGGCACGGTGTCCGTGCGGCCCGCGTGGAAGGTGCGGGACCAGGGGGGTGCCACCTCCTGGTTCCAGGTCAGGCTGGCCTTCCCCGACGGCGCCCGGGTCGACGCCTTGGCCGTGGTGAACGAGGAATGCGTGTCCATCGAGGACGTCAAGGCCCAGCCGGCCCTGTCCCTCGCCGATCTGACGGTGCTCGCCGACTGGATCGAGGGGCCCCTGTTCGAGGCGTGCGGTGCGACCGTGCAGGAGGACGGCCGAGCCGGGACGGAGAGCCGAGGCCCGACGGCTGGGCGCGGCCCCGGACCGGACGCCGGCTGCCAGGGCGCCCGGCGTGCCCGGCCGGCCTGGCCCCCTGGCATCGAGGGCCGCCGGCTCGTGGCGCAGGAGTACCGCACGGCACAGCAGGGCGGCACGGATCCGGTGCTCGCCGTGATGAGCGCGACCGGACACAGCCGCCGGCGCGCCCTCCAGCTGATCGCCCAGGCGCGGGACGCCGGCTACCTGACACCCCGTCACGCGCGCCGCTGAGCGGGCGGAGCACCCCGGTCAGAGGGTGCTGCCGGGGCGTTCCTCCGTGGCGAAGAACCGGGACAGATCCTGCTCCCGCGGCCCCGCGTCCGAGGCGCTCTCCGGTGGCACGCCCAGCTCCCAGTCGAGTCCGTACCGCTCGAACAGCTCGGCCCGCAGCACCGGAACGGGCATGGGAACGCCCGGCACCAGTACCGCGTACACCGCGCCCATCAGCAGAGCCCGCAGCATCGGATAGTCGGCCGAGACGTTCTGCGAGCCGTACCGGGCGACGGTGTCGCCGAGCAGCTCCGACAGCCGGCGCTGTTCCGGGCACTGCACGAAGCCCTCGGCCTGGAGCAGTCCCGCCATGTGCTGGCGCATCAGCACCGGCTGGGCCCGGGCGAGCCCCAGCACCGCGTCGATGGCCCGGGCCAGCCGCTCCCGGCCGTCCTCGGTGCACGGCTCCCGCTCCAGGGCCTCCTCCAGTGTGCGGTGCATCAGCCGGTGCACGGCCGACTGCACCAACTGGCGCTTGCCGGGGAAGTAGTACGACACCAGCCCGCGAGCCGAACCGGCCCGGTCCGCGATGTCGCCCAGCGTCGTGGCCTCGAACCCGCGCTGACCGACCAGCTCGACGGCCGCCTGCAGCAGCCGTTCCCGGGAACGCCGCCGCAATTCTTCATTGACCGAGGCGCTGCGCGGGGACATCCTGTAACTCCTGCGTTGACTGGCTGTCAGCCAACTATACTCAGCGCACCGGGCGTTCCCCTGTCCAGGGGCTGCCCGCAACGGCCGTCCGTCTGGGGCGACACGGGGGATCGTCTCAGACGGACGGTGCGGGGGAAACACCCCGGCGGCTCGCTCGGTTCATACGCGGCCCTGATGAGTTCGGGCTCGGGCAGGACGTGGCCGGTCCCGGTCGGTACCGCACGCAGCCATGGCTCGGCGGACTCGATGCGGAACAGCGTCCCGGAGAAGCCGAAGAGCACGGCAGCCATGCCGGGGCTCTACCCGCGATGGTCCGCCGGTGGCTCCGCCCGGCCGCGCAGCGGCCACTCGTGGGCCATCACCGCCAGAGCCACCACCAGCGCGCCGAACAGCCAGCCGCCCAGCACGTCCGAGGGCCAGTGGACGCCCAGCCACACCCGGGTCACGCCCACCCCGACCACCGAGACCAGCGCCGCCGCCACGGCCGTACGCCACACGGCACGGCCCGGGCCGCAGCGGTGCAACAGCCAGAGCAGCAGGCCGCACACCACGGTGGCGGTCATCGCGTGCCCGGACGGGAAGGCCGCGTAGTGGGCGGAGTCGACGGGGTCCGGCCAGACCGGGCGGGGGCGGCCGACGGCGGCCTTCACCGACTGCTGCACGACCGCGGTCACCGCGCAGGCGGCCCCCAGCCACAGGGCCGACCACCAGGCCGCGCGGCGCCAGACCAGCCACACCGCGGCCACCGCGCACACCAGGCGCATGGTGAGCGGGTCCCACACCCAGTCGGTCAGGATCCTGAAGACGTCCGTGACCTCGCGGTCGTGGACCGCCCAGCGGTGGGTCGTGCGGGAGATGTCGCCGTCCATGCCCAGCAGCGGATGCCAGCGAACCGCGACCAGGATCAGCAACACCACGGAACCGAGCCCGAGTGCGGCGGCCACGAGGGCGACCGTGCGGAGCGTCGGCCGGCGGGGGGACGGTGAGGAGGGAGGGGGTGAAGAGGGTGGAAGGGGCGGAGAAGGAGGGGGCGGAGAGGCGGGAGGGGGTGGCGACGAGGGCGGGCGCGGGGGTTCAGGGGGCCGATGGTGCATGCCGCGATCTTTGTCGATGCGGCCGACGTGGCCAAGCCCGGCGTGGCGGGTGGTCCGGGGTGCCCTGACCGTGTCAGCTCAGTGCCCGCAGCCCGGGCACCAGCGCCACCAGCACCGGGATCACCGGAACCAGCGCGGCGGTGGCCGTCAGCCGTAGGCGATGCCGTGCCGGGAGCCGGTCCGGGGCGGTCAGCAGGCGGTGCACGCGCTGCGGTACGTGCGCCTGCGGGGCCGGACCCGGGCCGAACACGCCCCGCTCCTCGTTGAGTTCGACGAGGGCGAGGGCCGTCGTCAGCCGGCCGAAACGGCGGGAGGCCGTGTCGTCGGCGGCCAGTTCGACCAGCCGGTGCATCTCGTCGCGGAACGCGGCGAACACCGGGACCTGAGGGAAGCCGCTCGCGAGCGCGGCCGAGCAGTGCAGCAGCCAGTCGTGCCGTGCCTGTGCATGCCCCTGCTCGTGGGCGAGGAGCGCCTCCAGCTGACGCCCTTTCAGGCGGCGCAGCGCAGCCGTGGTGATGACCAGCTGCGGTGCCGTACCGGACAGCCACCAGGCGTCGGGGCGCCCGCCCTCCAGTACCACGAGGCGGCCGCTCACCCGCTCCTCGCCGGGCAACAGCGGTGCCCGCACGAGGAGTCCGGCCCGTCGCGTGCGCCGCCGCACCCGGGCGCGTACGACCTCGCGCACCAGCATCGCCAGGGTCCACAGCCCGCCGGAGGCGAGCAGTACGGCGGTGGGCGCCGCCCAGGGACCGGCGGTGCCGAGGGCGTACGCGTCCACGACCGTGCGCGGGGCCGTGGCGAACACATGCCCGCGTACCGCCTGCCAGGCCGCCGCCGCGCTGAGCGTCATCGACAAGGCGCAGCACAGCAGGACGGCGGCCACGACGCACTGCCACACCCAGAGGGCGACGACCGGTTCACGGTCCGGCCAGTCCGCCCGGGCGAGCAGCCGCGGGGCGACGACGGCGGTCAGGGCGCCGAGCAGCAGCAGGGCCACGGGGACCATCATGGTCAGCACCCTATGAGTGCAGGGCCGCTCAGCGGTACGTTCCGCCGCACCGAAGTGACGCAATCGACGTGTACGTTCCGGAACCGGGGCTCACATCGCCAGGAGCATCGCCACCATGCCGATCCCCATCGCCAGCCGGCACGCCCGGGACACCTCGGGGCGGTCACCCCAGCGGGCCGGTACGGACCCGGCGGCCGTGGCGGCGGCCGGCACCAGTCGGACGCCGGAGAGCAGCACATAACCGGCGAAGTACAGCAGGAGCGCGCCGGTCACCGGCGGTACGCCGTTGCCGCCGTGCGCATGGTGGGCCTCGGCGGGCGGGGACACGGCCATCGCCACGGCCATGTACACCATCGTGGAGCTGCCCACCAGGTGGTGCAGGTGGTGCGGGCCGCCCCGCGCGGTCCACAGCGTGCGCAGTGCTCCCGCGGCGAACACGGCCGCGTAGAGGGGCCAGGCCCATCGCGGTGGCGTGAACACCGCCGCCGGCACGGCCATCACGGCCATGCCGAAGCCCATCAGTGCCTCGCCGCCCGCGGCCCGGCGCTGCTCCTCGACGGCGCTGCGCATCCGCAGCAGGCAATAGGCCCCGGTCGCCGTACACAGCGCGACCAGCAGCCAGGCTGCCGACGCCGGTCCGTGCACGCGCACCTCCCCGTTCGACAGTCGGTCCAGGGATGCGATGCCCAGGGCGGACGGGGCGTACGCGAGCGCAAGGGTGTACACGGGGAGCATGCGGGGGAGTGTGGTCCGTCGGTGCACCCCCCCAGCAGGTTCATTTTACTAGTAAAACACATGTTAAATTGATGGTATGAGCAGTGCGATCGCCCACCGTCTTCCCCTCGCCGGAGTGCTCCGCCTCGGGCGGCCCTCCGACATCTGGTTCAAGCCTGCGCTCAGCGCGGTCGCCGCGGTCGCCCCGCCCAACCTGACGCTGCTGTCGCTCGGCCGCCTCGACCTCGCCATGTACACGATGGCCGGATCGCTGTGCGCGCTGTACGGCCACAACCGGCCCTACCCCGCCCGGGCCCGCGCCCTCGCCCGGGTGGTGCTCGGCATGGTCGGCGGCCTCGCCGTCGCCCTGTTCGCCGCGTCGCTCACCACGGACGCCGTCGTCCTGGTCACCGTCGGCGCCGCCCTCGCGGCCCTGCAGAAGACCGCGTGCGACGCCACCCGCATCGGGCCGCCCGGCAGTGTGGTCCTCACCTTCATCAGCTCCGCCTCGCTCTTCGCCCCGCAGTCCCTCGGCCAGGTTCCCGGACACGTCGGGCTTGCCCTGGCCGCTGGGGCCTGGGCCTGGCTGGTCGGCATGGCGCCCGGTCTGCTCCGCCCGCACGGCCCCGAGCGCCGTGCCACCGCCCAGGCCCTGAACGCCGCCGCCGCGTACGCCGACACCCGCGGCACCGCCGACGGCCATGCCCGGGCGCGGGCCGCGAGCGCCGCCGCCGTCCACGCCGCCCGGCAGTCGCTGCTCGCCGCCGGGGCCCGCCCCGACCGGACCCGGCGCGCCCTCGAACAACTCCTCGTCCGCGCCGAAGCCGCCCTCGCCGCACCCGCCGGCACCGACCCCGCCCGGCTGCGCGCCTGGGCCCGCGAGCTGCGCGGCACGGGCCCGGTCCCGCGCGTCGAGCAGCCGCGCGACCGTGCCGGCGCACTCGTCGGTGCGGCAGCCGAACGCGCCGTACCGCGCCGGCCGCTCCGGCACCGCCTCGCCCCCTTCGCCCCGCTCGCCGCACGCACCGCGATCGGCTGTGCCCTCGCCGGATACGCCTCCCTCGCTCTCGGCGTCGGCCGTCCGTACTGGGCGCTGGTCACCGCGGCCTCCCTCTACCAGGCCAACGTCACCCTCACCTGGAGCCGGGGCGTCCAGCGCGTCGTCGGCAACCTCGTCGGAGTCCTCGTCTTCGCCGCGGTCGCCCCGCTCGCCGGCCTGCACCCTGCGGCCCTGGTGCTGTGCTGCCTCGCCTTCAACTTCGGCGCCGAGGCCCTGATCGGCCGCAACTACTGGCTCGGCAGCGTGTGCGTCACCCCGATGGCCCTGCTCATCACCGAGTTCGCACATACCCAGGACCCGGGCGAGCTGATCACCGAACGGGTCGCGGACACCCTCGTCGGTGCGGTGGTCGGCTTCGTCGCCGCCGTCGCCGTCACCAACCGGCGTGCGGGCGACCGCCTGGAACACGTGCTGAGCGCGGCGGAACGCGCCCGTGAGAACGCCGCCCGCCTGCTCGCCGGGCCGCACCCGGCGCCGCGCGCCCTGGAGTCCGCCCGCCGTACCCTGGCCGCCGCCCTGGTCGACCTGCGCGCCACGGCCGACGCCGCGTCCGGCGAGTGGTGGCAGCGCGCGCTGCCCGAGGAGCGGGTCGTGCTCACCGAACAGTCCGGACACCGTACGCTCGCGGCGACGGTACGGCGTCAGGGGCTCGTACCGCAGGACCGGGTCCAGGACCCGGACCCGGACAGGACGACGGAGGACATACGGCCATGACGGGGACGAACGGCGGACCGACGCCCGGAAGCGACGCGACCGGTACCCGGCCGGGGGCCGGTACCGACCCTGCGCGGAGCGACACCGTCGCCGCCGTCGTCCGCCAGTGGCGGGCCGTCCACCCGGAGCTGGACACCGGTCCCATGGAGATCATCGGCCGGATCAACCGCTGCGCCGCCCTGCTCCAGCAGACCGAGGACGCTCCGCTGCGCCGGGCCGGCCTCAGCCGCCCCGAGTTCGATCTGCTCGGCGCGCTGCGCCGCACCGGCCACGAACTGACGCCGGGGGAGCTGGCCCGCGAGACGTTCTCCTCCGGGGCCGCCGTCACCAAGCGGCTCAAGCAGCTGACCGAGCGCGGCCTGGTCGAACGCCGGGGTGACACCCGTGACCGCCGCGTGGCCCACCTCCGCCTCACCGACGCCGGCCGTGACCTCGTCGACGGCATCCTCCCCGAGCAACTCGCCTACGAGACTTCTGTGCTGTCCGTCCTGCCCGCCGACGGCCAGAGCGAACTCGCCGGCCTGCTCTCCGAGTTGCTCAGCCGCCTGGAAGCCCAGCCACACGCACTGCGGGCGTAGACCCCCGGCCGACCGAAGATCCACGCCCGCGGCCCTGCCGATCCCCGGACGCCTGAAGCGCCCCCGCGGGCCTGCCGGCTCGCCGGCGGCTGAAGCACCACCCGCCCCCGTGTGCCCGGACGGGCTGGAGTGCGCCCGCGGCCCTGCCGATCCCCGGGCGGGTGGAGTGCCGCGGATCAGCGATCCACGGCCGCCCGGGCGTCCCGTGGGCCCGGGGAGCCGCGGTCGGCTAGAGCACGTCGTGCGCCGTGCGGCGGTAGGTGGAGCGGCGGTCCTCGATGTCCGGCCAGCGGTCGCCGTAGACGTTGCGGGTGACGGCCGGCTCCCGCAGGAAGTCGTGCGGGAAGCCCAGCGGGATCGCGCTCACCTCGTCCAGCCGCGCCACCGCGTCCGCGTCCAGCCGGACGCCGGTGCTCGCCAGGTTGTCGGTCAGCTGCTCCGGTTTCGTCGCGGCGACGATCGGTACGACGTTCCCCGGCCGGCCCAGCAGCCAGGCAAGGGCCACCTGCGCCGGACTCCAGCCGCCCTGCCCGGCGATGTCCAGAACCGCGCTGATGACGTCCTCCTTCCAGGCCTCCGGCTTCTTCCCGGCCGCGTCCAGCCGGCCCGGCTCCCCGCGCCGGTACTTCCCGGTGAGCAGGCCCGCCGCCAGCGGCGCCCAGGCGAACACCGTGAGGTCGAACGCCCGTGCTTGCGGCAGGAGTTCGCGTTCCGGGGTGCGCTCCAGCAGGCTGTAGCGCAGCTGCGAGCCCGCGAAGCACGTCCAGCCGCGCAGCTCGGCCAGGGTGTTGCCCTGGGCGATCTCCCACGCCGGCCAGTCCGACACCCCCAGGTACAGCACCTTGCCGCTGCGCACGACGTCGTCCAGGCCACGCATCACCTCCTCCACCGGGGTGAAGTTGTCGCGGGCGTGCACCCACAGCACGTCGAGCCGGTCCGTGCGCAGCCGCCGCAGGCTGTCCTCGACCGACTGCACGAGGTTCTTGCGGTGATTTCCCGCGGAGTTGGGGTCACCGTCGCGGGTGCCGCAGGTGTACTTGCTCGCCAGCACGAACCGGTCACGGCGCCCGTCGAGCAGCTCGCCGAGGATGCGTTCCGAGTTGCCCGAGGCGTAGTTGTTCGCGGTGTCGACGAAGTTGCCGCCCGCGTCGGCATAGGCGCCGACGATCCGGGCGCTGGTGTCCTTGTCGGAGCCCCATCCCGAGTCGTCGCCGATGGTCATCGTGCCGAGCGCCAGCTCACTGACGCGCAGACCGGTCCGTCCGAACAGCGTGTACCGCACGTGTGCTTCCCTTCCGAGCAGATGGTGCGTACGACGCTAGGAGCTGGAGTGCCCTCCAGGGCAAGCCGCCGCTCAGCCCTCCTCGCCCGCGCGGTGCACCCCGAACGCCGCCCCCTGCGGATCCCGCAGCACCGCGATGCGCGGTCCGCCCGGCACCGACGCGGGGGCCACGACGACCGTGCCGCCCGCCCCTGCCGCGACCTGCGCCGCCTCGTCCACGTCCTCGACCGCGAAGTACGGCATCCAGTGCGGCGGCACCTCGGGCGGGAACCGGTCACCCATGTCGGCCATGCCGCCGAAGTCCGCGCCGTCGATGCCCCACTGCGTGTACCACTGCGAGGCGTTGACGCTCCAGCCGAACACCGTGGTGTAGAAGTCCCGGGCGCGGTCGGTGTCCCGGGTCGCCAGCTCCACCCAGCCCAGCGTGCCGGGCGCGTTGAACAGAGCGGCGCCCGGGAAGGACCGCGCCTGCCACAGCTGGAACGCGGCGCCCGCCGGGTCGCGAGCCACCGCGAACCGGCCCACGTCGAAGACGTCCATCGGGCCGAGGATCACCGAACCGCCGGCCTCCTCCACCCGCCGTGCCGCCGTGTCCGCGTCCGCCACCGCGAAGGAGACGTTCCACGCCACCGGCTGGGACTCCTGGTACAGCGGGCTCAGCGCGGCGACCGCCGCGTCCCCGAGGTGCGCCACCGTGTAGCCACCCGCCTCCTGGCGCGGGTCGGTCTCCGGCCGCCAGCCGAACAGCTCGGCGTAGAACCGCTTCGCCCCCTCCAGGTCGCTCGTCCCCAGCTCGGTCCAGCAGGGACCGCCGGTCACCGGCTTGTCGAACTTCATGGCGGTTCCTTCCTGCCGGGGCGCAGCGGATCCCCCTCTGGCACGCTAACCGCCGCTGCGGGCCGCAGCCATCCGGGAAACCGGTGGCCCACCGGTCCGGGTGCGGCGTACGCTCGGCGCCGTACCGCATCGCACGGCGGCCCTCCCGAACCCGTCCGAGACCGGAGGTCACCCGTGCCCGAGGTACGCCCCTTCCGACGCGACGACCGCGATCAGCTGACCGACCTGGTGAACGCCCATGTGGCGGCGGTCGTGCCCGGCGTCTGCGTGTCCGTCAACACCGTGCTGAGCGCCCTCGAACGGCAGCCCGGCGAGTTCGTCACCGATCCTTGGGTGGACGAGCGGGTCACGTTCGTCGCCGAGGACCGCGGGCACGTCGTCGCGGCGGCACATCTGCTGCGCTACCGAGCCGGAGACGAGGTCGGCCCCGACCACCGGAACGCCGGCGAGATCGACTGGTTCCTGTGGCACCCGCCCGCCTCCTTCCGGCCCGCCACCGAGCAGGCAGCCGACCTCCTGATGAGCGCCTGCCTGGCCCGGCTCGCCCGCTGGAACGTCCGCGTCCGGCGCGCCTCCGGCGACCTGCCCGCCCCCGCCGTGTACGGCCTGCCCCGCACCTGGCCCCACGTCCGTGCCGTCTACGCCCGCGCCGGCTTCCGGCACACCGGGCACACGGAGGTGATCCTCCTCGCCCGACTCGCCGACCTGCCGCGGGCCGAGCCGCGCCCCGGAGTCCGGGTCGACCGGTCGGTGGGGGAGTGCGGCACCCGCTTCACCGCCGTCACGGACACGGGTGCCGTCGCCTTCGTCGAGGTCGGCACCTCCCTGGCCCGCCCCGAGCGCCACGCTCGCGGCGCGGGCCTCGCCGACGTGGGCAATCTGTACGTCGGGCCGGAGAGGCGCGGCGAAGGCTGGGAGCACCTGCTGCTGGGCCACGCCGCCGACTGGCTCGACCTGTGCGGGGCGGACCGGGTGCTGGCCTACGAAGACGCCGAGGACGCGACGGCCATCGCACGACTGCGCACCGCGGGCTTCCGTGAACTGACCCGCACCGACCGGGGCTGGGAACACCGGCCGGACTGACGGTGTGCCGGGCGGCCGATGCGGCGCCGCCCGGACCGTCGAAGAGGGTCAGATGCCCGGCCGGTACCGCAGCGGATGGTCCGCCGGAACCTCCACCAGGACGATCCGGATGCCGTCCGGGTCGTTGATCCACATCTCCACCAGGCCCCAGGGTTCCCGCACCGGCGGACGGACGATGTCCACGCCCTTCGCCCGCAGCTCCTCGTGCGCGGCCGTCACGTCCGCCACCTGGAGCCACAGCCGCACGGCGGGCGAGGGCGGAACCTCGGACCTGCCGGAGACCTCCAGAAAGCCACCGCCCAGGAAGTACACCGTCCCCCGCTCGGGCCCCGTACCGAACTCCCGGTACACGGCCAGGCCCAGTTGCCCGCCGTAGAAGACACGGGACCGCTCGGGATCGGTGGGCTGCAGAAGTGTCCGGCTGCTGAGTACCTGCACCATGCATGTGGAGCGTAGTGGCAGAGTTACGCTCATCCCTGGCTCAGCCACGCCCGAGATCGGAGACCGCGCCCATGGACACCCCCGCCATCGGACTCACCTTCCGCGACGCCACCGACGCCGACGTCGAACCCCTGGTCGCGCTGATCCAGTCGGCGTACCGCGGAGACTCCAGCCGGGCCGGGTGGACCACCGAGGCCGACATCCTGGGCGGACAGCGGACCGACCCCGAAGGCGTGCTGGAGGTCGTCAAGTCGCCCGACAGCCGGCTGCTGACCGTCGAGCAGGACGGCCGGATCGTCGCCTGCTGCCAGCTCGAACACCGTGGGTCCCACGCCTACTTCGGCATGTTCGCGGTCGGCCCGACCCTGCAGGGCGCAGGCCTCGGCAAGATCGTCATGGCGGAGGCGGAGCGCCAGGCCCGTGAAGACTGGGGCGTCACCGAGATGCACATGACGGTGATCTCGGTCCGCACCGACCTCATCGCCTGGTACGAGCGCCGCGGCTACCGCCGTACGGGAAAGATGACGCCGTTCCCGTACGGCGATGAGCGCTTCGGCATCCCGCAGCGCGACGACCTCCAGTTCGAGCTGCTGGTCAAGAAGCTCGCCTGATCGTTTCGGCGTGCTCCCTGCACCTGTCGGCGCGAGCGCTACGCCGTGAAGCGCCCGGTGCGCTTGATCTCCGGGTAGTCGGTCGTCGCGCCGTCCAGCTCCAGGGCCCGGACCAGCCGCAGCTGGTCCGGGGTGTTCACCACCCAGCCGATGATCCGCAGGCCGGCCGCGCGGGCGCGCTCGACGATCTCCAGGGTGAGCCGGCGGATGTTGAGGCAGACGGTCGGGGCGCCCACGGCGACGGCGCGGTCGACCACCTCGGTGCCGTACCGGCTCGCGATCAGTGCGGTGCGCACACCGGGCACCAGGCGCGCGATCTCCGCCACCGCCTCGTCGTGGAACGAGGACACCTCCACCCGCCCGGTCAGATCGCGCGCGTGCATCACCTCGGCCAGCGCCCGCGCCGCCGCCACATCCTTGATCTCGGCCTGCAGCGGCGTGCGCACCGCCTCCAGGACCTCCTCGAACACCGGCACCCGCTCCCCGCGTCCCGCGTCCAGGGCGCGCAGCTCGGCGAGGGTCTTCTCGGCGATCGGGCCGGAGCCGTCGGTCGTGCGGTCCACGTCCGTGTCGTGCATGACGACCAGGGCGCCGTCCTTGCTCAGATGCAGATCGAGTTCGATCAGGTCGAGGCCGGCCTGCTGCGCGGCGACGAAGGAACGGAGGGTGTTCTCGGGCTCGACGCCCATGACCCCGCGGTGACCGATGGTAAGGAAGTTCAAGGTTCAACTCGCTTCCGTCGACGGCGGCTCGGCGACGCGCGGACCGGTGGCCCCCGTTCCGGACCCCGGCGTCCGCGCGGCAGGGTCGCAGCCTAACGGCCGGAACGCGCGATGAACCCGCATGTGCGCGGGGTGCGAGGGCTCGAGCCAGGCGGCGACTGGCCGGTATCCGCCCCGGCCGTCACCCTGTCGTGGGCGAGTCCCTGTGAGCCTTGACCCACCGGGTCGCAGACGTGCCGCGCTCACCTCGCCCTCGGCGGAAGTGAGCGTCGTCACGGTTTACCGCCGGAAAAATGTCGGTGACCAAGGCATCGGACAGAATAATTTCCCGACCTGGCTCTTGCTGAGAGAAACCGGGTATGCATACGGTGTCCATACGCGAGGTTCTCCCGTGAAGGATGGGACATGATGGAAATTCTTGAGCAGGCCGGTGCGGAGGAGCAGCTTTCTTCGCTGACCAGGGTGGTCGAGCACCCGTCCTGGCCCGTTCTCAAGGAGACGGTGGAGCAGATCCGGCCATGGCAGTCGAAGGACGGATCGATCGACTTCGCCGCCGAGGGCGCCCCGCAGCAGACCGAAGCCGTGGCGGCGGTCGAGCGTGTCGCCGACGCGGTCGAGCAGCTCTCCTCCCTGGTCCCGCATGACGCCGCCTACCACCAGGCCCTCGTGAAGGACCTGCGCCGCTGGGCCGAGGGTGGCTTCCGGGTGCCGGACTTCCTGGACTCCCTGCTGGCCTTCCAGCCCGCCGCGAACCGCGCGGACGGCCTGCAGCACCTGGTCGTCTTCCCGATGTACACGCAGAACGGCAACCTGGACCGCAACCTCGAGGCGGTCGTGCTGCGCATGGTCTGGCCGGACTGGCTGGCCGAGCTGGAGCGCACCCGCTACGACAACCCGCTGTTCTGCGGCATCACCTTCGAGGACTTCACCTCGGGCTACGACACGAACTCGGCCGTGCTCTTCCCGGAGACCATCGCCGTCCGTGAAGCGCCGGAACGTTTCTCCTGGGGTGGCATCTTCTGCGACCGCGAGGCCGCCCGCTTCCGCCGGGTCACCGACGCCGCCGTGGACATCCTGGGCCTCCAGCTGCCCGAGGACATCGCCGCGATGGTCCACGACCAGAAGCGCTGCGAAGAGGCCTTCGTGCTCTGGGACATGGTCCACGACCGCACCCACAGCCACGGCGACCTGCCGTTCGACCCGTTCATGATCAAGCAGCGCCAGCCGTTCTGGATGTACGGCCTGGAGGAGCTGCGCTGTGACCTCACCGCCTTCAAGGAGGCCGTGAAGCTCCAGGCGGACGGCGTCCCGCAGGCCCGTGACGTGCAGTACGCGGTGCTCTTCGACCGCATGTTCCGCTTCCCGGTCACCGGCGACCGCAACCGCAACTACGACGGCCTCGGCGGCCAGCTGCTCTTCGCCTACCTGCACAAGCACGACGTCGTCCGCTGGACCGACAACAAGCTCTCCATCGACTGGGAGCGCGCCCCGCAGGTCACCAACCAGCTGTGCGCCGACATCGAGAAGCTCTACAAGGACGGCATCGACCGCCCCAAGCTGGTGCACTGGTTCGCCGGTTACGAGCTGGTCTCCACCTACCTCGCCCCGCACCCCGGCTCGAAGTGGGCCAAGGGTCCCGACGCCCTGGACCTGACCCAGCCCCCGCGCAAGCTCGTGGACGACGTGCTTCCGGACGAGTTTCCGCTGAGCATGTTCTATGAGGCCCTGTCCAAGAAGCTGAAGAATGTGATCGCCTCGACCAAGGGCATCACGGCGGACAGCGCCGAGCGGCTCGCCGCGTGAGCGGCCGTCCGAAGCACACTGCTCAAAAGGGGAAGAACATGGTGGGGAACGGGTCTCTCAGTGGTGCGGTGATCGCGGTGGCCGGCGCGGGCGGACCCGCCGGACACGCGACGCTGGTGCGGCTCGCGGAGGCGGGCGCGGTGGTCGTCGGCGCCGACAACAACCCGGAGCGCCTGGCGGAGGCCGTCGACGCGGCCCGCTACGCCCGCGGCGGCGCCACGGTCACCGGCGAGACGGTCGACCTGCTCGACCTGCAGTCCACCCGCGACTGGGCCGCGCGCATCGAGAAGGACCACGGCCGCGTTGACGGCCTGGTCCACCTGGTCGGCGGCTGGCGCGGCAGCGCGACGTTCACCGAGACCGACCTGGCCGACTGGGAGCTGCTGGAGAAGCTGCTCGTCCGCACGGTCCAGCACACGTCTCTCGCCTTCTTCGACGCCCTGCAGCGCAGCGACCGCGGCCGGTACGTCCTCACCAGCGCCGCCGGCGCGCAGAAGCCGACGGCCGGCAATGCGGCGTACTCCGCGGCCAAGGCCGCCGCCGAGGCGTGGACGCTCGCCATGGCCGACGGCTTCCGCAAGGCGGGGATCGCCGAGGGCGCGGAGGGCCCGCGCTCGGCGGCTGCCATCCTGGTGGTGAAGGCGCTGGTGCACGACGCGATGCGCGCCGAACGCCCCAACGCGAAGTTCGCGGGCTTCACGGACGTCAAGGACCTGGCCGAGGCCATCGAGGGCGTCTGGAGCAAGTCCGCCGCCGAAGTGAACGGAATCCGTCTGTGGCTGACCGAGAAGCCGTGAATCCTCCCAAGACCGACGCGCGTCGCCATCACGACCCGGAGATCCGCGGTTTCGCCAGTGACAACTACGCCGGGGCGCACCCGGAGGTGATGGCCGCCCTGGCGCTGGCCAACGGCGGCCATCAGGTGGCGTACGGCGAGGACGACTACACCGAGAACCTCCAGAGGATCATCCGCGGTCACTTCGGTGCCACCGCGGAGGCCTTCCCGGTCTTCAACGGCACCGGCGCGAACGTGGTCGCTCTCCAGGCGGTCACCGACCGCTGGGGCGCGGTGATCTGCGCGGAGAGCGCGCACATCAACGTGGACGAGGGAGGCGCGCCCGAGCGCATGGGCGGCCTGAAGCTGCTCACCGTCCCCACGCCCGACGGCAAGCTCACGCCCGAGCTGATCGACCGGCAGGCCTGGGGCTGGGAGGACGAGCACCGCGCGATGCCGCAGGTGGTGTCGATCACCCAGAGCACCGAGCTGGGCACGCTCTACACGCCCGACGAGATCCGCGCGATCTGCGAGCACGCCCACGCGCACGGCATGAAGGTGCACCTGGACGGCTCCCGGATAGCCAACGCGGCCGCCTCCCTGAACGTGCCGATGCGGACGTTCACCAACGCGGTCGGCGTCGACATCCTCTCCCTGGGCGGGACGAAGAACGGCGCGATGTTCGGCGAGGCCGTGGTCGTCATCAACCAGGACGCGGTGCGCAAGATGAAGCACCTGCGGAAGATGTCGATGCAGCTGGCGTCCAAGATGCGCTTCGTCTCCGTGCAGCTGGAGGCGCTGCTCGCCAAGGACCTGTGGCTGCGCAACGCCCGTCACGGCAACGAGATGGCCCAGCGGCTCGCCGAGGGTGTCCGTTCGGTGCACGGCGTGGAGATCCTCTACCCGGTGCAGGCCAACGGTGTCTTTGCCAAGCTCCCGCACGACGTGAGTGTGCGCCTGCAGAAGCGGTTCCGCTTCTACTTCTGGGACGAGGCCGCCGGGGTGGTGCGCTGGATGTGCTCCTTCGACACCTCCGAGGAGGACGTCGACGCGTTCCTTGCGGCGCTCAAGGAGGAGATGGCCCACTAGCCTTCCCGTGTGCATAGATATGCGGCCATCCGAAAAGTCATTGACTCTCGGGTGATCGCATTTCTATGCTCTGCGGGCATGGAGCCGATCCAGAACACTGCCGGCCTGTCCGCTTACCTGACCGCGGACGAGGTAATCGACCACCACCACCCGGTGGTGCGGGAGACGGCCGCGCGCCTGGCGGCGGATGCCGCCGACTCGTATGAGTATGCGCGCGCCGCCTACGAATTCGTACGGGACGCCATCCCGCACTCCCAGGACTCCGGCGACCTCAGGGTCACCTGGCGGGCCTCCGACGTGCTACGGCTGGGCACCGGCATCTGTCACGCAAAGGCGCATGCCCTCGCCGCCCTGCTGCGGGCCGAGGACATCCCGACCGCCCTGTGCTATCAGCGCCTCGCCGACGACGAGGGCGGTCACGCGGTCCACGGCCTGGTCGCCGTCCGCTTCGACGGTGCCTGGCACCGGCAGGACCCCCGCGGGAACAAACCGGGCGTCGACGCGCGGTTCTCCCTGGACGGCGAGCGGCTGGCCTGGATCCCGGACCCGGCGTCCGGAGAAGAGGACTACCCGATTCTGTACGCCGAACCGCATCCGGCCGTCCTCGCCGCCCTGCGCGCGGCTCCCGACCGGCCGCACCTGTGGAAGACGCTCCCGGTCGCGCTGTGAGACGAGCCGGACGGCTTTCGGTTCCTGGGCGCGGATCGGGGCAGGGGAGCCGGTGTCGATCGGCGAACACGAGCTGACGGGGGCGGTAACGCCCCGGTCAGCCCGCCCGGACCGCAGGCTCAGCGCACCTCGGCGGCCCGCAGCTGCTCCGCCGTGGGTGCCGTGCCGCCCAGGTGGGCCGGCAGCCACCAGGAGTCCTCGGGACCCTTGGGGCGGCCGGGGTAGGCGCGCTGGGCGGCTTCCAGGAGCTCCTGGACGCGTTCGCGCAGCCGCCGGGTGATGGCGCCCGCGTACTGCTCACGCGGGGCCTGCACCGGCTCGCCGACTCGGATGGTGACAGGCAGGTGGCTGCGCCTGAAGTTGCGCGGGTGGCCCTTCGTCCACAGCCGCTGGGTGCCCCACACCGCCATCGGCACGAGCGGGACACCCGCCTCCTGGGCCAGTCGGGCCGCGCCGGACTTGAAGCTCTTCAGCGTGAAGGACTGCGAGATCGTCGCCTCCGGGAACACCCCGATGACCTCGCCGGAGCGCAGCGAGTCCAGCGCGTGCTCGTAGGCCGCCTCACCCTGGTTGCGGTCCACCGGGATGTGCTTCATGCCGCGCATCAGCGGACCGGAGACCTTGTGCCGGAAGACCGACTCCTTCGCCATGAAGCGCACCAGGCGCTTCTGCGGGAGGGCGGCCAGGCCGTTGAAGACGAAGTCCAGGTAGCTGATGTGGTTGCTCACCAGCACGGCGCCGCCCGTGCGCGGGATGTTCTCCGACCCCTGACAGTCGATCTTCAGATCCCAGACCTTGAACAACGTCTTGGCGAAACCGACGACGGGACGGTAGACCAGCTCTGCCATGGGCGGGACAGACCCTTTCTGCTCTGCTCGGGGAAGGGGCTCCCGGCGGGGAAAGTTACGCAGCCGTAGGTTTACGGCGTCTCGCAGATCGTGCCCCAAGAACGGACGGTGAGCCAGCCCTGGTGCCCCGCGGCGGCGAGATCCTCGTCACGTCGGCCTACATCCGGCTCGAATCTGTGCCTCTCCCGACTCCGACGGGAATCTCCGAGGCGGGAATCTTCGCGGTCCCGGGAATGCTTGCCCTGATGTCCTGCTCGCGGCGGCGGGCGTCCATGAAGTCGTGAAGTGCCGCACGAAGCGGCGGAACGGAAGAGGTGCGGGTGCGCGGGCGCGACGACGGCAAGCGGCTCCGAGCGGCCGAACTCGGCGGCGAACTGGGGGAGCGGGCCACGCTCGTGCAGTTCTCCAGCGCCTTCTGTGCCCCTTGCCGGGCCACCCGGCGCGTGCTCGGCGAGGTCGCCGCCATGGTCCCGGGCGTGGCTCACCTCGAGATCGATGCCGAGGCCCACCTGGATCTCGTACGCGACCTGGAGATCCTGAAGACACCCACCGTCCTGGTCCTGGACGCCGGCGGCCGGGTGGTCAGACGCGCCGTCGGACAGCCCCGCACGGCGGACGTCATCGCGGCCCTGGGCGAGGCGGTGTGACTGGGTCTCAGGGCACGGTGAGACAGCTCCCAGATCCTGGAACCCACTTGACTGCGCGCACCACCTATCGTCAGCCTGACCTTATGCCGATCGAACTCCTTCTCCACGGGCGGGTCCACGTCGACCTGGCCCGCACCGCGAGCGCGTGCTGTCCCGGCTGCTGAGCAGCTCCGGAACCGCCCCTCATCCCTCGCAGAAGGACAACTCCATGACGGCCACGCCCTCCCTCGGCAACCCTCGGCTCGCCTCCCCCGATCTGCTGCGCTCCACCTTCCGCCGGCACGCCGCCGGTGTCGCGGTGATCACCGCGCGCGGCGCCCGCGGCCCGGTCGGCTTCACCGCCACCTCCCTGACCTCCGTCTCCGCCGACCCGCCCCTGGTGTCCTTCGGTATCGGCACCGGCGCCTCCAGCTGGCCCGCGATGGCCGAGGCCGACCATGTGGGCGTGCACCTGCTCGGCGAGCACCAGAGCGAGCTGGCCGCCACCTTCGCCCGCAGCGGAGCCGACCGCTTCGGCGCGCCCACCGCGTGGCGGGAGGGCCCGGAAGGCGTACCGGTGCTGGACGACGTGCTCGCCTGGCTGGTGTGCCGGATCGTGGGGCGCGTGCCGGCCGGTGATCACCGGATCGTGCTCGCCGAGGTCGTCGTCGGTGACCCTTCGGGCGACGGCCGTCCGCTCCTCTACCACCAGGGCCGCTTCAGCGGCCTGCGGGAATGATCACGTCTTCCGCCCCTGTGCAGCCGTCGGATTCCGGTTACGCTGCGTTGCGAAGGTCACAGTTCAAAGCGCTTGCTTAGCGGGCAGGAACTGGGTGTACTGACGAGTAATATTTCGGTCGGAGCGCGCCGACGCCCCGACCGGGATCGGCCGCTTGAGGCGCCTATGCTGCCTTTCAAGAGGCAGCCCGAAATGACGATGCAGTAGGAGAGCCGGCGTGAGCTTGAGGATCGTTGTCACTGTGAAGTACGTGCCCGACGCCACTGGCGACCGGCACTTCGCCGATGACCTGACCGTCGACCGTGACGACGTGGACGGTCTGCTCTCCGAGCTGGACGAGTACGCGGTCGAGCAGGCCCTCCAGATCGCCGAGGACGCGGACGACGCCGAGGTCACCGTCCTGACCGTCGGCCCCGAGGACGCCAAGGACGCGCTCCGCAAGGCGCTCTCGATGGGTGCCGACAAGGCCATCCACGTCGAGGACGACGACCTGCACGGCACCGACGCCATCGGCACCTCCCTGGTGCTGGCCAAGGCCATCGAGAAGGCCGGTTACGACCTGGTCATCTCCGGCATGGCCTCCACCGACGGCACCATGGGCGTCGTCCCCGCGCTGGTCGCCGAGCGTCTGGGTGTCCCGCAGGTCACCCTGCTCTCCGAGGTCTCCGTCGAGGACGGCACGGTCAAGGGCCGCCGCGACGGCGACGCCGCCTCGGAGCAGCTCGAGGCCGCGCTCCCGGCCGTCGTCTCCGTGACCGACCAGTCCGGCGAGGCCCGCTACCCGTCCTTCAAGGGCATCATGGCGGCCAAGAAGAAGCCGGTGGAGTCCTGGGACCTGTCCGACCTGGACATCGAGGCCGAAGAGGTCGGCCTGGACGGCGCGTTCACCAAGGTCGAGGCCGCGACCGAGCGTCCGGCCCGCACGGCCGGCACCATCGTCAAGGACGAGGGCGAGGGCGGCAAGCAGCTCGCTGAGTTCCTCGCGGGCCAGAAGTTCATCTAAGGGCCCGCGCCCGCTGACCGCCCCTCAACTTCGTTACGCAGGAGAGCAATCCCATGGCTGAAGTCCTCGTCTACGTCGACCACGTGGACGGCGCCGTCCGCAAGCCCACCCTGGAGCTGCTGACCCTGGCCCGCCGCATCGGCGAGCCCGTCGCCGTCGCCCTCGGCAACGGCGCCGCCGACACCGCCGCCACGCTCGCCGAGCACGGCGCGGTGAAGGTCCTCACCCACGACGCGTCCGAGTACGCCGAGTACCTGGTCGTCCCGAAGGTGGACGCCCTCCAGGCCGCCCACGAGGCCGTCTCCCCGGCCGCCGTGCTGGTCCCGTCCTCCGCCGAGGGCAAGGAGATCGCCGCCCGCCTGGCGCTGCGCATCGGCTCCGGCATCATCACCGACGCCGTCGACCTCGAGGCCGGCGACGAGGGTCCGGTGGCCACCCAGTCGGTGTTCGCCGCGTCCTTCACGACCAAGTCCCGCGTCATCAAGGGCACCCCGGTCATCACGGTCAAGCCGAACTCGGCCGCCGTCGAGGCCGCCCCGGCCGCCGGTGCGGTCGAGGCCCTGTCCGTCTCCTTCTCGGACAAGGCCACCGGCACCAAGATCACCGGCCGTACGCCGCGTGAGTCGACCGGCCGTCCGGAGCTGACCGAGGCCGCGATCGTGGTCTCCGGCGGCCGTGGTGTCAACGGTGCGGAGAACTTCTCGATCATCGAGGCGCTCGCCGACCAGCTCGGTGCGGCCGTCGGTGCCTCGCGTGCCGCCGTCGACGCCGGCTGGTACCCGCACACCAACCAGGTCGGCCAGACCGGCAAGTCGGTCTCGCCGCAGCTGTACATCGCCAACGGCATCTCCGGCGCGATCCAGCACCGCGCCGGTATGCAGACCTCGAAGACCATCGTGGCCGTCAACAAGGACGCCGAGGCCCCGATCTTCGAGCTGGTCGACTTCGGTGTGGTGGGCGACCTGTTCGACGTCGTGCCGCAGCTGACCGAGGAGATCAAGGTCCGCAAGGGCTGAGCCCAGCCCCAGGCGTGTCCGAGGCCCCGGTGACCGATGCGGTCACCGGGGCCTCGGCTCATCCCAGCGTCAGGGAAGCCTGCACGGGCAGGTGGTCGCTGGGGAACTGGCCGTCCACCGAGAAGGTGTTGATCGAGGCCCGGTGCACCGTGACCCCGGGGGTGGCGAGGATCCAGTCGATGCGGTCGCCGTCGGACGTCAGCGGCTGGTAGCCGTGGAAGGTCGCGTAGAGCTTGCTCCGCTCGGCCGCGGCCTCCCACGTGTCGACCAGACCGGCGCCCAGCATCGTGTCGTACACCGGCTTCTTGTGGGCGGCGACGTTGAAGTCGCCGGTGACGAGGAGCGGGAGCGAGCGGTCGAGGCCGGCGACGCCTCCCCGGGCTCCCGGCTCCGCCCGGGCGGGGGACACCACGTTCGCGATCAGCGCGGCGGCACGCGCGCGTGCCTTGCGGCTGCGATTGTCGAGGTGGGTGTTCAGGACGTAGAACTCCCGGCCGCCGTCCAGGTCCCGGAACCGGACCCAGGTCACCATCCGGATGGAGCCGCCGCCCCAGGTGTTGGACCCGATCACGTCCGGAGTGTCGGAGAGCCAGAAGTGGTCGTACTCCTGCGGGGCCAGTCGGCGGGTGTCGTAGAAGACGGCCATGAACTCGTCGCGGCTGCCGCCCGCACGGCCGGCGCCGATCCAGTCGTAGGGGGCGCCCAGAGCGGCCTCGATGTCGCGCAGTTGCTGGTAGAGGCCCTCCTGCGTGCCGATGACGTGCAGGCGCTCGTGGCGCAGCAGGGCACTCATCACGGGTCGGCGGGCGGCCCAGCTGTTGGGCTCGGCGGCGGAGGCGTAGCGGAGGTTGAACGACATGACCCGGAGCGGACCGCCGAAGTGCCCGCCCGCCGAGGCGGGGCCGGCGGACAGTGCTGTACTGGACAGGGGTACGGAGATCGTGGCGGCCAACGCGGTCTTCAGGCCCATACGGCGCGTGACTCGGCTGAGGATCGGCACGGGTGCTCCTTCTGCGAGGGCTTCCGGCGAGTCGTTGCTGAATGCGCTGTGCGGTAGGAGGGTGCTGCCTCAACGATCCCAGGTGGATGTGAACGGGCCGCGATGGCGGGGTGGAGCGCATGGAATGCGGTGTTGACCAGCGGGAAGGTTGGCAGATAACTTCGCTATACGGATTGTTGATTCCGTAGAGCGGAAAGCTTGGAGGGTGTGGGATGGGTCAGCAGGAGAAGGTGGCGACGAGCCTCGCGGGCGCCGTCAGCGAGGAGATCAGCGCCTCTCTCGTATCGGTCGACGCCGAGCTGGAGCGCCGCTACCCCGGCGACCCCGGCACCCGGCAGCCCGTCCACACCGTCTACGTCCCCGGTGACGCCTTCGCCGCCGACACCATCCGCAGCTGGGGCGACCAGGCCCTCGCCGCTCTCGACGCCCACGCCCCCGACGCCGCCTCCTTCGCGGCCGTCCTGGGCCTCTCCGACGAGCTGGCCGAGCCTGTCTACTCGCGCGTGCGCGCCAAGCTGGAGCGGGAGCCCATCGAGGATCTGCGGGTCGACTTCGAGGACGGCTACGGCCCCCGCCCCGACACCGAGGAGGACGCGACGGCGGCCCGCGCGGCCCGCCTGATCGCCGAGGCGTACGAGAACGGCACCGCGGCGCCGTACATGGGCATCCGCATGAAGTGCATGGAGGCCGCCGTACGCGACCGGGGCATCCGCACCCTCGACGTCTTCCTCACCGGCCTGGTCGAGGCCGGCGGCCTGCCCGAGGGGCTCGTGCTCACGCTGCCGAAGGTGACGTACCCCGAGCAGGTCGGCGCCTTCGTCCGGCTCCTGGAAGCCTTCGAGAAGGTGCACGGTCTGGAGGCCGGCCGGCTCGGCTTCGAGATCCAGATCGAGACCAGCCAGTCCATCCTCGCCACCGACGGCACCGCCGCCGTCGCCCGCATGATCCAGGCCGCCGAGGGCCGCGCCACCGGGCTGCACTACGGCACCTTCGACTACAGCGCCTGCCTCGGCGTCTCCGCCGCCTACCAGGCCAGCGACCACCCGGCCGCCGACCACGCCAAAGCGGTCATGCAGGTCGCCGCGGCGGGCACCGGCGTGCGGGTCTCGGACGGCTCCACGAACGTCCTGCCGGTCGGCCCCACCGAGAAGGTCCACGACGCCTGGCGCCTGCACTACGGCCTCACCCGCCGCGCCCTCGCCCGCGCCTACTACCAGGGCTGGGACATGCACCCCGGCCACATCCCCACCCGCTACGCGGCCGTCTTCGCCTTCTACCGCGAGGGCTTCGAGCAGGCCGCGGGCCGGCTCGCCCGGTACGCCAACCGGGCCGGCGGCGACGTCATGGACGAGCCCGCCACCGCCAAGGCCCTCAGCGGATACCTGCTGCGCGGCCTGGACTGCGGCGCCCTCGACATTGCCGAGGTGGCCCGCCTCAGCGGCCTGACCCGCGCCGATCTGGAGAGCTTCGCCGCGCCCCGCCGCGGCGACCTGACGGCCTCCGCGAAGTAGGCGACCCCGGCCCCGCCCCGTCCTCGGGACGCGCTCGCCGACAGGCGGCAGCGACACGGGAACGGGGCGGCGCCGCGCCGGGCCGGGTACGGGGGAGCGCGGTGGCCTGCGGGCCGGCGGGGCTGTCCGGCGTCACCCGTGGTCGCCGGCCTGCAGCCGGCCGTCGGCGTACGGCTCCAGACCCGACCTCGTCACCCACCGGTGCTCCACGAACAGTCGCGTGCCCTGCGCACACAGGCGGGCGTCGCCGCGTGCCCGGGCGCTGAAATCCTCGGGCGTCACCCCGAACAGCTGCCGCAACCGGGCCGATCCGACGAGGAGTTCGGTGAGGAGCGTGTGCTGGCCGGGATGGCTGCGCGGTGTACCGTCGCCGTTGCGCAGGACCCCGTGCCGGTTGACGTACGAGTACACCCCGGGCAGAACCTGTCCGTCCGGGAGTTCGACGCGTACGTCCGGTGCAGGCAGCCAGGCCCGCCGGAAGTTGCCTTCGGGCAGCGGTACGCCCTCGCTGGCGTCGATCACGTCCAGCTGCCGCGCATCGAGCCAGATGACGAACAGCTCCCGTAAGGCGCGAGGGGATCTGACGGGCGAGGCGGAGACATAGCCGAAGCGGCTCACATGCGCGGAGACGCCCACGTCGATGCCGGTCACCCGGCACCGCACCATCGGTACCGGGGCGTCGATGCCGAACTCGGTCATCTTGTGCCGCAGCTGGCCGGGGCAGGCGTTGGAGCCGATGGCCAGGACCGGCGCCCGGTCGTCGTACACCAGGCGCTCCAACGGCAGCATCCGGTCACCGTCCAGCAGTCCGGAGTCGGCGGGCCAGGCGCCGGGATACGTCAGCGGACGGTCGCGCGGCGCCACGGCGAGGCCCAGCTCCTCCAGCGTGGCCACGCTCAGTCCGCCGGAGGCAGCTCGCCCGAACCGCGGGTGATCAGCCGGGTCGGCAGCTCGATCCGCTCGGGCGCCATGAGCGTACCCTCCAGCTGACGGAAGAGGCGCTCGGCGGCGGTACGGCCGAGGGCGGCCGCGTCCTGGGCGACGACCGTGACGCCCGGCTGCAGCAGATCGGCCAGCTCGATGTCGTCGAAGCCGACGAGGGCGACCCGCCGGGACTGCTCGGCCAGGACCCGGATCACGGTGACCGTGACCCGGTTGTTGCCGGTGAAGACCGCGGTGACCGGGTCGGGCCCGGACAGCATCTCCTCGGCGGCCCGGCGCACCCGCTCGGGATTCGTCGCCCCGAGGGACATCCAGCGCTCCTCGACCGGTATCCCCGCGTCCTCCATGGCGGCCCGGTAGCCGCGCAGCCGCTCGGCGGCGGTGTGGATGCGGGGCATGTCGCCGATGAACCCGATCCGGCGGTGACCGTGCGCGATGAGGTGGGCGACACCGCTCCGGGCGCCGCCGTAGTTGTCGGACAGGACGACGTCGGCGTCGATCCGCCCCGCCGGGCGGTCCACGAACACCGTCGCCACGCCGGCCCTGATCTCCGGCTCCAGATAGCGGTGGTCGTCCCCGGCCGGGATCACCACCAGGCCGTCCACCCGGCGCGCGCACAGGGCCAGCGCCAGCTCCTGCTCGCGCTCCGGGTCCTCGGCGCTGGACCCGTTGATCAGCAGGGCGCCGTGGGCGCGGGCCACCTCCTCCACGGCACGGCTCAGCGGGCCGTAGAAGGGGTCCGCGAGGTCCTCCAGGACCAGGCCGATGCTGGCCGTACGGCCCTTGCGCAGCACCCGGGCGCTGTCGTTGCGGCGGAAGCCGAGCGCGTCGATGGCCTCCTGCACCCGGCGTTCGGTGTCGGGCGTGACTCCGGGCTCGCCGTTCACCACCCGGGAGACCGTCTTCAGTCCCACACCGGCGCGCGCCGCCACGTCCTTCATCGTCGGGCGGTTGCCGTACCGGTTCCCGGGGAGGCGGTCTGCGCGGCGGGTGGTCTCGGGCACGATGCGTCGGTCCTGTCTCTCGTACGTCTCTTTCCACGGGAGGCGGTGCGCGATCCGTGGGCTTGTATGAGGATGTGGCGTCGAGCATAGAGCCTGGACAACGTTGTCAGATGCGAGAGAGACTGTCCACCGCTGTCTCCGGCCTGCGCCCCCACCGCTTGACCGGCTGTCTTTCTTTGGTTTCAAGCTTCAACGGGGAGATCTGACTCTGATGCACACCGACCTCGTGGCGGCCCTGGACATCGGCGGCACCAAGATCGCCGGCGCGCTGGTGGACGGCGACGGACGGATACATGCCCGGGCCCAGCGGGCCACGCCCGCCCAGCAGGATGGCGAAACGGTCATGCGGGCGGTGGCGGAGGTGCTCGGCGACCTCGCCGGCTCGCCGCTGTGGGGACGCGCCGGCTCCATCGGTATCGGCAGCGCCGGCCCGGTGGACGCCTCGGCGGGCACCGTCAGTCCGGTGAACGTGCCGGGCTGGCGTGAGTTCCCGCTGGTCGAGCGGGTGCGCGCGGCCACCGGGGGCCTGGCGGTGGAGCTGATCGGCGACGGCGTCGCGATCACGGCGGCCGAACACTGGCAGGGTGCCGCCCGCGGCCACGACAACGCGCTGTGCATGGTCGTCTCGACCGGGGTGGGCGGCGGCCTGGTGCTGGGCGGCAGGCTCCACCCGGGTCCGACCGGCAACGCCGGGCACATCGGCCACATCAGTGTCGACCTGGACGGCGACCCGTGCCCGTGCGGCTCGCGCGGCTGCGTGGAGCGTATCGCCAGCGGCCCCAACATCGCCCGGCGCGCGCTGGAGCAGGGCTGGCGTCCCGGCCCCGACGGCGACACCTCTGCGGCCGCGGTGGCCGCCGCCGCCCGCGCGGGCGACCCGGTCGCGGTGGCCTCCTTCGAGCGGGCCGCGCAGGCGCTGGCCGCCGGTATCGCCGCCACCGCGACGCTGGTCGAGATCGACATCGCGGTCATCGGCGGGGGCGTCGGCAAGGCGGGCGACATCCTCCTCACGCCGCTGCGCAAGGCCCTCACCGACTACGCGACCCTCTCCTTCGTGCAGCGGCTCACCGTCGTGCCCGCGCAGACCGGCACCGACGCGGGGCTGGTCGGCGCCGCCGCGGCCGCGCTGGCCCGGAAGCCGGATCCGGCCGGCCTTTAGGCGTCGGCCGGCGTTCGGCGCGGCTGCGGCTGGACGGGTCGTGGCTGCGCCGGCTCGCAGGCCGGACCCGACCGCGGTGAGCTGTGGGTGTCGGCAGTGGTGGGCGCGGCTGCGGCTGGGCGGGTTCGCGGCTGTGTGGCTCGCAGGCCGGATCCGACTGCGGTGAGCCTGTGGAGATCAGCAGATCAGGCGGGCGTCCGCCCAGTCCGCGTGGTCGGAGTCGATGCCGTCCCCGCCGTCGGTGACGACGAGCCGGACCACCTGGGCGCCGGTGATGTCGGCGGTGACCGGCTGGGCGGGCCTGGCGTTGGTCAGGACGCCGGTGGCGGCGGCCCTGGTGCCGTCCGCCCAGATCTCGAAGGCGACGGTGCCCTTCGCCCCCTTCTCGTCGTCCACGCCGACCTCGGCGGTGACCTTCTCGCACGCCTTGCCGGTGTAGAAGGAGACGTCGCTGAGCGCGTGCACGCCGAGCCCCTTGCCGTACACCGTCCCGCCCATGGTGATCGGATGCCCGTCGCCCGCGGCACTTTCCCCGTTGCTGGTGTTGCGTTCCACCGGCCCCCAGCCGCTGGTCGCCGACAGCCAGGGCAGGTCGCCGAGGTACGAGGTGCCTGCGGGCGGTGGCACGACGACGGACGCGGTCAGCGGCAGCGTGCTGCTTACGCGTTGGCCGGAGGGCGAGCGGTAACGCGTCTGCAGCGTGAGGCCGTAGGAGCCGGCCGGCGTTCCGGCCGGCGCCGTCACGCGCCAGCCGGTGCGCAGGGACCTGCCGGTGGTGAGGGCGGCGGCCGTGGTCGCCGAGGCGGGCCGTACGGTCCAGCCGTCGGGGCCGGTCAGGGACACGGACACGCGGCGCGCAGGGGTGCGGCCGAGGTCGGTGACGGCGCTGGTGAGCGTGGCCGGGGTGCCCGCCTCGACCAGCGGGCTGCCGTCCAGGCCGAGGTCGACGGCGGGCGGGTGGGCGGCCCAGTCCGGGTCTGCCGCGACCCGCAGCAGGACCGTGCCGTGTGCGGGGACGGTGGCGGCGACGGTGCCGGCGGTGTTGAAGCCGCGGTGCTGCCACAGGTCTCGCAGGGTGTAGGCGTCGGCGTCGGGCAGGCCGATAGCGCTCGCGCTGGTGGCGATCCGCTGGGCGGTGCCGGATTCGTTGAAGAGGGCCACCGCGCGGCTGCCGTCCCTCAACTCCTTGGCGACGACCCAGCGTCCGCCCGCGGAGCCGACGACGGTGCCCTGCTTGCCGAGCGGGTCCTGGTCGACGGCGATGACCTCCTTGTTGCCCAGGATGTCGAAGGTCGCCGGAGTTGCCTTGCGCAGGTCGGTGCCGATGAGCAGCGGCGCGGCCATGACCGACCAGAGGGAGAAGTGCGAGCGGTACTCGGTGTCCGTCATGCCGCCGTTGCCGACCTCCAGCATGTCGGGGTCGTTCCAGTGACCGGGGCCGGCGTACGGCGCGAGCGGGAGGTTCTGCTTCAGGATCGACAGCATCGAACTCCAGCTGTCGCTGATGTCCCCGGTGGTCCGCCACAGGTGGCCGACGTCCGAGGCCCACTCCCAGGGCTTGTTCTCGCCCCATTCGCAGATGCTGTAGACGATGGGGCGCCCGGTCGCCTCGAGCGCCTCGCGCATGGTCCGGTAGCGCTGCCGGGCATCCACGCCCATGTTGTTGCAGTTGTCGTACTTCAGGTAGTCCACGCCCCAGTCGGCGAACTGCCGCGCGTCGCTGTACTCGTGGCCCAGCGCCCCCGGGAAGCCCGCGCTGTTGCAGGTCTTGATGCCGGCGCTGGTGTAGATGCCGAGCTTGAGCCCCTTGGCGTGGACATAGTCCGCGACCGCCTTGATCCCGCCCGGGAAGCGTGCGGGGTCGGGCACCAGCCTGCCGTTCGTGTCACGGTGCGGCAGAGCCCAGCAGTCGTCCAGGTTGACGTACTGGTAGCCCGCGTCCTTCAGGCCTTTCTCCACGAAGAGGTCCGCGATGCCCTTGACCATGGCCTCGTCGAACTCGGGGCGGCAGTGGGTGGAGTTCCAGTTGTTGAAGCCCATGGGCGGGGTCGGGGCGAGACCGTCGGCCAGGGACCGGGCCTGTGGCGTGGGCGGGGCGGCCAGAGCCGGAGCGGGAGCGGCGAGGGCTGCCGCGCACAGCAGTCCTGCGGCCAGCGCTCCGGCCACTCTCCGGCGGGTGGTGCGGGTGTGAGGGTGACGCATCGTTGACGTTCCTCCTACTCGCGAAAGGCGGGATGACGGCATGCGACGGCCCGGCCCGGCGCCAGGCGACATGTACGCGTCATCAGTGCGCGTTTACGGTAGGACGTGTCGGAGTCTGTTGGAAGAGGACCGACTTGCTGGGCGACAGCCCGTCAGAAACCCCGCCCACGCGGCAACTGGGCTACCGCCGCATACCGGAACGTTCGGAAGTGTTGGCTTCAGGAGCGGTCGTCACCGACGCGACCCCAGCCCGGCAGCGGCGGCTGAGGCCAGGCAGGCGGCAGCGGCAGCGGGCCGGCCGGGCCGCCGGTCACCGACCCGTCGAACGGCCGCCTGCCGCTGAGCCAGCCGAGCAGCTGGTGTCCGGTCCCCGCGACCGCGGGTCCGCCGGACGCCAGGGACCAGCGCAGGCCGAGATCCGTGGCGGCCACCGAGGCGAGCGGGAAGCCCTGGACGCGCAGGGTGGTGAGGGTGTCGTCCAGCGCCCAGGAGACGTACCGGTCCGGCCATTGGTCGGTGCCGTGGCCGGTGCCGAGGTCCAGGTGGTGTGTCTCCAGCTCCCGCAGGCAGCGCAGCAGCAGATGCCAGGCGGGGTGGCGCCAGCCGGCCAGCGCCGGGACGAGCCGGTCCCAGGCGTCGGGGGGCATCTCGCGCCCCTGAGCCGTGAACCGGTCGAGGCTCTCGCGCAACCGGCCCGCCAGCCGGTCCGCCGGGAGCGCGGAGTCCCGCCGTACCGCCGCGCCCAGCGCCGCCGCGTCCGCGCGTGGCCCCGGTTCGCGGCCGGTGTGCGCGAGCCGGAGCAGCCACACGTGGGCGTCGACGCTGTGCAGGACGTGGGCGAGCACATGGCCGCGCGTCCACGAGGGCAGTTCCGACCGGGCCCGCAGTTCGGCCTCGGTCAGCCCCGCCGCGCTGCGGACGAGCCGGTCGCCCGACCGTCCGACGTCCTTCAGCAGCTCTCCGGCAGGGCCGCCGGCCGTGCCGAATGCATGGGGGCCGGCCGCGCCGAGGGCATGGGGGCCGCTCACGGGCGCTCCTCGGCCGGCCGGAACTCGTGCACGACCTCGATGCGGCCGGCGATGTGGGCGTTGAACTCGTCCAGTTCCTCCGCCGGAACCCACAGCTCCAGGATCGTCTCGCCGCCGGCCTGGCGGACCGGATAGCGGGCGAGGAACTCGGTGTCGACCTCGAAGCGGGTCACGAAACCGGCGCCGTCGTGCTTGACGTTCCAGTCCCGGGCGATGCGGATCGCGTAGTCCTCGTTGAGCACGGGATAGAAGATCGGCTGCTCCGGCAGCCGCGGCGGCCAGGCACGCCGGTCCAGCTCCCGGACCAGCTCCAGCTCTGCGGGGCCCGTCGGGCGCCAGAGGGTGGTGGTGGAGCGGGGGCGGGGCATGACTGGACCTTCCTGGGCGGTCACGGCGGACGAGGCCCTGGACGATACCCGCGCCGTGATCACCCGGGCCAGGAGATTTCCCCGCCGTCGTGCGTCCTGGACGGGTGCGGCCCGGATGAGGCACGTCCGGGAGCGACGGTCCTGGACGGGTGGGGCCTGCATGAGGCACGTCCGGGAGCGATGGTCCAGGGCAGGTGCGTCCAGGACGACGCCCGTCCTGGAGCAACGGTCGGCGCAAGAACTCGACTGCGGCGATCCGCGTGACTCCGGGCCCGTCGCGCAGTTGTTCAGCGCATGAAGAAGCGCAGCATGCTCGCCATCGCCAGCCTCGCCACCGGATTCGTCGTGGCTGCCATCACCCCGTCCCCCGCGGCGGACGACGGCTCCACCGGTGACGTGAACGTCTCGGACACCCTGGACGGGGCGAAGAGCGTCGTCAGCCAGGACAGCCTCGCCCTCGACGGCGACGCCTTCGGACAGGAGTAGGCCCACCGCCGTACGGCGTGCGTGCCGGTGCCTCCGCCGCCGGAGGCACCGGCGCCCCTGTGTTGCGCATGGGCAGGCGCCCTCAACGGGACGGGGTTTCCGTGGCAGGGTGGAGCGGGCAAGCCTCAGGGGGCCAAACAGAAGAGGGGGAGTCCGTGACCGTCGTCTGGATCAACGGCGCGTTCGGTGCGGGGAAGACCACCACCGCACGGGAGCTGATCGAGCTGATCCCGAACAGCACGCTCTTCGACCCCGAGGTCATCGGCGGGGGGCTCACACACCTGCTGCCGGCCAAGTGCCTCGCCGAGGTCGGCGACTATCAGGATCTGCCGATCTGGCGCCGGCTGGTCATCGACACCGCCGCCGCGATGCTCGCCGAGCTGGGCGGCACTCTCGTGGTGCCCATGACGCTGCTCCGCCAAGAGTACCGGGACGAGATCTTCGGCGGCCTCGCGGCCCGCAGAATCCCGGTGCACCATCTGCTCCTCGCCCCGGCCGAAACGATCCTGCGCGAGCGGATAGCCGGGCGGCAGATCCCGCCCGAGCTGCCCGACGGCGAGCTGAGGACACGCCAGTGGGCCTACGACCACATCGAGCCCTACCGCACCGCCCTCTCCACCTGGCTCACCGCCGACGCCCACCTCCTGGACACCAGCGCCCTGACCCCTTACGAGACGGCCGTCCGCATCTCGGACGCCGTCGGCAGCGGTGCCGTGCCGGCCTGCGACATCGTGCAGACCCCCGAGCCGACCGCCGAGACCCTCGCCGCCGGAGTGCTCCTCTTCGACGAGCAGGACCGGGTGCTGCTCGTCGACCCGACCTACAAGCCCGGCTGGGAGTTCCCCGGCGGCGTGGTGGAGCGGGGCGAGGCCCCGGCCCGCGCCGGGATGCGCGAGGTCGCCGAGGAGACCGGGATACGGCTGCGGGACGTGCCCAGGCTGCTCGTCGTGGACTGGGAGCGGCCCGCGCCGCCCGGCTACGGCGGGCTGCGGCTGCTCTTCGACGGCGGCCGGCTGGAGTCGGGCGAGGCGTCCCGGGTGCTGCTGCCCGGCCCGGAGCTGCGCGCCTGGCGGTTCGCCACCGAGCAGGAGGCCGCCGGGATGCTGCCGCCCGTCCGCTACGAGCGGCTGCGCTGGGCGCTACGCGCGCGCGAGCGGGGCGCCGCCCTTTACCTGGAGGCCGGGGTGCCGGTCGGCTGAACCGTCCCCGGGGTGCCCGGCGAACCGGCGACAGCGGCCGCGAACCCTCCGACGGTGTGCGAACCCTCCGACGGTATGCGCATCCTTCGACGGCGCGCGCACCCTCCGACTGCGCACCCTTCGACGGCGCGCGCATCCTTCGACGGTACGCGCACCGACCCACGATGACGTCCATGCCCCGACCGTAGGAAGGACCCCCGCCGGGGAGCGGGGGTCCTCTGCCGTGGGCAGAAGGGGTCAGCCCGCCGCGTAGTTGCGCAGGAACAGCGCCTCGGCGACGGACAGCCGCTCCAGCTCCTCGGGGGACACGCTCTCGTCGACGGCGTGGATCTGCGCCTCCGGCTCGCTGAGCCCGATGAGGAGGATCTCCGCCTGCGGGTACAGACCGGCGAGGGTGTTGCACAGCGGGATGGAGCCGCCCTGGCCGGCGTACTGCATCGTCTCGCCCGGGTAGGCCACCGCCATCGCGTCGGCCATCGCTGCGTAGGCGGGGCTGGAGGGGTCGGCGCGGAACGGCTGGCCCTGGCCGATCTGCTCGGTGGTGACCCGTGCGCCCCACGGGGTGTGCGCCTCGATGTGGGCCTGGAGCAGCTTGGTGGCCTCCGCCGCGTTGACGCCCGGCGGCACCCGCAGGCTGATCAGGGCACGGGCGCCCGACTGCACGGAGGGGGTGGCGCCCACGACCGGCGGGCAGTCGATGCCGAGGACGGTGACGGCGGGACGGGCCCAGATGCGGTCGGCGACCGAGCCGTCACCGATCAGCCCGACGCCGTCCAGCACCTTGGCGTCCGTGCGGAACTGCTGCTCGGTGTACTCCAGACCGGCCCACTGCGCCGTGGAGTCCAGCCCGTCGACCGTCGTCGAACCGTCCTCGGCGCGCAGCGAGTCCAGGACCCGGATCAGCGCGGCCAGCGCGTCCGGGGCGGCACCGCCGAACTGGCCCGAGTGCAGGTTGCCGTCCAGAGTGTCGATCTGCACCCGGACCAGGGTCATGCCGCGCAGGGTGGTCGTCACCGTCGGCAGGCCGACCCGGAAGTTGCCCGCGTCACCGATGACGATCGTGTCCGCCGCCAGCAGTTCGGGGTGCAGCTCGGCATACCGCTCCAGGCCACCCGTGCCCTGCTCCTCCGAGCCCTCCACGATCACCTTGACGTTCACCGGCACGCCGCCGTTCGCCTTGAGGGCACGCAGCGCGAGCAGGTGCATGAGGAAGCCGCCCTTGCAGTCGGCGGTGCCGCGGCCGTACCAGCGGCCGTCGCGCTCGGTCAGCTCGAACGGCGGAGTGGTCCAGCCGGCCTCGTCCAGCGGCGGCTGGACGTCGTAGTGCGCATAGAGAAGAACCGTTTTGGCACCCTCCGGGCCCGGCAGGTGGCCGTAGACGGACTGCGTGCCGTCCGGCGTGTCCAGCAGTGCCACGTCGACGAAGCCCTCGGCGCTCAGCGCGTCGGCGATCCAGCGCGCGGCGCCCTCGCTCTCGCTCCTCGGGAACTGCGCGAAGTCCGCCACCGACTTGAAGGCGACCAGCTCGGCCAGCTCCGTCTTCGCCCGGGGCAGCAGCGAGGCCACGGTCTCGGCGACCGGATTCGACGACATGGGCACGCTCCTCGTGGGTGCGACGTTGTACGGGGTGAGTACAGCGATCCTCCCACAGCGGCCTGCGCGGACGGCGACCGTAGGATGCGGGGGGACACTTCGGCAGCGGTTTCATCGGAGCGGCAGACCATCGTGAGCAGCGAGAACTCTTCGGCGGACGACGTGCAGCAGGTGTGGGACGTCGTCGTGGTGGGCGCGGGACCCGCGGGGGCCTCGGCCGCCTACGCGGCGGCGGTCGCGGGGCGGCGCGTCCTGTTGCTGGAGAAAGCCGAGCTGCCCCGGTACAAGACGTGCGGCGGCGGCATCATCGGGCCCTCGCGCGATGCGCTGCCGCCCGGTTTCGAGCTCCCCTTCCGGGACCGGGTGCACGCGGTCACGTTCTCGAACAACGGCCGCTTCACGCGTACCCGCCGTTCCAGGCAGATGCTGTTCGGGCTGATCAACCGGCCCGAGTTCGACCAGCAGCTGGTCGAGCACGCGCAGAAGGCGGGCGCCGAGCTGCGGACGGGTGTCACGGTGCAGCGCGTCGAGCAGCACGGCTCCGCGGTTCCGGACCGGCGCACGGTCGCCGTGATACTCCAGGGCGGCGAGACGGTGCTGGCCCGCGCGGTCGTCGGCGCCGACGGCAGCGCCAGTCGCATAGGAGCCCACGTCGGAGTGAAGCTCGACCAGGTCGACCTCGGCCTGGAGGCGGAGATCCCGGTGCCGGAGACGGTCGCCGAGGACTGGCAGGGCCGCGTTCTCATCGACTGGGGCCCGATGCCGGGCAGTTACGGCTGGGTGTTCCCGAAGGGCGACACGCTGACCGTCGGAGTCATCTCCGCGCGCGGTGAAGGTGCCGCCACCAAGCGGTACTTGGAGGACTTCATCGCCCGGCTCGGCCTGGCCGGGTTCGAGCCGGCCGTCTCCTCCGGGCACCTCACCCGCTGCCGTGCCGACGACTCGCCGCTCTCCCGCGGCCGGGTGCTGGTCTGCGGTGACGCGGCGGGCCTGCTGGAGCCGTGGACCCGTGAGGGAATCTCCTTCGCGCTGCGCTCGGGCCGGCTGGCGGGGGAGTGGGCGGTGCGGATCGCCGAGGCGAACGACGCCGTCGACACCCGTCGCCAGGCCCTGAACTACGCCTTCGCGATCAAGGCGGGGCTCGGTGTCGAGATGAGTGTCGGCAAGCGGATGCTGGCCGTGTTCGAGAAGCGTCCCGGCCTCTTCCACGCGGCCCTCACCGGCTTCCGTCCGGCGTGGCGGGCGTTCAAGGAGATCACCCAGGGCTCCACGTCGCTGGGTGAGATGGTGCGCGCCCACCCGCTCGCCCAGCGCGCCCTGACCGCACTGGACCGGGGGCCCGCCGCCCCCGCGGAGGAACCCGTCAGCTCGTGACGACGATGCGGAAGACCGGGTGGTCGCAGGCGCAGGCGATGATCTCTTCGTCCGAGGACTTGGCGGTCACCCCGTTGAAGTACTGGTTGACCTCCCAGCCCCACTTCTCCAGATAGGTCCGCAGGACGGGCAGCTTCTCGGCGTCGGGAAGCTCCACCGCCGTGAAGGCGCGCACTGTGCGGCCGACGCGCAGTTCGCCGCCGCCGGCCGCACGCATGTTCCGCACCCACTGCGAGTGACCGCGCGCCGAGACCAGGTACTGGCCGCCCTCGTAGGCGTGCGGGTTGACCGGGATGCGCTGCATCCTGCCGCTCTTGCGGCCGCGCACCGACATCTCGGCGGTGCCCGCGAGGCTGAGCCCGTGCCGCGCGAGCCAGCCGATCACCCTGTTCAGGCGGACGGTGAGCGGGCTGCCCTTGAGGTAGTACGGCGAGGTCGCGGTCATGATGACTCCCACGGCGAGTTGGGGAGAGCGGTGCTCTCGGTCGACCCCAGTCTGGAGTAGACGGGTGCTCCATAGCAAGAGCAGTGCTCTCTTATTTGTTCGACGCTCTCCTTTGTGTGCACCGCTCTTGCTCGTGGCACACTGCTGGCATGAGCACCGCACGGGGCGCCCGCGCACGGGCCAGGCAGGAAATCACCGCAGCGATCAAGGAAGCGGCGCGCAGACAACTGATGGCGGAGGGTGCGGCCAGGCTGTCGCTGCGGGCCGTCGCCCGCGAGCTGGGCATGGTGTCGTCGGCCCTGTACCGCTACTTCCCCAGCCGCGACGACCTGCTGACCGACCTGATCATCGATGCCTACGACTCCCTCGGCGAGGCCGCGGAACGGGCCCGGGACGCCGCATCCGACGCCCCGCCGGTGGCCCGCTGGACGGCTGTCTGTGAGGCGGCCCGCGCCTGGGCCCTCACTCATCCGCACGAGTACGCGCTGATCTACGGCTCGCCCGTGCCCGGGTACGCCGCCCCCGACACCACCGTCCGGGCCGCCTCCCGGGTCGGCCTCGCCCTCATCGGCATCGTCCGGGACGCGCACCAGGG
This sequence comes from Streptomyces sp. NPDC027663, assembly GCF_055566415.1. Lineage (NCBI taxonomy): Bacteria > Bacillati > Actinomycetota > Actinomycetes > Kitasatosporales > Streptomycetaceae > Streptomyces > Streptomyces sp. NPDC027663. The sequence continues at coordinate 130,746 of NZ_JBVHSK010000011.1, read as the reverse complement.
GCAGGGCCTCGTCCTCCCGTCGCTCCCCGACGGCCTGCGGCCCGAGGCCGAGCGGATGGCCGCCGACCTCGCTCCCGATCTGCCGCCGGAGGTCGCCGCGGCCATGGTGGCGGCATGGGCCCAGCTGTTCGGGCTGATCGGGTTCGAGCTGTTCGGGCAGTTCAACCGGGTGGTCGAGGACCGCGAGACGTTCTTCCGGCATGCGGCCGCCCGGCTCGCCCAGGACGTGGGACTCGTCCGCCCCTGACGGCCGGAGGCCGGGCCCGGCTGCCGGCCACACCTATGCCCCGGGAATCAGGACGACCTTTCCGGCCGCCGTGCCGGACTCGGCCAGCCGCATCGCCTCCGCGACCTCGGTGAGCGGCAGCCGGGCCGCGATCCGTGCGGTCAGGTCGCCGCGTTCCAGGGCCTGGAACACCTGGGTGAGGTCGGCGCGCAGCCGGGCCCGGAAGCGGTCCTTGCTCAGGGCGCGCCCCGCCCAGACGTTGTAGAAGTACGCGCGGCGGCCGTTGGGCAGCGCGTTCCACCACCACACCCGGCCGAGGATCTTCAGGACGGGCCACTGCTTGGAGCCGGAGTCGTCCCGTGTGGTGGCGCTGCCGTAGGAGACGAGGGTCCCGCCGGGGGCGAGCAGCCGCCAGGAGTCGGTGACGCTGCGCCCGCCCAGGTGGTCGAAGACGGCGTCGACCCCGCCGGGGGCGAGTTCACGGACTCGCGCCGGGACATTCTCGGTGCGGTAGTCGACCGGGGTGACGCCCAGGTCGCGCAGGGCCCCGTGATGACGTGCGGACGCAGTGCCGATCACCTTCAGACCCGCCGCACGCGCCAGCTGGACCAGGACTGTGCCCACCCCGCCGTTGGCGCCGTGGACCAGGACCGTGCCGCCGCTGCGCACCCGCGCCTTGCGGTGCAGCATCTGCCATGCGGTGATCCCGTTGACCACCAGCGTCTCGGCCTCGGCCGCGCCGATCCCCGCCGGGACCTCCACCGCGTCGGCCGCGTCGAGCACCACGTGGCTGGCCCAGCCGCCGGTCTTGACCAGCGCCGCCACCCGCTTGCCGACGAGGCGCGGCGTGACGCCGGTGCCGGTCGTGAGCACCGTGCCGACCAGGTCGTAGCCGGGCACGAACGGGAACGGCGGCTGGTCGTAGTAGCGGCCCCGGCGCATCTGCTGCTCGGCGAAGGACACCCCGGTGGCCTCCACCCGCACCACGATCTGTCCGGCGTGGGGTCGCGGGACGGGCCGGCGCCGCAACTGCAGCCCGTCCGGCTCGACCGTGCCCGGCAGGACGACCTCGACGAGTTCCGTGCTTTCCACCATGACGACCTCCAGGGCGAAGAGAAGGACTGCCAGCGGCAAGCTGCTAGAGCAACTCGCTGGCGTTAGAAGCTATAACTAAAGTGATGCTTCACTTCTTCCATGTCAAGCTCTCACCCCGATCTCTTGTTATGGCCTCTCTCAGCAGTGATAGGTTGAAACCCGACCCACGAGGAGCGTGAAGGCGATGACGGCAGGCGCGGCGAGTCCCCGGGAGCGCTATCGCACTCAGGTGCGGGCGGAGATCAAGGCCAAGGCCTGGGAGCAGATCGCTACCGCGGGCGCGTCGGGACTGTCCCTCAACGCCATCGCCAAGCAGCTGGGCATGAGCGGCCCGGCGCTCTACCGGTACTTCTCCGGCCGGGACGACCTGATCACCGAGCTGGTCCGGGACGCCTACCGCAGCCTCGCGGACACCTTCCGCGCCGCGGCCGACGCGGGCTCGGACCTGCCCGGCCTGGCCCGGGCGCTGCGCGGCTGGGCCCTGAAGGATCCCCAGCGCTACTTCCTCGTCTACGGCACACCGGTCCCCGGCTACCGGGCTCCGGACGACATCACCGCGATCGCCCAGGAGATCATGGCCGCCCTGCTCGACGTCTGTGCGGCCGGTGATCCCGGAACCCCGTCGGCCGACGCGCTCGAGACCCACCTCGCGGACCACCGCGCATGGGCGGGCGACCACCCCGCCCCGCCGCCTGTGCTGCACCGTGCCCTGGCGTTCTGGACCCGTCTGCACGGCGTCCTCGCGCTGGAACTCGCCGGCCACTTCACGGGCATGGGCTTCGATCCGGAGCTGCTGTTCGCCTCCGAGGCGGCAGGACTGGCGGGCGAGCCCTGACCGGAGGGGCGGCCGTACTCCCCCGGGAGTAGGCGTGATCACCTCGCCCGGCTGACGTGCCGGCGCGCAATCGGCGGCTAGCGTGCTGGACATGGAAGAGCGGCACGGACGCGGACCCTTGCACGTGTGGCGGTACGGGCCCCCGTGGTGGCAGCGCGCCGGCGACGCGGAGCCGGCCCGCGCGCGCCTGCCCTGGCGCTCCACCGCGCTGGTCACCGCGGGCGTGCTCATCGGCAGCAACGTCGCCGCGCACGGCCAGCCGGACCGCGTACCGCTGAACGGCTACGCGCGCGTGCTGCTGCTCGTCGCCTCGGTGCTCCTGCTGTGGCGACTGCGACACCCGGTGCCGGTCGTGTTCGCGACGGCGGCGGCGACCCTCGTCTACCTGGCCCTGGGCTTTCCCTACGGCCCGGTCTTCCTGACCGTCGCGGTCGGCTGCTTCAGCGCGGTCGTCGCCGGCCACCGCCGGGCCGCATGGACGGCGGGCGGGCTGCTGTGGGCGGGCCACGCCCTGGTCGCGTTCTGGCTCTTCCGGCGGCTTCCGCCCGCCGGGGACCGCGGTGCCGGCCTGGGCCAGGAGATCGTCGTCGCCACCTGGGTGCTGGCCGTCGTCGCCCTCTCGGAGCTGGCCAGGGTGCGGCGCGAGCAGTGGGCGCGGGAGCGCGCGGACCGGGTCCAGGCGGCGCGGCGGCGCGCGGACGAGGAGCGACTGCGCATCGCCCGCGAGCTGCACGACGTCCTCGCGCACAGCATCTCCGTCATCAACGTCCAGGCAGGCATGGGACTCGCGCTGCTCGACCACGACCCCGAGCAGGCGCGGGCGGCGCTCACCACCATCAAGGCCGCGAGCAAGGAGGCGCTGGGGGAGGTGCGTCAGGTCCTGGACACCCTGCGCGCGCCGGGTGCCGCGCCCCGCGCGCCGGCGCCGGGCCTGGACCGCCTGCCGGAGCTGGTGGAACAGGCCGCGGCGGCCGGGCTGACCGTCACCGTCGAAGGTGTGCCACCGCACCTGCCGCCCGGCGCCGAACTGGCCGCCTTCCGCATCGTGCAGGAGGCCCTGACCAACGTCGTGCGGCACTCCGGATCGCGTCACGCGCGCGTGCACTTCGCGTACGGCGACGGCGTACTGCGGCTGCGCATCGACGACGAGGGACCGGCGACCGGCGCGGACGCCGGCGGCGGCGGGAACGGGCTGGCCGGCATGCGGGAGCGGGCCGCCGCGCTGGGTGGCACCATCGATGCGGGCCCGCGCCCCGACGGCGGCTTCCGGGTGCTCGCCGTCCTGCCGTCGCAGCTCAGGGAGGACCAGTGATCCGGGTACTGCTCGCCGACGACCAGTCGCTGGTGCGCGCCGGTTTCCGGGCGCTGCTCGCCGCACAGCCGGACATCTAGGTGGCCGGCGAGGCGGCCGACGGCGAGGAGGCGCTGCGCCGGGTGCGTGAACTCCGGCCGGACGTCGTCCTCATGGACATCCGTATGCCCGCCCTGGACGGCCTGGCCGCGACCCGGAGCATCACCTCCGACGCGGAGCTGCAGGAGGTGAAGGTGGTCATGCTCACCACCTTCGAACTCGACGAGTACGTCTTCGAGGCGATCCGCGCGGGTGCCTCCGGTTTCCTGGTGAAGGACACCGAGCCGGACGAACTCGTGCGCGCGGTACGGGCGGTCAGGGAGGGCGACGCGCTGCTGTCCCCCGGCGTCACCCGCCGCCTGATCGCCGAGTTCGCCGCCCGTTCCAAGGCGCCCGCGGCGGCCGACGCCCTCGCCCGGCTCACCGAGCGGGAGCGGGAGGTGATGGCGCTGGTCGGCATCGGCCTGTCCAACGAGGAGATCGCCCGCCGGCTGGTGGTCAGCCCGCTCACGGCAAAGACCCATGTCAGCCGGACCATGGTCAAGCTGGGCGCACGGGACCGTGCCCAACTCGTGGTCCTGGCCTATGAGTCGGGGCTGGTGCGGCCGGGCTGGCTGGGCTAGGCCTCCTCGCGCGGGCCCGGTCGGGACCGGTGGCGGAAACGCACCAGCACGCTCACCACGCGGGCGACGAACAGCACCGCCGCGAGGGCGATGCCCAGCCGCCACAAGCCGACGGCCAGCGGGTGCGGCAGGTCGAAGAGGAGCGCCGGCCCGGCCACGGCCCCGAACAGCAGGGCCGCTGCGAAGGCGGCGCTGACCAGCGCGTACCCGATCTCGACCGTCGCCGCGTCCTGTTCGGCCTTGTTGCGCCGGCCCCCGTGGTCATACATCCCGTCAGTTTCCCGGCCGTGCGCCCGGCGGAGCAAACAGCTCCGCCGGGCGCACAGGGAGGCGTTCCCCGTCAGTCGCGGACCGGCACGCGGTCCGCGTCCGCCTCCTTCACTGTGGACCGGGCGACCACGACGGACCCTCCTGCACGGGACCGGCGCAGTCCGGTGAGCGACATCAGCAGGCCGGCCACCGCGATGAACGTGACCACCACCAGGCCGGGCCGGTAGCTGTCGAGAACGGCCTGCGGGGTGGCCTTCGCGGGACTGTGCGCGGTCACCACTGCCGTCACGACGGCCAGGAAGATCGCGCCGCCCACCTGCACCGAGGTGTTGAGCAGACCGGAGACCATGCCCTGCTCGTGCTCGTCCACGCCGTTCGTGGCCTGGACGTTGAGGGACGGGAAGGTCAGCGCGAAGCCCGCCCCGACCAGCAGCATGGTCGGCAGGATCACCGACGCGTAGACCGGGTCGAGGTCGATGCGCAGGAACAGTGCGTATCCAGCCGTCATGAGGGCGAAGCCGAGCACGATCAGGCGGGGTGTGCCGAACCGGTCGATGACGGCTCCGACCTTGGTCGCGGACAGCGCCACCAGCGCACCCGCCGGCAGGAACGCCAGCGCGGTGTGCAGGGCGGACCAGCCCAGCACCTGCTGCATGTAGAGCGTGACCAGGAACTGGAAGCCCATGTAGCTGCCGACGAACGTCAACGCGCCGAGCTGGGCCCGGACCTGGGATCCGGAGCGCAGCACCCCGAGCCGGATCAGCGGGCTGGGGCTGCGCAGTTCGACCAGGACGAACACCACCAGCAGGACGGCGACGGAGAGGAAGGACAGGATCGTACGGGCCGAGGTCCAGCCCGCCTCGGGCGCCTCGACCACGGTGAAGACCAGCAGCAGCATCGAGGCCGTGCCGAGCACGGCACCGGGGATGTCGTAGCCGCCCCGGCCGCGTTCGCGCTCGGTGCGCGGCAGCAGGCGCAGGCCGGCGAGCAGGGCGAGCAGGGCGACGGGCGCGGGCAGCAGCATCGTGAACCGCCAGCCGGCCTCGGTGAGCAGACCGGAGAAGACGAGGCCGATGGAGTAGCCGGTGGCGCCGCAGGTGGTGTAGATCGACAGGGCCCGGTTGCGCAGCGGACCCTCGGGGAACGTCGTGGTGATGATGGACAGGCCCGCCGGAGCCGTGAAGGCCGCGCTCAGGCCCTTGATGAAGCGGCTGGCGATCAGCAGCGGGCCCGAGTCCACGAGTCCGCCGAGCAGCGAGGCCAGGGCGAAGACACCGAGCGCCACCAGGAACACCTGGCGCCTGCCGAGCAGGTCGGCGGTCCGGCCGCCGAGCAGGAGCAGGCCGCCGTAGCCCAGGATGTAGCCACTGACGACCCATTGCAGGGCCGACGTGGACAGGTGGAGATCGGAGCCGATGGACGGCAGGGCGACGCCGACCATGGACACGTCCAGCGCGTCCAGGAACATCGCGGCGCAGAGCACGAGCAGGGTGCCCCACAGCCGGGGAGTCCACCGTCCTTGGGACGCGGAGGTGGTGAGCGGAGTGGTCATGGCGACGAGACTACATGCGCATGCATTGAATGCAAGCGCATTTAATTCCGACGCAATAAATGGCTTTCTCTGCTACGGTGCGCTCATGGCGGCGAAGAAGGCCGAACAGGCGCTCGTGGACCAATGGCGGGACATCCTGGCCCTGCACGCCCGCACGCAGTGCGAACTGGACCGTGAGCTGCACGCCCACGGCCTGTGTGCCAGCGATTTCGAGGTCCTCGACCTGCTGGCCGAGGGCGCCCCGTCGGACGGCAGCTGTGCCTACCGGGTGCAGGAGATCTCCGACCGCGTCCATCTCAGTCAGAGCGCGCTGTCCCGGCTCATCGGCCGCCTGGAGAGAGACGGCCTGGTCGAGCGGGCCATGTGTCCCGACGACCGGCGCGGGGTGCGCGTGTCGCTCACCGTGAAGGGGCGCGCGCTGCACGACGAGGTGCGGCCCGTACAGCGCGCCGTGCTGGCCCGGATGCTGACCGGCGCCGGCTGACCGGATCTCGGATCACCGACGGATCCCGCCACAGGACGGCGAGCGGCGAGGGCGCCGGCCCCGCCGGTGCACGGTGCCGGTGTGCCGCGGCGGGCCACGTACCTGTGAGGGAAGGCCGAAGTCGCCGCTCTTTGCGGATAGTTACCGGTCTTGTGCCGTTGCGATCCGCCGTCGCTGGTGTCCTCAGTCCGCGAGGGCGCCCATGGGGTCCCAGGCGGGGAGGACGATCGGCGGATCATCGAGGGCGGCGGACAGTTCCGGGGGCAGCGCCGAGCGCCGGACCGCGATCTCGAAGACGTGCTCACCGAACCACGAGTCGTTCATGGTCCAGAAGCCCTTGTCGGCCTTCTCCTCGCCCCAGCTGTTCTCCACCCGCCAGCGGCGCGGGCTCCCGTCCACCACGTCGACGCCGGTGAACAGCATCGCGTGGGTCATCTGCGTGTCGTGATGCAACAGCCGGGCGGCCTTGTCCATGGTGAAGGAAGCGCTGTAGACGGCCGCGTAGTCGAAGAGCCCGGCGTCCCACACGCCGGCGTCCGCGCGCATCATCTTGGACACGTCACAGCCGAACCACACGGGCTCGCCGCCGACGACCGCATCCATGGCCAGCCGCTTCAGCAGGTCGATCGGCACGTTGAGATAGACCACCGGCGGGGCGTCCACGACATTGCCCAGGTACTCGACGGTGAAAGTGCGTCCGACCGGGCTCGACTCCCGGGGGTCGTGCACCAGGCAGACGTAGTCGTCCAGCGGGAGCTGCACGTACGAGGCCGCGAACTGGGCCGGCGTGAGCCAGCCGTCCCGGTGGAACTGCTTGTCCTTGTCCTCCCACTGCCACAGGAAGCGTCGCGGAGGCGTGCCCAGATGAATGCTGAGCACCCGGTGCACGGCGGCCAGCACCTCCCGCTTGCGCTCCCGTTGCGCCGCGACCCCCTCGGCGGCCTGCGCGCGCACATCACGGGCGCCCTGGCGGAGCAGGGTCTTCAGCGCCCTGTTCATCGCCCGGGTGGAGGAGGAACTGTCCGTCTCCGGCATGGCCGACTTCGGCACCAGGCCGTGCTTGACGACCAGCGCCACGAACATGTTCCACTGTCCGCCGTCACCGATCGGGTCGGCCAGCAGGCACGCCACCGTGCGGTCGTCCACATCGCGGTCCGAGGTCTCGACGACCGCCTCGAGGAAGTGGTTGGCCCGCTCGAACTTGTCCCACCAGAGCAGGTAGTTCTGCGAGAACTCGAAGTCCTTCACGCCCATCTTCCGCGCGGCGCCGACGCGGAGCAGGTTGAGCCCCGCGAACATCCAGCAGCGCCCGCTCTGCTTCTGGTTGGTGACCTTCCAGTCGTCCAGGTGGTGGGAGACCGAGTGATCGATACCGGTGAGGATCCGCCGGTCCAGGGCGACGTCGTCCACGGGTGTCTGGGTGACGGCGTTCTGCATCAGCCGGTTCACCGGATCGGCGGCGAAATCCTTCTCGAAGATCTCGAGTCGGTCCGGGGTCAGACTGCGGTCCATGGCCTCGCGGGAGTCGTCGATTCCGTAGGTCACGGCAGCCTGCCTCCAGTGCCCGGGGTCCTCGGGACGAGCGCGCTCTCACCGTCGCACGGCCGTTCAACCGGAGTCAACGGAGTGTCGGCGGTGAGCTGTCACCGGGTGAGCGGGCGGAGCAGCGCGGAGCCAGCCGGCGAGTACGGCGAAGTCGTCCTGTGCGAGGCCCTCGTTCGGGTCGACGCGGTGCAGCAGGAACGGCTCCCGGCGCTGTGCGGAGACCCAGAGGCGGTCCATGGCGCCTATCTCGTCGTCGACCCAGATGAACGGGCGGTGACCGGCCCACTCGACGATGTGCCGCGTCTTCCAGTGCAGACCGCGCGGCCCCTCGTCCGCAGGGGTGTCCGGCCACCTGACCACCGGCAGACTCGGCAGCCCGATCCGAGGAGCGACCACTTCGTTCGCGGCGTCGAGCCATGTCGTGGCCCACACCAGCTCACACCCCAGATCCGCAAGGCGTGGTCCGACGGTGGGGTCGAGGCGTCCCAGCAGCGGGTTGCCCGGACCCGGCACTTCCCCCGAGGCGGAGACGGAAGTCGTCCGAGGGCGGCCGGGCGCTGAGCCGAAGGGGATGAGCGGCCCGTCGATGTCGAGGAACAGCAGCGGGAGAGGGCGCTCCGACAACACGGTCATGGCGTCACGGTAGCCCGCCGCGGCGCACCGGTGAGAGCGCTTGGCTCCTGGCCGGCAGGTCCGGTCGAGGGGGCCCCGATCCGGCCCGGCCGCCCGCAGAGGTCAGCGGCCCAGTGCCCGCCGCGTCGCCACCCCGATGACGGCGGCTACGGCGGCCAGCGCGGCCACGCTGGTGAGCGCGGTGGGCAGGGAGAACCAGTCGGCCGTGAACCCGATCGCGGGCGGGCCGAGGAGCATGCCGCCGTAGCCCAGCGTGGAGGCGACGGCGACCCCGGACGGGCCGGCCAGCGCGCCCGCCCGCTCCACGGCGACCGGGAAGAGGTTGGCGAGTCCGAGTCCGGTGACGGCGAAGCCGATCAGCGCCGCCCACACGGATGGGCCGAGCGAGCCGAGCAGCATGCCCGCGGCCGCGACGGTGCCGCCGGTGATCACGGTACGGGACCGCCCGAAGCGAGCCAGCAGCGTCGAGCCCGTCAGCCGGCCGACGGTCATGGCGAGCGCGAAACACGCGTACCCGGCTGCCGCGGTGCCCGCGGAGGCCGCGAGGTCCTGCTGCAGATGGAGCGCACCCCAGTCGGCCATGGCACCCTCCCCGTAGGCCGTGCACAGTGCGACGAGCCCGAAGACGGCCACGAGCCCGCGTCCGGCCGGCTGCCGTGTCGTCTCGGCGGCCGACGGCGACGGTGTCCGCTCCGGCGGTACGGGCGGCGCCTGACGCAGCAGGGTGCGCCCGGCGACAGCCGTGACGAGCAGCCCGGTCACGGTGAGGCCGAGCAGATGACGGGTGGGTGACAGGGCGCCGGCGACGAGCCCGCCGAGGCCCGCCCCGACCATGCCGCCCAGGCTGAAGGCGGCGTGGAAGCTCGGCATGATCGGTTTGCGCAGGGCGGCCACCAGGTCGACGGCGGCGCTGTTGAAAGCGACGTTGACCCCGCCGTAGCCCGCGCCGAACAGCAGCAGGACGGCTCCCAGCGCCGGTGCCGAGTGGGTCAGCGGGGGCAGCGCGACGCTGAGGGCGAGCACCACCATGCAGACGACGGTCACCGGATGACTGCCGTAGCGGCGGCACAGCCGGCCGGTCAGCGTCATGGTGAGCACGGCGCCCGCGGAGACGCCGAGCAGCGCCAGTCCGAGCGCGCCGGCCGAGGCGTGCGTCTGGTCCTTGATGTCGGGGATACGGACGACCCACCCCGCGAAGATGAAGCCGTCCAGGGCGAAGAAGGCAGTGATCGCCGCACGCAGCGCGGTGAGGGACGGGCCCGGCACGACGCTGTGCGATCGGGTTTTGTTTATTTGCGGCACAAACTCAGCGTAGGGTGGGCCGGGCCGCTGGGCAAGCGAGGCCGTCAAGGGCCGCCTCGCGGAGTCGTACGTTCGGGGGAGTGGTGGCCGATGAGCGAGGTGGGGCCGGTCGAGCGGGTGTCCGAGTACGCGCCGGTCTGCGGTCCTCGCCCGGCTGTGTCCGACGGGACGGGCAACCGCAGCCGCGGGAGAGGGCGTTCGAGAAGAGGGCGTCCGTGCGGGCTGTGGAACGCACAGGGGATACAGGTCGGTTAATGCTTGCTCACGAGCTGGTTGCCGGCGGGTGAGCGCGCCATGATGGGCCCATGACGTTGGCCTCGCGCGCGCTCGCGCAACTGGCGACCTGGCCGGACCTGAGACAGGCCGTGCCGAGCTGCGGTACGGGACGGGCGGTGAGTTCGGCCCACGGCGAGATCGCCCACTTCCACTCCGAACGCGACGTCGATCTGCGGCTCACCGACCCGGCCATCCGGCGGTTCGCCAAGGACCTCAGGGGCTCGGGGGCGATCAGGATCGTTCCGGGCTCGCAGTGGGTGACCCTGCGCCTCGACGCCGCGAGCGACGTCGATCTGCTGCTGACCCTGGTGAGTGTGGCCCTCAAGGCCCAGCAGACCTGGACCGACCCGGCGGACCGGCCGGTGGTGGGCTGCAACGACCAGCGGGGTGCGGGGTTCGTGAAGGCGGACCTCGGCGCTTTCTGAGGCCGCCGCCGGTCACACCGTCAGGACCCGTACGCCTGCGTCTTCGAACCGGCGTACCGTCTCCTGCTCCACCGCCGTGTCCGTCACGAGCGTGTCCACCAGCTCGGTCCCACAGATCCGGGCGAACGCACGCCGGCCCAGCTTGCTGGAATCGGCGGCGACCACCACCCGCTCGGCCCGCTCGCACAGCAGCCGGTTGATCGCGGCCTCCGCCTCGTCGTGCGCCGCCGCCCCGTGCGTGACGTCGAAGCCGACGACACCGAGCACGGCCACATCGAGCGTGATCTGGCTCAACACCCCGTCCGCGAGCGGACCGATGAGTTCGTACGACTGTGCACGTGCCACCCCGCCCGTCACCACGATCTTGAACTGTGGCCGTACGGCAAGCTCGTTGGCGATGTTGAGCGCATTGGTGACGACGGTCAGCGCGGGTGAGCCCGCGGTCAGGTCGCCGCGCACGGCCAGCGCGCGGGCCACCTCCGTGGTCGTCGTACCGCCGGTCAGTCCCACCGCCTCGCCCGGCGCGACGAGTTCGGCGACCGCCTTGGCGATGCGCTGCTTCTCGGAGGCCCGGCGGGCCGTCTTGTAGCGCAGCGGGAGTTCGTAGGACACCCCGTGCACCACCGCACCGCCCCGGGTACGCACCAGCATCTGCTGTTCGGCGAGCTGGTCGAAGTCCCGGCGGATCGTGGCCGCCGACACCGTCAGCTCGGCTGCCGCCTCCTCGACCTCCAGCCGGCCGCGCTCGACGAGCAGTTCCAGCAGCGCCTTCCAGCGGGCGTCCCGGGACATCCGCGGCCTCCGTTCTCCGATCGTTGCCCGACCGCTACCGGCCGGCTCCGCGTCCGACCGGTCGATAGCCCGACCGCTCACCGGCCGGCTCGGCGACCGTTCACGGATCGTTCTGCGATCGTCTCCGGTCCTGCGGCGACCCTAGCGCACTCTGCCTTGTGCCCGGATGCTTGATTGTGCTCGAAAGCTCGCTATATCTTGCAGGAACAATCAGCAAGGGGAGGGTGTGGGCATGACCCATGTCGAGAACGAGCTGAACAGTCAGCCGGAGTGCTGGATACGGGCGGCCGAGCAGGCGGGGCGGCACCGGGACGCGCTGCCGGAGCCGGGGGAGCGGGTCGCCGTCGTCGGGTGCGGCACCTCGTACTTCATGGCGCAGGCGGTGGCCGCCCTGCGCGAGGGGGCCGGGCAGGGCGAGACCGACGCCTTCGCCGCATCCGAGTTCCCGCACGCGCGGTCGTACGACCGGGTCATCGCCCTCACCCGCTCCGGCACCACCACCGAAGTGCTCGAACTGCTGGCGGGGTTGCAGGGGCGGACGCGCACCACCGCCGTCACCGCCGATCCCGCCACCCCGGTCATGTCGGCCGCCGACGCCCTGGTGGTCCTGGACTTCGCCGACGAGCGCTCCGTCGTACAGACTAGGTTCGCGACCACCGCACTCACCCTTCTGCGCGCCCATCTCGGACTGCACACCGACGCCGTCGTCGCCGACGCGCGCACCGCCCTCTCCACCCCCTTGCCCGCAGGGCTCGTGGAATGCACGCAGTTCACCTTCCTCGGGCACGGCTGGACCGTCGGACTCGCCAACGAGGCCGGGCTGAAGATGCGTGAGGCCTGCCTCGCCTGGACCGAGGCCTACCCGGCCATGGAGTACCGGCACGGCCCGATCAGCATCACCACCGAGGGCACGGTCACCTGGATGTTCGGCGAGACACCCGACGGCCTCGCCGACCAGGTCCGTGCCACCGGCGCGTCGTGGATCGACGGCGGACTCGACCCGCTCGCCGAACTCGTCCGCGTGCAGCGTCTCGCGGTCGCCGTCGCCGCCGCCCGGGGCCTCGACCCCGACCAGCCGCGTCACCTCACCCGCTCGGTGATCCTCACCCCCTGAGCCCGCCGGCTCCCGTCCCGGAAGGACACCGCACGTGCCCCTCGCATTCACGGGCGAGCTGGTCACCCGCGCCACCGCAGCCCGCTCCGCCGTCGCCGCGTTCAACGTCGTCACCCTGGAACACGTCGAAGCCGTCGTCGCCGGCGCCGAGGCGGCCGGCACACCCGTCGTCCTCCAGGTCAGTGAGAACGCCGTCAAGTTCCGCTACGGCCGGCTGCTTCCGCTGGCCCGCGCCGCCGCCGCCGTCGCCGAACGGGCCGCCGTACCCGTCGCGTTGCACCTGGACCATGTGCAGAGCGACGACCTGCTGCGGCAGGCGTCCGGCGCCGGGTTCAGTTCGGTCATGTACGACGCGGCCCGCCTGCCCTATGCCGAGAATCTCGCCGCGACCCGGGCCGCCGCCGACTGGGCGCACGCCCGGGGCCTGTGGCTCGAGGCGGAGTTGGGGCAGGTCGGCGGCAAGGCCGGACAGGGCGGATGGGGGCGGACCGTGCGGACCTCGCTGGACGCGCACGCACCCGGCGCCCGCACCGACCCCGACCAGGCGCGGGACTTCGTCGCCGGCACCGGAGCCGACGCCCTGGCCGTCGCCATCGGCAGCGTCCACGCCATGACCACCCGCACCGCCACCCTCGACCACCGGCTGCTCGAACGGCTGTCCGCCGCGGTGACCGTGCCCCTCGTTCTGCACGGCTCCTCCGGCGTGCCCGACGAGGGGCTGGCCGCGGCGGTCGGGGGCGGCATCGCCAAGGTCAACGTCGGCACCGCCCTCAACGTCGCCATGACCGGGGCGATCCGGGAGTTCCTCGCCGCCCATCCGGAGGCCGTCGACTCCCGCAAGTACCTCAGCGTCGGCCGGGAGGCGATGGCCCACGAGGTGGCCCGGATCATCGGAGTCGTCACCCGCACCGCCGCCTGATCCCGGTCACGGCGCACGCTTCCCGCTGTGGCGGCTGCGCCACCGGTGCCGGTCGTGTTCGCGACGGCGGCGGCGACCCTCGTCCGCCTGGCCCCGGGCCTCCCCTGCGGCCCGGGTTTCCTGACCGTCGCGGTCGGCTGCTTCGATCCGCAGCCGCGGCACGCCGTCGCCGTACGCGACGTGCACCCGCAGATGGCCGGCGTCCATGGCGCGCGGACGCGCTCAGCCCTTCCTGACGGCCCTCAGCACCACGAATTTCCGGTCACTGGCCACGAGTTGGCTGTTCCCGAACAGGCGCTTCAGCTTCACGTGATAGCCGAGGTGGCGGTTGCCGATCACCCACAGCTCGCCACCCGGCCGCAGCGCACGCTTCGCCCCGGTGAACATCCGCCACGCCGTGGCGTCCGTGGTCGCCTGGTGGGAGTGGAACGGCGGGTTGTTCAGCACCAGGTCCACGCTGCCGGGCGCCACTCCGGCCAGCCCGTCCCCGACCCGGAACTCGGCATGTCCCGGCACCCCGTTCGCCTTGTACGTGGCCTCGGCCGAGGCCACCGCCTGGAAGGACTCGTCCACGAACAGCACCTCGGCCGACGGATCGGCCAGCGCCACCGCCGTACCGACCACACCGTTGCCGCACCCGAGGTCCACCACGCGCCCGGCGCCCGGGCCGGGCAGGTGCTGTAGGAAGAAGCGGGTGCCGACGTCCAGCCGGTCGGCGCAGAAGACGCCCGCGTGGTTCACGACCCTGCGCCCCGACAACGCGCCGGTGTCGTCCGGCAGGGCGTAGCTGTACGGCCACGGGTTCGTGGGCCGCTGCAGCGCCGGGTCCGGTGTGCAGAAGATCAGCCGCGCCTTCTGCTGCGCCAGCGAGGTCCGGGTCGGCCCGAGGATCCGCTCGAACAGCCGCAGCGTCGAGGTGTGGATCTCCTTCACCATCCCGGTGCCGATCACGACGGTGCCCGCGTGCACGGCGGGCGCCAGCCGCAGCAACTGGTCCTCCAGCAGTGCCAGGCTCTTCGGCACCCGCACCAGCAGCACGTCCACCCGCTCCGGCGGCGAATCCTGCGTGGTGAGCAGCCGTACGGCACCGGGCTCGGCCCCGGCCCGCGCCAGGTTCGCCCGGGTCGCCTCCTGGCTCAGGAAGGAGTCGGTGATCTGCGTCGGCCGCTGCTCCGCCAACGCGGTGACCAGGGCGCCCCAGCGGTCCCCGACCACCACGACCGCGCCCGTGAGCGGCACCTTCTCCTCGGCGAGGTGGCGCAGCAGGTACGCGTCGGAGGCGTCCCAGGCACGCAGCCGGTCACGCGGATCCTCGGGGAAGCGGGTCAGCTCGACCTCGCCCCACGGTGTCGTCATACGGTCGCTCATCGTGCGTCCAGGCTAGCGGAGCCGCAGATCAGAGGTGGTGGGGCAGGATGGGGGCATGGAGGACGAGCTGTTCCCCCGGGAGCGCGCGGAGGTCGCGCCGGGCGCCGTGCACGTCCCGGACTGGCTGGACGACGAACGGCAGCGCGCCCTGCTCACCGCCTGCCGGGAGTGGGCACGACCGCCGGCCGGACTGCGCACGGTCCGCACCCCCGGCGGCGGCACGATGACCGCACGCCAGGTCTGCCTCGGCTGGCACTGGTACCCCTACGCCTACGCCCGCACGGTCGTCGACGGCGACGGCAGCACCGTGAAGCCGTTCCCGGACTGGCTCGGCGCGCTGGGCCGCCGGGCGGTGGCCGACGCGCTCGGCCCGCACGCCCTGCCCGCGCTCCCGTACGACATCGCGCTGATCAACTTCTACGACGGCGACGCCCGCATGGGCATGCATCGTGACAGCGACGAGAAGGCGGATGCGCCGGTGGTCTCGCTGAGCCTCGGCGACACCTGCGTGTTCCGCTTCGGCAACACCGAGACGCGCGTGAAGCCGTACACCGACGTCGAACTGCGCAGCGGCGACCTGTTCGTCTTCGGTGGGCCGTCCCGGCTCGCCCACCACGGCGTCCCGCGCGTCCGCCCGGGCACGGCGCCGGCCTGGCTGGGCCTGGCCGGACGGCTCAACATCACCCTGCGGGTGAGCGGTCTGTAGCCGGCGGCGCAGGCCACCACGGGTGCGGATCATGGGAGACTCCCCCTCATGAGCGGCAAGGCGGAACCCCGGGCAGCGGGGGAGAGGACCACCACGAGGGCGCGGCTGGACCGGGGGCGCGGTGCGCTCGGACCCGCCCTGGAGCTGGTGCACACCGGGCGGGCACCGACCCGGGCCGTGCTCACCGCCGAACTCGGCGTCACCCGGGCCACGGCCGGTGCGGTGGCCGCCGAGCTGGAGGCGCTGGGCCTGATCCGGGTGGACGCCCGGCCCGGCTCGGCGGCCGGCTCCCAGGGGCGTCCCTCGCACCGGCTGGAGGTCGCCGAGGACGGGCCGGTGGCCCTCGCGGCGCAGATCCACGCGGACGGCTTCCGGGCCGCGCTGGTCGGACTCGGCGGGCGGATCGTGGCGACCGCGCCGGGCTGCGAGACCGTCGACGCCGACCCGGCAAAGGTGCTCGGCTCCGTCGTGGAGGCGGGCGCGGAGCTGCTGCGCGAGACCGGGCGGCGCTGCGTCGGCTCCGGGCTCGCCGTGCCGTCCGCCGTCGCCGAACCCGACGGCCTGGCTCTCAACCCCTTGCACGTGGCCTGGCCCGTCGGCGCCCCCGTCCGGCGGATCTTCGCGGAGCAGGTGCGTGCCGCCGGCATCGCAGGACCCGCGTTCGCCGGCAACGACGTCAACCTCGCCGCGCTCGCCGAACACCGGCACGGCGCCGGTCGGGGCGCGCGGGACCTGCTGTGCGTGGCCACCGGGCACCGGGGTGTCGGCGGTGCGCTCGTCCTGGACGGCCGTCTGCACACCGGGAGTTCGGGCCTCGCGCTGGAGGTCGGTCACCTCACGGTGAATCCGGAGGGCCGGCCCTGCCACTGCGGCAGCCGCGGCTGCCTGGACGTCGAGGCCGACCCGCTGGCGCTGCTCGTGGAGGCGGGCCGCGACCCCGGCCCCGAGGTGTCCCTGCTCCAGCAAGCCAACGACCTGCTGCGCACGCAGTACGACGACCCGGTCGTGCGCACCGCCGCCGAAGCGCTCATCGACCGCCTCGGTCTCGGTCTGGCCGGCCTGGTCAACATCCTCAACCCCGACCGCATCATCCTCGGTGGCCTGCACCGCACCCTGCTGGACGCGGACGCGGCCCGGCTGCGTGCCGTGGTCGCCGACCGCAGCCTGTGGGGCCAGAGCGGCGGAGTCCCCATCCTCCCGTGCACCCTGGACCACAACAGCCTGGTGGGCGCGGCCGAACTGGCCTGGCAGCCGGTCCTGGACGACCCGCTGGCCGCGCTGCGCGCCGGGGCTGCCTAGCGGAACGCCCGCCGGCGCGTCACCGACGGGACCTGGAGCCACCGCAGAGACCTGGAGCTGCGTCGGTTCCGACCGGAGAGACCTGGAGCTGCGTCGGTCGGATGAGACCCGGAGCCGCGCTGGGCCGCGGCGGCGGCCCGTTCACGCGGCCGTCGACCGACGCCGCGCGGTCCGGTCCGCCGGCCCTTCACGCCCAGCCCGTCGCGAACGCCCGGCCCGGATGCTCGGTGAGGATGCGGTCCACCAGTTCCGCGCCCACCGCCGCCGTCAGCCGTTCCCGCACCCGGCGCAGCAGGTACGGCATGCCGGGCCCGCCGTCGGTCGAGCGTGCCGAGGCGGTCACCGTGTCCCCGCCGAGGAGGAGCCGGTCGCCGAAGCCGGCGTCCGCCAGGGCACGTACCGCCTCGGGCATGCGCCAGTCGGTGGCGTGATGCGCTCGGGACGGGCCGTCGAAGGCCAGCCAGCAGCCGGACGCGGCGGCCTGCCGGTGCACCACCGGGTCGGGGGAGCGGTTCAGGTGGCCCAGGACCACACGGTCACCGGGTACGTCCAGCTCGCCGCAGAGCACATCGAGGACGTCCAGCGCTCCGGTGCCCAGCTCCAGATGTACGGCGATGGGCGCACCGGTGGCGTGGTGTGCCTCGGCCGCCGCCGTCATGGTCCAGCGGGCGTGCGCGTCGAGTGCGTGGAAGCCCCCCGCAACCTTGACCAGACCGGCCCGCACCCCGGTCGTGCCGATGCCCTCGGTGAGTTCGGAGACGAACAGCTCGGCCAGCCGCCCGCCCCGCAGACGGGCGAGCAACTCCGGCTCGTAGTGCGCGGCTTGGTGCAGACCCGTGGCGCAGACCAGCCGTACCCCGGTCCGTCGGGACAGGGACGGCAGGTCCGCCGCCCGCCGTCCCATGCCGTACGGCGTCCATTGGACGACCGCGGCTCCGCCCGCCGCGCGGAAGGCCTCCAGCTCGGCCCGCGCGGCGGCGACATCCGCCAGCTCCTGCCCCGGCAACCGCGGGCTGCGCAGGAAGAGGTGGTCGTGCGCGTCGCACACGCCCAGTTCCTCGGGACGGATGTCGCCGAGGACCGTGCGGACGTGACTCACCACTGCCGGCCGCGCGGCAGCCGGTCCAGGCCGGGCGCGGACAGGTGCAGCACCTGGAAGACGTCACCGTCGGCCTTGGGGGCGTCGTGCTCCCAGAGGGAGAAGTGGACCAGTTCCCATCGGTGCGGGTCCACGGCCGCCGCGGCGAGCACCGCACCGTCCTCGGCCGCCAACTGTCCGGCCTCCGCCACCGCGTCCTCCATCAGAGCCTTCAACTCGACACCTTCCGGTACCGGTCGGCGCCGCCGTACGGCGGTGGTGGGGCGCGAACCGGTGCCCTCGGCACAGCCGAGCCCGGTCCACTGCCGCACCGCGGGCCTGCCGAAGTCGTCGACGAGTCCCTGGAAGGCGCCGCCCCACAGGAAACGGTTCATGCCCTCGACCGAGTTCCACAGATAGAACGGCGCGTACTGGTTCACCGGCGAGCCGTGCACGCCGCGTTCGCGTATCAGGTACGACTTGAGACCGAGGCCTGCCCAGTCCTCCAGCGCCGGGCTGACGCGGGTGACCCGGGCCCGGATGATGTCCATGTCGTAGTCGGCGGGGAGAGTCATCTCGTACTGCAGGGCGTGCATCAGGCACTCCTTCCATCGTGTCGGGCGTGATCAGGCGGAGTGGCCGGCGGCGGACACATGCCGGTCCCACTCGGTGGTGGTGCCGTCCGCGGCGGCCTCGACGACCGCGAGGTGGGTCATGAAGGTGCGGGGCCCGGCACCGTGCCAGTGCCATTCGTCCGGCTCGATCCACACCGTGTCGCCCGCGCGGATCTCCTCCACCGCACCGCCCCTGCGCTGCACCAGCCCCTCGCCCTCCAGGACGTGCAGCACCTGCCCGTTCGGGTGCCGGTGCCAGGCCGTGCGGGCGCCCGGCGCGAAGTGGACGTTGAACATGCGCAGCCGGGACGGGGCGGCGGGGGCGGCTATCTCGTCCAGCCAGACCGTGCCGGTGAAGTTCTCCGCCGGGCCCTGCCGGGTGTCGGGACGCCGTCTGGTGATGTGCACGTGACTCAGTTCTCCTGTCCGGGAGTTCGGGGCGCGAGCAGGGCGAGCAGACCGCGGACGCCGGCGTCGAAGGCGGCGGGCGAGCCGGAGGCGCGGGCGAGGACGTAGCCGCCCTGCACGGTCGCGAGGACCGCGGCGGCGATCTCCGCTCCGTCCAGCCCGGGCGCGAACTGCCCCTGCCGCTTGCCCTCTTCGACGATCTCGGCGATACGCCCGCGGATGGCGGCGATCGTCTCGTCGACGGGCGCGCGCAGCTGCGGGCTCGCGATCACGTCGGGGTCCATGGTCAGCCGGCCGACGGGGCAGCCCCGCAGCACATCACGCTCGCGCAGCAGGTACGCCTCGATGCGCTCGTACGGCGTGCCGGGCCCGGCGAGGACGGCCTCGGCGGTCGCCCGCAGTTCCTCGGCGGTGCGTCGGATCGCCGCGAGGGCGAGGTCCGGCTTGCCCTTGAAGTGGTGGTACATGCTGCCCTGGCCGGCGCCCGCGCGCTCAAGGATCGCCTTGGGGCTGGTGCCTACGTACCCGCGTTCCCACAACAGCTGGCGGGTGGACTCGATCAGTCGTTCCGAGGTGCTCACGAAACTACTGTACATACTGGTAGTTACAGAATGCCAGTCCCTCGGGACAGCGACCGTTTCGCGAGCCCGCCGCCATCGTCCGGCCGAGCGTCCGTCTCACGGCCGTCGGTTCCGGTGAGCGTGCCACTCCGCCGGCCGTGGGCTCCTGTGAGCGTGCGTGCCAGTTCGCCGGCCGTCGGCTCCGGTGAGCGTGCGTGCCGGTCTGCCGGCCGGCGGCTCGCCGAGCGTGCGTCTCACCGGCCGTCGGCCCGCTGGGCGTGCGTCGGCCCGCCGGGCGTGCGAGTTCGCCGGCAGCAGCCGCGCCCCGGCGTCGTACTCCCCGGGAGGTACGCGTACTGCCGCCTGCCGCACGACGACCCCGACCCCTTGCCGGAGGGAGTCTCGGAACAACGCCCGAAGCTTCCATCCCGACGAGGAGATGACCCGCTGTGCAGACCCTGGCGAACTGGGACGGCGGACCCGGCCCCTGGATCCTGTTCCTCCCGCTGATCTGGGCGGCCGTCGTGATCGGCGCCGTCACCGTCCTGCGCCGTACCGGCCTGCGCGGCCGCGGCGCACCCTGGCGGCCCCTGGACGGGGGACGCCCGGCCGGCGACTCGCCGCTCGCGGTCCTCGGCCGGCGCTTCGCCTCCGGCGAGATCGACGAGGACGAGTACTGGCGCCGCCTTTCCGTCCTGGAGGAGCAGTTCGGCCGTATGGGCAAGGGCGGTGCGTCATGACCACGGCGATCGCGACCTGAGTCCGTACCGGATCGCCGAAGTCCGCAGACCGGCCCGGTCCGCGAGGTCGTGATCAACCGGGGGCGCCCGCCGCGGACGGCCCGGGCGGAGTGGAGAGCACCGCGCGCCGTGGGAGGGGGCGGAGAGACGACCGCCAGCCGTCTCGGGGCGCGGAATGGCGAGCGCCCCGCGCCCCGTTCGAGGGGTGCGGGGCGGCACGCTGCCGTCGAGCGCTGCTGCGCTGTGCTGCGACTGCGGACTGCGGACTGCGGACTGCGGACTGCGGACTGCGGACCGCGCGCTGCGGACAGCGGACTGCGGGGTGTCGTGCGCCCGAGTGCGAGTCAGCGGGGAACGACCGGCCGGGGGGTGGAAGCCGGCGCTCCCTGGGGAACAGATGCTCCCGCGGCAACGGAGGCTTCCGCGGGAACAGGTGCTCCCTCGGAAACGGACGCCGCCGCGCCGACCGAGGCTCCTGCGGGCACAGATGCCCCCTCCGGAACGGACGCTCCCGCGCCGGCAGAGGCCCCTGCGGGAACAGGCGCACCCAGCGGACCGGGCGCCCCGGCCCCCATCGAGACAGGCACCCCCGTCGCAACAGGCACCCCCGGCCCGGCGGGCGCCGACGCGGGCGCTGCCCGCACCGTCCCGCGCGCCGGCCGTGCCGGACGGCTTTGGCCCGCCGCCGCGGTCGGCAACGTGAACCACACGACCTTGCCGTCCTCGCCGTCCGGCCGCGCGCCCCAGCTCTCGCTCACTGCGGCCACCATCGCCAGGCCTCGCCCGCAGGTGGCCAGCGGGGTGTCGTCGGCGGTGTCCGGGGTGTCGGCCGGTACCGGAAGACGAGGGTCATGGTCGCGCACGGACACGGTGAGCCGGTCCTGGAGAAGCTCCAGCTCGACGGTGCACGACTTGTCGGGCCTGGCATGGCGGTGGACGTTGCTGAGCAACTCCGTCACGCCGAGCGCGGCTCGGTCTATCAACGGGTCCATATGCCAGTAACGCAACTGCGCAGATACGATTCTGCGGACCTGGCCGATCCGCGACGGCAGGGCTTGGAGCTCCACCGTGCAGTGCCTGCTTGGGTGACTGATCACGGCTGCGACTCCCCGATGCGAGGTCCGGAGGGACCGGAAGAAACACGGAGAACAACGGATCCAGCAGGGTGCTTGCGTCCAAACGTCCGCCTGCTGTCGTGGCCGGCGGGCTGGTTCGCAGCGTTATCGCCGGTAAACCCAGAGTGACGTGAGAACAGCGTGACGCAGCGGAAGCGCTCCCGCAACTCGCCGCGACGCTCAGCCGCCTCGTCCGGCCGCCCGGCGGACCGCCTCGATGAACCGCCGTGCCGCGGGCGGCCCCGGCCGGCCCGGCGCGGGATCGTGCTCCCCCAGGGTCAGCAGATACCGCGTGCCGTTGACGTCGGCCAGCGCCCTGTCGTCCGGCGCGAACCACGGCCTGGACGCGCGCACCGCCTGCACCGGCGCGCTGTCGATCTCGCTGCCGTAGCTGGTGAGCAACTGCAGCCGGCCGTCGCTGATCCGGACCTGTCCGGCCCGGGTGAGCGAACGCAGCCGTTTGCCGATGCGCACGCCTGTGGCCGTGAACTCCGGCTCCGCCATGTCTCGCCGCCCCCTTGCGGTCTGCCCGTGGACCGGTGCGCCCTCGTTCGGGAGGGCGGTCCCGTCGCGTGCAGTCTGCCCCCATGCGGCGAGGAGCACCAGTACGCACGGGACGGGTGCGACGGGCGGCCGGTGCACTTCCGGTCCATGCGCCCCCGGTCCTGTCGCACGTGTGTGCCCCAGAGCGTCTTTGGGCCGCCCAAAGGCGCGTTTATGCAGGTGGGAAGCGGTGTCAAAGGTGCCTATGCTCGACTTGCCGGCCCGCATGAGGCGCCGTCGGCGACGAGCGTAAGGAGCCCCGCCGTGAGCACCACCCCCCGAGTCAGAACCGGCGCCACTCTCGACGTCGACCGCAGCGACGCCGCCTACCGCGCCTGGCTGAAAGAAGCCGTGCGCAAGGTCCAGGCCGACGCCAACCGATCGGCGGACACGCACCTGCTCCGCTTCCCCCTGCCCGAGCGCTGGGGCATCGACCTTTACCTCAAGGACGAGTCCACGCACCCCACCGGCAGCCTCAAGCACCGACTCGCCCGTTCCCTGTTCCTCTACGGCCTGTGCAATGGCTGGATCCGGCCGGGCCGCCCGGTGATCGAGGCGTCCAGCGGCTCGACGGCGGTCTCGGAGGCCTACTTCGCCAAGCTGATCGGCGTGCCCTTCATCGCGGTCATGCCCCGCACGACGAGCGCAGAGAAGATCCGCCTCATCGAGTTCCACGGCGGGCAGTGCCACTTCGTGGACGACTCACGGAAGATGTACGAGGAGTCCGCCCGCCTGGCGGTGGAGACCGGCGGCCACTACATGGACCAGTTCACCTACGCCGAACGTGCCACGGACTGGCGCGGCAACAACAACATCGCCGAGTCGATCTTCCGTCAGCTGCATCTGGAGCGGTTCCCGGAGCCGGCCTGGATCGTCGCCACGGCCGGCACCGGCGGCACCTCGGCGACCCTGGCGCGCTACGTCCACTACATGCAGTACGACACCCGGATCTGTGTCGCCGACCCGGACAACTCCTGCTTCTTCGAAGGCTGGACCAGCGGCGACCTGGACGTCACCTGTGACTGCGGTTCGCGGATCGAGGGCATCGGCCGGCCGCGCATGGAGCCGAGCTTCGTGCCCGGTGCGATCGACCGGATGATGAAGGTCCCGGACGCCGCCAGCGTCGCCGCCGTACGGGCCCTGGAGGGCGCCATCGGCCGCAAGGCGGGCGGCTCCACGGGCACCGGGCTGTGGAGCGCGCTGAAGATCGTCGCGGAGATGGTCGCCGAGGGGCGTACGGGCAGCGTCGTCACCCTGCTGTGCGACCCGGGTGACCGGTACCTCGACAAGTACTACTCGGACGCGTGGCTCCGGGAGCAGGGGCTGGACATCACTCCGTACGCGGCAGTGCTCGACTCGTTCCTGACGACGGGCGTGTGGCCGGACTGAGCCGGGGCCGCCCCTGGATCACCTGTTGCCCGACGGGCGGGTGACGGGGGTGTGTGGGTTTGGTGACGGCTCAATTGGGGCTCTGGGCAAGCGTGTTGTGCCGAGGTGACTGATAAGATCATCCCACTTTTCAGTGGGCTGACGGCGTGTCATGAACACGTCCGGGGGGACAGTCACAGGCACCATCGCGCTCTCATGCTCCACGGCGCGATGCGACTTGAAGAGAGTCTCATGACGTCATTGACCCAGGATCCACTGCTGTGGATCTTGCTGGTGGTGCTCATCGCTGCGGTCGTCGCAGTGATGCGGGCCCGGAGAACCAACATGGCGCTCCGAAGAACGAGGAAGGACCTGGAGGCAGGACTGGGGGAGGCCCGCGGCGACGTCGGTCGGCTGCACGCGCACATCGCCGGGCTGACGGCACAGCAGCAGCGAGACCTCGCGGACGTACGGGCCGACGCCGAGGCGGCGACCAAGGCGGTGCTGAAGTCCGCGATGGGCACGCTCCAGTCGCTCGCCGAGGAGCAGCAGGTCCTCCTGGACAGCCTGCTGAAGAAGTACGGCGACACCACGGACGTGCTGGCCGACCTGATGACGGTCGACCACACCGGCAGCCAGTTCGGCCGCCGGGCCAAGGGCATCTCCGTGCTCTGCGGCGGATGGCTGGGCCGGCGCGAAGGTGCCGCCACGGTGTACGACGTGGCCCGCAGCGCCCAGGGCAGGATCAGGGACTTCGACCGGGTCGGCGTCCACTCGCAGGTCAACGTCTCCCTCGTCGGCAAGGCGGTCGAGCCGGTGGCCGTCGTACTGGCCGAACTTCTGGACAACGCGACGACCTACAGCGCGCCCGGAACACCGGTCGAGGTCAACATCCAGGCCGTACCGACCGGCGTGTGCTTCATCGTGGACGACGCCGGCCTCGGCATGGACCAGGAGACCAAGGACCGGGCCGCGGCACTGCTGTCCGTCGACGGCCCCGTCGACATCACCGGTCTCGGCGATCCGCCGCGGTTCGGCTTCGCCGTGTGCGGCATGCTCGCCGCCCGCTACGGCTTCGCCGTCTCCGTCGGCTCCGTGTCCCCCTACGGCGGAGTGCGTGCAGTGATTCGTGTGCCCGAAAGCCTTCTCGCGGCCGACGGTCCTTCCCCCGCCGCCGACGCCCAGGACGCAGCGGGTACGGAGGCGGCTCCCCAGCGACTGGCGCCCGTGCCGGTCGTCGGCCCCTCGCACGTGGTGGGTACGACCTCGGGCGGTCTGCCAAAACGCCGGCGCCGCAACGGCTCCGTCACGGTGGTCCCGGCCCTCGACAGCGCCGGCCATGAGGAGACGTCCGAGCCGGCCAGCGAGGTCACGGCGTCGCGGATCGGGGCGTTCGCGCGCGGCACACAGCTCGGGCGCACCACGAACACCACGGAAGGACCTGACAACAAGTGAAGATCGACCTGTCCTGGGTGCTGAACGACGTGCTCGAGGTACGCGGAGCCCGGCACGCGATCCTCGTCTCGGGCGACGGCCTGCTGCTGCAGCGCTCGGACGACATCCCGCGGGACGATGCCGAGACGAACGCCGCCGCGATGAGTTCGATGCAGTCGCTGAGCCGCGCCGTCGCGGGATTCGTGGGAGCGGGACACGGAATCTGGAAGCAGACCCTGCTGGAGTACGACGGCGGCTGGATCTTCCTGATCGCCGCCGGCCAGGGCTCGTACCTCGCCGTCTCCGCCGCGCTGGACGTCGACATGGAGGCCATGTCGTTCCGCATGCAGAAGACGGTGGCCGGCCTCAGCAAGGCGATGAGCGTGGCGCCCCGCTCGGACGGCGCCGGCGTATGACGACGCCCGAGGAAGCCTCCGTCACCAGTGACTTCGTCCGCTCCTACGTCATCACCGGCGGCCGGACCCTGCCGGCCTCGGACGACCTGGCGCTGCACACCCTCGTCACCCTGGCTCCCGAGCGGACCCCTCCGCTGGGAGCCGGCCCCGAGGTGATGGCGATCTGGAAGCTGTGCGCGGGCGGCTACCTGTCGGTCGCCGAAGTGGCCGGGCACGTGGGGCTGCCGGTGGGGGTGGCCCGGCTGCTGCTGACCGATTTATCCGAGCAGGGCCACCTCCTGCGCCGCGCCGAGCCGCCCCGGGCTCAGAACGTTGACAGAGCGACCCTCGAGAAGGTTCTGCATGGACTCCAATCCCTCATCGGCTGAGACGGCCTCTGGATCCATCTACGTCTCCAGCGCGGTGACCAACGCTGCCAAGATCCTTGTCGTCGGCCATTTCGCCGTGGGCAAGACGACCTTCATCGGCTCGCTGTCCGAGATCACCCCGCTGCGCACCGAGGAGAAGATGACGCAGGCGTCGCTCCACGTGGACGACCTGCGGGGCGTGACGGACAAGTCGACCACCACCGTCGCCCTGGACTTCGGCCGTCTGACGCTCAGCGACGAACTCGTGCTGTACCTGTTCGGCACCCCCGGACAGCAGCGCTTCATGCAGCTGTGGGAGGACATGGCCCGCGGCGCGCTCGGGGCACTCCTCCTGGTCGACCCCGCCCGGCTGGAGGAGACCTTCCCCGTCATCGACCTCGTCGAGGGGTACGGCCTCGAGTACGCCATCGCGGTCAACAGCTTCCGGCCGGACCACAAGTACGAGGAGGAGGAGGTGCGCGAGGCCCTCGACCTGCTTCCGGACACCCCCGTCGTCTACTGCGACGCCCGCGACCGGCAGTCCTCCGCCCATGCGCTGATCGCGCTCGTGCGTCATCTGCTCACCCGAGCAGCCTGACACGCCCAACGACCCGGACCACCGGCCCGGAGCCAGCAGAAGGAACCCCATGGACCGCCAGTCAGCCCCCGCCCCCGCGGCCGGATGCCCCATGCACGACGCCGCGTTCGCCGCCGACCCCCACCAGGTCTACGACCGGTTGCGCGCCCACGGTCCGGCCGGCCCGGTCGAACTCGCCCCCGGCGTCGACGCCACCCTGGTCGTCGGCCACGAGATGGCGCTGCGCGTGCTGCAGAACTCCACGCTCTTCGCCCGGGACGCCCGCCGCTGGAAGGCGCTGAACGAAGGGCGGATCGAGCCGGACAACCCGGTGCTGCCGATGATGGCGTACCGGCCCAACTGCCTGTTCACCGACGGCGCCGTGCACCTGCGGCTGCGCAAGGCCGTCACGGACAGCCTCGGCCGGCTCAACATCACCCGGGTCCGCCGGGACGTCGAGCCCATCGCCGACTACCTCATCGACCAGTTCAGCGAGCGAGGCCGCGCCGACCTCCTCAACGACTACGCCAAACTGCTGCCGCTGCTGCTGTTCAACAAGCTCTTCGGCTGCCCGGCGGACATCGGTGACACTCTCACCAGCGCCATGTCGGCGATGTTCGACGGCAAGGACGCCCAGCGCGCCAGCGAGGACATCAACTCCTGCCTCATGGAGCTGGTCGCCCTCAAGCGGCGCCGGCCCGGCGACGACGTCACCTCCTGGCTGATCCAGCACCCCGCGGGCCTGACCGACGAGGAGCTGAGGGACCAGCTGATCATTCTGATGGGCGCCGGTGTGGAACCCCAGCGCAACCTGATCTGCAACGCCTTGCTCCTGCTGTTGTCGCCCGGCGCCGGCGGACGCGACTCCGGACTGCTGATCGAGGAGGCGATGGATCACGTCCTGTGGGACCAGACGCCCATCGCCAACTACGCCACCCACTACCCGGTCCAGGACGTGGACCTCGGGGGAGTGGTGGCCGAGGCGGGCACACCGGTCGTGATCAGCTTCGCGGCGGCCAACAGCGATCCCGCGCTCGCCGACGCCCGCCGTACGCACAGCAGGGGCGCCCACCTGGCGTGGGGAGCGGGCCCGCACGCGTGCCCGGCCAAGGACCCGGCACAGGTCATCGCCGTCACCGCGATCGAGAAGATCCTCAACGCGCTGCCCGACGTGACGCTGGCCGTCCACGAGAAGGAGCTGGCATGGCGGCCGGGTCCGTTCCACCGGGCACTGGTGGCGCTGCCCGTGGCCTTCAGCCCGACGCCGGCGACCCGCATGGCCGCCGCGCTGCAGAGCCGGGCCGTCCCCACGGCGGCGGAGCAGCGGCCGCCCACGGCTCCGGCCGCCGCGGCGCGTCGGGAACCGGCCAGGAAGAAGGGCTTCTGGAGCACGTTCCTGGACGTCTTCCGGGTCTGACGTGCCGTGTGCCGGACGCGGCCGCCGCCGACCGGGCCGTGCCCGTCGTCCGGCAACTCGCGCCGGCACCGACCGTCACCGCGACGGCCTGATCACGGCGGTGCCCGTCGTCCGGCGACCCGCGCCGGTACCGGCCGTCACCGCGACGGCCTGATCACGGCCTGATCACGGCCTCGTCAGGCGCCGGTCCAAGGTCGTCACAGCGTCGCGGAAGGCAAGCCCCAGGCCCGCCCGGGCCAGTCCGAGGGTGAACCGGAACGGCGCCGGCCCGTCGGCGGCGAAGGTCCACTGCACGCGCGTCCCGGTGCCCCGAGGAGTCAGGCGCCACTCCTCGACCAGGGCACGGGCGCCCGGCGCGTTGGTGGTGTCGACGCGGTACGCGTACACCTCGGGCTCCTTCGCCACGAGCACCGTCTCCGCGAACCGCGTCCCGCCACGGAGCCGGATCTCACGCCCGGCGCCGCCGTCGGTGGGCCGGGCGAGCGTCACCGCCGAGAACCACTCCGCCCAGCCGGGCACGTCCTCCGCGAGCGCGCGGTACACCTGCTCGGGGGGCGCGCAGACGCCCCGCGCGAAGACCAGACGTACGGGCGCGGCCTCGACGAAGTCGATACTCACCGGGCGCAGACGACGAGCCATGGACGTAACCCCCTTGTGCCACTTCCGCAGCTGCGGTCGACCGGGCCGAGCCGCCATCATCGGGCGCAGTCACCATAGCTGACCGCCTGTCAGATGTCTGTGCCGTCTTCCCCGGGCTCGCCCGCCACCACCACTCGCAGGTGCTCCGAGATCTCCGCCCGCGCCTCCGCCGGCAGCCCCGCATCGGTCACCAGCGTGTCCACCTGCTCCAGCGTCGCGAACGAACTCAGGCCCACCGTGCCCCACTTGGTGTGGTCCGCGACCACCACGACCCGGCGCGCCGAGTGCACAAGACGCCGGTTGGTCTCGGCCTCCGCGAGGTTCGGCGTGGACAGGCCGGCCTCCACCGATATGCCGTGCACACCGAGGAAGAGCAGATCGAAGTGGAGCGCGGCGATCGCCTGATCGGCCACCGGACCGACCAGCGAGTCCGACGGCGTGCGCACCCCGCCGGTCAGCACCACCGTGGCGGCCCCCTGCCGCTGCCCCGACGTCCGCTGCGCCGCGTGGAAGACGTCCGCGACCCGCACCGAGTTCGTCACCACGGTCAGATCGGGCACCTCCAGCAGGTGCTGGGCGAGCGCGTACGTCGTCGTACCGCCGGACAGGGCGATCGCCGTACCCGGGCTGACCAGCCGGGCGGCGGCCCGCGCGATGTCCTCCTTGGCCGTCAGCTCCAGCCCGGACTTCGCCTCGAACCCCGGCTCATGGGTGCTGGCCTCGACCACCGGCACCGCACCGCCGTGCACCTTCTCCAGCATGCCCTGACGGGCGAGCGCGTCCAGGTCGCGGCGCACGGTCATGTCCGAGACACCGAGCTTGCGGGTCAGCTCGTTGACCCGTACCCCGCCCCGGCGCCGGACCTCGTCCAGGATCAGGGCGCGGCGCTGCTCCGCGAGGAGGTTCTGATTCTCACTCACGTACGCTCCGGTCCTTTCGCCGCCAACCGTCCGACACGCCCGGCGCACCGGCTCCGACCTGGAGGTTCCATCCGTCCGACAGTGCGCGGGCGTCCCATCTTTTCACGCGGTGCCACAGGGCGCGCCACCACCTGCCGACCCGCACACCCGCCACGCGTGCCATCCGCCGTCCCACCCGGCCTCACACGGTTCGGGGAGATTCCGTGACGAGGGGTGTGCACGACCGCCGGACCGGAGATCCTGGAACCCGCACGACACAGACGTCAGGGCGTCACGGGGGAAGTGCCGGAACAGTGGAACGTGCGCAGGGACAGTCCTCGGGACAGCGGGTGGACCGGCCCGCCGGGAAGCACGAAGGCCGCACTTCAGGGCGGTACGGGGACGAGGAAGCGGGGCGGCACGCGGACCGGCCCGCCCGGCCCGAGACCGATCTGGAGCTGCTGGTGCACGGGGTCGGCGGCACCACGCCCGAGAGAATGCTCGGCGACCCGCGCACCGTCCGGGTCACCGGCGACGACACGGCCGCCGTCTTCCGGCGCGCCGAGGACGCCGGCCCCGCCCCGGCCGGGAAGGAGCCCGGGAGCGCAGCCGGGAAGGGGCCCGGGAGCGCAGCCGGGAGAAATCCCGGGAGCGGACCGGTCCAGGAAGCGTACGTCTGGTGCAATCTCACCTCCGGCGACGGCAGCCGCGCCCTGTGGCTGTTGCTGCTGCCGTTCATGGTGGTCAACCTCGCCCACTGGATGCGCCCCGCCGCACCCGGCCGGCCCCGCACCGTCCGCCTCTACGGCCTCCTCGTACGGCTGACCGCCCTCACCCTGACAGTGCTGCTGGTCGCCGCCGCCTGCGAGGTGGCCCTGGACCTCGTGGCCTGGCAGTGCGCGGGCACCCGCGCCTGCGTACGCCGCCACTCCTGGCTGGGCTTCCTGGCCCCCTCGGTACCCGGAGCACCCACCGCGTCCGGCGGCTGGTGGAGCGCCCCCGGTCGCCGGCTAGCCCTCGCCGCAGCGCTGCCCGCCGCGCTGACCGGCCTGCTCTGGTACCTCTCGCACCGCACCTGGAGCGCGTACGAGTCCCACCGCCCGCTCACCCTCGACCCCGAGCCGGACACCGACGCCGGCGCGTTGGCCCGGCCCGGCTTCTGGTACGGGCGCCGCCTGGTCGCCCGGCTGCGCGCCGCCCACACCGCGGCCGGCCTGCTCACCGTGGCCGCCGCCGTCGCCACCCCGGCCGTCCGCTTCGACCACAGCCCCGGCGGCCCCGCGGCCCTCGACGTTCTCAGCCGGCTGCTGCCCGTGGCCCTGCTGAGCTGCGGGGCGGCGGTGGTGGCCGTGGTCTGCCGCCGGGGCCGCAGCGAGAACCGCCTCGACCAGCGGCTCGACCACCACCTGGTACGCCGCCTGCCGCTCGGCGCACTCGCCCTGCTGCTGCTCAGCCTGCTGTACGCCGGCTGGTCCCGGCCCGGCTGGCAGTCCGCCGGGCGGCTGCCCGGGGATCCGTCCTTCGGCGCCCTCATGCTGTCCCAGGGCATGCTCGTCGTCACCCTCGGTGCCGTGGCCGCGGACCTGTACCGGCGCAGGCCCGACCCGCGCGCCGGAATGCGCGGCCTCGGCGGCCCCGCGGTCGCACTGCTCGGCTGCGCGCTGGGCGGAGTGGTCTCCGGCGGGGTAGCGCAGCGCGTCGCCGACTGGCTGGACGGCACCCGCGCCCTGCTCCCCGGCCCGCCCGTCCTGCTCACCTGGCAGGCGTCCGCCATTCCGCCGGTCCTCGCGGTGCTGCTGCTCCTGGCCGCGCGGCTCGCGGCACGCACCGCCCGGCTCGCCCGCGCCGAGCGTGCCCGCGTCCGCCGCGAGCACCCCGGCGAGCCCGAGGACCCGTCCCGCACCCGCGCCATCGCCCACGCCCGGGCCATGGCCACCCTCACCGACCGGGCGCCCCTCGTCGTCGCCGTGCTCACCGCCACCACCCTGCTGCTGGGCACCATGGCACTGGCCGGAGCCGTCGCCACCGGGAAAACCCCCGAAGGGGCGGCCCGCCGCACCCACCACGTCGTCCAGGCGGTGGCCGAGACCTCGCAGGCGCTCGGCTCCTGGCTGGTCGGCCTCGGCTTCCTGCTGTTCGTCACCTGGGGCAGACGCGCCTACAAGGACGCCTCCGCACGGCGCACCATCGGCATCCTGTGGGACGTCGGCACCTTCTGGCCGCGCGCCGCCCATCCCTTCGCACCGCCCTGCTACGCCGAGCGCGCGGTACCGGACCTCACCTGGCGCATGGCGACCTGGACCCGGCACACCGGCGGCCGGCTGGTCCTGTCCGGTCACTCCCAGGGCAGTGTCCTCGCCGCCGCGGCGGCCTGGCAGTTGCCGCCGTCCGTCCGCGGGCGGGTCGCCCTGCTCACCTACGGCTCCCCGCTGGAGCGCCTGTACGGCCGTTGGTTCCCGGCCCACTTCGGCCCGCCGGCACTCGCCGCCCTGCACCGCGAGGTCGCCTGCTGGCGCAACCTCCACCGCGCCACCGACCCCATCGGCGGCCCCGTCCGCGCGCCCGGTGGCACCACCCCGGACGTGGACCACGAGCCGCTGCGCGACCCCC
This sequence comes from Streptomyces sp. NPDC027663, assembly GCF_055566415.1. Classification (NCBI taxonomy): domain Bacteria; kingdom Bacillati; phylum Actinomycetota; class Actinomycetes; order Kitasatosporales; family Streptomycetaceae; genus Streptomyces; species Streptomyces sp. NPDC027663. The sequence continues at coordinate 99,166 of NZ_JBVHSK010000011.1, read as the reverse complement.
TCGCCTACGGCCGCACCGCCGACCACCCCCTCCCGGCCCCCATCCTCGGCCACTCCGACTACCAGTCCGACCCGGCCTTCGCCCACGAACGGACCCGCCTGCTGGCCCGCCTGCATCCGGAGCTGCCGGGCCAGCGTCCCGAGCCGGCCAGGGACGCGGGCGATACGGACCAGGGCTCGTGACCGTGGCCGCCGGCAAGCCGCAGATCAGCGGACCAGGAACGGCGTTGCTCCAGCTTCTGATGATCTGTAAGGTCCTTTGTGTGACTGCCGGGTCGGCCATGGGCCATACACGAGTGGGGCTACCGGCCTCCGCGTGAGCGCGAGGCGGGCAAGAGGCCCGCCACACTCTCCGTCTTTCTTCCCGGCGCCCGAGCGCGGCGCCCCATCCCAGCGGAAGCCAAGACCGGAGACATCAGCCTTGTCCTATGACCAGCAGTACCCGCACGCCGCCCAGCCGCCTGTGGCTGCCGTCCAGTTGAACCACACCGCCGTCTACGCGAGCGACCGGCGTCTGTCCGCCGAGTTCATCGCCGTGATCCTGGGCCTGGAGGTCAGTGCCCCCTTCGGACCCTTCCTCCCCGTCGACCTCGGCAACGGCGTGACGCTCGACTACTACGAGAAGAGGGACGAGCCGATCCAGTCCCAGCACTACGCCTTCCTCGTGCCCGACGAGCGGTTCGACGACATGATCGCCCGTCTGGAGGCTGTCGGGGTCACCTACTACGCCGACCCCGGCCATACCGAACCCGGCCGGATCAACCGTCTGTTCGGCGGTCGCGGCGCCTACTTCGACGACCCGGACGGCCACAACATGGAGATCATGACCCGTCCGTACATCCGCCCCTGACACGGGCGCCGCGAGGCCCTGCACGGCGAGCCTCCCGGTTGGGCGGCCGCCGGCGGGGCCGGTCAGGGCGGTTCGGGAAGGTACTCAGGGGTACAGCAGCGTCAGTGCGGTCCGGGCAGGGTATTCCGCGTCCGGCACGGTCAGGTCGGTTCGGCAGGTCCTGCGTGCCCGGCACGGTCAGGGCAGATCGGGCAGGTCTTCCGCGTACAGCAGCGTCAGGTCGTCGGTGGTGGGGTCGGCGAGCTGGGCGACCCGGCTCGCGTGGCGCTCCACCATCGCCTCGAACGTCTGCCGGGCCGTGCGGCCGTTGCCGAACGCCGGGCCCTTCGGGATCGCCGTGAAGTACTTCAACAGCGCCTCGGACGCGCCCGGCGTCAGCCGGTACTCGTGTTCGTCGGCCTGCTGCTCCACGATCCGCAGCAGCTCGTCGGGGGCGTAGTCGCCGAAGGTGATGGTGCGGGAGAAACGGGAGGCGACACCCGGGTTCACGGAAAGGAAGCGCTGCATCTCCGCGGTGTACCCGGCGACGATGACCACCACCGCGTCCCGGTGGTCCTCCATCAGCTTCACCAGGGTGTCGATGGCCTCCTTGCCGAAGTCCCGCCCGGCGTCCTCCGGGGACAGTGCATACGCCTCGTCGACGAACAGCACACCGCCGCGCGCCCGTTCGAAGGCCTCCTGGGTGCGGATCGCCGTGGAACCGATGTGCTCGCCGACCAGGTCGACCCGCGACACCTCCACCAGGTGGCCCTTCTCCAGCACGCCCAGCGAGGCGAGGATCTCGCCGTAGAGCCGGGCGACCGTCGTCTTGCCGGTGCCGGGGGAGCCGGTGAAGACCAGGTGCCGCTTGACGGAGGCCGCCTTCAGCCCCGCCTGCTGCCGGCGCCGGCCCACCTCGATCATGTCGGTCAGCGCCCGCACCTCACGCTTGACGCTCTCCAGGCCCACCAGCGCGTCGAGTTCCCCGAGCACGTCCTTCGGGGTGCGCTGCGCCTTCTCCGGCGGTGCGACGGTGACCGGCGGCTCCTGGTCCGCCGCCCGCTGCCCGGGAAACGACCCCAGCAGGCCGGCGGACTGCGTCACCGTCTGTACGGCTGTCTCGCGAGCCGTCGGTGTCCGCGGACCGCCGCTCTCGTCGCTGGTGCAGTCCTCCACGACCGGGCCCACCCCGGACCCCGCGTCCGGGCCGCCCTCGGCGAACTCGTAACCGCCGCGCGCACACCGCTCGGTACGGCATCTGCGCAGCGTCGCACGGCAGCCGTCGATCACGTGGAAGCCGTATCCGCCGCTGCCGGTCACCCGGCAGTTCAGGAAGCTGCCCCGGCCGCCCGCCGACACGTAGAAACCGGCTTCCGTGGGCGAGTCGACCGTGCAGCGCTCGATCGTCGGGTCGGCGCCCTTGGTGACGATCACCCCTGTCTGGGTGCCGTCCAGGGTGCAGTTGCTGAGCGTGCCTCCGCTGCCGTGGTCGCGGAACCACGCGCCGGTGGCCGCCTCCCTGATCCGGCAGTCGTCCAGCTGAGCGGTCGCGCCGTCGCTCACCGACACCGCCGTGTTGCGCACCTGGGACAGGTCGCTGTCGACGACGTCCGCACGGGAACCGCGGTCCAGCACGAACAGCGCGTCCGGTACGTCGTGCACCCGGCAGGAGTCGAGCACGGCGGTGGCGCCGTCGCTCACCCACACCGCCGGGTAGTCGCCGGTGCTGTCGAAGATCTCGCACTGGTTGGCGTCCACCCGGGTCCCCGGATCCCACACCGACAGGCCGTTGCGGCCGAACTGACGGACCGTCGTCCGGGTCAGCGTGAGCACCGAGCGGGAGCGCAGGTCGACCGCGTTCTCCGGGATGTCGTGGATGCGGCAGTCGGCGAGCGTGAGCACCGCGTCGGTGTCCATGGTGATGCCGTCGGCGGCGGTGCGGTGCACATCGCAGTCGGTCAGGTGCGCGGTGGCCCGCTGGGTCACCTGCACACCGGAGCCGCGCACCTCGTAGATCTCGCAACCCAGCGCCTCCAGCGAGGAGTCCTCGCCGGTCGCGGACAGCCCGGTGCCCGAGGTGTGGTGGACCCGGCAGCGCTCCAGCCGCGGATGCGCCCCGCCGCGGACCGTCACGCCGGCCTGCCCGGCCGCGACGACCTCGCACTCCTCGAACACCCCGCCCGCCCGGTCGAGTACGGCGATGCCGATACCGGCCGGGTTGTCGACGGTGCACCGGCGCACGGTGGGGCGGGCGCCCCCGCGCACCTCGATGCCGACGGCGGACCGGGTGACGATCCGCAGGTCCGTCAGCTCGGGTGTGCCCTCCTCGACCAGCAGCGCCGGCGCCGCCGCGTCCTGGCCCTCCACGTGCACGTCCTGCACCACGGCCGAGGCCCGCACGGTGAGCGGCACCCCGTCCACGGGCGCGATCCGCACCGAGCCGGGCGAGCCCTCGGGCCCACGGAGTGTCACCGGCCGCTGGACGACGAGGTTCTCCCGGTAGGTGCCGGGGGCGATCGTGAGGACGTCGCCGTCGGCGGCGGCCTCCAGGGCGGCGGCGAGCGAAGCGTACTCACCCGTGCGGCGCCGCCACCGCGAAGTACCGGTGTGCGTCACCTGGACCGTGCCCTGTGCCATGGCGTTGCTGTGCCCCCACCTCGTCGTACTGATGGCTCGCTGTCCGTCGGGGCGTTGCCGCCGGTGCCGGGACCGCGACCGTGCTCGGCCCACGGGGCATGAGCGCGTTCGCGCTCCGGGAACCTGCGCGCCCCGGGGTTCACGCACCCGCGGGTTGTCGCCGAAAGCGCTTCGGCCGGTCCACCGTAGCGTGTGCATGCATGCCGGGTTGACCAGAGCCGGAAGGCCGTCAGCTGCCGGTGCCCGCCTTGCCCCAGTCCGGGCCCGCCCGGTCCCAGGCCCGGTCCCAGTGTGCGAACCGCCGGCGGACCATGCGCCACACGGCCAGGCGCCGGCCGCACTCGACCAGGACCGCCGTCACCAGGGCCGCGCCGAACCCGGCGAGCACCGCATGTGCCGTTGCCGTGGCGGAGTCCAGGGGGCGGGTGGTTATTCGGCCGTGCGGGTCGGTCCAGAGCCTGAAGCGGTCACCTGGGTGAGGGGACTTGAGGTCCGCGAGCACCGGGCCGTGCTGCCGGGTGCCGTCCGGCGCGATCCAGTGCGCGATGACACGGCTGCGGGCCTGGCTCGCGCTGCTGGTGTCCGGGTCGGCCTCCGGCAGGGCCCCGCCCAGATCCCGGACCACGGTGGCGGTCACCACGTGGCGCGCGTGCTGCTGCTGCCGTACGGACCGCTGGAGGGAGTCCTGGGCGGCGGCACCGACCAGGCAGCCGGTCACGGGTGCGGCCACGGCGATCAGCAGCAGCGCCACCAGGGCCACCCACGCCTCGGCCGTATCGGTCGCGCGGCGCAGCGGATTGTGCCGCCAGCGCCACAGCCCACTGAGTGCCCGCATCTCCCCACCCCCTTCCGGTCCGTCATATCCCCCGGCATCGGCGCTCACCCCCCGGTCCGGACCCGGAGAGAGCGACGTCACGTCCGCCGCGGTACCTGACGCACACGGCTCCTCATGAATTTCTCACGCCCCCTCAACGACCGGGGCACCGCCCCGGGTTCCCCGGCGAGCGGAACGGGAGACAGGTCCCCCTCGGCACCGCGGAGCCCAGGGAGCATCTCAGGACGTCGGAGCCCGGGGGGCTGCCCGAGACCTCGCGTGGTGGGGACCACCCGCGACCTCGCGGAGCAGGGGACCACCCCGACACCTCGGAGCGGCGGACCATCGCAGACCTCGGAGCGCGGAACCTACTCGAGCACACGCACCGGGTCGCCCACCCGGACGGTGCCCGGCGAGACGGGCACGAGGTTCATCCCGAACACCAGCTTTCCGCCGATCCTGCGGTGTCGCGCCAGGGTGAGGAGCGGTTCCCGGCCGCGTACGGCGGTGTCCTGGTCGGTGGTCGTCACGACGCACCGTCCGCACGGCTTCGGGGCCCGGAAGACCACCTCGCCGACGGAGATCCGGGTCCAGTGGTCCTCGGCCCAGGGTTCGGTGCCGGCGACGACGACGTTGGGCCGGAACCTGTTCATGGGCAGCGGACCCTCCTGAGCGTTCGGACCCTCGGCCATGAGGGAGTTCAGGGCGTCCAGCGATGCCGTCGTGGCGACCAGCAGGGGGTAGCCGTCGGCGAAGCTCACGGTCTCGCCGGGCAGGGCGTGGTCGGGATCGATCGGGCGGCGGGTGGCCGGATCGTCCAGGTGCACCAGGCGGACCTCCGCCTGCAGATAGGCGCTGCACCAGGCGTGCGCGTCCGCCGAGGCCGGGACCGCCTCGACCTTCGTGCCGAAGATGCTCATGGGCACGGTCGCCGCCGGCTGCGGCACCTCGACCGTGAGCGGTGACTGCCCGGGTGCGGACAGACGAAGGCCGCCGCCGGCCAGAGGCTCGGCGGCGGCCATCGCGAGACGCGGCTGCTCGCGCTGTGTGACGACCTTTCCCCCGTCGTCGATCAGTGCCCAGCGTCGGTCCCCGGCCAGGCCCCAGGGCTCCACGACGGCCTCCCGGAGCGACAGCCCGCGGAGAGCCTTGACCGGATGGACGTGGATCGACAGCACTTCGGCGTTTCCCATACCGCCATCGTGCCAGGTGGCACCGACAGCCGGGATGCGCCGGTCAGTAGCCGCGGTACTGCTGGTTGTTGTACTGGTCCTGGTAGGGAGCCGGCGCAGGGCGCGGCGCGGCCGGACGCATGGCCTCGTAGCCGTTGCCCGCCACCATCGGCCGCTGCTGCTGCGGGGCCTGCGGACCGGGGTAGCCGCGCGGGGCGCTCGCCTGCTGCGGGATGTACGCCGTGGGCGCCTGCTGCAGCGGTGCGGGCTGCTGCATCTGCGGATAGCCGTAGGCGGGGGCCTGCTGGGACGGGGCCGCCGGGAGGGCGGGCAGGGCCGACGGCAGGGCGGGGAGGCTGCTGCCCGTGTCGTAGGCGGCGGGGACCCGGATCGGGGCGATCTGCGGGGTGCCCCGCTCGGCCACGAGGGAGTCGTAGATCGGGGTGTCCGGGAAGGAGGCGGAGTAGTAGCCGCCACCATAAGTGGAGCGGGGGGAGGTCATGGCACATAAGTTAAGCCCACGATGTGCTGGTTGGGGAGACCGATAAGAGGGTTGTTTTCCGTGTCGGCAGTGGTCTGGGATCCCCAATCCGAGCGAACTTGGCAAAAAGGGACGCGATTCAACGTTTGGATCGTGTAAAGGCCGAGGTCCTGGCGGGTTACCGGCGGTTGACCGGCGATCTTCCTGTGCCGTTCGTGGGCGTACGCCGCGCCCGGGAATAGGTTGTGCAGGTAGGGACGGCCGGGCGAAACCCGGAAGCCGACACGCTTTGGGGGCGGACATGTCAATGCCGAAAGGATCGAACGCGCCGGTGCCGACCACGGCCCTGCGTATCGAATTGGGCTGGCGCACCGCGCCGGGCGTACCGGACGCGGACGCCTCCGCGCTGCTGCTCGCAGCCGGAAAGGTCCGTTCCGACGGGGACTTCGTCTTCTACAACCAGCCGGCCCACTCCTCCGGGGCGGTCCGCCACGAGGGCAAGCGGACGGCCGGCGCCCACGTCACCGACACCCTGCTGGTCGACCTCGCCCGCGTGGAGGGCGCCGTGGAGCGCATCGTCCTCGCCGCATCCGCGGACGGGGGGACGTTCGGACAGGTCCCCGGCCTCTACATCGACGTGACCGATGCCGCCTCCGGCCAGGCCGTCGCCCGCTTCGACAGCGCCGGCGCGTCCGTGGAGACGGCCTTCGTCCTCGGTGAGCTGTACCGCCGTCAGGGCGGCTGGAAGTTCCGTGCCGTCGGCCAGGGCTACAGCAGCGGACTCGAAGGCCTGGCAACCGACTTCGGCATCACCGTGGACGAACCCCAGCACCCCGCACCGCCCACGTCCACGACCCCGGCGACCACGCCACGGCCCCCCACCACGGCTCCCGTGACCGTGCCACCGCCCGCCGGGACTCCCGCGACCACGCCGGCGCCCCCCGCCGCGGCCCCGAGGAACACGCCCCCGCGTCCCGCCGCCGCTCCGGCACCGCCGCCCGCACCCGCCACCCGGCCCGTCCGCCTGTCCAAGGTCACCCTCACGAAGGCGGCCCCCTCCGTGTCGCTGGCCAAGCAGGGCGGCACCTCGGGTGCCATGCGGGTTAACCTCAACTGGCAGATGCGCAAACAACTGCCGGGCTGGGGCGGCCGGTGGGGCGGCCAGGGCGACCTCGACCTCGACCTGTGTGCCCTCTACGAACTCGCCGACGGCCGCAAGGGAGTCGTCCAGGCCCTGGGCAACGCGTTCGGCTCGCTCCACCGCCCGCCGTACATCCACCTCGACGGCGACGACCGCACCGGCGCCGTGGCGAGCGGCGAGAACCTCACCGTCAACCTCGACCACGCACAGGACTTCCGGCGCATCCTCGTCTTCGTCACCGTGTACCAGGGCGCCAGCTCCTTCGCCGACCTGCACGCCACCGTCACCCTCCAGCCGCAGCACGGCGCCCCCATCGAGTTCTCGCTGGACGAGTGCACCGTTGCCTCCCCGGTGTGCGCGCTCGCCCTGATCACCAACAGCGGTGGCGACCTCATCGTCCGGCGCGAGGCGCGGTACCTGGTGCCGGAGCGCGGATCGAGCCCGCAGCGGACCATAGACCGTGCCTACGGCTGGGGCATGAACTGGACACCCGGCCGCAAGTGACCGGGCTCAGCCCTCGTCGGGCGCGGCGTCCGGGCGGGCGTAGGTGCGGCCCTTCCAGGCGGCCCCCCGCCCGCGCTGGTGCTGCACGGCCGAGTCGACCGTCATCAGCAGATACAGGAACGCGGTGAACGGCAGCAGCGGGGCGAGCCACAGCGGCTGCCGGCAGTAGCGCAGCATCGGCACGTACGTTGCGGCCATCACCGCCCACGCCGACGCGCCCACCACCGCCGCCGCCGTACTGCCCCGGGCCGCGCCCACGGCCACGGCGGCGGGCGGCACCAGATACACCAGCGCGAGCCCGGCGACCGTGCCGAGGAGCAGCATCGGGTTGTGCCGCAGCTGTGCGTAGGCGCTGCGCGAGACCATCCGCCACAGATCGTGCAGCCGCGGATAGGGACGCACGCTGTCCACCCGCTCGGCCAGCCCCAGCCACACCCGACCGCCGGCCCTCTTCACCGCGCGCGCGAGCGCCACGTCGTCGATGACGGCGTGCCGGATGGCATCCGGGATGCGCGCCTCGTCGGCCATGCCCGCACGCAGCAGCACGCAGCCGCCCGCGGCCGCGGCCGTGCGTGACCCGTGCCGGCCGATCCACCGGAACGGATACAGCTGGGCGAAGAAGTACACGAACGCCGGCACCACGAGCCGCTCCCACAGGCTCTCCACCCGCAGCCGCGCCATCTGCGACACGACGTCGAAGCCCCCGGTCCGGGCCGCCGCGACCAGCTCGCGCAGGCTGTCCGGGGCGTGCGCGATGTCCGCGTCCGTCAGCAGCAGATATTCGGGCTCACGCGCGCGGGCCAGCCCGATGCCGTGCCGCACCGCCCACAGCTTGCCCGTCCACCCCGCCGGCGGCTCACCGGGCGAGCCCACGGTCAGCGGCAGCCCGCCGAGCCGCCGGGAAAGTTCCCTGGCCAGCTCCCCGGTGCCGTCCGTACTCCCGTCGTCCACCAGGAAGACCTCCGCCCGCCCCGGATACTCCTGGGCCAGCAGCGAGGGCAGGCTCGCCGGCAGCACGGCGGCCTCGTCACGAGCGGGCACGACCACGCAGACCGACGGCCACGCGTCCGGTTCCCGGCGCTGCGGCAGCCGGACGTCCGTGCGCCAGAAGAAGCCCTGGCCCAGCAGCAGCCAGCACCAGGCGGCCAGCGACACGACGGTGATCCACAGGAAGGCGCTCACGGCCGCAGTCTGCCCCACCCGGCCGGCCCCCAGGGGCCCATCGTCTATCGTGGCCGGGTGAAGATCGCGCTCATGGACTCCGGAATCGGCCTGCTTCCCGCCGCTGCCGCGGTACGCCGGCTGCGCCCCGACGCGGACCTCGTGCTGTCCTGGGACCCGGACGGAATGCCCTGGGGGCCGCGTACCCCGGAGGACATCACCGAGCGTGCCATCGCCGTCGCGGCGGCCGCCGCCGCGCATGAGCCCGACGTCCTGATCGTCGCGTGCAACACCGCCTCGGTGCATTCCCTGCCCGCGATGCGTGCCCGCTTCGAGCCGGAGCTGCCGATCATCGGCACCGTCCCGGCGATCAAGCCGGCTGCCGCGGGCGGCGGGCCCGTCGCGATCTGGGCGACCCCCGCCACCACGGGCAGCGCCTACCAGCGCGGGCTGATCAAGCAGTTCGCCGCGGGTGTAGCCGTGACCGAGGTGGCGTGCCCCGGTCTCGCGGACGCGGTGCACCACGCGGACGAGACGGCGATCGAGGCCGCGATCGCCTCGGCCGCCGCGCGCACCCCGGACGACGTGACCACAGTGGTCCTGGGCTGCACCAACTACGAGCTGGTCGCCGAGCGCATCCGGGCCGCCGTCCAGCAGCCCGGCCGTCCGCCCCTCGTCCTGCACGGCACCGCCGGAGCGGTGGCCGCCCAGGCCATGCGCCGCATCGGAGTGGAGCCGGCCCCGGCCGCCGTCGCCGACACCAGCCTCACGGTGCTGCTGAGCGGCCGCGAGGCAAACCTCCCGGACACGGCCCTGTCCTACCCGGAAGGCCGCTTCCTGCAGGCCGTCGCGCCGGTCCGCTGACCGACGCGGAACGGGTCCCGGCCCCTGCCCTGATCCGCCGACCGTCGCGGGTCGACCCGGGTCCCGGCCTGGTCGCGGTGGCACGAAACGGTCCCGGCCCTCGCTGTGGTCCGCTGACCGGTCCCGGCGCTCGCTGTGGTCCGCTGACCGGTTCCGGCCTTCGCCTTTGTTCGCTGATCGGCCCGACCGCGGCTGCCGGCGTGGTCCGGTGCCCGGCGCGTCAGGACTAGGCGCCGGCGTGCGCCCCTGCGCGCCGGGGCGCACGCCGGCACCGAACCACCCGCGTCACGACTCCCGTGCTCGGCCCGGGCCAGTCACCCTGCGCCACGCCCTACCCGCGCAGCGAAACCTGAGTAACCTCGTAGATATGAGGGACCACCCCGAGGCCGACGACAAACGAGATCCGGACGTCTGGACGGGACGTGCCACCAACCGGGTCCAGTGGCTGCTCGCGCTGGTCGGTGCCGCCTGCATGGCGCTCGGCATCGAGCTGGCCGTCGACTCGGCCTGGAACTCGGGCGTCGCCCCGCTGGTCATGTCCGTCGTCGGCTGCATCGCGGCCGGCCTGCTGGTCCTCTTCGGCACCCTCGCCTTCGTGCACGTCGATCTCAAGCTCGACAAGGAGTGCGTCGAAGTGCGCTGCGGCCACATCGGGCTGCCGCGCCGCCGCATTCCGCTCTCGAACGTGGCCGGCGCCGACTTCACCGCCCACGTCACGCCCCGGAACTGGGGCGGCTGGGGCTACCGCTGGCGCCCCGAGAAGGGCACGGCGGTCGTCGTACGCCGTGGTGAGGGCATCGTGCTGCGCCTGTGGGACGGCCACACGTTCACGATCACCGTGGACAACGCGGAGTCGGCGGTACGGGTCATCAGGGACCGGCTGCGCACGATCAGGCCCGGAACGGCCGCTTGAGACGGCGCTGATCCCACGCGCCCCGCGCAGCGCCGGGCAGTCCGCTCGGCAACATGCCGCCACGGCTCGCACCGCACCTCGTCAGTGGCCGGCACTGCGTCGCGCCTGCGGTCGGTGCCGCAGCTCGTCAGGAGTCGGTGCCGCCTCGTGTCCACGACTCGCGTCGCACCTCGTCAGCGGCCGGCCGGCCTTGCGACGTGTCAGCGGCTCGCACCGCACCTCGCTCACACGCCCGGTGTCGCCGCGTCGCCCGGTCTCGCCGCGTCGCCCGCCCATGGCCGGGCCGTCGCCCAGCCGGCCAGCAGTCCCGCGCCGGCCGTCACCGTCGTGAAGCTCAGCGCGTTGCCCACCGACGCGAGGGCGGCCAACGCTGTGAGGGCCGCGCCCGTGGTGAGGGCGACCGGCGTGCAGCGCGGAGTGCGCCACAGCGCGTACAGGACCCAGCAGAACACGGCGGCCAGCAGGAACACCCCGATCAGGCCCTGTTCGGCGGCCTGCTGCAGTGGGGCCGAGTGCGGTGTTCCGTCGGACAGCAGCGTCCGCGGCCCGGTCCGGCCCGGTTCGCCGAACCTGCCGGGTCCGACCCCCAGGCCGCTGTTCCGGCCCGCCATCCGCAGCGCGTCCTGCCAGAGCTGCACGCGATACGGGGCGAGCCGGTCTTCGAGCGCCCCGGCGACGTCGTCCGGCAGGGCCTTTGCGGCGACCGCCCAGACCGTGCCTGCCACCAGGCTTGCCGCCGCGGCCAGGCCTGCCAGCCATGCGCCCCGGCGGCGCGCCGAGCCCGCGGCGGACGAGCACAGCAGCACGGCCGCGCTGGCCACGCACCCCGCCGCCGACCCCAGCACCGCCCCGGCGGCCACGATCACGCAAGCCAGCACGCGCAGGCCCAGCCGCAGCGCCGGTACGGTCGTCGCCCAGGCGGCACAGCACGCGGCCCCGGTGGCCAGCACCAGGAGGGCGGCCGTGGCACCGGCGTGCCCGAGCGGGGCGGCGTACCACGGACCGGGGGAGAGCCCGGGCAGCGCCACGGTCAGCGCGAGCCCGGCCGCCGCACCGATGCCGGGCGCGGCCACCGGCAGCAGGGCACCGGAGACCCGGCCCGCGGCATAACCGGCGGCCACGGCGAGCACCGCGAGCAGCATGCCCTCGGGCCGCCCGTCATGGGCCGCCGCGGTGATCAGCGACCACCCGGCGCAAGCCCCCAACAGGATCATCCCCGTCCCGTCGGAAACGTTTCTTCGTTTGCTGTAGGCGTCCGCACCGTATGCACCGGTCGCGGATCCCGTCCCCGTCGACCCCACCCGCCGCCCCTCGTACCCGGTCCCCCGACCTGTGGCAGGCCACAGCCGCGCGCCGGGTCCGGCCGCGCTGCCGAGGCTGGGCACACCGTAACGGCTGATGACCGGTTTGGGGACGAGGCGGGCCGGAATACCCGCGTTTCCGGTCGGCCGGCGGTGCGCTGCCCCGGTAGGTGCCGGCGGGCGGGGCCCGGGACCGCCGACGCGGACGAAACGGCGCCCACCAGCGACAACCGCCGATGCTCCGCCGCCGGACCGCGCTGTCGGCGGCTACGTCAACCGCCGTACACTCACCCGGGTGACCGTCACCGCAACTTCCGTGGACCAGCCGGACCAGCTCGAGCCGCAGCCCGCCCCCGGCGCGCGCGGCGGGCGGCTGCTGCGCCTGGTCCCGGCCGCCGCCTCCGCGCTCTGCGGCGTGCTGCTCTACGTCAGCTTCCCGCCGCGCACCCTGTGGTGGCTGGCCCTGCCCGCCTTCGCCGGTTTCGGCTGGGTGTTGCGCGGCCGGAGCTGGAAGGCGGCCCTCGGCCTGGGCTACCTCTTCGGGCTGGGCTTCCTGCTGCCTCTCCTGGTGTGGACCAGCGTGGAGGTCGGGCCCCTGCCCTGGGTGGCCCTGGTCGCCATCGAGGCGGTCTTCGTCGCCCTGGTCGGTGTGGGCGTCGCCGCGGTCGCCAAGCTGCCCGCCTGGCCGGTGTGGGCCGCCGCCCTGTGGACGGCGGGCGAAGCGGTACGCGCGCGCGTGCCCTTCAGCGGCTTTCCCTGGGGCAAGATCGCGTTCGGTCAGGCGGACGGTGTCTTCCTGCCGCTCGCCGCGGTGGGCGGCACCCCTGTGCTCGGCTTCGCGGTCGTCCTGTGCGGATTCGGTCTGTACGAGGCCGGCCGGCTGATCGCCGAGCGGCGCCGGACCCGGACCGTGCGGCGGGCCGCCGCGGCCGCCGCGCTGCTGAGCGTCGCCGTACCGGTGGTGGGCGCGGTCGCGGCCCGCGGGCTGGTGAGCGACAAGGCGGAGGACGGTACCGCGACCGTCGCGCTCATCCAGGGCAACGTGCCGCGCGCCGGGCTGGAGTTCAACGCCCAGCGCCGGGCCGTGCTCGACTACCACGCGCGCGAGACGCACAAGCTGGCCGCCGACGTCCGGGCGGGCAAGGCTGCCAGGCCGGACTACGTGCTGTGGCCGGAGAACTCCTCCGACATCGACCCCTTCGAGTACGCCGACGCCGCCGCCGTCGTCGAGCAGGCGGCCAAGGACATCGGCGTGCCCGTGTCCGTCGGCAGTGTGGTCGAGAGGGACGGCAAGCTGTTCAACGAGCAGATCCTGTGGGACCCGGTCAAGGGTCCGACGCAGACCTACGACAAGCGGCAGATCCAGCCCTTCGGCGAGTATCTCCCGCTCCGCTCGCTCGTCGGCGCGATGAACAAGAGCTGGACCGACATGGCCCGCCAGGACTTCAGCCGGGGCGGCAAGCCGGGCGTGTTCGACATCGAGGGCTCGAAGGTGGGCCTGGCCACCTGCTACGAGGCCGCTTTCGACTGGGCCGTGCGGGACACGGTGACGCACGGCGCGCAGTTGATCTCCGTGCCGAGCAACAACGCCACCTTCGACCGCAGCGAGATGACGTACCAGCAGCTCGCCATGTCCCGTATCCGCGCGGTCGAGCACAGCCGGACCGTGACCGTGCCGGTGACCAGCGGTGTCAGCGCGTTCATCATGCCGGACGGGCGGATCACCCGGAAGACCGGCATGTTCGTGCCCGCCTACCTCGTCCAGAAGGTGCCGCTGCGCACGTCCCGGACGCCCGCGACGGAGCTGGGCATCCTTCCGGAGATCGCCCTGGTGCTGGTCGCCGTGGGCGGGATCGGCTGGGCGATCGGGTCGGGCCTGCGCGCCCGGCGCGCCGGCGACGCGTAGTCGTACGACCGCTCTCTGACCCCGGTACGACCCCTGAACGGGCCGGGAGAGGCGCACCGGCCCGTTAGGGTCGGACCATGGCCACTCCCGAATTCATCCGCACGCTCAGGGAATCCGCCGGGCAGCAACTGCTCTGGCTCCCCGGGGTCACCGCGATCGTCTTCGACGACGAGGGCCGGGTGCTGCTCGGCCGGCGGTCCGACACGCGCAAGTGGTCGGTGATCGGCGGTATCCCGGAGCCCGGCGAGCAGCCCGCGGCCTGCGCCGTGCGGGAGGTCTTCGAGGAGACGGCGGTGCACTGCGTGCCCGAACGGATCGTTCTGGTCCAGGCACTGGAGCAGTTCACCTATCCCAACGGCGACATCTGCCAGTACATGGACATCACCATCCGCTGCCGGGCTGTGGGCGGTGAGGCCCGGGTCAACGACGACGAGTCACTGGAAGTCGGCTGGTTCGAGGCGGACGCCCTGCCGAAACTGCACGAGTTCGGCCTCTTCCGGATCAAGCAAGCCATGTCTGAGGCACCCACATGGTTTGACCCTACGACTGTCGGCTGAAGTATGGGTGGTCACCACATGTGGTGACCACGGGGTCCCGCATAGGGTCGCCGCATGACCTCGCCCGCCCCCCTGCCCGGCCCCGTTCTCCATTCCCCAGCCCTCGACCTCGACGGCCGTACGGCTCTCGTCACCGGTGCCGGCGGCGGCATCGGCCGCGCCTGCGCGCTGCGGCTGGCCGCCGCCGGGGCCGAGGTACGAGCGGTCGACCGGGACGCGGCCGGACTGGCCGAACTGGTCCAGCAGGCGCAGCGGATCGGCGGCCTCCCCGGCACCGTCGTACCGCGGGTCGTGGACCTCACCGACCTGGACGCCGCCGAAGACGCCGCCGCCGGCACGGATGTGCTGGTGAACAATGCCGGACTGCAACTCGTGCGGCCGATCGAGGAGTTTCCGCCCGAGGTGTTCCACACGGTGCTGACCGTGATGCTGGAGGCTCCCTTCCGCCTCATCCGCGGTGCCCTCCCGCACATGTACGCCCAAGGCTGGGGCCGGATCGTGAATGTGTCCTCCGTCCACGGTCTGCGCGCCTCGGCCTTCAAGTCCGCCTATGTGTCCGCCAAACATGGCCTCGAAGGCCTGTCCAAGACCGCCGCCCTGGAAGGCGCCGCCCACGGGGTCACCTCCAACTGTGTGAACCCGGCCTATGTGCGCACCCCACTGGTGGAGAAGCAGATCACCGACCAGGCACAGGCCCACGGCATCCCCGAGGAGCGCGTGCTGTCCGAGGTCCTGCTGAAGGACAGCGCGCTGCAGCGGCTCATCGAACCCGACGAGGTCGCCGAGGCCGTGGCCTACCTGTGCAGCCCGCAGGCGTCCTTCGTCACCGGCACCTCGCTCGTCCTGGACGGCGGATGGACGGCCCACTGACCAGCGCGGCAGCACCGGCTCCGGGAGTTTTCCACAGGCCTGCCGCGCCGGGTGGCCGATACGCAATCCTGTGACCATGTCCCGCGATCACCTGCAGTCGGCACCCAGCGGCAGCGCCGAGGCCCCGTACCTCGACCTGCTGGCCCGCGACGCCTCCGTGGAGGCCTACGAGCAGCCCGTGCTGCTCGCCCGTGCCGAGGGCGAGCCGGCCGGCCGGATCGCCGCACTGGAAGCGGCCAGACTCCTCGCCCTGCGCGTCCGCGCGGAGCTGGAGGGCCGACGCCGGCGTGAGGCGGAGCTGTCGGCGCTCTTCGAGACCGCCCACGACCTCGCCGGACTGCGCGACCTCGACGCCGTCCTGCAGGCGATCGTGCAGCGCGCCCGCTCCCTGCTCGGCACGGACGTCGCCTATCTCAGCCTCAACGACCCGGAGCGCGGCGACACCTACATGCGGGTCACGGAAGGCTCCGTCGCCGCCCGCTTCCAGCAGCTGCGCCTCGGCATGGGAGAGGGGCTCGGCGGACTCGTCGCCCAGACCGCGCGGCCGTACGTCACCGACGACTACTTCCAGGACGTCCGGTTCCAGCACACCCTCGCCATCGACGCCGGTGTGCGCGACGAGGGCCTGGTCGCCATCCTCGGCGTGCCCCTGACGCTCGGCCCGCACGTGATCGGCGTCCTCTTCGCGGCGGACCGGCGGGCCCGGGTCTTCGAGCGCGAGCAGATCGCCCTGCTCGGTTCCTTCGCAGCGCTCGCCGCGGCGGCCATCGACACCGCCAACCTGCTCACCGAGACCCGCTCCGCACTGGCCCGGCTGGAGCGCGCCAACGAGATCATCCGGGACCGCAGTGCCGTCATCGAACGCGCCTCCGAGGTCCACGACCGGCTCGCCGAACTCGTCCTGCGCGGCGGGGGTGTCCACGACGTGGCCGCCGCCGTCTCCCAGGTCCTCGCCGGAACCGTCCGGTTCACCGAGGCCGGAGCCGCTCCGGCCGAGGCCCTGGAGGCCTCCCGCGCCGAGGGCCACGCCGTGCTGCACGGCGGCGACTGGATCGCCGCGGTGGCCGCGGGCGGCGAACTCCTCGGCGCGCTGGTGCTGCGCGGCCACCCCGGCCTGGACCCCGTCGACCAGCGCACCCTGGAGCGGGCCGCGATGGTCACCTCACTGCTGCTGCTCGCCCGCCGATCCGCCGCCGAGGCGGAACAGCGCGTGCGGGGCGAGCTGTTGGACGACCTCCTGGACACCCGTGACCGTGACCCGCGTCTGCTGCGCGAACGCGCCACCCGCCTCCACGCGGACCTCGACGCGACCCATGCGGTACTGGCCGCCCGCCTCGACGGCCCGGCGGCCGACGCCGACGAGGAGGCCGCGGCCCGCCGCCGGCTCTGGGCCGCCGCATCCCACCTCGCGGCCACCCGGCACGGCCTGGCCGCGGCCCGCGACGGCGGCACCGTCCTGCTGCTGCCCCTGGCTGCCGACGACACCGCCACCGAGGTGGCCCGCCGCACCGCCCGCCATCTGGGCACAGCCGTCCACCAGCCGGTCACGGTCGGCGCCTCCGCGCCCGTGACCGACCTCGCCGCGCACCCCGAGACCGTGGCCGCCGCCTATGCAGAAGGCCGCCGCTGCCTGGACGCCCTGCGCCTGCTCGGCCGGGCCGGGGACGGAGCGGCGGCCGAGGACTTCGGCTTCCTCGGCCTGCTCCTCGCGGGCGAACGGGACATCGCCGGCTTCGTCGACCGCACCATCGGCCCGGTGGTGGCGTACGACGAGCGGCGCGGGACCGAGTTGCTGCAGACCCTGGAGGCGTACTTCGCGGGCGGGATGAGCCCGGCCCGCACCAAGGACGCGCTGCACGTCCATGTGAACACGGTGGCGCAGCGGCTGGAGCGCGTGGGCCGCCTGCTCGGCGAGGACTGGCAGACACCGGCCCGGGCCCTGGAGATCCAACTCGCCCTGAGACTCCACCGGTTGGCCGCGCCGGAACGGCGCTGACCGGCCCCGCGCGGAGGCCGGTCGGCGGAAAGGTGCGGAGGGCTGGGCCTTCGCCTCGCACGCCAAGCCGCAAGGGCCGTGCTCCGAGCGCCGTGCCCCGAGCGCCCGGCCACAGGCGGCCGGTACGCGCAGGCGGCCGGTACGCACAGGCGGCCGGTACGCGAGGCTGACGGCCAGACGGTCAGACGGTCCGTGCCGGTGCGGCCGGACTCGCCCCCGAGGACTCGCCGCTTCCCTCCTCCACCCGCGCCAGGTCACGGTGCCGCGTCTCGCGCGCGAGAGCCACGGCGACCAGGGTCAGCACGGAGGCGGCGATCACGTAGAGCGCGATCGGCGTGGAGCTGTCGTAGTCGGCGAGCAGCGCGGTGGCGATGAGCGGAGCGGGTGCACCGGCGGCCACGGAGGCGAACTGGGCGCCGATGGACGCACCCGAGTACCGCATCCGGGTGGCGAACATCTCGGCGAAGAACGCGGCCTGGGGCGCGTACATGGCACCGTGCAGCACGAGTCCGACGGTCACCGCGAGGATCAGGTAGCCGAACGACCCGGTGTCCACGAGCGCGAAGAACGGGAACATCCACAGCCCGACACCGGCCGCGCCCAGCAGATAGACCGGCCGCCGCCCGATCCGGTCCGACAGCGCGCCCCAGGCCGGGATGACGGCGAAGTGCACGGCGGAGCCGATCAGCACGGCGTTGAGCGCGGTCTGCTTGGAGACGCCGGCCGCGGTGGTCGCGTACACGAGGATGAACGCTGTGATGACGTAGTAGCTGATGTTCTCCGCCATCCGGGCGCCCATCGCCACGAGCACGTCACGCCAGTGGTGGCGCAGCACGGAAACGAGCGGCAGCTTCTCGGGCTCCACGTCCCGCCGTGCCTCGGCCCGCTCCAACGCGTCCTTGAAGACCGGTGATTCATCGACAGACAGACGAATCCACAAACCGACGATGACGAGCACGCCGGACAGCAGGAACGGTATCCGCCAGCCCCAGGTTCCGAAGGCGTCGTCGGACAGTACGGCGGTGAGCAGCGAGAGCACGCCGGTGGCGAGCAACTGCCCGGCCGGCGCGCCGGTCTGCGGCCACGAGGCCCAGAAGCCGCGCCGCCGCGCGTCCCCGTGCTCCGACACCAGCAGCACGGCGCCGCCCCACTCGCCACCGAGCGCGAATCCCTGCACCAGCCGTAGCGCGGTGAGCAGCACCGGAGCGGCGCTTCCTACGGTGGCGTGCGTGGGCAGCAGCCCGATGGCGAACGTCGCCCCGCCCATCAGCACCAGGCTGAGCACGAGCAGTTTCTTCCGCCCCAGTCGGTCACCGTAGTGCCCGAACACGAGCGCACCCAGCGGACGGGCCGCGAACCCCACGGCGTACGTCAGGAACGACAGCAGCGTCCCGACCAGCGGATCGGAGTCCGGAAAGAACAGCTTGTTGAACACCAGCGCGGCGGCGGAGCCGTAGAGGAAGAAGTCGTACCACTCGATGGTGGTCCCGATGAGACTGGCGGCGACGATTCTGGGGAGTCTGGCGGGAGGTGGGGGAGCGGATGTTGCTTCGGAGGCCATGTGCGCCACTTCCTCGTGTGCGGTGGGGACGGGTATGTGTCGGCACACGGTAGGAAGCCGCACGTCAGGGGCACATGTGGTGGGGCAACATAGTTCGAGGCAGGGTTATGCGTCGAGCCTCCATGCCAGCTCGTGGAGGGGTGGCGGAGAGGCTTGAAGAGGAGACAAATTGGTGCTGTCCTCGGCGGCCGTGGCGGGCTGGGCTGGTCGCCGTGGGCGTGCCCAAGCCCTACAAGATCGACCTGTCCGACGAGCAGTGGTCGCTGGTCACCGTCGCCAGGCTCGTTGAGAACCTGACGAGCAAGGTCGACGCCCACCGGTTGGTCGTCGTGTTCGAGGTGCCGGGCAGCGGACCGAACCTGCGTCTGGAGCGCAATTGGAGTGCGGCGGAACTCGGACTCACCGTCCACAAGGATGCGCCGTACCTGCCGATGAGCGACGACTGCGCGGGGACGACCGAGCGGTTCTATGCCACGGAGCTGCCCGAGCGCCTGGTCAAGCTCGCCGGACCGGCGGTCTCGGTGACGAAGGACGAGGTCTGCTTCGTTCACCACCCGCTGCCGGACGTGGTGGACATGGACAGGCTGCTGGAGGAACTGGCGGGGGTGCTTCCGGACCTCGTCGCGCTCGCTGGAGACGGTGCCCCGGAGCGCTGAACGTCCTCTCGGGGGCCTGGAGACTGTCCAATCAGCGGCGGATCTGGTGATCAAGGGAGAGACGCCACGTGAGCGAGACGATGATCGGGCGCGAGTCCGCGGAGGAATCGGCTGGTGGTGCGATGACGTCGGCCGCGTCGGACGAGCGGCTCGTCGCGATGCTGGTTACCGGGCCCGCGGCGAGGGCCTGCAGCTGACCAAGCGGGTGCTCGGTTCCGCCCTGAAGGGCGAGATCACCGATCTCGTCCGGAGGAATTGGACGACGCTCCCGTGTTCGTACCGGTGTGTCCGGGATCCGTTACGGCTGCGGTTGGTGCGGATGAGCCATGTGCTGAGTGCGGCGACGGTGGACATGCCCCGTCAGCGGTGTTCGTCGGGCGGCTGCGGCCCGTCGGTCTGATCGAAGAAGCGGGGGTCCTCGACACCATCAGCGCTCGGTGAACCGGGGGCTCATGTGCGGCACTTCCTTGTGCGCCGGGAGGGCGGGCTCAGCGGCTGGGGAAGACGGCCGTGAAGGACAGCCACAACCGGCGAGTGGCCTTTGGCCTCCGGTGTCATCCTCGTGACCAACGATCTGATCTGGTTCAGGGTCGAGGGAGACAAGGGGGGTGGAGCCATGGCTGCAGAAGTGCTGGAGGCCTTCGAGGACAGGATCACGCACAGCGCGGCCGAGGAGCCGTGACGCGATCGGGCTCCGCCGCGCGGGTCAGGCCGTGGCGTCCTCGAACTGGCCCAGAAAGCGGAAGCGGCCACCGGACGCCTGGAAGAGGTACATCGCCTTCGTGGTGTAGCCGGCGCTTGAGCCCGTGTAGCGCAGTCGCTTGGTGATTCCTCGGTAGTCGGTCTCCCGCAGCCGCCCCACGAGCGGTCCCCGTTCAGTGAGGGACGCGCCCAGCGTCGTCAGCGCGCGGGCCACGAAGAGTGTCGCGTCGTAGGCCTCCGCGGAGTACCAGGGCGGGGCGGTGCCGAAGCGGTGGCGGTAGTCGGCGACGAAGGACTTCGCCGCCGTCACACGGGTCGGATCGAGGAAGGCGGTGGCGAAGACCCAGCCCTCGGCGGCGTCCCCGGCCACGGTGAAGAAGCGGGTGTCGAGGGCGCGTTGGGTGGCCAACCGGGCTCCGGAGTAGCCGGCTGCGCGCAGTGCTCGCGCCAGTTTCGTCGCGCGTTCGAATCCTCCGGCGAACAGCACTGCGTCCGCCTTCCAGCCGGTCACCGTCTCGGCGAGGGCACGGAAGTCGTCGGCCGTGTCGTCCTCGGCGGCGAGGGTGCGCCGGGTCGTGGTGCGCTGCCCGGACCGGAGCGCCTGGGCGACGTCCGCGCAGAGCTCCCAGCTGAAGTCGCCCTGGGCCGCGTCGTCGATCAGCACCGTTCTGCGCGTTCGGACGGTGCGGACGAGGTGGGCGATCAGGGGTGCCGCCAAGTTGCGGTCGGGGGGCCGGGTGGCCGCGTACGTCCGGTACCTTCCGGCGGACACTCCGTCGAGCCCGACCGACACGCAGACCATGGGCAGCAGCGCTTTCCGGTACTGCTCAAGGACGGCCTTGGCGCAGGCGTCGGTGGTCGGCCCGATCACCGCGCGGACCCGGCCGTCGGCCGACAGTTGCCGCGAGATCTGCTGTGCCCGGGTGGTGCTGCCCGCGTCGTCGTGCACCTGGAGGGTGAGGTCGAAGCCGCGGTCGGCACGGTGGTTGAGGTGGTCGACGGCGAGCCGGACGCCGTTCTCCTGCGCCAGGCCGGCCGTCTTCTGGTCTCCCGTCAGATCGGCGTGCAGGGCGACCACCTGCTCCGGAAGCCGTGTGCCGCCCCCTTGCGCCGGCGCACGGCGGGGGCGACCCGCGGTCCACCAGGTGGCCGTGGCACCCGCCGCCACGACCCCGGCGGACGAGCCCAGCATCAGCAGGCGGCGCCGCGTGGCGCCCTTCGGCCGTTCCTGCGAGCCCGGCATCGTGTCGGCGCCTGCCGGGGCGCCGGACACCTCGGTCGCCTCGACCGCGGGCAGAGCGAGGACGGCGGCCGAACGGCGTGCGATCAGCCGGGTGAGCGACTCCGGCAACCAGCCACCGGCCTCGCCCGCACGGTCCAGAGCCGCTTGGACCTCGGGCACGGTGGGGCGGGCGCCGGGCTCCTTCGCCAGGCAGTCCCGCAGCAGCGGCAGCAACGGCGTCGGTACGGCGTCCAGGTCCGGCTCGTCGTGGACCGTACGCACCAGCACCTCGGCCGCCGAGCCCCACCCGAAGGGGCGCTCGCCCGTCACCGCGTACGCCAGCAGACAGCCGAGCGAGAATACGTCGCTGGCCGGCCCGATCTCCCGGCCCTGCCCCTGGGCCTGTTCGGGGGAGAGGAAGCCGGGGGAGCCGACCACCATCCCGCTGGCGGTGAGTGCGGTGTCCTCCAGCGGCCGGGCGATCCCGAAGTCGATCATCCGCGGCCCGTCGACCGCGAGCAGCACATTGGCCGGCTTGACGTCCCGGTGCACCAGACCCGCCCCGTGCACCGCCTCCAGCGCCTCGGCCAGCCGCGCCCCCAGGACGCGGGCACTCCGGTACGGCAGAGGGCCGCACTCCTCCACCGCTTCCGCGAGGGAGGGCCCCGGCACGAACTCCGTTGCCAGCCACGGCGACTCCGCGTCCGGGTCCGCGTCGAGCAGCGGCACGACCCAGGGGTTCGCCACCCGGCCCGCCGTCTCCACCTCGCGGCGGAAGCGGGCCCGAAAGCCCGGGTCGTCCGCGTGTGCGGCGCGGATGACCTTAACCGCGACGAGCGAACCCCCACCGGAGCGGGCCAGGTAGACCACACCCATGCCGCCCGCGCCGAGGCGGCGCAGCAGCCGGTGACCCGCGATCCTGGCCGGGTCGGCTCCGCGCAACGGCTCCATCAACGCCCCATCAGCCGGCCACCTGGTACGGCGCCGGTCCCTGGTACGCGAATCTGCCGCCTTCGACCTTCCACAGGTGGACTCCGCTGCCGTCGGGCACCAGCGCCCCGGTCTCCTTGGAGAATGCGAGGTTCCGGGCGATGCCCTTGTGCGACCCCGATCGCAGTGCCGTCGTCAGAGTCTGCCGCGTGCGGCGCCCCACGCTCAGCGACCGCAACGTCTTCACGGCGAACTGCGCCACGTCGTACGTCTCCACGGCGTACCGCTCTGGCTCCGCTCCGAAGAGCTTGCGGTGGGCAGCCCTGAACGCCTTCGCCTCAGGCGCCACGGTTGCGTCCATGGCCGGGGCGACGATCACCCAGCCGTCGGCCGCGTCCCCCGCGGCGGACAGGAACCGGGCGTCGAGCACCCCTTGGGCGGCTGCCCTGACTCCCGCGAAGTCACGGCTGGTCAGCTCCCTGGCCAGCAGCGCGGCCCGGTCGTGGTATCCGGCGAAGACCACCGAGTCGGCGCCCCCGTCCAGCAGGGCGTCCAGGGTCGGCCCGAAGTCGGTGCGCAGTGCGCTGACCACCTTGGGCACGGCAGGCATCGGGACCTTGCGAAGGAGGGTGGTGAGGGTGCTGCTGATCTCCCAGGCGTAGGCGTCCGCCGCCCGGTCGTCGACGATCCCGACCGTGCGCGACTTCGCCGTACCGCGCAGGTACGCGTCCAGATAGAAGGGCAGCAGCGTGTCCGTCACCCGGGCGTGCAGGAAGGACCGACTGCCCATCACTTGCAGCGCGGTGGCGCCGGGCGTCACCGCGATCAGCGGCAGCGACGCGGCGTCGTACGTCGCCAGCGAGGCCAGGGCGGTGGCGTCCGTGGTGGGACCGATCACCGCCAGCACGGAACGGTCGGCGACGAGTTCCTTGGCCGCCCTGGGTGCCCGGGTCGGGTCGCCACCGTCGTCCACCGTCTTCACGGCGAGGGTGAAGGACTTGCCCGCACGGGAGTTGAACTCGTGGACCGCGAGCCGCAGCCCTCGATCCTGAGCCCGGCCGACTGCCTTCTGGTCACCCGTCAGATCAGCGTGCAGACCGAGGGTGTACACCGGACCCGTGGCCGTCGGCGTGGCGTCGTCCTCGCCGCCGCCTTCCCCGTCGAGCCCCGCCCACGCCGCCAGTCCACCCCCGGCCGCGACGACCGCCGCGCCTCCGGTCAGGAGCAGGAACCGGCGTCTGCCGACGGCACGGGCCGCCGGCTGCGCGGCCGCGGTGTCCGGCGGGGCGGTGCCGGCGGACGCGGGGTCGACCTCGGTCACGTCGACGGCGGGCAGGGCGAGGCCGGCCGCCGAGCGTTCCGCGATCAGCCGGACCAACGGCTCGGGCAACCAGGCGTCGTCCGCGGGGAGTCGCCCGTCGGCCGCCTGCTCGGCCTCGCCGTCGGCGACCGCATCCGGCGCGTCGGTGTCCTGCGGGGTCGCGGGACGCACCGCCTGCAGCGCCTTCCGTGGGTCGGGTGGCGTTTCGGACGCGGTGACCGTGAGCGTCTCCGACAGCGCCTCCGCCGTGGGCCGCAGCCGCGGGTCCTTCTCCAGGCAGCCGCGCACCACCTCGGCGAGCGGCCGGGGCACGCCCTCCAGGTCTGGGGCGTCGTGCACGGTGCGGTACAGCAGCGCGGCCGGCGAGCCGGTGCCGAACGGAGGACGGCCGGTGGCCGCGAAGGCCAGCACGCAGCCGAGCGAGAAGATGTCGCCGGGCGCAGCCAACCCTTCTGTGCCCCGAGCCTGTTCGGGTGGCAGAAAGCCGGGAGTACCGACCACCACACCGGTCGAGGTGAGCGCGGTGTCCTGCGGATCGCGGGCCACACCGAAATCGATCAGCCGGGGCCCGTCGAGCGCCAGAAGCACATTGCCCGGCTTGACGTCCCGGTGCACGAGGCCGACGCCGTGCAGGTCCCCCAACGCCTGGGCGAGCCGCGTCCCCAGTACACGCAGGCCTCGTACGGGCAACGGCCCGTGGGCCGCGACGGCCTCACCGAGCGAGGGTCCCGGCACGAAGGCAGTGGCCAGCCAGGGCTGCGCCGCATCCGGGTCCGCGTCGACGAGGGACGCCACCCAAGGACTGGTCATCCGGCGGGCGGTCTCCGCCTCCCTGCGGAACCGTTCCCGGAAGCCGGCGTCCTCGGCGTACTCGGCCTGGATCACCTTCAGTGCGACCAGCGAACCATCCGCCGAGCGGGCCAGGTAGACCACACCCATCCCGCCCGCGCCGAGCCGCCCGAGCAGTCGATGACCCGCCAGCCTGGACGGATCGGAAGTACGCAACGGCTCCATCACTTCCCCTTCAACCGCTGCTGGACGCGCACCAGCATCTGCCCCAGGACGTCGGCGCCCATTTGTTGGAGTTCCTGCTCGGTGTGCCCCTTCGCGCCCGTCACGGAGACGGCCACGACGACCGTGCCCAGCCGTGCGACCATCCACCGGTACGGCTGCGCGGCACCGTCCTCCTCGACGTACTGCCCGGCCTCCAGCACGGAGTCATCGGCGTACTCCTGCTCGCGGGCGCCGAAGGGGGTGCCGAGCGAGTTCAGGCCTGTGATCCGGGCGTCGGCCCGGGGGTGCTGCTCCGGGCAGCGCAGGACTTCCTCCAGGGTGGTGCTCAGTTGTTCGTCGGCGCCAAGGGCGGAGGAGTGTGCCGTGGCCGCGGCGGTCACCTTGACGGCACCCTCGGAGCCGCCGGCGGGCAGCAGGCTGTAGCGGGACAGGCTGGCCAGCACTCCCCGAGGAGCCTTCTCCCGCTCCCAGCGGCAGCCGTCGTCCAGCACGGCCCAGGTGCCCGGCCGGCTCACGGCAGGATCCTGGGCGACAAAGCCCCGCCCCCAGTCACCCGGAGTGAACACCACCGAGTCCACCAGCCTCTGTCCGTCCTTCGAGGTTCTGGGGACGAAGGACGCGTCGGGTGTGAAGACGGGGGTGGCGGTCGACCCGCCGGACGGGCGCGCCGTGGCTTGCGGCGAGGCGGTGTGCGCGGACCCCCCGCTCTGCCGCGGGGACCCGCCGTCCGCCCCATGAGCCGAACACCCGGCCAGCAGACTCCCCGTCACCAGGAGTGTCACCCAACTACCCCGTACGCCGTGGGCGTTGCCTCTCACGCATTCCCCTCTGCACCGCTTGAGTTGTCCGACTGGTCGAACGTAGACGGCGGCGGGGGCGGCGGCCTCAGTGGAAACACGTAATCGACTACGGGTTTCGCCATGTCGCAGGGTGTTCGGTGCGGAGGTGGCGTTGAGTACGTAATTCCACGGATGCGCCAGTCCCCACGGCACCGCCACACTGAGGCGATGCAGGGATCCCCCCGGCCCGCGTCCTTCCCGGGCACGCCCCGGGCCCGGAACTCGGCGCAGGTCCTGGCAGTCCTGGTGGTCAGCGTCGTGTGCTGGGCGTTCATCCAGTTCTCCTGGGCCGATGACCCGCAGGTCAGCGGTCAGTTCCGTGCTGCCGCACTGGAGCAGGGCGTGTTGTGGATGGCGGTGCCGGCCGCGGGGTCAGCGGCAGGAGGGATCACGTGGGTGGCCTCGCGGCGCCGGGCACGCCCGGTGGTGCTGTACGGGGTGTGGCTCGCCACGGTCGCCGTCGCCGTTGTGGTGATCCCGGCGCCGCAGCCGCAGGCGGCCGAGACCTGCGCCGACAACTGACCCACCGGCGTCGCTCACGACCCGGCTCCCAGTCCGACGCGGGTCATGAGTCCGGCCAGGGCCGCGCGGGACGGCACCGACGCCTTGCGGTAGATCGAGGACAGGTGGGTCTCGACCGTGCGTCGGCTGAGGTGGAGCCGGGCGGCGATGTCCTGGTTGCTCAGCCCCTGCGCCACCAGCTCGGCCACTTCCAGCTCACGCACGGTCAGTTCCGCGAGCTGCGCCGGGAGCGCCGGTGTCTCCGCCATCACCTGGGGGCGGATCAGTTCGGCGAGGTCCACCAGCAGGCGTGCGCCGCCGCCGACGGCGATGCGGTGCGCCCGGTGCCACATCGCGGCGGCGCGCGCTCCCTGCCCGGAGCGCTGCACCAAGGGTGCCGCTCGCAGCAAGGAATACGCCTCCCACAGGGTCTGGCCGCAGCGGACGTATTCCTGCGCCGCCGCGTCGAGGAGCCGTACGGCCTTGCCCGTCTCGCCGTGGTGCTCGGCCAGTGTGGCCTGGGCGCGCAGGGCGGCCGCGCGCTGACCGTCGAGGCCGAGCCGGCCGGCCTCGTGGGTGGCCTGGGCGGCCCAGCGGCCGGCCGCCTCGACGTCCCCGGCGGTGAGGGCCGCGGCCGCGAGCGTGTCGAGCTGGCCCGGACGGATCGACGGCTGCAGCAGGGGCAGTTCGGGGCCGCCGCCTGCCGTCGTGATGGCCTCCTGGGCGCGATGAGGGTCACCGCTGACGAAGGCCGCGTGCCCGAGCATGCACCAGGCCAGCGACGACCACCAGCCCCTGCTGCGGCCGGCCGCGGCGGTGGCCTCCTCACCGGTGGCCAGGGCGCTTCCGTCGCCCAGCGGTCGGGCCAGCAACAGCACCAGCGTCTTGATGGCAAGGGTGAAGCCCAGAAGGTCGTCGCTGCCCGCGGCCCGGGCGATGGACTCCGCCTCCTCGGCGGCCTCCAGCGCTGACGGCAGACGGCAGGTGGTGAGGTGGACGAAGGCCCGGCTCGTCAACAGATGGGGCAGGACGTGGAGTTGTCCGGTGCGGCGGGCGATGCCCAGCCCCCGGGTGATGTGCCGCTCGGCATCGGCGTAGCGCTCCAGCAGGGTTTCCGCCCAGGACAGCCAGACCAGCGCCTCGCACAGACCGGCGATGCCGGGATCGGTCAGCGAGTCCGCGAGTGACGCGGCGGAGTCGGCGAACCCGGCCGCCGCCTCCGTCTCGCCCTCGTACGCCTCGCCCAGGGCGGCAAGCGCGAGCGCCGCCGCCTCACCGGTGGGATCGTCGTGGGCGCGGGCGACGGCGACGGCCTGCGCGACGTCCGCGCGTGCCTGCGGATAGGACGCGGTCAGCAAGGAGGACATGCCGAGGGCCAGGCGCAGGGAGACCGCCTGGGCGGGGGACGGGCCGGGATCGCGGGACAGCTCCCGGCGCAGCAGGGCGGTGGCCTCGGGGGAGTGGCCGAGGTGCCGCTCCATCACGGCGCACTGGGCGACGGCCCGCGTCCGCAGTTCGGGATGGTCCTTGCCGGCGGTCTCGATGAGGGAGTGCAGCAGGTCCCGGCTCTCCCGTAGGTTCCCGCTGACGCCGAGCGCGCGGGCGCGCGCCAGGACCAGTTCGCCGCGTCGCGTGAAGCGGTCGGGAGTGTCCGGCATATGGGTCAGGACGACATCCTGCAGCTGGGCGGCGATGGCCGGCGCAGTCGACGCGAACCGTGCGGCAGCCTCGGTGAGCACCTCCGCGGCCTGGGCATCCCAGTCGGTCAACGACCGTGCGACGTGGTGGGCCCGCTCGGTGGCGGGAGCGCCGCGGCGGGCGAGTTCCCGCGCGGTGCGGCGGTGGAATTCGGCACGCCGCCCCGGCGCGGTCCTCTCGTAGACCAGGGCCCGGACCAAGGGATGACGCAACATCCACCGGCCGCCCGGCCCGGCGCGCAGCAGATCGCGCGCCACCAGGGCTGTGGTCTCCTGCTCCACGTCCCGGACGGAGAGCTCGCTCACCACGGCCAGCAGGGCGGACGAGGCGTGGTCGCCGAGCGCCGCGACCGCCTCCACGAGCCGGCGCTGCGACCCGGTGAGCGTCCCCAACTCGTCCAGCAGCAGCGCCGCGAGCCCGCCGGGTACGCCGGCCGCGTACCCGGCGTCCGTGGCGTCGGCGTGGGTGTCCGGGGTGTGGCCAGGCAGAGACGCCCCGGTGCGGTGGGCGTGCCCCAACGCCAGCAGATACAAGGGGTTGCCCTCGCTGGCGGCGTGCAGCCGCTTGGCCTGGTCCTCGGCGATGTCGGGCGCCAGCGCCAGGACGGATTCCTGTTCGGAGAGCGGCTCCAGGGGGAGGTGGAGCACGGTCCCGCTGTCCGTGCCGCGCGTCAGCGCCGCGGTCAGGGTTGTCGGCGTCTGCCGGACCCGCCGGGCCACGACCAGCAGGACGCGTCCGCGCGCGGGGTGCCGGATCATGTGGTCCACGAGCTCGCGTGACGCGGGATCCGCCCAGTGCACGTCGTCCAGAGCCAGCACCAGACCACGCTCACCCAGCTGCGTCAGGAGCGCTGCGATCGCACGATGCAGCCCGAACCGGGCGGCGGCGCTCTCGACGCAACCGTCGCCCGGGGCCTGCCGGACGCCGTGCAGCACCGAGTGCACCTCGGCGAAGGCGGGGTCGGCGAAGGCGGCCTGTGCGCCGAGATCGGCATCGGCGAACGCGTCCGTGAACAGATGGAAAGGAACCTGCTGTTCATACTCGGTGGCCCGTCCGCGCAGTACGGTGAACCCGGCCCTGCGGGCCCGCGCGCACACCTCGTCGAGCACCCTGCTTTTGCCGATGCCGGGTTCACCGACGACGTCGACGACCTCCGGCAGCCCGGAACGGCCCAGGCCTGCCAGCACTGCATCCAGCCGTTCGAGCTCCGCCGATCTGCCTACCAGTCCCGCCACGTTCTCGTCCCCCAATGGTGATCTCTCACCTGCGTGGATCTTTGGTTCCCCACAGGTCACCCTAAGGGGAGGTTTTGTGCCCCTCCTTTACGCGGGTCAATGAATGTGAAGGTGACCCGACCCGGTGGCGGAAGCCGGGGCCTGGCGCGACGGCCTTCGGGCCGGACGATCCACGTGGAGGACCTGCCGCCGGAGTGCCGGGTGTCGTCGAACAAGGTCCTCACCACCATCGAGGCGCTGGAACGCGACGCCATTCTGCGTGGGTTGATGGACCGCAACTCCAACGTCCAGCGGACCGCCCAGGACCTCGGGATCTCCCGCGCCACGATGTACCGCAAGATGCGTCGCTACGGGATCGTCCCGTCTCCGATACGAGGTGGTGTCCGGGGTTGCCTGCTCCTGCGTGAGGTAGATCAGGTGGCTGCTGGACTGCTTCTGGGAGCCGTCCGTTTCTCTCCGTCGTCCTCTGAGTGCATCCCGGGCGCTGGGCGCCGACGAGTAGCCAGCACAGACGATCGGTGCCGGAGACGTGTGATCGCCCACAATTATATTGTGCACAATCGAATTGGGCACTAGCGTCTGTGGGCAGTACACCACGAGAGGGAGGCGGCACAATGAATCCTGTCCGCTACGAGGACTACCGACCCGTCGAACGCCCGTCCTACCGGGAGGAGATGGAAGCGGTCGTTGCCCAGGTGGCGCGTCGTACTCGCGCCTCGGTCGAGCGCGAGACCGTCGGCCGCGCTGTCCGCACGGCTCACGGCAAGACCTACGGCCTCCTCAGGGCCACGGTCACGGTTGGTGACAATCCTGGCTTCTACCGGCAGGGAATCTTCGCCCGGCCGACCGCCTACGATGCCGTCGTCCGCTACTCGAACGGCTTGGGCCACGACCGCCCCGACCACCAACTGGGCGCGGCGTGCGGAATGGGCATCAAGCTGTTCGGAGTTGCCGGCCCCTCGCTGCTGGACGACGAACGAGACAGCGGCACCTTCGACCTCAACCTGATCAACAACGATGTCTTCTTCGCGAACACGGCCTACGACTACATGGTGATCGAGGATTTGTTCGCCGAATTGCCCGAGGCCCTCGTGGACCCAGCCCGCCGCAAGACCTGGATGGCGGAGTTCCTGACCCGTCGGCAGACGCTCACCGATCCCGACAGCTGGCTGTGGGACGAACTGCTCGCCATGCTGTCGTTCACCGGTGTCCCGCGCAGGAACCTGCTGTCGTACAGCTACAACAGCATGGGCGCCTTCCGGTACGGCGACCACATCGCCAAGATCCGTACTGTGCCGACCGCCGCGTCCCTGGCCTCGCTCACGCACCAGATCGTGGACGTGCGCGCGGACAATGAGGCATTCCGCCGCACCCTGGTGGCCGAGGCTGCGGAGCGAGACCACTCCTTCGAACTCCAGGTCCAGCTCAACACCGATCTTGCCCGTATGCCGGTGGACAACACGTCCGTCAAATGGCCCGAGGACCTGTCCCCCTGGGTGACGGTCGCCCGGGTGGATCTCCCGCGCCAGGAGATCGGCGGGAAGGACAACCTGGCGGCCGCCGACGCCACGTCGATCACGCCGTGGCGATCACGCGAGGACCACCGACCCATCGGCGAGATCCAGCGGGTGCGGCAGGAGGTGTACCGGCGCTCGTCCATCGAACGGCACCGCATCAACGGACAACAGCGGCGCGAACCGGCCGGCAGCGCTGAGCTGCTGGGCTGAGCTGTCTCGATCGCGCCCCGCCGCCAGAAGAGGCATCGACGACAACCGAGGTCCTGTCCAGCTCACCGCGGGCACCGAGCTGTCCAGCACCGCCTGGTGCAGCCGCCGCCACAACCCGCTTTCGTCCACGCGGTGAACCGGCGACGCGCGGTGGCCGGCGATACACCAGACGTTCCCGGCATCAAGCCGGACGAGCGGACGGCGTGGCTGACCAACCCGCGGCGTCGACCGACCAGGGAAGCGTGCTGCCCCTGACAGCCAGGCACCTGCACTGCCGGCGTCCTCGCGGACCACCCTGCGCTGTGGTGTCCAGCGCGGACGACGGGGAGTGCGGTCGCGAAAGGCGGCATCATCCTTCCGCCGCCGGAGCCGGGCGTTCATGTGCCCGGCTCTCCCGCGGCGCCGGAGTGGGGAGTGGCCGGATCCAGGCCACGCCGGTGAAGCTCTTGGCCGGCACGTGGATCTCCGCGCGCCGGAACCCCGTGCCGGTCAGACCGCTGTAGCCGTGGGGGACGAGGTCTTGGTAAAGGCCGTCCGAGAAGGCGGCGACCAGGTGGGTCGCGGGGTTGTCGGCGAGGGTACGGCGCACGGGGTCGGAGTCGAGGACACGGAACAGGGAGACCACCGCGGAGCCCGCGTACCCGCTGTCCGCCTCGTGGACGATGCCCTGGTGCAGGCAGGCCCTCATCCGGACGCGCTGCGGGGGGCGGGCGGTGGCATTGGCCTCGGCCAGCGCCGCGGCGAGGCCGTCCAGGAGATCCGGTACGACCCGGGTCTCGTCGACGCCCGGCTCGAACACGAGCAGATAGCCGTCACCCTGTGCCTGGCGACCGCACCTGTGCCAGTCGATGCCGGCCCGCAGGCACGCCGCGCGCAGGGCACGCAGCAGGACTCGCTGCACACGGACCATGTCGGTGTTGTCGCGGACGCTGTACCTCTCGATGTCCACGGCGAGGCACAGGCGCCGTAGTCCCGGTGGCAGTCGCTCTCCGGCGGCCGAGGCACTGTCCTCGTAGGAGGCGAGTGCCCAGGCGCCGGGCAGGGCACCCTGTGGATCGGTGGGCCGTACGGCGGCGGGCCAGAGGTCGGCGGCCGGGAGCCGGAACGGTGTCTCCTGCGGGGTCTGCGCCTCCCTGCGCCGGAACGTACCTCCGAGCACCGGCTGCACGGTGACCGTTGACAGGCTCAGACTGCCGGACAGCCCGGTCGAGGCCGCCGGGAGCCGGACGACGGCTTGGGCCCACCGCCCGTCGGGGCGCAGCGCACCGCTGCGCCCGGGCGCCCGGAACACCCATTGGAGCCGGTCCTTTCCGAGCCCGAAGGCGGCGACGTCGGCTCCGTCGGCTGCCGTACTGCCGGGGGCCGGGTGCAGGGTCACGGCGTGCGAACCGTCGTCGAGCCGGACGGTGAGGGTCGCCTCCCGGTAGTCGCGGCCGCCCGGAAGTTCCTCGAGGTCGAACGGGAAACAGAGCAGGATGTCGCGCGGCGCTCGTCCGATCGCGGTGGGGCCGACGGCGACCGGGGGCAGGGCGTAGGCCAGGGGGCGTCCCAGGGAAGCGCCGGTGATCCGGTCGCGAACGGGCTCACCTCCTTTGGGTACCGCCGTGTCGCGGGCCAGCAGGTCGACGGCGGCCAGTTCGTCATCCTGTGCGTGGTCACGTCCCAACTCCACGGCTCCCCTCACCTCTTGTGCGGCGGCCGGTACTCGGCGTCGGTACCGGGTCGTCGTCCGTCCCGGTCAGCCGGGCGGACATGCGCAGTCCGTCCGGTGAGAGGACCGTCAGCCGGCTGTAGCCGACCTGGACGACGCCCCTGCGGGCCAGTTCACCGAGGACGTGGTGCACGCGGCGTTCCCTGGCCCCGACCAGCCCGGCGATCTCCGCCTGGGTCAGGCGTGGCCCGATGAGGACGCCGTCCCCCTGCGGCCGGCCGTAGTCCTCCACGAGATCGAGGAGGACCCGGGCCACGCGGGTGGCCACCGGACAGCTGCGGAAGTCACCCCTGCGCCGCACCGACCAGCGGTTCTTGCGCACGAGCATCCGGCTCACCGCCAGGGCGGCCGCGGGATACCGGTCCAGGCAGCCGAGGAAGTCCCCTTGCCCTATGCGCCGGGCGGTCACCGCACCTGCCGCGGTGACGGTGGCCGACCTCGGTCCGTTGTCCAACGCGGCGAACTCACCCACGATTTCTCCACCGAGCCGGACTGCCAGCAGAGCCGTGTCGCCGTTCTCGGAGAGGGCCGTGACCTTGGTGACGCCGGTCGTCAACAGCAGGACGAAGGTCTCCTGCCGGCCTTCGCCGAGCAGTGTCTCCCCCGGGGCGTAGGTACGGGGTGTCCCCAGGGAGAGCAGGGCCTGCACGGCCTCCCCGGAGCCGGCCAGCTCCGCCAGGAGCGTGCCGTGCGGCCAGTGGTCCCCGGGCCGCAGGCTTGTGGGATGCTTCTCCGGCATAGCGGCACCTTCCCGACCTCACCGGCGCCTTGTGGCAGTTGCGACATGCGGCATCGTAATGCTCCGGTCAGCGTCAAAGCCGTGGTTCGGCAAAGAAGTTGTGCTCCGCACCGCCTGCCGGGAGGCACTCCCGGGAACACATGCTCGCTGCGCGAGGAGGACGGCACGAAACCCGGCCGTCGAACGACGACCGGTTCCCCGTGCTCGCGCCGCGTACCGTCGGAGCCGGCGGCGGGCGGGCGGCCGCGGCGGCTCGCCCCGCCCGCGCGGCGCGGCCGGCGCCGCAGCGCCGGCTCAGCGCAGTGGATTCATGCGCCGGCCTCCCTGGGGTACGGCAGAGCGACGGCATGCACGCTGCGGACGCAGTAGTGGAACTCTTCCGCCCCTTCCATGACTTGATCCCTGAACGCCCCCCACACCTCCTGCAGCAGAGGCTTCAGGGCCGGCTCGATGGCTCCCGCGGTCCGGCGGGCCTCGGCCGACGTGAGCACGTTCAGGTCCATGGGGCGGTCACCGACGAGGAGGTGCACGGTCTCCGGTCGCGCCCCCGAACGGGGGACGTCTGCGGGCCATGTGATCTTGACAGGCCTCGTCGTGCGCGTGCTGCGGTACGGGGCACCGTGGGGTTCGAGACGGTAGCCGCTGGGCTGGTCGTTGGTCACCGGGGTGGTACGACCGCTCAGTCCGACACCGAGCACCCAGAAGTACAGCGGCTCCTCGGCATGGTTCGTCACGGTGACGCGGTAACGGTCCCGGTCGTACAGGCGCTCGCCCACCCGTGGCAGGGTGCGCCAGATGCCGCTGCGGGCCGGGTCCTCGATCTCGAACCGGACCTCCACTTCGGCGGCCAGCAGGGCCCCGCCCTCCGGGTCGCGCAGGGCGCGCACCCGATCGCCCCGTGCCAGGTCCTCCAGCAGCCCGGTGAGCCGGGCGAGTTGAGACGGAGTCGCCTCCGACGGCTCCCGGAAGGGCAGGCCGTCGCCGTTCACCACGGTGGCGGTGCCGTTGCGGAGACGGACGGTGGCGAAGGCACCTTTGCGGGTCTCGGCCAGCCGGGGACAGTCGGCGAGCCGTCGACGCAGCGCGTCGGCAACGGGGCCGCGGCCGTCGACGCACACCAGCCGGCGATCGTGCACGCGCAGCGGCAGGGCGTACGAGCCAGGTGGCAGCTCCGCCGTGAACAGCCCGGCAGGCAGGGGAGATTCACCGGAGGGCGCATCGGTCTTCGACGCCGTACGCAGTACGGCATCGCCTCCCTCCATCGTGTCCACGGTGGCCTGCACCGTCTCGGCCGTGCCCTCGCCCGGCTCCCCGCCTCCGGGCTCCTGGCCCGTGGCTTCGAAGCACACCGGGTCCCGCCCGAGGCCGTCGCGCGGAAACACC
Source organism: Streptomyces sp. NPDC027663 (assembly GCF_055566415.1). Classification (NCBI taxonomy): domain Bacteria; kingdom Bacillati; phylum Actinomycetota; class Actinomycetes; order Kitasatosporales; family Streptomycetaceae; genus Streptomyces; species Streptomyces sp. NPDC027663. The sequence goes on along the minus strand of NZ_JBVHSK010000011.1, from coordinate 64,782 downwards.
ATGCGCAGCGTGTCCCTGCGGTCGAGGCCGAACAGAGCGCCACCGGGGACGACGAACCGGCCGTTCCTGCGGACCAGGGGCAGCCGGTCCGGTTCCGAGCGCTCTTCCAGGGAGAACGGCAGCCGCCCGGAGGGCCCTCCGGCGTCCGGCCACTGCAGCGGCTGCCGCTGCTTGACCCGGTCGCGCACGCGAGCGATCAGCGATGACCAGGGCACCGTGCGGGCCGCGGGTACGTCGAGCAGGTCGGCCAGTGCGGCAGTGAACACCCCCTGGCGTCCGGCGCCCGGGCGGATCTCGGCCTCGAACGCCGTCCCGTGCTGCGGACAGGCCGACAGCCTGACGGCATTCGGGACCAGCGGGGCGTTCCGGCGGGCGAGGGCGGCGGCGCGGGCGAGCCCGTCGTCGTGCATCACCTTGGGCGGAGCCACCGACTTGAGCAGCCACCGGCCCGGCTCGCGGCCGGCGTCGCGCACCGCTCCACCGGAGTGGCACGCGTCGAGCACGCACGTGACGTTGGGCGTGATACGGCTGAGCACACGGACCGCGGCGGTCAGCTCCGCGGCCACATAGCCCCTGAAATCGTCGGGTGTGCTCTGTTCGATGTCGACGGGCACAAGGTACTGCAGGTCCCCGTGGAGCGCGCCGTGTCCCGAGAAGTAGACGACGACACCGTCGCCGTACCTGGTGTCCCGGCACAGCTGTTGCAGCGCCCGTGTGATGCCCGCGTAGGACGCCTCCTTCTCGACGTGGGCACGGATGTCGGTGAAGCCGTGCTTCCCCAGCACCCGGTGCATGACCTCGACGTCGGTGTGCACGCCCGTCAGGCCGAATGTCTGGGCGCCGATCAGCACCGCGCGCAGTGTCATGTCATACCCCCACGTGGATGAAGGGCGCCCAGTGGTACGGGTGCCGGTCGTCCGCTTCCGCGGAGCGCAGCTGTTCGCTGTCCCTGGTCCCGAGGCGGGGCCAGGACCGGGAGCGGTACGCGGGTCCCGGACGCACGCCGGCCCGGGCGCTGAGCGCCAGGAACTCCTCGTCCCGTTCCGTACCCGACAGGTCCCGCACCTCCAGCCGGGCCTGCGCCAGCGCCGCGCCGACGGAGGCCGCCGGATCGTCGGCGAGACGGCGGTAGGTCCGGGTGACCACCAGGCAGCCAGTGCTGTCACGAACCGGCCAGAGCGAGACCACGGCGTGCCGCGCGCCCGTGATCAGCGCCGCACGGGTCAGCCCGAGGACGTCACCTCCCGCGGTGGCGGTACCGCGTCCGGTGTCGCAGGCGGACAGGGTGAGCAACTGCGGGGCGTGAGCGGCGGTGAGCAGGTCGGCGAGTCCGAAGTGGTCGTCCCCGGCGAGCTGGAGCCGGCCGCGGTGGGGAGCGAGGTCGTCGACCAGCCCGTGGGTGGCGAGGTGGAGCACCCCGCAGCTGCTCGCCGCCTGCAGCACCTCCGCCCGCGTCGCGGCACTTCCCGTCAGCAGTCGGTGGCGGGGCAGCAGCCGGGCGATCTCCACCGTCTCGGCCGCGGTGCCGGGCAGGGGCGCCAGTCCGAGGCGGGGGGCGCAGGCGGGGTTGCCCACCAGGAGTGCGTCGAGGTCCGGCCAGGGCCGCTCCGGGGGCTGGCGGTGGAGCCGGGTGAGGAGGGACGCCGCAGGGAGGTACGACACCTCATGGGTGGCGCCGAGCACGTCTCCCTGCCAGGGAAGCGCGTGGAAGGGCAACAGCGCGAGACCGGCCGGCAGGACCACGATCACCTTCCGCCGGTCGCGAAGCTGCCGGCGGAAGGGCTCCAGCAGCAGCAGGGCGAGCTCCTGGCCATCGGCTTCGCCGTCACCGCCGCCGTCCTCACCGGCACACCAGGCGTGGAACCGGCGCACGCTCGCGACAGTGCCGTGGGCCCAGCGGGCGTGGCGCCGCGGGCGCAGGGTTTCACGGGTCATGGCCCAGCCGACGAGGTCGTCGTCGTGAAGGTGGTAGGTGAGCAGGACGGCGTCCCGAGGCAGTGCGGCGGCGACGGCGGCGGCGTCCGGCGGCTCGGTGGTGTGCGACGCGGTGAACGCGGCGGGGGCGAGCCTGCGTACCTCCGACTCGGCCGCGTCCAGGGCCCGTTCCGCCTCGTCGATCCGGCGTCTGCGCTCGTGGGCCGGCGCGGTGACCGCGCTGCGGCGGATCGCCGCGGCCTCGGTCTCGAACTGCGCGGACCAGCGGATCTCGGCGGCCAGCCAGTTCTTCACCGCGGTGTGAGCCGCCCGGTCGCCGCCCACGGAGTCGAGGGCGCGCACGGCGTCGAGGAAGCCGGAGCGGGTGCGCTCGGCCAGGTCGAAGGAGGCAGCGACCGCGTCGGGTCCGCGGCCTTCCAGCAGGGACAGCACGGCGGCGTGATAGAGGCCGGCGACCACCGGATCGTCGGCGGACGAGGCGCGCAACGCGTCACGGGCCAGCCTGATGCGGCGCTCTTCGTATGCCGACAGCCCCCGCAGGGCGTGATCGGCCGCCTTGTCGTACCCGTCCCTGCCCAGCTCCAGGTCCGCTTCGATCGCGGGCAGTTCCCAGGGCTGTGCGGGTGCGGGGCCGCCGGCGCCGATCCGGCGCACATGCGGTGCGGCGCGCTCGGGCTCGCCCACGCTCAGCCACAGGGCGGCGGCCTGGATCGCGGAGAGGTGCTCCTCGATCGCCGCCACTTCGGCGCGGGCCGCGTCCCCGTTGCGCAGGTCGAGATGGGCGGAGCAGCGCACGAGTCCCGCGAACAGCGGGTCCGTGATCCGTTCGGCCTCCCGGAGGGTCTGGTGTGCGTGGAGGTCGGCTTCCGCTACCAGTCCGGCCGAGCGGGCGCGCCGGGAGCGGAACCAGGTCTCCTGGGCACGGGAGGTGACGAGGTCGGACTCAAGCATGCCGAGCACGGTCCACAACGCCTCCGGGGAGACCGGGTCGGTGTCGGCCGTGTCCGTGTCCTTCGCGTTCGCGGTGGTCAGAAGGCGCTCGGCGACGTCGATCGCCGACTGGGTCGAGGAGCGTGTGGCGGCGATCAGATCAGGGTCCCGCAGGGCCGACGCCTGGTCGTGGAGGACCTTGCCGCACTGGATGACGCCGAGGCAGTCGGCCAGGTCGGGCAGCTCGCCCCGGTCGGTCCGCCGCTGGATGCGGTCGAGGTGTTCCTGCTGTTCCATGCCGGTGAGCACGAACGTGGCGAGGCGGTGGCCGGCCCGCTGGTAGGTGCCCGCCGTGGCGCGGGCCGCCGGGTGTCCCCGGTCGCCCGCGGGCTCACCGGTGAGCCGGTTCGCCAGCAGGTCGGCCCGTTTGCTCTTGACGGCCTCGCCCCGCGCGCCCCAATACCGCGACCGGGCCTCGACGAGGTGGCGCAGCCCCCGCAGCCATGACGAACTGCCCTCCGTCGTGGCCCAGTCGACGATCTGTCCGGCGGCCGCGGCTTCGGCCTCCCCGGGCTCCTCCGCCTCGATCAGGTCGAGCGCTCGGTGGACGCGGAGCAGCGCCGTGCACCCGCCGTCGCCGGCGGAAACCGCCAGTCCGAGGGCCTGGTCGAGAAGATCGCGGCACTTCGTGTGCCGGCCGGCGAGCCGGTGCGTGTGGGCGAGGCGCAGCAGCGCCGCCGCCCGGCCGCGCGAGGATCCGGCCGAACCGTACGACGCTTCCGCGCGCTCGTAGCTGTCGGCGGCCGCCGCAAGCACTTCCGGGCCGGGCGGGGCCGGTTCGAGGGCGCAGTGTTCCGCTGTTCCCGGGGGGCCGAGCTCCCAGTCACCGGTGAGTAATGCAGCGAAGCCCTCGGCGGCGTGATTGCCGGTGATGCACTGCTCGGCTTCCCGCAGCAGGGGCGCTGCCGCCGCCCGGTCACCGGCCCGGACACGGAGATCGGCCGCGAGCAGCCGGTGGTACGCGCGGGCGTCCGCGTGACCGAGGTCCAGAAGCGCCTCGTACAGTCCGTCGAACCACTCCAGCGGCTGCAGCACGTCGTCCGCCGGCTCTCGCTCGGTCCAGGCGTTCCGCGCTGCGTATCGCAAGGTCCGGGCCCTTGCCGCGACCGAGGCCGTGGCGTGGCCGAGCGTCACGCGGGCGGAGAGCAGCACGACGCCGACCTGCCCGGCGAGATGTGCGCAGAGCCGGACCGGCGGATCCGCGATCGAGGCGATGGCCGCCTCCATCCCGGAGCCGGCATCGGTCAGTGCGCGGAAGGCTTCGCGCCGGAGGGGGAGGGGCGCCGCGCCCGGGTGCCAGTTGTGCTCCATCGCCACGGCTGCCGCACGCAGTGCCCTGTCCAGCGATGCGTGGCCGGGCATCGCGGGCCTGGAACGCGCCAGGAGAGCCAGGGCCCTCTTGGGTTCGCCGGCCGCGAGCGCCGCCGCGGGCTGAAGCCATCTGTCCCACGCGGGGTCCTGGGTGCTCGGTTCCCCGGAGAGGTATGGCGCCGGGTCGGTGCCTTTCTGTTCGGTCAGCAGCAGTCCGATCAGCCGCTCGTGGGCACCCCCGGCCTCCCCGGCCACGGCCCCGCCTTCAGTGTCGGCCATGCCTTCCCCCTGTCCCCGCGGTATGAGCCGGGACTTTGATACCGCACCACTCCCGTGGCCGATTCCGCAATACGACGGGATCTCCGCTGCTGGTGAGTGGCATGGTGCGGAGCGGGTCGGGAGCCATGTGCAGATGGGGGGCGAGAGTGTCATGGAACGGCCGTCTCAGCACGTCGGAAGCAGGTTCCCGCTCGCGCGACTCAGGGCGGCGCCCCGGCGCACAACGGCGTTCGTGCGCGCCGTCACGCGACTCCACACTCCTGCTCACGGCCCCAAGTTGTCCGACAACCATCTCGGCGGTCACCTGTGCCCTGCCACGCTGTTCCGGTCGGCGCGCAGGGGCGAGGACCGGTCCTGCGCGGCATCGGGGGAGTACCCGGGGGGACATATGGCACGGGCGGTCGGACGCGCCCTGGCGACGCTGTCGGCGCTGCTCATCCTGACGGTCCCCCTGGTGGGTGCTTCGGCAGGCGACGGCACCGAGGTTCCGACGGAGCTCGACCGCACGGCGGAAGCGATCGCCGAGGCCCCGGAGCACGGCGCCCTCGTGGTGACCGTGGAGCAGCCGCTCGACCTGGACGGCGGCGATGTGGAGCAGGGCATGCGGCGTGTCCTCGCCGCCAAGGAGAAGCACGACGTGCGACTCGTGGTCGTCCAGACGGGACCCGACAGCGGGCCGGGCGGGGCGGTGCTCCTGCTGCTGGCGGACGCAAGGGCGGTCGTCGCCCGGGACGCCGTCATCAGCACACCGGCGCACCCGGTCCTGCACGACGTCAGGAAACTGAAGCTCTGTGCACATGACCAGGCGAATCTGTGCCGGCTCCTCGAACAGGGCAACGGACAGCGGATTCAGGTGAAGGAAGCCGGGCTGCCCGCATCCGACCCCCGTATGGCGCCGCACGAGCGGGGGGCACTCGAGAAGGCCGGAGGGCCCGTCAAGCTGCACCGGCTCCAGTTGCCCCCGCCGGACGACTCCGACGAGGAAAACCCCGGTCCGGCAGGAAAGCTGCTGGTGATGCTGCTCACCGCCGGGACCGCGCTGTTCGTCCTGGCGGTCCTCCGGACCAGGTACCGGCCCGCCTCCGCCGCCGGAGGCGCAGACGACGCCACCCTGCCCGCCCCCACGCCCGCGACCGACTCCTGGTCGCCGGCCCCTACCGCCGCATCCACGCCCGCGCCGCCGCGAGGTGCACCGCAACGGCCGTGGCCCGCGGACCGTGCGGAGCCCGCCCCGGGCGGCCCGCGCGCCGTGCCTGACGGCCCCGTCCGCCCGGCGACCGTACGCACAGGCCTGCATCCCCAGGGATACGTCGAACTGGACGGCTGGCTGTACCGCGCGAGCTGGGCCGAACCGCACCTGGCCCCACCGGCCCCCGGCGCGACCGTCGACGTCACCGACTGCCGGCCCGGAGCCCGCCTCGCCTACGCACCCGGCGACTTTCGAACCTGACACGGGAGCCGGACACCGGAGCCGGACAGCAACGAGCAACACCCGCACCGCACCACGGACACGACAAGGGGATCACGTCCCATGCACCCAGCGAATCCGGGCCCGCCGACCACCCCGCCGCAGGACCTGCCCGCCGCGTACGCGGACATCGAACTCGGCAACAACTCCCAGCGGCTGCCGCTGCTGCTGTGCCTGGACATCTCCAGCTCCATGGCGGGCGAGCCGATCCGGCTGCTCAACGAGGCACTGGCCCTCTGGGGGCGCGAGATCCAGGACGACGTGGGCCTCAGCTCCAGCGTCGAGATCGCCGTGGTGACCTTCGGCGGCACGGGGATCGGAGTCTGGCAGGGCCCGAACCTCCTCGACCCCCAGGCCCCGGCCAGTCCCTTCGTCACCGCCCACCGGTTCCGGCCGCCGCAGCTGACCGCCTCTGGCGTCACGCTGCTCACGGAGGCCGTGGAGACCGGGATGCGCCTGGTGGCGGAACGGAAAGCGGAGCTTCGCCGATCCGGGCTGCAGTACTACCGCCCGCAGATCTGCCTGGTGACCGACGGCCTGCCGACCGACAGCCAGGGCATGGCGACGGATGCCTGGCGCCGGCTCGTCCCGGTGCTCGCCGCGGAACAGGACGCGAAACGCTTCCGCTTCTACGCCTTCGGCATCGGCGGGATCAGCGAACACGGTCAGCAGGTGCTCCGGGAACTGGCGCCGAAGTACCACGCCACCCTCAAGGGCTTCCCGTTCCGCGACCTGCTGCAGACCATGTCCGCGAGCGCCAGCGCCGAACAGCAGGGGGCGGAGGAGGAGACCTTCGAGCAGCTGTTCAACCGGTTCAAGACGCAGCGTCCGGCCTGGGGTTCCTGAGAGCGAGCAGCGAGGGTGAGGAGCGATCGGGTGGCGCGGGCTACAGGGACCGGACCGGTCGAGGGCCGGGCGTGGCGGGTGCACGGCATGAGCGTGCAGGGGTACCGGCACGCCCAGCAGGGGATGCCGTGCCAGGACGCGTGGGGGACGACGCACAGCGGGCCGGCGCATTCCCCGATCACGGTCCTGGCGGTGGCGGACGGCGCGGGCAGCAGACCGCGCTCACAGGAGGGCGCGCAGCTGGCGGTCCAGCTGGCCACGTCGGTGTACGGGGCCCGTCTGGGCGAGCGAGAGGGCGTGCCGCGGAGCGCCGAGGATCTCCGCAACCAGCTGCGGGATGCCTTCTCGGAGGTGCTGGACGCGTTCCTCGACGGCACCTGGGCACTGTCCGCCGACCGCGCGGGCGGCACTGCCGGCCGCAGCGGCCCGGCGGACTTCGCCACCACCCTCACCGTGGTGGTGCTGGGTCCCGGCTGGCTGGGCTACACCTCGCTGGGCGACGGGTTCGTGGTGCTGCGCGCCGGTGAGGAGGACGGCGAACCCCAGTTCCATCTGCTGCCGCAGCCCGAGGCCGCGGGCGAGTACGGCAACGAGACCACGTTCCTCAGCTCGGCGGACGCCGCGCTGAGGGTGGGGATCGCCTGTGTGCGGGACGACGGCGTGGACGGTGTCGTGGTCTCCACCGACGGTCTGGCGCAGGCTGCGCTGTCCCGTGCGCAAGGACCGGTGCTCTCGGCCAACCGCTCGTTCGCCGCCTCGGTGCTGCGCTCGCTGGACCGTCCGGGCCCGGACCCGCGGTCCGACGCCCGGGAGCTGGAGGCGCTGCTGCTGTCGGACCGGCTCACCGCGCTCAACGCGGACGACAAGACGCTGGTGCGGGCGGTCCGTACGACGGATGGTCCGGGGTTCGGAGGGGAGCTGCCGTGACGGGGCGGAGGGTGATTCTTGACGGCAGGCCGGTGGTGCTCCTGGAGCAGGCGCTGGGCTCGGGCCTGGAGGCGGCGGTACATCCGGTGGAGGGCGCCGACGACCTGGTCGTGAAGGTCTACCACCAGCCCGACGCCGCACGTGAGCACCGGCTACGGCGGATGCTCGCCCTCAACCCCCTGGCGGGACGCCCGTTGGACGGGGGCCAACCACCCGAACTGGCCTGGCCGGTGGGGCTCGCGTACGCAACGGACGGCGGTTTCCTCGGGTACGGCATGGGGCGCTTCGCGGGGCCGGACCACATCCAGCTCATGGCGCTGTTCAACCGGGAGCAGCGGCTGCGCAGGTTCCCCGCCGAGGCCGACTGGAGGTTCCTGCTCGGCATCTGCTGGAACCTGGCGTTCATGACGGCCAGGCTGCATCACGAAGGCCTGGTCATCGGTGACTTCTCGGCGAAGAACGTGGTCGTCGACCAGCGCGGCTTCGCCACGTTCCTGGACTGCGACTCGATCGGCTTCAGCGACCCGGGCACCGGTGAGACGTTCCCCGCCACCCTCCACACACCCGACTACGCCGCCCCCGAGCGGCTGCAGGGCGCTCCCGGGAGTGTGCCGAGCGACGACTTCGCGCTGGCGGTCCTCGTCTACCAGCTGCTGACCGCCGGGTACCACCCGTTCGGCGGCGTGCCCCGGGACAGCGAGGACGACGTCCAGATCTCGGACAACATCACAGCCAGCCGCTCGTTCGTCGTACGGCCGGAATCGCTGATCATCCCGCGCGGCCTGGTCGATCCGACGGTACTGCCGCCGGCCGTGCTGACCCTGGCCCGCCAGGCGTTCGGATCGGGGCTGCTCGACACAGCGCAGCGTCCGACGTCACGACAGTGGCTCGCGGCGCTGGAGGAGTCGCGGGCGCAGGGCGCGATCACGATCTGCCCGCGGCGGCCGAGGCACGCCCATGGGGCCCACCTGGCGCACTGTCCCTGGTGCCACCGGGCGGACGCGACGGGCCACGACGCCTTCAACGCACCCGAGCAGACGCCGCAGCCACCCCCCATGGGGCCGCCCCCCGTGCCCCAGCCGGTCTCCCCGGGGCCGGCCATCCACGGAGTCACGCCGCCCGTTCCCGTCAACCCGCCGGGACAGCAAGCCGTGCCTCCCAACGGAGACGACCCCTGGTCGGACTGGATCAAGCCCCTCCTGATCGGCGCAGCCGTGGTGCTGTTCTTCCTCCTGCGCCTCCACTGGGGGGTGTGACGGCATGACGAACACGCTCCTTCCGCCGTCCGCCGAAGGCCCTCACAGAGGGGTGTTCGCCCGGATCGCCGAGGAACTCGGCCCCACGGGCCCGGAGGCAGGCAACCTCCCCGTCATCCTGCGCGCCGCGGGGATCCGCATGACGCAGCCCTTGCGGGTGGCTGTCGCCGGCCAGATCAAACGCGGCAAGTCGACGCTGGTCAACGCCTTGCTCGGCGAAGAAGTCTGTGAGACCGGCCAGCTGGAACTCACCTTCAACGTCGCCGAGTTCCACCACGCGGAGCGGCCGCGGTTGCTGGTCCACTTCAAGGACGGACGCCCGGTCGAGGAATGGCCACCCGACGCGCTGTCCCGGCTGACGGTGCGTGACGCCGCGGGGCTGCGGCAGCTGCGTGCCATTCGCAAGGTCGAGGTGGGCTGGCCCAGCGCGCTGCTGCGCCGGTTCCGTATCGTGGACACTCCGGGGCTCGGCAGTGTGCACGGCACCGATGCCGACAACACCCTGTCCTTCCTCGGCATCGACGATCCGGCGGAGCGCGAGGACGCCGCCCGGGTGCTCGGGGAACTGGGCGGGGACGCCCGGTCGGTGCACGACCTGAGCGCGGCGGAGATGGACCGGGCCGACGCGGTCGTCTTCGTCTTCAGCCGTGGTCTGGGCCGGGCCGACCAGCAGGCGGTCGACAGCTTCGCCGGGGCGTACGGGGCGGTCGTGAGCCCACTGAAGGCGTTCGGGGTGCTGTCGCGCAGCGACCAGTACTGGCCGCCGATCGGCGAAACCGGCCGCGACGGCATGCCCGCCGATCCGCTGGACCACGACCCGATGAAGACCGCCCGCCGTATCGCCGACTCGTACGCGCTACGGCCCGCCGTGCGGCGCGTGTTCCGCACGGTCGTGCCCGTCGCCGGTCTTCTCGGCATCGCCGCCCAGCGCATGCCTTCCGAGGCCTTCGGTCCGCTGTCGGCACTGGCGAAGGTGCCGCCTCGGCGGCTCGCGGACCTCATGGAGGACGTCGGTCACTTCTGCGGCCGCGACTATCCGCAGCTGCCGGTCCCGGCCGGCGTCCGCGCCGATCTGGTCGGCCGGATGGGGGCGTGGGGGGTCTTTCTGGCCTGCGGCCTGTTGCGGGAGGGCCTGGGGGAGGACGCGGTGCGCCGGACGCTGCTCGAGCGCAGCGGTGTGCTCGCTCTGCGGGAGACGGTGCTGCGGCACTTCGGCAACCGGGCCGGGCTGATCAAGCTGGACCACGGCCGCCGCGAGATCGCCGACGAGGTGTCCCGACTGCGGGCCACGGCGCAGCTCACCGGGCGGCCGGTACCCGCAGCGGCGGACCGGGTGGCCACACTGCTGGAACGGCTCCAGGTCACCGATCCGGGGCCGGCGGAACTGGCCGCGCTGCGCGCGTACTACGACGGCGGTCTCGACCTGACGCAGGAGCAGGAGTCCCAACTGCTCGCCGTCACCGGCGAACACGGCACCAGCTGTGCGGCCCGGCTGGGCCTGCCCGTCGGCACACCCGTCGACACGCTGCTGGCGACGGCCCGCCGCCACGCCGCCCAGTGGGCCGCCCTGTGCTCCGACCCGCTGGTCGACGGGCCCACCCTGACCGCGGCGCGGGTGGTGCTGCGTTCCTACGAGCGGGTGGCCGACCAGATCGGCCGGGCCGGGCAGCTGCTGTACGGGAACGACGACGAAGGGACCGCGCGATGAGCTGGGAACCGGACGACCCGGGTGCCGGTGCAGGCATCCACCCCGAGGCCGAGGTGGACCTCACCGACTACATGGATCCGGCGTCCCCCGTCAACCTGACGGACCAGATGCTCCTGGGCGACCCCATGGACCCGGCTGCTGCGGTGGTGCCCCACGAGGACAGCTGGGCGCCGGCGCCGGCGCTCGAACCGGCCGTCGGCGGCATTCCCGACCTGCCGAACTTCGATCCGGCGCACAGCGATCCGACGGCGGTCTCCGGACACCCTGGCGAAGCCATGGAGATGTGGCGCCCGCACACCGGTGAGAACGCCTGTGCCATCGGCGCGCAGGGCATGGTCCTCACCTATCTCACCGGGCAGGAGTTCAGCGAGGAGCAGCTCACCCAGGAGGCGGCGAGCATGGGCTGGTTCGACGGTTCCGGCACCGCGCCCGACGATGTGGGAAACCTGCTGGAGTACCACGGTGTCCCGGTCGAGCATGTGGAAGGGGCGACCTTGGAGCAGCTGGAACAGGTGGTCGCGAGCGGTGGAGCCGCCATCGTGGGGCTCGACTCCGGCGAGATCTGGACCCCCGGGTACGACCCGACCGACGACCCCGTGGGCGGTGTGCCGGGTATCCCGGGCCAGGATGCCGACCACGCCGTGTGGGTCACCGGGTTCGACCACAGCGACCCGGCCTCCCCCATGGTGATCCTCAACGATTCCGGGCATCCGGACGGACAGGGCCTGGCCGTTCCGCTGGACGAGTTCCTGGGAGCGTGGCAGGACTCCGGCAACCTGCTGGTGGCAGCCGGTTCCCCCGGGGCGGTGCCGGCATGACCCGTACCGGTCGTGATCTGCCCCGCTGCGAGGATCTCGTCAGAACACTGCGCCGCTCACGGACCATGCGCGAGGTCGCGCCCATGGAGTGCGGCATCGCCTGGCCCGTTCCCCTCGCGGTGATCCAGGACGGCGAGCCGCGGGTCTTCGCCCGGCTGCCGCTGTTCGTCCTGCGTCCCGATCCGGCAGGCGGCGCCGATCTCTTCCCGCCGTTCGCCACTGTCACCCTGGACTGGTCCACCGGGCGTCTGGTCGAGTACTCCGACCTGCGCTTCAAGGAGCCGCGCCGCTCCCGGCAGGAGTGGGCGCATCCCGTCGGCCGATTCCCCCACCCCGCCGTCGAGATGCTGTCGCATGACGGGTACCGCGCGCTGCGCACCCGTCTGTTCGGCGTGTACGACGAACTCTTCGCCGCCTTCTCGCTCGGGCGGCAGCCCGACGGGGCGGTGACCGCGGAGTTCCGTGCGCTGCTGGGCCGGCTGATGGAGCCCTGTCTCGTTCCTTCCTACCGGCGGCTTGCGCCCAAGTTCCTCCAGCAGTACCTGCCCGGCGACCATCCGCCCGACGAAGGGTGAACCACCATGCGGCACAACGCCACCAGTCGTCTTCGCACCGACGTGCTGGCCGCCTATCCGAAAGTCCTCGACGAACTGCTGGACGAACTGGGACCCCGTCAGCGGGAGTTGCTTGCGCGGTCCAGGGAACGCCTGGAAGCCGGCACCTGTCATGTGGTGGTGGTCGGTGAGTACAAGCGCGGCAAGTCGTCGCTTCTCAATGCGCTGGTGGAACGGCCCGGTCTGTTCCCGGTGGATGTCGACGTGGCCACCTGTGTGGTGTCCACGCTGGCGTGGGGAGCCGAGGAGCGCGCCGTGGTCCACCTCGGGGACACGGGCTCCGGGGGCCGCACCCGGCGGCTCGAACTGCCTCTCCCGCAGCTCGCCGACTACGTCACGGAGCAGGGCAACCCCGGCAATCACAAGAACGTCCGGCTGGTCGAGATCCAGGCCCCGGTACCCCCGCTGGAAGGGGGCCTGGTGGTCGTCGACACCCCCGGGGTCGGCAGCGTCAACGGTGAACACACAGCGGCCACCCGTGCCTTCCTGGAGCGGGCCGACGGACTGGTCTTCGTCTGCGACGCGATCGAGCCGCCCGCCACGTACGAGCTGGACTTCCTGGGCGAGGCCCTGGCGAAGTGCGAGGTGGTCGTCACCGCCGTCACCAAGACCGACAAGGTGCGGGATGCCGGCCCGGTGGTCGCGGGCACCCGCGAGAAGCTCGCGGCACGCACCGGAAGGCCGGCCGACGACCTGGTGATCGTGCCGGTGTCCTCCTACCGCAAACTCAAATGGCTCCGGGACCGCACCGACGACCGGCTGCTCGCCGACTCGGGATTCCCGGAACTGGAGCTCGAACTGTGGGAAGGGCTCGCCACCACGAGTTGGGCGACACAGCTTCGCCGGGCGCTGGACGGGCTGGGCGACGCCCTGGCGACGGCGGGGTCTCCGCTGGTCAACGAGTTGGCCGCACTGGAGTCCGACGAGTCCCTGCGGCGGATCCGCGGCCAGGTCGAGGAGACCACCGCCCGGCTCACGCAGTTGAGTTCCGGCAGCGCCGGCTGGCGTACCGAGCTGACCCGGCGCTTCGAGGTGGACACCCGGCAGGCCCGCGCGGCGCTGCAGGACACCTTCGACTCGGTGCTGCGCCGCTACCAGGAGAAGGTGTCCGCCGGAGCCGACCCGGGCTCCGACGAGTTGATCGGCGAGGTCGCCTCCGGCATGCACGGGGCACTCACCGAGGCACGTGACAGGCTGGCCGGCGTGGCCATGCAGATCATGGAGGAATTCGCCCGGCTCACCAGTCTCCGTCTCACGTCGCCCGAGGCACCCCAGCCTCCCTTCACCCCCGGCATCACGGTCCCGACCGTGCCGCTCAACGTCCGGCCGGCCCGCATCTTCGACCAGCTCCGGGCGAGTTGGTCCACCGGCATGGCCGGCCTCGGCGTGGGAGCGGGCGTCGCCATGATCGAACCGTTCAGCGGCATGGTGGTGGCCACCGGGCTGGGCCTGATGGGCTTGGTCCACGGCCTCCGCAACCACCGGCAGGATCTGCGCGAGCGCGCCCGGCGCGAGCGTGATGCGCGGCTGCTCCAGCTGGTCTGCCAGGAGCTCGCCGCCAACCGGCGGCACGCATCCGAATCCTTCCAACAGGCGTACGGGGACATCGCCCAGTCGATGGTGAAGGAACTGAACGCCCAGCTCGCCGCCCAACAGGAGTCGCTGGCCGAGTCGTGCCGCAGGCTCCAGCAGGCGGGCCGGCAGACCAAGGAGGCCTGCGCACGCAGGCGCGGCGAACTACGTGCCCGCCAGGAGCGCTATCGCCACCTGCAGGGAGAACTCGACCGGCTGCGCTCCCGCGTGGACCGCCTGGCCAAGCGGTCGGCAGCACCCCCCGCACCGCGGCCCGCGCCGTCGCAACCGGCACCGCGCCCGGCGCCGCCCTCGGTACCGCGCCCGGCACCGCCCTCGGCGCCGTCAGGGGTGTCGCCGCACGCCGCACCGGCCGCAGGCTCCGGGGCCGCCGCCATGGCCGGGGCCACGGTGGCCGCGGTGACCGGCGACGTCGCGGTGGACCTCGTCCTGGATGCCGCACTGCACGGGCTGGGCCAGGACGTCCCGGCCGGCACGGCGATCGTCGTCCCCGACCAGGAGGCACCTCATGGCGCCGGGACGGACTGGCCTTCGGACCCGGCGGGAATCGACACCACCCTGCCGCCGGTGATCGGCGCTTCCTTCGACCCCGACCAGTTCGACACCCCATGACCGATGCAACGACAGGGGACACGGCGGACCGAGGCCACGGCGTGGTCTACGGCATCGACTTCGGCACCTGGACCTCCGCCCTGGTGGTCCTGCGTCAGGGGCACCCCCCGCTGCCGGTGCGCGACCCCGTGAGCGCTCACGGGGCGACCTCCGTACGCACCGCCGTGTGTCTGCTGCCCGACGGATCCATGGTGGTGGGGCAGGCGGCCCAGAACGCGCGCCTGCGCCGTCCCGAGTATTTCCGGGCCGAATTCAAGCGGGAGTTCGGCGAGCCGTTCCCGCACCGGCTCGGCGAGCGCCGTTTCACCAGCGAGGAGCTGACCGCACGGGTCCTCGGCTTCCTCGTGGCACAGGCCCGCCGTGCCGTTGGGGCCGAGCCGGACCGGGTGGGCATCAGCGTTCCGGCCACATGGGAGCGAGCCCGCAGGGGGCTCATGGTGGACGCCGCCGAGGCCGCGGGCCTCCCGCGGGAGACGGTCGAAGTGCACACGGAGCCGGTTGCGGCCGCCGTCCACGCCCTGCACGACCACGGTATGGACCGGGAGCGGACCATCCTGGTGTACGACCTGGGGGGCGGCACGTTCGACCTCGCCATCGGCCGGGGGACCCGGGACGGCCTCACCGTTCTCGGCTCCCCCGGCGGTCTGCCCCATGTCGGCGGGCTGGCCATCGATCAGGCGGTCCTCGGCCTGATAAAGGCCCGCTGTCCCGCCGCCGCCCTGGACTCGGTGCGGTCCTCCGACCGCGGCCCGGGCGTGCTGCGCCGCAGGACGCAGCTCGCGGAGGTGTGCACGGCGTTCAAGCAGCAACTGTCCGTCTCGTCGGAGCACACCGATCTGCTCACCATGCTCGATCCTCCCGTCGAGGTCACGCTCACCCGGGCCGAGCTGAGCGAGGCCATCCGCCCGCTGCTGTCGGACACCGTCGCGGAGTGCGAGCGAGTGCTGCGGGCCCACGGCCTCGGCTGGGCGGATCTCGACCTCATCGTCCCGGTGGGCGGCAGCTCCCGGCTCCCCATGGTCGGTGAACTGCTGGCCGCCCGCTCCAGGCGGCCGGTGCTGGACGTGTCCGAGCCGGAACTCGCGGTGGCCAAGGGGGCGGCCTGGCTCGCCCGGGACGCGGTTCCCGCCCGTGTCACCGCCCCGCCGTCCCTTCCCGACGCGTCGCTGGAGCAGCCCCGTCCGGTGCGTACGCTCCCGGCGGGGGTCAGAGTTCTGCTGGACGCCGGTCTGACCGACCGTTTGGTGCTGCAGGCGGTACGACGTGTCCGAACCTGACCTTCCGTCGTCCGGCGGGCTCGTGCTGGCCGATCACTGGCATCGGCTGGTGCGCACGTGGGGAGCACGGCACGGTCTTCCCCTCGAAGCCGATGCGCACTCCGTGACGGTCGGGCTGGACCACGCGGACGCCCGGCGGAGGATCACCGTGGCGTTCACGACGACGCGCAACGAACTGCTGCTGGTGCTGGTCACGGACGACCGTTATCTGACGGAGGACCGGATCGCCCTCGCGGCGGCCGCCGCCAATGCCTGGAACGTCGATCGGCTGGCCCCGATGCTCGCGGTCTGCAACCTCGGCGGCGGCCGGCCCGCGTACCTGAGCGGCATCCGTACGCTGCCACTGGTCTGTGCGCTGTCCCAGCAGGCGTTCGACGCGCTGGCCGACCGATGGCTCGACGAGGCACGTGATCTGTTCACCTGGTGCCACCGGGAGTTCGGGCTGTGAGAGGTTGCCGTACCACGCGACGACGGTGCCGGTGCGGCCGGCGGTCACTCCTGCCAGTCCGGGAGTTCGAGGATCTCCACCACGGCGCCGGACCAGGTGAACCCCGCGCCGACGCCGAGCAGCAGGACCAGGTCGCCGGGCAGCACCTCGCGTTGCTCGACCAGCCGTGCCAGGCCGGCGAACTGGTCACCGGCCCCGAGATGCCCCACCGTCCGGCTCCATGGCCAGGTCGTGCGCTCCGGGGCGATCCCGAAGGGCCGGAAGTAGGCCGACTCCAGCCTGCGGCGGCCGAGATGGGGCAGCACGAACCGGGCGATGTCGCCGAGTTCAGCCTTGGCGCCGGCCAACGCCTCCTCCACGGCGGACCGCTGCCCCCGCGCGGCCCGGTCCACGGTGGCCCGCATCCCGTGCCGGGACAGGTACTGCTCCTTGCACTCCTCGAGGTTCACCTTCCGCACCCGCCCGTCGGCGGGCGGCCGGAACGGGTGGTCCCCGCGGTGCATGCGTTCCAGGCCCGGATCGGAGACGGTCACCAGGCTGCGCACGCGCGCGAAGCCGCCGTCCCGGGCCAGGACGAGGGCCGCGCCGCCGTCGGCGTAGACCGTTCCCGGATCGGCGCGCCACCGGTCGAAGGCGGGCGGGCAGAACACGTCGCCCGCCGTGAGCAGGGCCGCGTGGGACGTCTCGGCCGAGGACAGGAACGCCCCGGCGAGTTCCATGGAGGCCATTCCGCCGTTGGACACCTGGCGGATCTCCACGGCGGGGCAGGCCGGCCGCCCGGTGCCGAGTGCCAGCGCCTGGACGTACGAGGCCGTGCCCCACAGGTCATGGCCCTGGTCGTACAACGTGGCGTGGAGCAGCAGTCCCACCTCGCTGGAGGAGCGTCCAGCGCGGCCCAGGGCGGCTCGTGCGGCCCGCGCGGCCATCGCCGGTGCCGAGTCGTCCGGGGAGGCGACCGTGACCGACTGCATGCCGGTCCTGCGGGCCTCGGCCGCCGGAAACGCTCCCGATGCCACCGCGTCGGCCGCCGGAACGGGCGGCGGCAGCCAGGCAGCGCAGCCGGCGATGTACAACTCGTCGGTCATCAGGTCCTTCTTCGCTGAGGAAGTTCACTGAGTAGGGGGTGGCACGGGCCGCCGGGCCCCGGGGCTCGGCCGCGGCTCAGCGCACGCCGCGGATGCGGCGGACCAGCAGCGCGCCGGCCAGCGTCAGGACGGCGGTGACCGCGAACAGCGACCGGTAGCCGCCCGGGGCGCTCACCAGGGCCGCCGCCACGAGCGGACCCAGCACATGCGGCAGTACGTTGGCGATGTTGGTGACACCGAGGTCCCTGCCCCGGTCGCCCGAACTCGGCAGTACGTCGGTGACCAGGGCCTGGTCGACGGAGACGTAGACGCCGTAACCGAGTCCCATCGAAGGAGCCGCGGCCAGGGCAGCCGTCCAGCTCGGCCACACCGCCAGCAGCAGCGCCGCGGCGGCGATCATGGTGCCGGCCACCACGATCGGGGTGCGCCGGCGGCCGTACCGGTCGGAGTACGCCGCGCCGGCGAAGGCGGCGCCCACGATGCCCAGCGCGTACAGCGACACCAGCACCGTCAGGCCCTGTTCGGCGCTGCGGCCGGGGAACCGCTGCTCGAAGTGGACCTCGTCGCGCAGGAAGTACAGCAGGTACAGCGTTCCGATGGCGTTGCCGGACTGGATCAGAAAGCGGGTGACCCAGGCCAGCGCGAAGTCCGGGTGGCGGCGCAACGACCCCCAGGTGCCCCGGAGGATGTGACGCGGGGCGCCGGACGACGCCGGCCGGTGCCCCGGCGGGGCGTCGGTGACGAGGGCCAGGAACAGGGCGGCACCGGTCACGACGGCGAGCGCCGGAACCGCGTAACCTGCGGCTGTGCCCGTCACCACCTCGGTGACCAGTACGGTGCCCAGCAGCACCGACACCGGCTGGGCGGCACCGATCCAGGCGCTGACGCGGGCGCGTTGGGACGCCGGGACCTGATCGGGGATCTCGGCGACGAGGGCGGCCAGCACGGCGCCGAGCCCCAGCTGGGCCAGGCACCAGGCACCGGCCACCGTGGCCACGGTCCCCTGCCGCGACAGCAGGGCGAGACCCGCGGCGGCACACAGCGCGCCGCCCGCCAGCCAGGGGCGGCGGCGGCCGAACCGGGAGGCGGTACGGTCCGACAGCGCACCGGCCAGCGGTGTGGCCACCAGGCCGACGAGGGCCCCGATCCCGGTGACGAGGGCGAGGGCCGTCTCCTTGCCGCCGGGGTCGATCACCTGCAACTGCCGGGCCAGCAACACCTGGACGGGCGTGTAGAAGGCGGTCCACAGCCCCAGCGAGGCGAGCGCGAGACCGGCCACGAACGGAGCCCGGACCCGGGTCACGGGCTCATCCGTGCTCCCGGGCACCCCGGTGTCGCCGGTCCGGGCCCCCGTGCTGCCCCCGGCCGGTGACGACGACGGGTGCCCGGCGCCGGTCATCCCCATGTGACCGGGAACTCCGTGTAGCCGCCGAGCGCCGCGAAGTCCCGCCACTTCAGGGACCGCGGGTCGACCGCGAGTTCGAGGTCGGGGAAACGCTCGAAGAGCATGCGCAGCCCGATCTCCATCTCGGCCCGGGCCAGGGGCGCCCCGATGCAGAAGTGCGGTCCGTGGCCGAAGAACAGCTGGGTGGACTCGGTCCGGTGGAGGTCGAATCGCTCCGGGTCCTGGAACACCGACTCGTCACGGCACGCCGAGCCGATGTGCTGCATCACCGCGGCGCCCGCCGGTATGACGGTGTCGCCGAGCCGGATGTCGGTCGAGGCACGGCGGGGTGAGATCACGCCGCCGGGGTTGTCCAGACGCAGCAGCTCCTCGACCGCCGCCGGCCACAGGGAGGGGTCCTTGCGCAGCTCCGCCAGCTGCTCCGGATGACGCAGCAGGGTCAGCACCGAACTGGCGAAGACGGTGATGCTGGTGTCGTGCCCGGCGACCAGCAGCGCCGTGCCCATGCCCACCAACTCGGCCTGCGTGAGCGGCCCTTCGTGATCCGAGAGCGTGGTCAGGGCGCTGAGCAGGTCGTCACGGGGATCGGCGCGCTTGCGGTCCACCAGGTCCGAGAAGTAGGCGCGCATGTCCATGAAGGCCTGGCGCACCTCCTCGGGCGGGTAGTCCCGCAGCGACATCATCCGCTCGGTCCAGCCGACGAACTGCTCCTGGTCCTCGAGGGGGACACCGAGCATCTCGCAGACGATGCGCAGCGGGATCGGGCGGCCGAAGGCCTCGTTCAGGTCGGCCGGGCGGGGGCCGGCCGCCATCTCGTCCAGCACCTCGCCGACGATCACCTCCATCCGGGGGCGCAGCTCGTCGACCCGGCGCGGTGTGAAGGCCTGGGAGGCGAACTTGCGGACCCGGGTGTGCCGGGGCGGGTCCATGTTCAGGATCACGTCCGGGGAAGGGGCGGCGGCCTGGAAGCGGGGGGCGTCGGGCTCCAGCATCAGCGCCCGGCTGAACCGGCGGTCCGCGAGGACGGTGCGCACGTCGTCGTAGCGCGTGACCAGATACGCCGGGTCGCCGGTCGCCAGGGTGATGGGGCACACGGGCTGCTCGCGCCGCAGCCGCGCGTACTCCTCGGGCGGCCGGGTGGGGTCGGTGCGGACCACCGGATAGGCGATCGTCGGGTGTTCCTCGGACATCGCAGCCTCCATCGTTCGGGTCGCCCGTCAGTCTGTCCGGCTCCGCTGACGGAGCACTGACGGCCGCCTGACGAGGCATGAGCGCGGGCACGGGCGGCCCGGAGGCGGCCACGGGCGGGCCGGAGGCGGCCACGGGCGGGCCGGAGGCGGCCACGGGAGGACACGGGCGGCCACGGGCGGGCCGGAGGCGGCCACGGGAGGACACGGGCGGCCACGGGTGAACCCGGGGCGGGCTCGGGACGGGCACGGGGTGGAGGTGGGGCGGACGCGGGGCGGACACGACGACGGCCCCGGGACGAGTCCCGGGGCCGTCGTGCCGTCGTGCCGGCCGCTACAGCAGTTTCTCGGCCACCTCGTGGAAGGCGGGGGTCCACGGAGTCGGCCGGAACGTCTCCGTGTCGATCCGTATGTGCACCCGGTGTCCTTCCGCGTGCACCGTCCGACCGTCCTCCGACAGCACCCGGAAGTCGTAGACCACACTCGACTCGGCCAGTTTGCTGATCCAGAAGTGGACCGCGTACGGGACGGTGCCGCGGATCGGCGCCCGATAGCGGATGGAGAACTCGGCGACCGCCAGGAAGATGTCCGGCTGGCTGTACTTGCCTTCGGCGTAGGTGAACCCGTTGCGCGACCAGAATCCGGTCAGTGCCCGCTCCACCATCACCGGATAGCGGCAGTTGTGGACGAATCCCATCAGATCCAAGTCGTCGTAGTGGGCGTACCCGGGCTCCACATGCCCTCGCTCGACGACGATCTGAGGCAGGGCGGTCATCTCGGTGCCTCCCGCGGTAGGTGTCAGCCGGTGCCGGCTTCGATGATCGACAGGCTTGCGGGAGTCGGATGGATGCGCAACAGGTTCAGTCCCGCCTCGCCGAGAAGTGACGCGAATTCGTCCTTCGTCCGCTCTTTGCCCTCGAACACCGTCAGCATCAGGACGTCGGACAGCACGATCCCCGGCGGCACGTCCGTCTCCGGCACCACGGCGTCGACGATCAGCAGCCGGGAGCCCTCGCCCATGGCCTTCCTGCAGTTGCGCAGGATACGCAGGCAGTCGGCCCGGGACTTGTCGTGCACGATCCGCTTCAGGACGTAGACGTCCGCGCCGGCGGGCACCGACTCGTAGAAGTCGCCGGCCAGGGTCTCCCAGCGGCCGGCGGTCGCCGGGTCGTCCAGCCGGTGCCGGGCGAGCACCGGCGCACGTTCGAACAGGACCCCGCGCAACTTGGGATTCCTGGCCAGCACCGTGCGCAGAAAGCCTCCGGTGCCGCCCGCGAGGTCGACGACGGTGCCGGCGGGCGGGAAGGCGTAGCTGTCGGCGATCGCGGCCTGCTCGGTCATGGACAGGCTGTCCAGTGCCTCGGAGAACAGCACCGCTGGTGCGCCGTCGCCGTCGACCCGGTCGAAGACGGGTACGCCGAAGATGTCGTCGAAGACCGTGGTGCCCTCGCGGACCGTGTCCTCCAGCCGTTCCGCCGACTTCCAGTACATCTCGTCGGTGAAGAGCAGTGCCGCGCTGCGGACGGAGTAGGGGACGTCGGAGCGCAGCACTTGGGCGGCGGGGGTGATGTGGAAGGCGCCGTCGTCGTCCTCGCGGAAGACGCCGCGGGTGGCGAGGAAGCGCAGGACGCGGTAGAGGAAGGGGGCGTGCAGGCCGGTGGCGTCGGCGAGTTGTCCGGTGGTCCGCGGGCCCGCGGCGAGGTGGTCGGGGATCTTGGTGCGGATGGCCACGCGCAGGGCGGCGGGGTAGAGGTACCCGAGCGAGTCCCCGAGGACCTGCCTGATGGCGGCCGCGATCTGCGCGGCCTGCTGAGCCTTGTCGTCCGTCATGTCAGGCATGTCAGGCCGGTATCGCTTCCACGATCGAGACCGGCCCGTTCGTCGGGACGATCCTGGAGAGCCTGAAACCCGTCGCGGTCAGCAGCCTGTCGAACTCGGCCTCGGTGCGCTCCATGCCGTCGAAGATCGTCATCATGGCGATGTCGTACAGCTTGCCGGGGTCGGGATCGTTGCCGCGCGGCACCACGCAGTCGACGATGAGCAGCTTGGCGTCGGCGTCCATCCCCTTGCGGCAGGCGCGCAGGATGCGCAGGCAGTCCTCGTCCGACCAGTCGTGCAGGACGCGCTTGAGCAGGTAGAGGTCGCCGCCGGTCGGGGTGGTCTCGAAGAAGTCGCCCTCGGCCGTCTCCCACCGGCCCGCGATCTCCGGTGCGTCCAGGATGTGCTGCTCCAGCACCTGCGCCTGCTCGTAGAGGACTCCGCGCAGACCTGGGTTCTTGGTGAGGATGGTGCGCAGGAACCCGCCGGGCCCGCCGCCCACGTCGACGACCGTGCCCTGCTCGGGGAACGCGTAGCTGTCGGCCACGCGGCCCTGCTCGATCGTGGACAGGTCGGCGATGCCGGTGTGGAAGACGCGGGCGCTCTCCTCATGGGTGTTGAGGTAGTCGAAGAGCGGGGAACCGAAGATCTTGTTGAAGGCCGTGGTGCCCTCGCGGACCGTGTCCTCCAGCCGTTCCGCCGACTTCCAGTACATCTCGTCGGTCAGCAGCAGCGCGGTCGTACGGACGGAGTAGGGGACGTCGGAGCGCAGCACCTGGGCGGCGGGGGTGATGTGGAAGGCGCCGTCGTCGTCCTCGCGGAAGACGCCGCGGGTGGCGAGGAAGCGCAGGACGCGGTAGAGGAAGGGGGCGTGCAGGCCGGTGGCGTCGGCGAGTTGTCCGGTGGTCCGCGGGCCCGCGGCGAGGTGGTCGGGGATCTTGGTGCGGATGGCCACGCGCAGGGCGGCGGGGTAGAGGTACCCGAGCGAGTCCCCGAGGACCTGCCTGATGGCGGCCGCGATCTGCGCGGCCTGCTGAGCCTTGTCGTCACTCACCGTGTGTCCCTCCGGCGGTTCGTCCGATGGTCCGTCGAGGAGCAGTCTGCGGGGGCCGGCTGACCGGACCCTGACGGTTGTCTGACCGTTCTCGCGAACGCGTTCGGGGCCCCTCGCCGCCCCGGCCGTCAGGCACGGGTCAGCCACCGGTCAGCGCCTCGGCCCAGACTCGTCCGGGCGCCCGCTGCAGTGCGGGAGCCCGACGACGGGAGGCCCGATGACCGCGCTCGACGGCACGATGCAGTGGCAGGAACGGCACACCTGGTACCGGGTCCACGGCGACCTGCACGGCGGACGGCCCCCCGTGGTGCTGCTGCACGGCGGCCCCGGCCTCACGCACGACTACCTGACGCCGATCGCCGAGGCGCTGTCCGGACCGGCCGGCGGCGGACGACCGTGCGTCCTGTACGACCAGTACGGCGGCGGCCGTTCGGGACACCGCCCCGACGCGCCCGCCGGCTACTGGACGGTCGAGCTGTTCCTGGAGGAACTCCGGCTGCTGCTCGCTCATCTGGGCATCGAGGACGGGTTCCATCTGCTGGGCCACTCCTGGGGAGGCATGCTCGGTCTCGAACTCGCCGTCACCCGGCCCCGGGGGCTGCGCAGCCTCATCACGACCGGCGCCTTCGCCGCCTCGCGGACGTACATCTCCGAGGTGCGCGGGCTGGTCGACGCCCTGCCCGAGCCGGCGCGTGCGGTCATCCTGCAGCACGAGGCGGCCGGCACCACGGACTCGGCCGCCTACCAGGAGGCGATGCTGGAGTTCTACCGGCGGCACGTCATCCTGGCCCGCCCGGTGCCGGAGTGCCTGATGCGCACGGTGGCGGCGATGCGCGAGGACCCCACGGTGTGCCGGGCCATGATGGGCGAGAGCGAGTTCAGCATGACGGGCAGCCTGCGTACGTGGGACATCCGCGACCGGCTGCGTCTGGTGCGGACGCCCGTCCTGGTCGCCTCGGGCCGCCACGACGAGGTCACACCGGCCGCCGCGGACGAGCTGTACGAGGCGCTGCCGTACGCCGAACGCGCGATCCTGGAGGGGGCCAGCCACCATCCACACCTGGAACGGCCCGCCGAATTCCTCGATCTGGCAAGGAAGTTCATCGATCGCGCCGACCAGTAGCATGCCCCCATGGCACCCACCATCGGGCTCTTCTCCATGAACATGAACGCCGCGGCGGACCCGGCGACGGCCGAGCGGATCGCGCGCCTCGCCGAGCGGCTGGGGTACGACTCGCTCTGGGTCGGCGACCATGTCGTCCTGCCGTCCCCGCGCACCGAGGAGTCCCCCTTGGACCCCGGTACGCCGCTGCTGGACCCGGTGGTGGCGCTCACCCATCTGGCAGCCCGTACCGAGCATCTGCTGCTCGGCGCGGGCTGCATCGTGCTGCCCCAGCGCAATCCGCTGGTCCTGGCCAAGCAACTGGCCTCCGTGGACGTCCTCAGCTCGGGCCGGCTGCTCTTCGGGGTGGGGGTCGGCTATCTGGAGCCGGAACTGCGCGCCCTGGGCGTGGACCCACGCGGCCGGGCGCGGCGGGCGGAGGAGTACCTGGAGGCCATGGAGAGCCTCTGGTACGACAAGAGCCCCGCGTTCCGGGGCACCCACACGAGCTTCGAAGCGGTCGACGCCCACCCGCGCCCCGCCCAGACGCGCATCCCGGTGGTGATCGGCGGGCACAGCACGGCGGCACACCGGCGCGCGGTGACCCGGGGCGACGCCTGGTTCGGCTATCTGATGGGCCTGCGCGCCACGGCACAGCAGGTGGCCGGACTGCGCGCGCTCGCCGCCGAGCACGGGCGGGACAGGCCGCTGCACATCTCCGTCGCGCCGGCCCGCCGCCTCGGTCCGGATGTCGTCCGGGCCTACCGCGACCTCGGTGTGGACCGGCTGGTGGTGGTCCCGCCGGTCGATCTGACGGCCGACCAGCTCGCCGACTTCGTCGAGGCGCACGCGCCGGCCCGCCTGGGCGCCGCCCCGCGCCCGTGACGCGCGAGGCGGCGGCTGTCACCCCGCGATGAAGGCCGCCGCGCGCTCGCCCACCAGCAGCGCCGGCGCGTGGGTGTTCCCGGTGGTCACCGACGGGAAGACCGAGGCGTCGGCGACCCGGAGCCCGTCGACCCCGTAAACCCTCAGCCGCGGGTCGACCACCGCCCGGGCGTCGATGCCCATGCGGCACGTCCCCACAGGGTGGTGGTACGTGGCGACCGTGCTCCGGATCCGGTCGAGCAGAGCCGGCTCCCGCGCACCGGCCGCGGCGTCCGGCCCGGGGTACATCTCCCGCGCACCCCACTCCTTGCGCAGCGTGGGGGCCGAGCCCAGTTCCCGGCACAGGGCCACCGCGGCCAGCAGCGCCGTCGTGTCGGCGGCGGTCCGCAAGGTCGCCGGGTCGATCAGCAGCTCGTCCTCGGGATCGGGACCGGTGAGCCGTACGGTGCCACGGCTGGACGGCCGTACGATGCCCGCCTGCAGCGTGAAGCCCGTCGCAGGTCCGCTCACCCCCTGCGGATACATCGGCACCGGGAAGTGCAGCGGCTGCAGATCGGGAACGGGCAGGCCGGAGCGGCTGCGCCAGAACAGATGGGTCTGGGCGGGCGACAGGCCGGGCGAAGGGCGGCCCGGATCACGTTCCGTGGCGAACACCACGGGAGCCAGGACGTGGTCGTGCAGATCATCCCCGACTCCGGGCAGTTCCACTACGGGCGTGACACCGACGGACCGCAGGTGCTCCGGGTCGCCGATGCCCGAGAGCATCAGCAGGCGCGGTGATTCCAGTGCGCCCGCGGCCACCACGGTCTGGGCCGCACGGGCCGTGTGGACGCGGCCGTCCTCGGCCCATTCGACGCCGGTGCAGCGCGTGCCGTCGAGCAGCAGTCTGCGGACCCGCGCGCCGGTCCGCACGGTGAGCTGCGGACTGCCGAGGACGGGGGTCAGGTACGCGTCCGCGGCGCTCTGCCGGCGGCCGTCGACGATGTTCAGCTGAGTCTGCGAGATCCCCTCGGGGAAGCCCGTGTTGTAGTCGTCCTGGTGGGGGATGCCGATCTCGGCCGCCGCCTCGATCAGTGCCCTGTGGACCGGGTCGGCCCGGTACGCGGACAGGACGCGCAACGGTCCGCCGGTGCCGTGGAGTTCGTCCGCCCCCGAGTCGAAGTCCTCGATGGACCGGTAGACCGGCAGGACGTCCTGCCAGGACCAGCCGTCGTTGCCGAGGTACGCCCAGTGGTCGTAGTCGGCGGCGGCGCCCCGGGCGTAGATCATCGCGTTCAGCGCACTGGAGCCGCCGAGCACCTTGCCGCGCGGCCAGAACAGTCTGCGCCCGGCCGCGTGCCGCTGCCCGACCGTCCGGTAGCCCCAGTCCTGGGGGCTCAGCCACAACTCGCCGAAGCGCCGGGGGTCGTGGATCGCCGGGTTGTCGGCGGGTCCGCCCGCCTCCAGCAGGAGCACGCGTGCTCCCCGGTCGGTCATCCGGCGAGCCACGACGCAGCCCGCCGAGCCCGCCCCGACGACGATGACGTCGTGGCCGGGGCCGGGCGGCCCCGAGCTGTGTGATTGCGTCACGTGTGCCGCTCTCCTTGTGAGGTCCTGGCGGAGTGAGGTGTGCCGGACGCCCTGTCAGACGCCCTGCCGGATGCCGTGCCGGACGCCGTTTCGGACGTCGTGCCGGATGCCCTGCCGGATGTCGCGCCGGACGCCGTTTCGGACGCGGTGCCGTCGGCCGTCCGCCCGGCTCAGGCGGAGGTGAAGGCCAGCACCGCGTTCTGGCCGCCGAATCCGAACGAGTTGCTGACCGCGACCTCGACGGCGCGGTGCCGCGGTTCACCGGCCACCACGTCCACCTCGACCGCGGGGTCGAGCGTCGACAGGTTCGCCGTCGGCGGGACCAGCGACCGCTCGACGGACAGCACGGTGAGGGCCGCCTCGATGGCGCCGGCGGCGCCGAGCGCATGGCCGAGCACACCCTTGGCCGAGGTCACCGCCGGTCCGGTGCCCAGCGCCTTGCGCAGTGCCCGGGCCTCGATGACGTCGTTCAGCGGCGTCGAGGTGCCATGGGCGTTGACGTGGTCGACGTCCTGCCCGGTGACGCCTGCCTGGGCCAGCGCCGCGTCGAGGGCCGCCGTCATTCCCGTGCCCTCGGGGTCGGGCGCGGTGATGTGGTGGGCGTCGGCCGATGCCCCGTAACCGGCGATCAGGGCACGGGTGCGGACGTTGCGGGCTCGCGCGTCCGCCTGCCGTTCCAGCACCAGCATGCCGCTTCCCTCGCTGATGACGAAGCCGTCGCGGTCGGCGTCGAACGGGCGGGAGGCCGCCGCGGGGTCGTCGAGGCGCCGCGAGGACAGCGCCCCCATCTGCGCGAAACCGCTCACCATCAGCGGGACGACCCCGGATTCGGTGCCGCCGGTGAGCACGACGTCGCAGACGTCGTCGCGCAGCAGATCCAGCGCCGTTCCGATGGCCGTCGCGCCGGAGGCGCAGGCGGTCGCGGTGACGAGGTTGGGCCCGCGGGCACCGAACTCCATGGCCAGATGGCCCGCCACCATGTTGGGTATCAGCATCGGGATCAGCAGGGCGGAGACCGATCCCGGGCCGTCGTCGAGCAGTGTCCTGTGCTGCTTCTCCCAGGTCGCGACACCGCCGAGGCCGCAGCCGACGACGACGCCGACCCGGGCGCCGTCCCAACTCGCGGGATCCAGGCCGGCGTCGGCGACCGCCTCGCGCGCCGCCACGACGGCCAGCTGGGTGAAACGGTCGTGCACCAGGACGCTGCGGCGCCCCACGTGCCGCCGGGCGTCGAAGCCGGGGACGGTGCACGAGATGTCCACCGGGATGCCGGCGAGCGCGGGATCCTTGCGGGCCGTCGACACGCCGGAGCACACCCCCGACCACGTGGGTTCCACACCGATGCCCGCGGCGGTCACCAGGCCGAGGCCGGTGACGGCGACGGCCGGCCGGGTCATGACGCCGCCGCGGCGTCGGCCTGCGCGGCGATGATCTCGGCGGCCCGGCCTATGGTGTCGCGGGGCGTGGCGGCGTCGTCGCCGACCTTGACGCCCAGCTCCTTCTCCACCACCAGCAGCAGTTCGACCAGGAAGAGCGAATCCATCTCCAGGTCCTCGAAGGTGGCGTCCGGGCTGATCGCGGAGCGGTCCACCTGGAAGTGGTTGACGAGGATGTCGGCGAGCTTTTCGTACACGGCTGCTCCAAGGGTGTGAGAACGACGGATCGGGATCCGCGCGGGCGGCGTCGTGCCGGCGGCCTTCGGCGGACCGGGTGGTACGGCGCGGAACCGCGACGCCGCGCGGGGGTGTTCAGGCGGAGCGCGACCAGGCCGGGACGGCCGGGACCGCGAGCACGGGACCGCCGGCGCGGGCGTGCGTGGGCATCAGGGTGAGCACCTGGCGCTGGGCGAGGATCTCGGTGTGCCGGGCGCGCAGCGGCGCGCTCGGTTCCAGTCCGAGCTCCCGGTCGAGGCGTTCACGGATGCGGTGGTAGGTGTGCAGCGCCTCGCCCTGGCGTCCCAGCTGGTACAGAGCGATCATCAGCAGTTCGCAGAACCGTTCGTGCAGGGGGTGCTCCGTCTCCAGGCGGCGCAGTTCGGCCGCTGCCTGTCCGGCGTCGCCCACGACGAGCCGGGCGAACGCGAGGTTCTCGCACACCGCGAGCCGGCGCTCCTCGTACAGCGCCGCCCCGGCCCGGCAGCGCAGCCCGTCGCCGGCGTCCAGCAGCGCGGGGCCGCGCCACAGCCGGAGCGCGGACTCCAGCAGCCGCACCGCCCGCCGCGGATCGACCCGGAGGGCGGCGGCTCCCTGGCCCGCCAGCTCCAGGAACCGGTTGGCGTCGACACCGTCGCCGGGCACGTCCAGCACGTACCCGCCCTGCACGGTACGCAGGACCGTCTCGCCGCCGGGCCGTCGCTTCGGCCCGTCGAGGACCTTGCGCAACCGCGCGGCGTGCGCCTGGAGGGCGTTCTGGACGTTGCCGAGCGGCTGGCCCGACCACAGCTCGTCCGCCAGTTCCACGTTCGACACCGAGCGGCCGGCGTCCAGCGCCAGGGTGGCGAGCAGAGCGCGCACTTTGTGGGCCTTGATCGGACGCTCGCGCTCATCCACGTACACAGAGACGGTGCCAAGAATCTCTATGCGCACAGCTCTCCTAGGTAGTTCGGCGGGTATTCGATGGTGGTCGCCGAAAAGGAGGAGTGTCAAGCATTCCCATTTCTCCCAGGGTTGCAACAGGGAAGGCCGTACAGGGACCCGGGCCGGGGGGTGACCCAGGGGGTGCCCCAGGGGGACCCCGGGATTCCCCCAATGACGTCCTAAGCGCCGGTGCGGCAAAACTTCTCCCACCGAATTCCACCCGGGTGCGAACCCTGGGCGACGGCCGATCGGAGTGAATGAGTGACGACCGGATCAGCAACGGACGGCAGGCGCCCCGTGCCCCGCCTCGATCACGTCATGGTCCTGCTGGACGAGACGGCCTACCGTTCCGCGGCCGCCAGTGACTTCCTCGCACGGCGCTTCGGCCGGACGAAGCGCAAGGAGGCCGACAGCTCCCTGGCGGGGCAGTACTCCACACTCGGCGTCGCCGGCCGCAACACGCTCGTCGAATGCTTCGGCACGGGACTGCCGAGCGCGTCGCCGATCACCGCGGGCCTCGTCTTCTCCTTCGAGGAACCCGGCTCCTCACAGGCCGCACGCGAACTGCTCGACGCCACCGGGACCGTGCGCCACCAGTACGACCTGGTACGACGCGCCGACGACCAGGGCGGCGAGCGGCGGCCCTGGTACCACCTGATCAACGTCGCGCTGGGCGAGGCGAGTCCGGTCCTGCTCTTCCTCAACGAGGTCACGCCCGAGTACTTCACCTCGCTCGGCGCCCGGCCGGGACCCGACGGCGCACTGTGCCGCAGCGCCTACCTGGACGCGGCGCTGGGCGCCCCCGACGACGGCTCCTGGCTGTTGCGGGACATCGTGGGCGTGAGGCTCGCGCTGCGGCCCGAGCGGGCCCGGGCCGTCGCCGAGGCCCTCGCCGCGTTCGGCTACACCGTGGCCCCCCTGTCCGGCGGGCTCTGTGTCGAGGGGTACGGCCTGCGGCTGCACATGGCGTTCGCGGACGGATCGACGGAGCGCGTCACGGAAATAGAGATGGCCACGGCCGAAAACACCGACGAGCACTTTCCGATCGCTGCGGAATACGTTTTCGGAGACACCTCGCGATTGGTTGTCGAACCGGGCAGGGCTCGCTGGTGCTTCGACGAGCCGAGGGATTCGAAGTCGAATGCGGGTGCGACGGACGAAGCCGTCGCCGGCGCTGGGGGAACGGACCAGGGATGAATTTCTGCGAGATCTTCGAGGGCGTCGTCGCCGCGGCCGGTGCCGACGCCGTCGCCGTGGAGTACCGCGGGCAGCGGATCACCTACCGGGAACTGGACGCCCGTTCGGCCGCGCTCGCCGCCGAACTGACCGCGCGGGGGGTCACCACCGGCAGCCTGATCGGAGTGGCGCCGAGCGCCTCCCCCGACTTTCCGGCAGCGCTGCTGGCCGTGCTGCGGGCCGGAGCGGCCTGGCTGCCCCTGGACCCCGGCTACCCCGCCGAGCGGCTGTCGTACATGATCGATGACGCGGGCGTCCGGCTGGTGATCGCGGACGCGCCGACGGCCGCACGACTGCCCGCCGGGAAGGCCGAGTTCCTCGACCCCGGCGTCGCGACCGCCGGCGCCCGCCCCGGCGCCGCGCCCCGGATCCGGGTGCGCCCCGACGACCTGGCCTACGTCATCTACACCTCCGGTTCCACCGGCCGCCCCAAGGGCGTCGAACTCACCCACCGGGGTCTGGTGCACCTCGCCCGTGCGCAGGCACGGACGTTCGGGGCGGCGGCGCCCGGGGACCGGGTCCTGCAGTTCGCGCCGACCAGCTTCGACGCGTCCGTGTTCGAGGTGGTCATGGCCCTGTCGGCCGGGGCCACACTCGTCCTCGCGGCCCGTGAGGACATACCTCCCGGTCCGGAGCTGGTCGAGGCACTGCGCGACCTGCGGATCACCCGCGTCACGCTGCCGCCGTCCGTACTGGCCACGCTGCCGGCCGCCGAACTGCCGGACCTGGCCGTGCTGATCTGCGCGGGCGAGGCACTGCCCGAACACCTGGCGGAGCGCTGGCTGCCCGGCCGGCGCATGTTCAACGCGTACGGACCCACCGAGACCACCGTGTGGGCCACCGTCGCCGAACTCGCGCCGGGCGGCGGCAAACCCCGTATCGGCACCCCGGTCCCCGGCGCGCACACCCTCGTCGTCGACGACCGCCTGCGTCCGCTGCCCGACGGCACGCCCGGCGAACTCGTCGTCGGCGGCGACGGCGTGGCCCGGGGCTACCGCGGCCGCCCCGGCCTGACCGCGGAACGCTTCGTCCCGGATCCGCTCCGCCCCGGCGCACGGGTCTACCGCACCGGGGACCGCGTGGTCCGGCACCCGGACGGAGCGCTGGAGTTCCTCGGCCGCATCGATCACCAGGTCAAGATCCGCGGATTCCGCGTCGAGCCGGACGAGATCGCCCACCACCTCGCCGAGCACCCCGACGTGACGGATGCGGCGGTGACCGCCCGGGAGACCCCCGCCGGGCCCGAACTCATCGGCTACGCCACGGGCGCCGGGCTCGGTGCCGAGCGGCTGAGGGAGTTCCTCGCCGGACGCCTGCCCGCCCATCTGCTCCCCGCGGCCGTCGTCGTACTGGAGCGGATGCCGCTCACCCCGAGCGGCAAGATCGACCGTTCCCGGCTGCCCGCACCCGCACACGGGCAGGCCCCGGCGAGCGCCGGCCCGCCCGCCACACCCACGGAGCGGGATCTCGCCCGCATCCTCGGCGATCTGCTGGGCCGGGGCCCGGTCCCGGCCGGCGCCGACTTCTTCGCACTCGGCGGCCACTCCCTCCTCGCCGGCCGCTTCGCCGCCCGCATCCGTGAGGAACTGGGCAGGAACCTGTCCCTGCAGACCCTGTACGAGGCCGCGACGGTACGCGCCATGGCCCGCCACCTCGATGCGCAGACCGACGCGCCCGGCGGGGACCCCGGTGACGGCACGCGCCGGTCCGCGCCGCCCGCGCCGCCCCTCACCCCGGCGGGAACCGCGGACGGCGAAGGGGTGCCGCTGTCCTTCCCCCAGGAACGCATCTGGTACCTGGAGCAGTTGGCCCCCGGCAACCTCGCCTACAACGCGCAGGCCACCCTGCGCCTGCGCGGTCCGCTCGACGACCGTCTTCTCGCGGACACCCTCACGGAGATCGTCCGGCGCCACGACGTCTTCCGGATGGCCTACCGCGAAGTGGCCGGAGCGCCCCGGCAGTTCCGGCAGCCGCCCATGCGGGTCCGGCTGCCGCTCGTCGACCTGTCCGGCCTCCCGGAGGACGAGCGGGCAGGGCGCACCGAACAGACCGTCCGGGACACCGTACGGCCCGCGTTCGACCTCGACGCGCCGCCCCTCGCCCGCTGGGTCCTGATCCGGCACGCGTCCGACGACCACACCCTCGTCCATGTCGAACACCACCTCGTCCACGACGGCTGGTCCTTCGCCCTGTTCCTTCGCGAACTGCGCGACGTCTACACCGACCTGGCGGCCGGGAGCGTCCCCGCCGCCCGCCGCGACACCCCGAGCTACGCGGACTTCGCCCTGTGGCAGCGCTCCTGGCTGTCCGGTGACGTCCTGGACGCCCACCTCGCGCACTGGACCGCCGAACTCGACGGCGTGCCACCGGCACTGGACCTGCCCACCGACCGGCCCCGGCCCCGCGCGCAGAGTTTCGCCGGCTCCGCGCTGCGCGTGGAACTGCCCGGGCGGCTCACCCGCCGGCTGCGGGCGTTCAGCCGTTCCTCGGCCGTGACCCTCTACACCACCATGCTCAGCGGCTTCGCCGCCGTGCTGAGCCGGTACAGCGGCCAGCGGGACCTGGTCGTCGGGACCGGCGTGGCCAACCGGCGGCTCACCGAGGTCGAGAACCTGATCGGCATGGTCGTCAACAGCCTGCCGCTGCGCATCGACCTGTCCGCCGCGCCCACCTTCCGGGAGCTGGTGCGCCAGGTCCACGCCACCACGGCGCGCGCCCACGAATGGCAGGACGTCCCCCTCGACCGGCTCGTGGAAGCACTGCGCCTGCCCCGCGACCCCTCGCGCAACCCCCTGTTCCAGGTCATGTTCAGCTTCCACGACTCCCACATCCCCGACCTCCGCTTCGCCGGAGTGACCGGAACCGTCAGGGAACTGCACAACGAGTCGGCGAAGACAGACCTCAACGTGGTGGTGCTGCCACGCGCCGAACAGCGCGCCGGACACGGCGTCGCGGGCACCGAGAGCGGGACCGGCGACGACTCCGTCACCCTCATCTGGGAGTACGCCACGGACCTGTTCGACGCGGCGACCATGCGCGACCTCGTGGACCGCTACCTCACCCTGCTGGACCGCGCCCTGGACGCCCCCGACACGCCCGTCGACCGCATCGGCCTGCTCACCCCGGCGGCCGAGGCCGAGGTCCTCGACGCGGCCAGGGGAGCACGCCCCCCGTACCCCGCCGACCGGACCCTTCCCGAGCTGTTCACGCAGTGCGCGGCCCGCCACCCCGACACCCCCGCGCTCGTGCACGGGGCCCGCACGGTCACCTACGCGGAACTGGAGGAGCGGGCCAACCGGACGGCCCGGCTGCTGCGGGCCGCCGGAGTGGACCGTGACGTCCCCGTGGGCGTCCTCTTCGACCGCGGCGAGGAGATGCTGACGGCGCTGCTCGCGGTGGCGAAGGCGGGCGGGGCCTACGTGCCGCTCGACCCCCGGTACCCCGCGCAGCGGCTGGAGGCCATGCTGGAGGACACCGCGGCGCCCTTGGTGATCACCCGCCCCGGCCTGCGGTCCAGGCTCGGGGACGGCACGACCGCGCGGATCCTGACGTTCGACGAGGACGAGCTGGCCGCCGTGCCCCCCGTCCCGCCCGAGTCGCGCGCCACCCCGGACAGCCTCGCCTACATCCTGTTCACCTCCGGCTCCACCGGGCGCCCCAAGGGCGTGATGGTGCCCCACCGCGCGGTGCTGCGGCTGGTCTGCGGCACCGACTACGCCGACTTCGGCCCGCACGAGCGCATCGCCCAGGTGGCCGACGCCTCGTTCGACGCGCTCACCTACGAAGTGTGGGGAGCACTGCTGCACGGCGGCTGCGTGTGCGTCGTCGACACGGGCGAACTGCTCGCCCCCGGCGGGCTGAGGGAGGCGCTGCACCGTCACCGGATCACCGCCATGTTCCTCACCTCCGCCCTCTTCAACGAGGTGATGAGCCGGCACCCCGACACCTTCGCCGGCCTGGAACACCTGATCGTCGGCGGAGACGCCCTGCACCCCGGGCGGGTGCGCGCCCTGCTGGAACAGGACCCGGGCCGTCGGCCGGCCGCCCTCAGCAACGGCTACGGGCCCACCGAGACCACCACCTTCGCGGTGTGCCACCGCATCGACACGGTCCCCGCCGGAGCCGCCTCGGTCCCCATCGGACGGCCCATCGCCCACACCACGGCCTATGTGCTCGACGGCCGGCTGCGTCTCGTACCGCCCGGCGTCCCGGGCGAGCTGTACATCGGGGGGCCCGGCGTGGCCCGTGGCTACGCGGCCCGGCCGGGAGCCACGGCCGCGCGCTTCCTGCCGGACCCGTTCGCCGCCGACGGCTCGCGCATGTACCGCACCGGCGACATCGTCCGGCGGCGCTCCGACGGGGCCCTGGACTTCCTCGGCCGCGCCGACGACCAGGTCAAGATCCGCGGCTACCGGGTGGAGCCCCGGGAACTGGAGGCCACGCTCACCCGGCACCCGGGGGTCGGCCAGGCAGCGGTCGTCGTCGACGACGGCCCGGCCGGACGCCGGCTGGTCGCCTACGTCGCCCCGCCGCCGGGCACCGACGCACCGTCCGCCGCGGACCTGCGCACGTTCCT
Organism: Streptomyces sp. NPDC027663; assembly: GCF_055566415.1. NCBI lineage: Bacteria > Bacillati > Actinomycetota > Actinomycetes > Kitasatosporales > Streptomycetaceae > Streptomyces > Streptomyces sp. NPDC027663. The sequence continues at coordinate 30,207 of NZ_JBVHSK010000011.1, read as the reverse complement.
GGCGGCCGTGTTGCCGGCCTTCCTGCTCCCGGCCGCGTTCGGATTCCTGCCGTCCATGCCGCTCACCACGAGCGGCAAGATCGACCGTACGGCCCTGCCCGCTGTCGCCGAGACCGCACCCCCCGCCGCGCAGCGGGTGGCCCCCCGCAACCCGACCGAACGCGCCGTGGCCGAGCGGATGGCGGAACTGCTCGGCCACTCTCCCGTCGGTGCCACCGACGACTTCTTCACCCTGGGCGGCAACTCCCTGCTCGCCATGCGGCTGGTGGCGGGAGTCGGCGAGCACTTCGGCGTACGCGTACCGCTCAGCCGCTTCCTCGCCGAGCCCACGGCGGCCCGGCTGGCCGCCGAGGTGGACGCCGCGCCCCGCAACGGCGCCCCGGCGCACGACCCGACCGACGACGAGCGGCTGCTCGCCCGGCTCGACGAACTCTCCGACGACGAAGTGGCCCGGCTCCTGCAGGACATGGCTGACAACGAGGTCGAACGATGACGCAGCATCCGACACCGCAGGACCGTCCCGGGGAATCCCCCGGGGACCGGCGGGCCCGGCTGGCGGCCGGACTCCGGCAGCGGATCGCCGAGCGGCACCACCCCCTGTCGTACCCGCAGCAGCGGCTGTGGTTCCTCCACCAGCTGGACCCCGGCAGCGCCGTCTACGTGGTCCCGCTGGCCTACCGGATCACCGGGCCGCTGGACCGGTCCGCCCTGGAGCACGCGCTGACCGCCGTGGTCGAACGCCACGAGGTGCTGCGCTCGGTGTTCCGCCCCGTGGACGGCGTGCCCCGGCAGTTCGTCCGGCCGGCCGGGCCCGTCCCCGTCGAGCTGATCGACCTGTCCGCGGCCGGGGACCCGGCGGCCGAGGCCGACCGCCTCTGCGACGACCAGGCCCGCACGGTGTTCGACCTGGAGTCGGACCTCCTGCTCCGGCCGGTGTTGCTCCGGCTGGCACCGCAGGAGCACCGGCTGTGCCTGACGCTGCACCACATCGCCTGCGACGGCTGGTCCCTCAACCTCCTCGCCGAGGAACTGGGCGCCCTGTACGCCGGTTTCCTGTACCCGGACCCGCACACCGCCCCGCCCGCGCCTCTCCCGGTGCAGTACCGGCACGTCGCCGCGCAGCAGGAGGAACTGCTCACCGGTGAGCCGCTGGCCGAGCTGCTCGACTACTGGAAGGGCCGGCTGGCCGGCGCCCCCGCGCTGGCCACGCTGCCCACCGACCGGCCGCGGCCGCCCGTGCAGAGCCACCGCGGCGGCCATGTCGACCTCGCGCTGCCGTCCGACGTCGTCGAGCGGGCGCGGGAACTGGCACGCGCCGGGGGGACCACCCTCTTCGCCGTCCTCCTGGCGGCGTTCGCGGCCGTCGTGCACGCGCACACCGGCGCCGGGGAGGTCGTCGTCGGCTCACCGGTCGCGGGCCGCCCGCACGCCGACTGGCAACGCCTGATAGGCCTCTTCGCCAACACCGTGGTCCAGCGGATCGGCGTCCACGACGACCCCGCCTTCCGGGAGCTGGTCACGCGGGCCGGCGCCGAGAGCCGGGCCGCGGTCGCCCACCAGGACCTGCCCTTCGAGCGGCTGGTCGAGGAACTGCGGCCGCAGCGCGACCCGGCGTACAACCCCCTGTTCCAGCTGATGTTCAGCTACCACGAGGAGGCCGAGACCGGACTCGTCCTGCCCGGCTGCACCGTCCGCATGGAGCCGGGGGACACCGCGACCGCCAAGTTCGACCTCACCATGAGCCTGACCCGCAGCGCCGACCGGCTGCGGGCCCGGCTGGAGTACAGCAGCGACCTCTTCGACCGGCGGACGGCCGAGGCGTTCGGCGCCCACTACCGCACCTTCCTCACCGCAGCGGTCGCCGACCCGGACCTCCCGGTCGGAGCGCTTCCCGTGCTCACCCCGGAAGAGGAACGGCACATCCTCACCGCGTGGAACCCCGCGCCCCGGACAGGCCCGCAGCCGGCACCCGTCCACGAGCTGGTGCGCCGTCAGGCGCGCCGCGCCCCGGACGCCGTCGCCGTGCTGGCCGCCACGCAGGACGGGGGCGGACCGCTCACCTACCGCCAACTCGACCGCCGGTCCGACGAGCTGGCCGGCCGCCTGCGCGCCGCCGGAGTACGGGCCGACACCCCGGTCGGCGTGTGCCTCGACCGTTCCCCGCAGCTCGTCGTGGCGCTCCTGGCCGTGCTCAAGGCGGGTGGCGCCTACCTCCCCCTCGACCCGGCCTATCCCGCGCAGCGCCTCGCCTTCATGGTCGAGGACTCCCGGACACCGCTCGTCCTGACCCGGCGCGGGCTGCTGCACCGGCTCGCCGGCACCACGGCGACACCGCTGCTGACGGACGACCCGGCACCGCAGGACGCGCCCGTACTCCATGACGCACCGGCCCCGGAGGCGGACCAGGAGGTCCTTGCCCCGGCGGGGGGTGCGCCCGTACTCCAGGACGCACCGGCCCCGGAGGCGGACGAGGAGGTCCCTGCCCCGGCGGGCGGTGACCGGCTCGCCTACGTCATCTACACCTCGGGTTCCACCGGCCGGCCCAAGGGCGTCATGGTGACGCACGGCAACCTGTCCTGGTTCCTGTCCGCCATGGACCGGCGCCTGGACGACGCCGGTCCCGGTGCGACCTGGCTCGCCGTCACCTCGATGTCCTTCGACATCTCCGTGCTGGAACTGCTGTGGCCGCTGACGCAGGGGCACCGGATCGTCGTGCGCGGCGACGAGCCGACCGCCGTCACCGCGGGCGCGGGCGGTGTGGCGGTGACCGCGGCGGACCAGTCCCGGGCCGTCGACTTCAGCCTGTTCTACTTCGGCGGAAGTCCCGACGACGCGAAGGCCTCGGAGGCCTATCGGCTGCTGCTGGAGGGCGCCCGGTTCGCCGACGCCAACGGCTTCGCCGCCGTGTGGACGCCCGAGCGTCACTTCCACACCTTCGGCGGGCTCTACCCCAATCCGGCCGTCACCGCCGCCGCCGTGGCCGCCGTCACCGAGCGCGTCGCCGTCCGGGCGGGATCGGTCGTCCTGCCGCTGCACGACACCCTCCGGGTGGCCGAGGAGTGGGCGGTCGTCGACCACCTCTCCGGCGGCCGGGTGGGCATCTCCGTCGCCTCCGGCTGGCAGCCCGACGACTTCGTCCTCGCCCCCGACCGCTACCGCGACCGCAAGGAACGGATGCTTCAGGCCATGACCGAACTGCGGTCACTGTGGCGAGGCGGCACCGTCACCCGCCGCAACGGCATCGGCAAGGACAGCGAGGTGCGGATCTTCCCGCCGCCGCTCCAGCCCGACCTTCCCTTGTGGATCACCAGCGCGCGCAGTCCCGAAACCTTCCGCCTGGCCGGCGAGGCGGGCGCAGGACTGCTCACCCATCTGCTGGGCCACACCGCCGAGCAACTGGCCGAGAAGGTCCGCCTCTACCGGGCGGCCTGGCGGGAGGCCGGTCATCCCGGTGACGGACACGTCAGCCTGATGCTGCACACCTTCGTGGGCGCCGACACCGACGCCGTGCGCGAGACGGTGCGGGCACCGCTGTGCGCGTACATCAAGTCCTCCTTCGACCTGCTCTCCGGACTCGGCGAGGCCCTGGGCCAGGAGACGGACCCGCGGCTGCTGCCCGAGGCGGAACTCGACGCCCTGGTGGAACGCGCCTTCGAGCGCTTCTTCGAGACCTCGGGGCTCCTGGGCACCCCCGAGCACTGCGCCGACGTCGTCGACCGCCTCAAGGGCGCCGGCGTCGACGAGATCGCCTGCCTCATCGACTTCGGCGTGGCACCGGACGAGGTGCTCGAGTCGCTGGCTCTCCTGCCCAGGGTGCGGGAGCTGTCCGAGGACCGCCGGCGCAGGGCCCGCGCCGACGAGCCGATCGGCCGCCAGCTCGTCCGTCACGGCGTCACCCATCTGCAGTGCACCCCCTCGCTCGCCGGCGTCCTGGCCACCGACCCCGAGGCCCGCGACGCGCTGGCCCGACTCGACCGGCTGCTGGTAGGGGGTGAGGCCCTGCCCGGGCCGCTCGCCCGGGACCTCGCCGGGCTCCTGCCGGGACGGGCGTACAACATGTACGGCCCCACGGAGGCCACGGTGTGGGCGAGTGCCGCGGCGATCGACGCGACCGGCCCGGTGACCATCGGCACCTCTCTGCCCGCCGCCCGGGCCCACGTCGTCGACGGCCGTCTGCGGCCCGCGCCGCTCGGCAGCCCGGGCGAACTGCTCCTGGGCGGCCCCGGGATCGTCCGCGGCTACCTGGGCCGGCCCGCCCTCACCGCCGAGCGCTTCCTGCCGGACCACTTCGCCGCGGACGGCGGCCGCCTGTACCGCACCGGTGACCTGGTGCGGCGGCGCGCCGACGGCAACCTGGAGTTCCTCGGCCGGCTGGACCAGCAGGTCAAGCTGCACGGCCACCGGATCGAACCGGGCGAGATCGAGAACGTCCTGCGCGAGCATCCGGGCGTGCGCGCGGCGGCCGTCACGGTGCGGGGAGAAGGGGAGCACGCCAGGATCGTGGCGTACTGCGTCGTCGGCACCACGGCCGGACGCGTGCCGGACACCGCCGAGTTGACGGCGCACACCGCCGGCGCCCTGCCCGCCCACATGGTCCCCGCCGAGATCGTCCTGCTCGACGCGCTGCCGCTGACCCCGAACGGCAAGGTCGACAAGGCGGCCCTGCCCGCCCCCCGGCCGCGCGGCACCGCGTCCGGCGAACCCCCGGGCAGCGACCTGGAGCGGCGCACCGCAGAGGTCCTCGCCGGAGTGCTCCGGGTCGAGCGGCTGGGCGTGACCGACAACTTCTTCGAGCACGGCGGCAACTCCCTGCTCGCCGTGCAGGCCCGGACACGGCTGCAACCGGTGCTCGGCGAGCACCTGACACTGGTGGACCTCTTCCGCCACCCCACCGTCCGGGCGCTGGCCGCGGCGTTCGCGGACGCGGCGGACGACGGGGGCGCCGCGGCGCGCAGGGACCTGCGGGACGGGGCCCGGCAGCACGCCGCCCGGCAGGCCCGGGCCCGCGACCGCCACGGGAGGCTGCGACGCGAGCGGAGGGACACATGACGGACGGGGGACGAGACGGCATGGACGAGGACATCGAGGCGGTGGCCCTCATCGGGCTGGGCTGCCGGGTCCCGGGGGCCCGCGACGCGGACACCTTCTGGCACAACATGCGCGAAGGGGTGGAGTCCCTCACCCGGTTCGGCCGGGAGGAACTTCTGGCCGCGGGCGGCGACCCGGCGGTGGTCGACGACCCTGACCATGTGCCGGTGTCCGGGCATCTGCCCGACGCCGACCGGTTCGACGCCGCCTTCTTCGGGCTCGGACCCGCCGAGGCCGAGGCCATGGACCCCCAGCACCGGCTCTTCTGCGAGACCGCGTGGGCGGCCTTCGAGAACAGCGGTTACGACCCGGCACGCGTGGACGCGTCGGTCGGTGTCTTCGCCGGCTCGTTCATGAACAAGTACCTCACCGCGAACCTGGCCACCAACGCCCGCTTCCAGCGGTCCCCGATGGCCGCGGCCGCAAGGATCTACAACGACAAGGACTTCCTCGCCACCCGCGTCGCCCACCTGCTCGACCTGGACGGGCCCGCCTACACGGTGCAGAGCGCCTGCTCGACCTCGCTGGTCGCCACCCATGTGGCCTGCCAGTCGCTGCTGGGCCACGAGTGCGACATCGCCCTGGCCGGCGGGGTCACCGTGAACGTACCGCTGAAGACCGGCTACCCGGTTGCGGAGAGCGGCCTGTTCAGCGCCGACGGCCACTGCCGGCCCTTCGACGCCGAGGCCGCGGGCACGGTGCCCGGCAACGGCGTCGTGGTGCTGGTCCTGCGCCGGCTGTCCGACGCGCTCTCCGCCGGCGATCACATCTACGCGGTCGTGCGGGGCTCCGCCGTCAACAACGACGGATCGCTCAAGGCGGGCTTCACCGCGCCGGGCGTGGACGGTCAGGCCAGGGTCGTCGCCACCGCGCTCGCCCTGGCCGGCGTCGACCCGGCGACCGTGGGATACGTGGAGGCGCACGGCACGGCCACCCGGGTCGGCGACCCCATCGAAGTGACCGCCCTGGCACAGGCGTTCGGTGATCCGGGCGGACACTGCGCGCTCGGCTCGGTCAAGGCGAACATCGGGCACCTGGACGCGGCCGCGGGCGCCGCCGGCCTGATGCGCGCGGCCCTGGCCGTGCACCACGGGATCATCCCGCCCACGGTCGGATTCCGTACGCCCAACCCGGAACTGCGCCTGGACCGGACGCCGTTCCACGTCCCGACGGCGGCCCGGGCCTGGCGGCCGGACGGCCCGCGGCGGGCGGGAGTCAGCGCCTTCGGCGTCGGCGGCACCAACGCCCACGTCGTTCTCGAACAGGCCCCCCGGGGGCCGCGGCCCGCCGCCCCCGCACGCCCCTGGCAGCTGCTGCCCGTGTCCGGCGACACCAGGCAGGCCGTCACCTCCGGTGCGGCCGGACTCGCCGGGCACCTGGACGGCCCCGGCGCCGGACTGCCGCTGCACGACGTGGCGTTCACGCTCCAGGAAGGCCGCAGGGCCTTCGCGGTGCGCGGGTTCGCGGTCTGCCGCGACCGCCACGACGCCGTGGACGCCCTGGGCGGTACCGACCCGGGCCGCCTGGTCGTCCGCCCGGCGCCGGAGGGTGTCCACGAGGCCGTCTTCATGTTCCCCGGAGGCGGCATGCAGCACCCCGGCATGGGGCTCGACGTCTACCGCGCCGAACCGGTCTTCCGCGAGGAGGTGGACCGGTGCGCGGAGCTGCTGGGGGACCGGCTCGGCTTCGACCTCAGGCGTCTGCTGTTCCCCTCGGCCTTCCCTCCGCTGGAGGGCAGGCAGTTGGTGAGCGGGGCGGCCACCATGGGGCGCGGGCAGGGTGCGGGCGCGGTCTGCGCGCTGTTCACCGTGGAGTACGCGCTGGCCCGGCAGCTCATGGCCTGGGGCATCCGCCCGGCAGCCATGATCGGACACAGCCTCGGCGAGTACGTCGCCGCGGCCCTGTCGGGCGTCCTCACCCTGCCCGACGCGCTCGAGATCACCCGGGCCCGCGGTGAGCTGTTCGCCGCGATGCCGCCGGGCCGGATGCTCGTCGTCGCGCTGCCGGAGGAGCGGCTGCTGCCGCTGCTGGGGGACCGGCTGTCGGTCGCCGCCGTGAACGCGCCGGAACTGACCGTGGTGGCCGGACCCGACGAGGACGTCGCCGCGCTGCTGACCCGGCTGCGGGCGCAGGACGTGGACTGCCGCAAGGTCAGCGTGCCGGTGGCGAGCCACTCGTGGATGGTCGAGCCGTACCTGCCGGACTTCACCGAGCGGCTGTCGGCCCTGCGTCCGTCGTCCCCCGGCATCCCTTACGTGTCGGGTGTGACCGGCGACTGGATCGACGACGCGCAGGCGAAGGACCCCGGCCTCTGGGCGCGGCACCTGCGGCAGCCGGTCCGCTTCGCCGACGGACTGCGTACGGTGCTCGACCGGCCCGGCCGCGTGCTGGTCGAGGTCGGCCCGGGGCGGGCACTGACCCAGCTGGCCACGGTCCAGCAACTGGCCCCCGCCCCCGTGGCCGTGCCCACCATGGGGCTGCCCCGGGACCCGCTGCCCGACCTGGCGCACCTGGTGACCGCCGTGGGCCGGCTGTGGCAGTCGGGCGTCCCCGTGGACTGGAGGGCCTTCCACGGTGCCGCCGTCCCGCGCCGCGTGCCGCTGCCGGGGCGCGTGTTCGCCGGGCCACGGCACTGGGTGGAGCACGGCAGCACCCTCGCGCGGCAGGCGCCGCCGCAGCCCACCGTCGCACCGGAGCCCACCGCCGCACCCGGGCCCGCCGGGCCACAGGGCCAAAACGATCCTCGGGACCAGGACGGCGCACCCCGCACCGAGCGCGAGCGGCAGGTGGCGCGCATCTGGTGCGACCTGCTGGGCCTGGAGACGATCGGTGTAGACGACGACGTCTTCGACCTCGGGGCGCACTCCCTGATGGTGACTCAGGCGACGCGCCAGCTGCGCCGCGCGGGCGCCACCGCGCTCAGCGCCCGTGACGTCCTGGGCGCCCCCACGGTCGCCTCCCTGGCGGCACTGGTGGACCGGATTCTCGCGGGCGAGGGGCGGCCCGCCCCCGAGGGCCCCGATCTGGACGCCGAGGTCACGCTCGACGAGGAGATCACCGCCGAGGGGCTGCCGGCGCCGGACCCGCAGCGACCGCCCCGGGCCGTCCTGCTCACCGGAGCCACCGGGTTCGTCGGGGCCTTCCTCTGCGCCGAACTGCTGCGGCAGACCTCGGCCGACGTCGTCTGCCTCGTGCGGGCCCGGTCCCCCGAGGAGGGCAGGGAGCGGATCCGCGCGGCCCTGGCCTCCTACGGTCTGCAAGGCGGCGACAGCCCTCGTCTGCGGGTCGTCACCGGTGACCTGGCCCGGCCGCGACTCGGGCTGGACGAGGCCGCCTTCGACGAACTGGCCGACCGGGTCGACGCCGTCCACCACTGCGGCGCCTGGGTGAACTTCGTGCGCCCCTACCGCGCCCTGAAAGCCGCCAACGTCCTCGGCACCCAGGAGATCCTGCGGCTCGCCACCCGCAAGCGGCTCAAGCCCGTCCACCACATCTCCACCCTCGCGGTGCTCGCCGGCGCGATGCTCGGTGACGCCGACCGCATCCACGAGGACGACCCGCTGCCGCCACCCGTCGGTCACGACACCGCCTACAGCCAGAGCAAATGGGTCGCCGAGGGGATCATCGGCCTCGCCCGCGAGCGCGGTGTCCCCGTCTCCGTCTTCCGGGCGGGCGGGGTCCTGCCCGACTCGCGCAGCGGGGCCGCGAACAGCGAGGACTACATCACGAAGGTCATCCAGGGCTGTGTGCAGCTCGGCCTGGCCCCGCGGCGCCGCTACGCGCTGTCCGTCGGCACCGTCGACCACCTCGCGCGGCTCGTCGTCGCCCTGTCCCTGCAGCCGGGCGCCCTCGGCCGCACCTACCACACCATCGACCCCCGGCCGCTGGCCTGGGACGACATCTTCGAACACATCCGGTCCCACGGGTTCCCGGTCCGCAGTGTCGCGTTCGACGCCTGGCGCACGGCACTCGTCGAACGCGTCGAGAGCGAGGGTGACGACAACGCGCTCGCACCGCTGCTGGCCATGATCGGCGAGGTGCCCGACCGCCGGATGCCGGCCATGGACTGCGCCAACGTCCGGGCGCACGCCGGGGCCGAGCTGGACGCGGCACCCGCCCTGGACGGCCGCTACTTCACCCGGATGCTCGGCTTCTTCGTACGCCAGGGGCTGCTGCCCCCGCCCCGGAACCCGTCGGACACCGAGGCCTCCACCACCACGCGCCCGCGCGCAAGGGAGAACTGACATGACACTGCTGCTGACCGGAGCCACCGTCCTCGACGGACTGGGCAACGACCCCGTCCGGGGCGGCGCGGTCCGGATCGAGGACGACCGGATCGGCGCGGTCGACGACCGCGGGCCGGTCGGTGACGCCGACGTGATCGACCTGGGCGGACTGACCCTGCTGCCCGGCCTCATCGACGCGCACGTGCACATCGGGCACTCCAGCGAGACCCGGGCGGTGCTCAACATGGAGCTGTCCGTCGCCGAACGGGCCGCCGACATTTTTCGCACCCTGCGCCAGACCCTGGACGCCGGTTTCACCGCGGTGCGCGACTGCGGCGGCATCGACCACGGCGTCCTGCGCACCGTCGGCCGGGGCCTGGTGCCGGGGCCGCGCATCTGGGCCTCGGCGTCCCCGCTGGTCCAGGGGGGCGGTCACGGGCACCTGGGATCGCCCTTCCTGCCGCCGGACGCCACCTTCCACTTCCGGGTCCGCGGGCTCACCGCCGTGGGCCGCATCTCCGACGGCTGCGACGAGGTGCGCAAGGCCGCCAGGGAGTGCTTCCGGCAGGGGGCGTCCTTCCTCAAGATGGCCGTCACGGGAGGAGTGGTCTCCCTCTCGGACTCGTTGGACGACACGCAGTTCACGGTCGAGGAGATCGCCGCCGCGGTCGCCGAGGCGCACGCCCGTCACACCTACGTCACGGTGCACGCCCACAACGTCGCCGGGGTCCGCAACGCCGTCGGCGCGGGGGTCGAGTGCGTCGAGCACGGCACCGGGATCGACGAGGCGACGGCGGCGATGATGGCCGAGCGCGGTGTGAGCCTGGTGCCGACCCTGGCCATCGCCAAGGTGCTGGAGGAGAACTTCGACCAGCACGGGCTGCCGGAGCAGATCCGCTGCCGGGTCGGCGACACCCGCCAGGGCATGACCGACGGTCTGCTCGCCGCGCGCGCCGCGGGCGTGCCCATCGGGTCGGGCTCCGACCTCATAGGGCCGAACCAGAACCGGCGCGGGCTGGAGATCGCCCTCAAAGCGCGCATCCTCGGGGCGCGCGAGGCCATCATGTCCGCCACCTCGGTCAACGCCCGCATCATGCGCGTCGCGGACCGGATCGGTTCCATCGAGACCGGCAAGCTCGCCGACCTGATCGCGGTGGACTTCGACCCGCTCGCCGAGCCGGAACTCTTCGACGATCCCGACCGCGTGGTGCTGGTGGTCAAGGGCGGCCGGATCGTCAAGGACACCCGGAAGTAGCCAGGACCCGTCACCAGGACCAGCCCAGGGAGAGGGACATGAACGCCGAGCACACCGAGCACACCGACACCGCCCAGTACGCGGTGGTCGTCAACGACGAGGAGCAGTACGCCGTCTGGGACGCCGGCCTGCCGGTCCCCGGGGGCTGGAGCCGGGAAGGGTTCTCCGGTCGCCGGGCCGAGTGCCTGGAGCACATCGAGCGGGTGTGGACCGACATGCGGCCACTGAGTCTGCGCACCGCCGGCCGGTGAACGGCATCGGGACGACCGCCGGGGGCGACGGGCCCCTGGTGGTGGGGGTGGGCGGCACCGGCCGGGCCGACTCCACCACCGACTGGGCGCTGACCCTGGCCCTGCGGGGCGCCGAGGAGTCCGGCGCCCGCACGGTGAAGTTCGACGGCGCCTTCCTCGGGACGCTTCCGCTCTTCCTGCCGCACCACCGCGAACGCGCCCCCGCCGTCCGGCACATGCTGGCCCTGCTGGCCCGGGCGGACGGCGTCGTCCTGGCCACTCCCAGCTACCACGGAGGGGTCGCCGCACTGCTGAAGAACGCCCTCGACTTCCTGGAGGACCTGCGCGACGACCACCGGCCCTACCTGCACGGCAGGGCCGTGGGCTGTGTGGTCAGCTGCGACGGCTCGCAGTCCGGGGGCACCACGATGGCTGCGCTCCGCTCCATCGTGCACGCCCTGCGCGCCTGGCCGGTACCGCTCGGCGTGGCGCTGACCGCGGAGAGCGGGCGCAGTGCGCGCATCCAGGAGCAGCTGTCCACCGTCGGGCGCATGACCACCGAGTTCGCCCACGCCTTCGGCACCCGCCACGGCGCCGCCGCACAAGGAGTCCGATGAAATCCACGGAGGACACCGGCTCCGCCGCCGGCGTCACACTCACCCGCAGGACCACCGCGGAGCGGATCGCCGAGCTGGAGCGACGCAAGAGCCGGGCGCGCCGCCCCGGTTCGCCGCGGGCCGCCCAGCGGCAACGCATCCTCGGCCGCCTGACCGCACGGGAACGCATCGCGCTGCTGCTGGACGAGGGCTCGTTCATGGAGACCGACGCTCTGGCCCGGCACCGCTCGACCGCCTTCGGTATCGACGCCCAACGGCCGTACGGCGACGGTGTGATCACCGGCGTCGGCACCGTGGACGGCCGTCAGGTGTGCGTCTACGCCCAGGACGCCACGTCGTTCAACGGCAGCGTCGGCGAGGTTTTCGGGATCAAGGTGGGCAAGCTGCTCGACCTCGCCATGAGCACCGGATGCCCCGTCATCGGCATCAACGACTCCAGCGGGGCCCGGCTGCAGGAGGGCGTGCTCGCGCTGTCCGCGTACGGGCAGGTGGCCCGTCGTACGGTCGAGGCGTCGGGCATGATCCCCCAGATCTCCCTGATCATGGGCATGTGCGCCGGGGGCGCCGTCTACACGCCGGCCGCCACGGACTTCGTCGTCATGGTGGAGCGGACCTCGCACATGTTCGTCACCGGTCCGGACGTCATCAGGGCGGTGACCGGCGAGAGCGTGGGACTGGAGGAGCTGGGCGGCGCCGAGGTGCATGCCCGCCGCACCGGCAGCGCCCACTACCACGCCGACGGGGAGGAGGAGGCGATCGCCTTCGTCAAGGACCTCCTGTCCTTCCTGCCGGCCAACAACGCCACCGAACCGCCGACCTACCTGGCACCGGCCGGCGGCGGGCGGACCGAACGCGACCGGGCGCTGGACAGGCTGATCCCGGACAGCGCCGAGGCGCCATACGACATGCACACCGCCATAGAGACGGTGGTCGACGACGGTGATCTGCTGGAGATCCAGCAGGACTTCGCCCGCAACATCATCTGCGGCTTCGCCCGGGTGGAGGGGGCCACCGTCGGTGTCGTGGCCAACCAGCCGCTGCACCTGGCCGGTTCGCTGGACATCGACGCGTCCGAGAAGGCCGCCAGGTTCGTGCGGTTCTGCGACGCCTTCAACCTGCCCCTGCTCACCTTCGTCGACGTGCCCGGCTTCCTGCCCGGCATGGTGCAGGAGCACGGCGGCATCATCCGTCGCGGAGCCAAGCTCGGCTTCGCCTACATCGAGTCCACCGTTCCCAAGGTCACGGTCATCACCCGGCGTGCGTACGGCGGCGGTTACGCCTCCATGGGTTCCAAGGAACTCGGCGCCGACATCTGCTTCGCCTGGCCGACCGCCGAGATCGGCGTCATGGGGGCGCGGGGAGGCGTGGACATGCTGTTCCACCGCGACCTGACGGCCGCCGACGACCCCGCGGAGCTGGAGGCCCGGCTGACCGAGACGTACGAGGAGCAGCTGATCAGCCCGTACGTGGCGGCCGAGCGCGGTTGCATCGACGACGTGGTGGCACCGGCCGACACCCGGATCTCGGTCGCCCGGGCGCTCGCCTCGCTGTGCACGAAGAGGGTCGCCGCTCTGCCGAAGAAGCACAGCAACATTCCCCTGTGACGAGGAAGGCGGCACGCGTGATCGTACCGAAGTGGGTCCTGCCGTCCATGGAGACCGAGCACGACCTTGAGGAGCAGGCCCGCGGGGAGGAAACCCCGGCCGATTCCATCGCCGGGGCGCTGGCCCGCTTCGTCAGCGCCATCGCCGGCATCCCGCTGGGCCCCGACCCGGAGCGGTGAAGTCCCCACTTCGCAGGACCCGCCGACGTCCTGCTGAGACCGGCCCCCGCTCCACAGGATTCGCCGGCATCCCGTCGGACCCGGCCGGAGCGGTGAAGGCACCTCACTCCCAAGACCCGCCGGCATCCGGCTGGGGCCGGCCGGGAGCCGGGAGGGCTTCGCTGCGGGAGGGAACGAGCCCGGGCGTCCGGCCGGGCGGTGTCGCAGGCGCCGGCCGGACGGATCTCACGCCGGCCGTGGCGTCGCCCACCCGGGCGGCTCCCGGGTGATCACGGCCGCCACCGCGGCCCGGTTGGACACGCCGAGCTTCGCGAAGACGCGCGACAGATGCATCTCGACCGTCTTCTCCGCGATGTGCAGCCGCCTGGCGATCAGCCGGTTGGTCAGCCCCTCACCGACGAGATCCGCGATCTGCCGTTCCCGGCTGGTCAGGGCCGGCAGGATTTCCGAGCCACCGATCAGGCCCCTGGTCCGCGGCGCCCGCGCCGCGAGCCTGCGCCGTTCCTGACGGGCCGTCCGGGCCAGCAGCACGGCGCCGCACTGGTCGAGAGCCGACCCCGCGGCCTTCAGCTCCCGCGCCGCATCGTCGAAACGGTCCTGGTGCCACAGCGCGACTCCCAGCACGATCCGCGCCCGCAGCGCGTCGAGCACCCGGCCCGAGGACTCCAGCCCCGCCACGGCACGCTCGGCGGGACCGAACGCCTGCCCGGGGTCGGTGTGCACGAGCACCTGCGCCCGGGCCAGCTCGGCCATGGCCCCGGACGGGTCGGCGGAGGCGGCTCGTGCGGCCCAGTGCGCCGCACGGCCGTACCGCTCGGCGGACAGCTCGGCACGGGTGAGCATCTCGTACCAGACCGGACGGGAGCCGGCGTCCGCCGTCGGCAGGTCCGGGCCGCCGGCCTCGGAGACCACGGCCAGGCACCCCTCGTGATCGCCGCTCGCCAGCCGCGCCTCGGCCAGGATGCGCAGGGCCATCGCCTCCTTCCAGTTGCTCGCCGAGTGGCGGGGATGGACGGTTGCGGCGAGCGCGGCTTCGAGGGCGCGGTCCGTGCGCCCCCGGGCGACGTCGACGAGGGCCTGCATGGCGTGGGCGTTGATCACACCCTCCAGGCACTCCGCGTCCGCGGTCAGGTGGACCGCGTGCTCGGCGGCTGTCTGGGCCTCGGCCAGCTCACCCCGGGCGAGCAGGGCGTAGGACTGGCCCACCAGCAGATGCGGCAGACGGAGCAGGTGACCGGTGCGGGTGGCGAAGTCGACGGCTTTGCGGAAGTGGCGCAGGGCGTCGTCCCAGGCGCAGCCGAGGATTTCGCTCCAGCCGATCCACAGGGCGGCGTCCAGGCTGCCGGCCAGCTCGTCGTCGAGCATGCCGTCCAGGATCCTGGCTGCCTCGGCGCGCCGTCCGGTCCCGGCCCGCCCGTCGCCTTCGGCCGCCTCGATCAGGGCGAGCAGGCTGAGGCAGGAGGCCTGTAACGCGCGCCGGTCGGTGCGGCGGGCGACCTCCAGAGCCTCCTCGGTCCACCGGACGGCGCTTCCGTCACGGCAGGCGGTGTAGAGCCGGCCGGCCGCCAGCTGGCACTTGAGGGCGGCGGCGACCACCTCGTCGTGTGGCGACAGATCCTCGAGCTCCCTGCGCAGCATCACCTCGGTCTCCTCGCGGGCGCCGAGCATCCGCTGCACGGTGGCGGCGAGCACGACCGCCTCGGCATGGCCGGCGGCCGGTTCCCGCGGCAGCACGTGCAGCGCCTTGTGGACGAGTTCCCTTGCCTCGCGCAGACGGCCGCGGTCCGCCAGGGCACGGGCCAGCTCCGTCTGCAGCCGGGCCCTGGGCACCGAGAGGCCGGCACCGCGCGGCAGCACCCGCAGGGCGGTGCGGAACCAGGCGGCGGCGCGGGCCGGTTCGGTGGCCGCCACCGAGCGGGCGGCCGTGCACAGCAGGTCGACCGCATCCGACTCCGCGAACCTGATGCACTTCTCCACGTGCGGGGCCCGCTCGATCGCCGACGCGCCGCGGGTGCGCAGCGCCTCCTCGGCCCGCGCGTGCATCTCGACCCGCCAGGCCAGATCGCCGGCGTCGTAGATCGCGCGGTGCACCACCGGATGACGGAAGACGAAGTGATGGCCCGCGGCCACCGTCCGGACGATGTCGCGGTCGACCAGTTCACCGAGCGCGGCCAGCACGGCCGCCTCGGGTTCCTCCAGCAGCCGCGTCAGCAGTTCCGCGTCGAACTCGCAGCCGATGATCGCCGCCGCCTGCACGGTACGGCGTACCGGCGGCGCCAGCGGGACCAGTTCGTCGAGGATGCCGGCGCGCGCCTCGGGGGAGCGCTCGGTGAGGAGCATGCGCAGGTAGCCGGGGTTGCCACCGCTGCGACGGTACAGCTCCTGTCGGCACAGGGCGGTGGTGCCGTCGAGCAGCAGGCCGACCTCCTGCTCGGACAGCGGCGCCAGCGGGAGATGGTCGAGTGTGATCCGCTCGGACCGGCCGTGGACAGCCGTGCGCAGCCGCTCCGGCACCTGTCGGTCGCGGTAGCCGAGCACGGCCAGGAACCGGGCCCTGGGCGGCCGGCGCAGCAGCCCGGCGAGCAGATCGAGGGAGTCCGGGTCGGCCAGGTGGAGGTCGTCGAGGATCAGGACGAGGCTGGGCCTGGCGAGAGCCTCGACGAGTTCGTGGACCACTCTGCGCCCCTGCTGACCCTCGGCCGCGGCCACGTCACGGCGCGCGTGCTCGCCGCGGAGGATGCGGGTCATCTGCTCGCGGCGTTCCCGCGGCCAGTCGGCCAGCACGGTGCGCACCAGTTCCCGCTGTTCGTCGAAGGCATCGGCGAACGAGCCCAGGGAAGTGCCCAGTGACGCACCGGCCCGCCCGGTGGCCACCACGGCGTCCCGGGAGCGTGCCATGTCCGCGAATTCTCCCAGGAGCGCCGTCTTGCCCACGCCGGGGTCGCCGGTCACCAGGACCACGCGGGGGGTGCCGGTGGCCTGTAACTGGGTCAGGGAGTTCTCCAGGGATTCCAGTGTCGCTCTGCGGCCGGCCAATCCCCGGTTTCCCGCTGTGAAATCCTGAACGCTGTGGACAGCATGATCCACCGATGTCCCTCTCAGCTGATGCGGGTCATGGCTGATACGTGTCATCGAGCCCCCGTGGCAAGTGGAAAGACTGCTGGCCGTCAAGTGGTTGGGGTCGTCGGCTCGTTCACAGGGACGTCACCCTAGCCGACGGCACCCGCCACGGTGGCCGGGCGGAGATCGACGTCATCACGACAGGCGGAAACGCGAAGATGCCCCTGGAACTGTCCGACGGCAGGCCGGGGAAGACCCAGGGATATCCCCACTGCATCCGGGGGCGCCGCTCGTCCAGACTGACGAGGCGGTCACCCCAGGAGAAGGGATTCTCGTGAGCACTCGCATCTACGCGCTGCCCGTCGAACAGACCCGGTGGCAGGTCCCCGACGGCTCCACCACGGTGTTCGACTGGGAGTACGACGAGGGGCGTGACCGGCTGCTCGGCCTGTACGAGAAGGGCAAGCAGAAGCAGTGGGACGCCAACGAGCGGATCGACTGGTCCACCGAGATCGACCTGGACGACCCGATGGGGGTGCCCGAGGAGACGATCGCGATCTACGGGACCCGGGTGTGGGAGCGGCTCGGCGCCAAGGAGCGCGGCACGGTCCGCCACCACCTGGCGGCCTGGCAGTTCTCCCAGTTCCTGCACGGTGAGCAGGGTGCGCTCATCTGCTCGTCCAAGATCGTGCACACGGTCCCCGACCTCGACGCCAAGTTCTATGCGGCGACCCAGGTGATGGACGAGGCCCGGCACGTCGAGGTGTATTCGCGGTACCTGCGGGAGAAGCTGCAACTGGCCTATCCCATCAATCCGGGGCTCAAGGCGCTGCTCAACGACGTGATCGGGGACGCCCGGTGGGACATGACGTATCTCGGCATGCAGGTGCTGATCGAGGGACTGGCTCTTGCCGCCTTCAGTCTGATCCGGGACCACGCCAGTGAGCCCTTGGCCAAGGCGCTCAATGCATATGTGATGCAGGACGAAGCGCGGCATGTCGCCTTCGGCAGGCTGGCATTGCGTGATTTCTATCCCGAACTGACCGAAACGGAGCGGAACGAGCGTGAGGAGTTCTGTGCGGAAGCCTGCCATCTGATGCAACAGCGCTTCCTGGGCGAGGAAGTCTGGCGGAATCTCGACGTCGACGCTGACGAATGCATCAGCCATATGCGATCATCCGAGCACTACCGCATGTTCCAGACCTATCTGTTCTCGCGGATCGTGCCTACGCTCAAGGACATCGGCCTTTTCGGCCCCCGTATGAGGGAAACGTTCGCCGGCATGGGAATCATCGGCTTCGAGCAGCAGGACATCGACACGCTGGCCAAGCAGGACGAGAACATCGCGGAAGCCTTCGACAAGGAGCGTGTCGCGCAGGTCGAGCGGACCATCCGGCTGGCGTCCGGGGAGGCGTGACCGCACCGCACCAGACCACTCAAGGAGTGCTCACCAGTGAAGCAGGCCGCTCCGGCTCCCGCGCCGCGTGCCTTACGCGCCCTGACGCTCACGGCGTCAGGCGGCACGTTCCTCGCGATGCTCGACTCCACCGTGACCAACCTGGCCGTTCCCGATCTTCAGCGGGACTTCGCGGACGCCTCCCTGTCCGCGCTGTCCTGGGTCATCAGCGGGTACGCCGTGGTCTTCGCCGCCCTGCTCGCCTCGGCCGGCCTGCTCGCCGACGTCCTGGGGCGCCGCCGGCTCTTCGTCGGCGGCATCGTCACCTTCACCCTGGCCTCGCTGCTGTGCGCGCTCGCCCCCAACCTGCCCGCGCTGGTCGCCATGCGCATGCTGCAGGGCGCCGGGGCCGCCGCGATGATCCCGGCCTCGCTCGCCATCCTGCTGCTCGACGGCCCCGCCGAGCACCGCGTCAGGTCGATCGGCGTGTGGAGCGCGGCGTCCGCCTTCGCCGCGGCGGTCGGCCCCAGCGTGGGCGGTCTGCTGGTCGACAGCCTCGGCTGGCGTGCGGTCTTCTACATCAACCTGCCGTTCGGCGTCCTGCTCACCGCGGCCGCGCTCACCCGGCTGCCGGCGCCCGCGCCGGTCTCGGCCGCCCGCCGCTTCCCCGATCCCCTCGGCACCGTGTGCCTGACGCTCGGCGTCGGTGCCCTGACCCTCGGCATCACGGAGGGTCCGGACTGGGGCTGGCTCGACCCGCGGACGCTCGCGGTCTTCGCGGCGGGCGTGCTGGCCATGGGCGTGCTGGTGCCCCGCTCGCTGCGGCATCCGGCGCCTGCGGTGGAGATGTCGCTGCTGGGCCACCGGCCTTTCGCGGTCACCAACGTCGTCTCACTGCTCTACGGCATGGCGCAGTACCCCTGGCTGCTGGCCAGCGTGCTGTGTCTGACCGATGTCTGGCACTACAGCGAGCTGGAGGCCGGACTCGCCATGACGCCCGGTGCGGTCACGGCGTCCGTCGCGGCGCTCGGGATGAGCCGTCTCGCGCCCCGGCTCGGTGGGCCGCGCACCGCCGCCGTCGCCGGCATGGCGGTCTTCCTCGTCTGCGGCATCTGGCTGGTGCTGGCGCTCGGCGACCGGCCGGCCTTCTGGTCGCTGTGGTTCCCGGTGGCCTCGCTGGCCGGTATCGGGATGGGGCTGGTGACCATGGGGACGTCGGCCTCGGCCGCCTTCTCCGCGCCGCCCGCCCGATTCGCGACGGCCAGCGGTCTCAACACCACGGCACGTCAGTTCGGTGGCGCGCTGGGGGTCGCCGCGTTCGCCGTGCTGGTCGATGGGCACCGCACGATCAGCGGCAGCGATGTGTTCACGTCCGTCTTCGTCTTCTCCACCGTGGTGGTCGCCTTCGGCCTGGTCCTGACCGTCCTGGGCCTGCGCCCGGCGCCCCCGCCCGCTGCCGCCGCAGCGGACAGCACTGCGGCCGCCCAGGAGTCCGTGCGGCCGCAGTGAGGTGAGTGGGGAGGACGGGCACTGCCGTCCGCCGGTCGTACGGGTCGGCGGACAGCGGTCACGCCTGTCGGCGGTCACGCCGGCCCCGCCGGTCGGCGGACAGCCGTCACGACGGCCCCGCCGGTCGGCGGACAGCGGTCACGGAGCAGAGCGGCCCCATCCGGTGTCGTCCACCGGGGCCGTGCCCCAGCCCGTGTCGCCGTCCGGGGACAGCGACGTGGTCGCCGCGACGGCCGTCGGCCCCGGCGTGGGGGACACCGTGGATGCGGTGAGGCAGCCGACGGCCAGAGCAAGGAGGAGGCCGGCACTGGCACCGATGCTGGCCGGACGAGCTGTCATGCTTCGTTCTCCTGTCAGGAAGGCGTGGCGGTACGGAGCACCGCTCCCGGGATCGACCGGTAAGCGGCCGTCGAGCATTATGTCCCAGCGGATCGCCGGTTTTTTCGAATAGGCTCCGACGGGATCATGACTGGCGGGAACAGGAATATGCGGCGGGTGGCCTGAATGCGCGATTCCGCTCCGCATGACATACCCGAGGGTGTAGGGGGCCGGAGCGGATGGTGTCGCTTCGGCCGAAAATCGCCGTGACGGCCCCGGCAAAGCGGCTTCCCGGTTGCCGATTTCGCCGCCGTCACCCTTTCTTCAGAGAGAGGGCGGAGATCGAGCCCTCCTGCTCCAGCGGACCGTGCCGGCCTATGAGATAGCCCAGCTGGAATCTGCTGGAGGCACCGAAGCGCTGCATGATCTCCGAGACGTGCCGCTGACAGGTCCGCACGGATATACCGAGGGCTCGCGCGGTCGTCCGGTCGTCGTGGCCCTGGACCAGATGCTGGAGGATCGAGCGTCTCGTCTGGTCGGCGATGCCCTGGACGAAAGACCTCTCGCGGGGCTTGTGGATGAGTTCGCCCGACGACCACAGCAACTCGAAGATCTGCACGGTGAAGGCGATGAGATCAGGGCTGCGGACGACCAGCGCGCCGCCGGGGGCGTCCTGCAACGGCAGGAAGAGGGCGCTGCGGTCGAAGACGATGAACCGGGCGAGGTCACCGGTGACCGTGCGCACCTCGGCGCCCAGTCTGGTGACCTCCTCCGCGTACTTCACCGTGGGCGGATGGAAGCGTGCGGAGTGCTGGTACAGGGTGCGCAGTTGAACGCCCCGCTCGAGCAGTTGCCGGTCCCGGTCCCGGGCGGCCAGCAACTGGGCCGCGGGACGGGGACCGCCGGGCTGGGCGGCGAGCACTTCCTGCGTGCATTCGCCGGCGTGCCGGTCGAGCAGCCGTGTCACGTCCTCCAGCGATGCCAGTCGTTCCAGGTGGGGCCCTCCGCGGCCGTGTTGCTGCGTGGCGTGGATCAGCGCCAGTTCGGCGAGTTGCCCGCGCACACGCAGCAGGTCCAGCTGGGTGGCCTGGACCCGGTCCTCCCAGCGCTTGAGGAACCGGCTCGACACGTCCGCGGGGTCGGCCACGGCCAGCCGGTCCGCCCCGACGCGTCTGAGCAGACCGGCCGCGGTGAGGGCGGCGACGCTGCGCGCGAGGACCTCGCGGTTCTCGCGCGCCATGAGTTCCTCCGCGTGCAGCGGACCGTGCTCGGCGAGTTCGCGGTACAGATCCATGTCCGCCGGTGACAGCTCACCCGGCTGGGTATCGTCGCCTGCCGGGTGATCGGACGGGATGTTCATCGGGCAACCCTCTTCCTCATGCCGGCCGCGATCGCGATGGGAACGTGGTGGGAACCGCCCTGTGGCAGCTGTGACCGGCGGCTGGAGATCGGTGCATGCGCCGATCCGCCGTAGGGGCGGGGCCGGATCAGTGACCGGTGGAGCGGGGCCGCCCGTGGCGCCGGCCCCGTGGTCGGCAGGCGTCGCAGACGGGGCTCGTCGGCACACGGCTCTCCGGCGAGAGACCCGGAGGCCGGTCGAACGTCCGCATCCGCCTCCGAGGTCGCCATCGAAGGCGGTACTCGGCCATGGTGAACATCCGCTTGGACCTCCCCCGTTCGCTCCCCGTGGTCAGCGGTCGCGTCATGAAACATCGATCGCGGACATGCGCCGGTGCGTCGCCTTCACCGGCTTACACAGAAAACAACTTCAGTCAAGTGGTGGCATATGACGCTACCAGCGGCTCGGGAGAGTGGGAAGATCACGACTGGCGGATGTCCTGAACCATCGCACGGGCGCCCTTGTGTACGTGGCCGAAAAGCCGCTGTGAAGTCCACGGCCCGCCTGCTCGCGACCACGTCGGCTCCGCCGTCGACGCCCCCACGCGGGGACGTGAAGGCCGACGGCGGCGGTCACCTCGCGCGGCACACCGGCCGGAATGCGGCACGCCAGGAGCCGGCCAGGGGAGTCGGGCAGTGGCCGGTAGCGAGCGGCCGCGTCGTCGTCACCACGGTTCACTCACGCTCCGGACGGCCTCCGCTCGCCGAACCCCACAGGGGGACGTCCGAGAAGTTCGGCGATGTCGTTCGTTGCGCGGTCGTAACGGCGTTCGCGGTGCAGCCGTGCCATCGTGGCGATGTGTTCGAAGGTGTGCGGCGGCAGGTCCTGCTTCTTCAGGTCGCCCTCCAGCCACTCCTCGTACGGCACGTCGACGTAGGTCACGGTACGGCCCAGGGCGGTGGAGAGCTCGGCGGCGATGGCCGTCATGTCGCGGGAGCGTGCACCGGTCAGTTCGTAGACGCGCCGGGGCGGCGGGGCCGGGGCGAGCAGGAGGTGGGCGATCACCTCCGCCACGTCGGCCGCGGCGACCGGGGAGGTCCGGGCGGAGCCGAAGGGGAGGCGGATCGTGCCGTCCCGCTGGATGGAGGCCGCGGCGACCCGGGCGAAGAGCGGATTCTCCATGAACACCGTGGGCCGCACATGCACGACCGGCGCCCCCGACCAGTCGAGAACCTGCTCGGCCAGCCAGTGCAGTCGCTGTTGCCGGGATTCGGCGGTGCTGGTGAGGCTCATCTGGGACACGGTCATCTGCGACATGCTCACCAGCAGATCGAGGCCGTCACTGTCCCGGACGGCCGCCGCGACCGTCGTAGCGGCCTCCAGGTACGCCGGTGACACGCTCATCCCGAAGTAGGCCCGGCGGCAGCCTGCCAGCGCCTCCACCACGTCCGCGCCCCGTGTGAGGTCGCCGACCACCACCTCCACCCCGTCCAGGGCCCGCAGCACCGACGCCCGCTCGTCATCGTGGTGCGCCAGGGCCCTCACCGGCACACCGTGCGCCCGCACATGCTCGAGGACCATGCGTCCGACCCCGCCGACCGTGCCACCGACGCCGGTGACCAGGATGGGCCGTACCTTCATGTCGATCGTCTCCTGTCTTCCGGGCCGGCGCCTCAGGTCCGCCCGAAACCGTCCGGACCCGGGGTCCGCCGATCGCCCACGCGCCTGCCGGTGGGCGCCCGGCTCATATGTGCCCCCGAGCCCTCCGGCCGTACCGGATGCCGGGTGGCCGCTGGGAGGGGGAGAGCCGGCGGACTCGGCTGGTGCTCCGAAGCCACCGAGGACGGTCGACGCGGCCCGGCGGACTCGGCTCGCGCCCCGAAGTCACCGGAGTTCGGGGACCGTCGACAAGAGCCGGTGCACTCGGCTGATGCCCCGAAGCCACCGAGGACGGTCACCGCGGTGTGCCCCGTGCCGGGGTTGCGGTGGCTTCCCCGGACAAGCGACCGCGGCTGACGACACCCGAACGGGTGCACGCCCTGCGTCTCGCCCGGCTGAGGGTCGTTGAAGGACAGGAAATGGACGAGACGAGGAAGGCATGCGCATGTCCGCACAGCAACCCCGGACGGAGCTGGACGCCCGCTACAGCTCCGCACTCCACCCCCGCCCCGGGTCCAAGGACGTCACCGCCACCGAGTGGACGGAGGCCCAACGGGCGCTGGAGGCCGCCGAGATCTTCTGGCTGTCCACGGTGCGGCCCGACGGCAGGCTGCACATCACGCCGGTGATCGCCGCATGGCACGACGGCGTGCTGTACTTCTCCACCGGGCCCGCGGAGCAGAAGGCGAAGAATCTGGCACACGACGCGCACTGCGCACTGACCACCGGCCGGAACTCGCTCACCGAGGGGCTCGACCTCGTGGTCGAGGGCACCGCGCAGCGAGTGACGGATCCCACCGCGCTGGAACAGGTCGTCGCCGCCTACGAGACACAGTACGGGGACCACATCACCTCGCCCGAAGGCACCTTCCACGGCATCGGGGACGCCTTCCGCACGGGCGACGCGGTGGTCTTCGCCGTGGCGCCGGCGACGGCGTACGGCTTCGGCAGGGACGGAGGAGTGTTCAGCCACACGCGCTGGACCTTCGCCTAGCGGGCCGCGGTACGCGAGCCGGGTCGGGACGTCGTACCTCGTGAGGGCCCCGGGGCAGGGAAGCCGATCCGCCGGACCCGGTCGGACTCCTGTACCGGCAGTCCTCGCGCAGCCGGCGTCCGGTTACCCTCGTGCCCCTGCCCCTGCCCCGCCCTTGCGTAGGAGCCATCCGTGTCCAAGGCCCGCTTCGCCGTCCTCGGCGCCGGAAGTATCGGCTGTCATCTCGGTGGCCACCTTGTCGCCGCCGGGTACGACGTGGCCCTCATCGGCCGGTCCGGCGCCATGGACGTGCTGCGCGAGCGGGGACTCACCCTGACCACCTCGGTCCGGCCGCCGGTCCACCTCACGCCGGACCGGCTGACTCTCGCCACCGGCCCCGAAGCGGCAGCCGGCGCCGACTACGTGCTGGTCACCGTGAAGAGCGCCGGCACCGAGGCCGCCGCCGAGGACCTCGCCCCCCATCTGGCACCCGGCGCCGTCGTCGTCAGCTTCCAGAACGGGCTGCACAACCCCGCGACCCTGCGCGCCGCGCTCCCCGGACACACGGTGCTGGCCGGGATGGTGCCCTACAACGTCGTGCAGTCCGAACCCGGCACCGTGCACCAGGGCATGCCGGGCAGGCTCATGACCGAGCCCGACGACCGGCTCTTCGCCGCCCTGCGCGAGGCGGGCCTGGCCATCGAGGCCCGCACGGACATGTCCCCGGTGCAGCATGCCAAGCTGCTGATGAACCTGAACAACGCGATCAACGCCCTCTCCGGGCTGCCGCTCCGGGACCAGCTCGGCCAGCGGGCGTACCGCCGATGCCTCGCTCTGTGCCAGCGTGAGGCACTCGCCGCATACCGCGCCGCCGGGATCGCCCCTGCCCGCCTCGGCCCCACCGCTCCCGCCGTCACCCCGTACGTACTGAGCCTGCCCGACGCCGTCTTCCGCCGGGTGGCGGCGGCATCCCTGCGTATCGACGCCCACGCCCGCTCCTCGATGTGGGAGGACCTGCAGCGCGGCCGGCCCACGGAGGTCGATTCCCTGCAGGGCGAGATCGTCACCCTGGCCACCGCCCACGGGCACAGCGCTCCCGTGAACGCCCGCCTCGTCGGCCTCGTGCACGAGGCCGAGTCCATGCCGCGCACCTGGACGGGCCCGGAGCTGTTCACCGAGCTGCGCGCTGCGCGCTGACCGGATCCCCCGGGAGAAGGCGGTAGCGGCGGTCGATGCAGGGACCGCCCCTGACCTCTCGCTCACCTGCCGACGGGTGCCACCGTGTCGAGCCGGACGACCGGGGAACGGCGCTGCGCACACGGAACTCACCCGGGAGATCCAGGTGTTGACCAGGGAGCTGCACCGACGCCGACCGAGGGGGCCGGGCCCCGCAACGCCTGACGCAGCGCCGTCCCGCGGTGGTGCTCAGCCGGCCGTGTCCGCAACGGGCGACGGGACTGCCTCGGCCGGTGGGACGGCAGCTCCTCGCGCGAGCAGGAGAAGGGCGTCGACCAGGTCCTCCGCGGGGCTTCCGGTGGCCAGACGCCTCAGTTGCAGACCCATCACCACGGCGACCGTGGTGGCCGCCAGGCGCTCCCCGTCGGGGACGCCCAGTGCGGTGAGGATCTGGGCGGCGAGCCGGTCGTAGGCCCTGAACGCCTCCGCCGCCGCCTCCCGCAGCCGCTCGTCGCGCCCGGCGTGGAGGTACAGCTCGAAGGGGGCTAGATGGGCGGTGTCGAGAGCCGTGCCGCACGCGACCTGGCCGGCCAGAGACGCGGCGTCCTCGATGTCGATGCCGTCCGTCCGGCACTGGTCGGCCAGCTCGGTGAAGTGCCGGGCCTCCTCGCGTACGAAGTGCAGCAGGCTCTCGCGCAACAGATCGTGCTGCGTCTCGAAGTGGTACGTCACCGACCCCAGTGACACGCCCGCTTCCCGGGCGATCCGCCGGTTGGTGACGGCCGCGACCCCGTCCTTGCCGATGATCTGCAGGACGGCGGTGATGATGCGCTGGCGCGTCGAGGCGGAGGAAGCGGCGTTCGGCATGCCATGCATTGTTCCATCAGTGGTCTCCGGAGCCGGACCGCGCGGGGCGACGGCCCCGGCTGCCGGCCCGGCTCGCACCCGCAGCCGGAACCACGTTTCCCTTCCTCACCGGTGGACAGGAGGTCCCGCCCTGCCTATTGTTCGTTCGAACGAACAGACTGGAGGGGTCGTGCAGATTGCAGGGGCAACAGTTCTGCTCACCGGAGTCACGGGTGGCATCGGGGGTGCGATCGCCGCGGAGATGTCGGCGCGCGGCACGCGGCTGATCCTCAGCGGCCGGCGGAAAGAGGCGCTCGAACCCCTCGCCGACCGCTACGGTGCGCAGACGATCCTCGCCGATCTCGCCGCCGACGACGACGTCAGGCGTCTGGCCGAAGAGGCCGCCGACGCGGACGTCCTCATCGCCAACGCTGCCCTGCCCTCCAGCGGCGACCTGCTCGACTACACGCCGGCGCAGATCGACCGGGCGCTCGCGGTGAACCTGCGCGCGCCCGCAATGCTCGCGCGGCTGCTGGCCCCCGGCATGGTCGCCCGCGGGCGCGGCCACATCTGCTTCGTCGGCTCACTGTCGGGCATGGCCGCCACCAAGTCGTCGTCCCTGTACAACGCGACGAAGTTCGGGCTCCGCGGCCTCTCTCTCGCCTTCCGTCAGGACCTGCACGGCACCGGCGTCGGCGTCTCCATCGTCCAGCCCGGCTTCGTGCGCGAGCTGGGCATGTTCGCCAACACCGGTTCACGCACGCCCGGTGGCGTCCGTACGGTCTCTCCGCAGCAGGTCGTGAAGGGCGTGACGCGGGCGATCGAGCGTGATGTCGCCGAGATCAACGTCGCCCCGCTCGAACTGCGCTTCCTGACCAAGATCGCTTCTCAGTTCCCGGGGTTCGCCGAACGGGTGCAGCGGCGCGCGGGCGCGGAGAAGACCATGGACGCGATCGTGGCAGCACAGCGGGCGAGCCGCTGAACCGACGGCGGCCGGTGACGCCGGACACGAGCCGCCGCGCGAGCCGGGTGCGGGCGCGGTCCGCCTGCACCCGGACCCCGCCGCCTGGCTCGTCAGGAGTGGTCACCGGCGGCGGCCCGGTACTCGGCGAGCCGCTCCTGGGCCTCGGCCATGTCCTCGGCGGTCGGCGCGTCGTCCTGCGTGAGCTCGAACCGCCAGTAACCGCTGAACTCGATCGACCGCTTGTCCACCCCGCGATCGTCGACCAGGTGCCGGCGCAGCGCCCGGACCGCACCCGACTCACCGGCCAGCCAGGCGAAGGGGCGTCCCGGCGGGAACGCGGCCACGCGGACGGCGTCGGTCAGTACGTCGCTGCGGCCCGCCGAAGCGCCGTCGCGGTACAGCCAGTGGACGGTGACGTCGCCCGCCGTCTCGAATGCCTGCCGCTCGGCGCCGTCGGCGATCTCGACGTATGCCACCGCGCGGGCCCCCTTCGGCAGGGTCTCCAGCAGGGTGCCGATGGCGGGCAGCGCCGTCTCGTCGCCGGCCAGCAGGAGCCAGTCGGCGTCGGCGATCGCGTCGGTCAGGGAGACCGGCCGGGCGTACACCGCCGACGGGCCCACCATGCCGAGCCGGTCGCCGGGGCGGGCGGAGCCGGCCCAGCCGGTGGCCGGGCCGGTGTCGCCGTGCAGGACGAAGTCCACCTCGATGGTCCTGGTTCCGGGGATGCGCCGGCGGAGGGTGAAGCTGCGCATCCATGGCCGCTCGTCCTCCGGAACGGCCAGAAACGCCTGGTACCAGCTCGTCGCGTCGTCGGTCTGCTCCGGCAGGACGGGCACTGCCTGACCCTTCCTGGGAAAGCAGAGCTTGAGCTGCTGGTCCGGACTCAGGCCGACGGAGTCGTCCAGGTGATCGGCCTCGAAGGTCACGCGCGCCATCCGGGGAGTGATGCGCGTGACGTCGGTGACCTGGATGAGCGAGACGGGGAGCGTTGCCATCGAAAACCTTCCGCGAGCGTCGGGCATCCCGGGGCGGGCCGGTGCCCGCCTGATATCTTTACATCGTAAAGAGATACCTCGTGCGAGGTTACTTTATGCAGTAAGGAGTTACCGGGTGGTTGTTTTCGCCGGACA
The DNA here is from genome assembly GCF_055566415.1 of Streptomyces sp. NPDC027663. NCBI lineage: Bacteria > Bacillati > Actinomycetota > Actinomycetes > Kitasatosporales > Streptomycetaceae > Streptomyces > Streptomyces sp. NPDC027663. The sequence continues at coordinate 2,638 of NZ_JBVHSK010000011.1, read as the reverse complement.
GGGAGACGCTCGCCGCTCCATGGCCCTGCTGTGGCGCACGGCCGTTTCCGGGATCGTCAGAACCGGGCCCGGCCCCAAGCCCGGGCTCGACGTCGACACGATCGTCGCCGCAGGGGTCGCGGTGGCCGACGAACAGGGAATGGCGGCCCTGTCGATGCGGGCGGTCGGGGCCCGGCTGAAGCGGACCGCCATGGCGCTCTACACCTATGTGCCGAGCAAGAGCGAACTCGTCGACCTCATGCACGACCGGGTGCTGGCCGAGCTGCCCACCGAGTACGACACGCGCGCGGGATGGCGCCGGGCGATCACCGCATGGGCCGGCGACGCCTGGGCGTTCTATCTGCGCCATCCCTGGGTGCTTCAGGTGTCCCAGGCCAGACCCGTGCTCGGACCGGGCGAATATACGCAGCTGGAGACGGTGGTGCGGATCCTGGACGGAGCCGGCCTGGACCCGTTGCGGCTCCGCCGTGTCATCGCCGTGCTGTTCCAGTTCGTGCGGGGCATGGCCCGGGTCGCAGCGGAGCACCGGCAGGCGGCGCCCGAGACCGGGGTGTCCGACGAGGAATGGTGGGCGGAGCGCTCAGCCCTGCTCAGGGAGGTGGCACCCGACTTCGCCGAGCGCTTCCCCGCCCTGGCGGCGATGGAGTCGGGGGCGTCCCTCGCCGTCGACACCGGCGCCGAGGTGGATGCGGAGGGCGACGTGCCGTACATGGAGCGGGAGGCCCGGGAGGCGTTCCGGGTCGGCCTGGAGGTGCTCCTCGACGGCATCGAGGCGGCGGCGGGATAGGCGCGGTGACCGTGGGTCGCCCTGCGGCGAACGAGTGCGCCGCAACGGGTTCGGCTCGGCCGGAAATGTCCGGGCAGGCCACTGCGCCCAGGGGCTCCTGGGCGCAGTGTGCACCGGCCGATCGCCGTCACCGTCGGGATCGAGGACGACCGCCGGAAGGCCGAGTGCCGTCAGCCGGCGTGGTCGAGAACGACCGCCAGACGGTCGAGCGCCGTCAGCCGGCGGGGTCGAGGACGACCGGCAGCTCCGCGAGGCCGCGGAAGGCCGGGAAGGGCACTTCCAGCCACCGGGGCCCGGCGTCGGGATCGGCCAGGGCCATCCCGGGGAACCGGTCGAACAGACGGGTGAGGGCCAACTGCGTCTCCATCCGGGCCAACGGGGCGCCCAGACAGTAGTGGCTGCCGTGCCCGAACCCGAGATGGGCGTCCTGCGCGTTACCGGGCCGCATCACGTCCAGCTCGTCCGGCGCGTCGAACTTCAGCGGATCACGGTTGGCCGAACTGAGCGCGATCTGCACCAGGGAGCCCTTCGGGATCCGCGTTCCGTCGTACTCCACGTCCTCGGTCGCGTAGCGGAACGTCGCGCTCTCCACGGAGCCGTCGTAACGCACCAGTTCCTCGACCGCGGCCCGGATCAGCTCCGGGTTCTCCCGCACGGCGCGCAACTGCGCCGGGTGGGAAAGGAGATGGTGGACGGCGTTGCCGATGAGATAGGCGGTCGTCTTGTGGCCGGCGAACATCAGCAGGAACGCCGTGGAGACGAGTTCGTTCTCGGTGAGCCCGCCGTCGTTGTCCCGGACCGCGGTGAGCGCGCTCAGCAGATCCTCACCCGGACGGGTGCGCTTGGCGGCGATGAGGTCCGTGAAGAACGCGTGCAGATCCTCCTCCGCCTTCTGCTGGGCCCGCTTGAACTCCTCGCCGAAACCCGTCTGGGCCACGGTGGTGGACAGGTGCTGCAGCCGCGACCGGTCCCCGGGCGGTACGCCGAGCAGGTCGCAGATCACGGTGATCGGCAGCGGGAACGCGAACGCGGGCAGCAGGTCGAAGGGCTCCCGGGTGGGGCACTCGTCGAGCAGGCCCTGCACGATCTCCTCGATCCGCGGCCGCAGGGCCTCGACGCGCCGCGGCGTGAACGCGGAGTTCACCAGCCTGCGCAGCCGGGTGTGCTTGGGCGCGTCGGAGTTGAGCATGTTGTCGTCCAGCGCGACGGACGAGTCACCGAAGATCCTCCGGTACGCGTCCATGGCCCCGTACATGTCCTTGCTCAGCCGCGGGTCCGACAGGGCGGCCCGCGCGTCCTCGTACCGGGTGATCAGATACGTCTCGTTGCCGTGCGGCGGCTTCATGGGGCAGACGGGCGCCGCGTCACGGAGATGGGCGTAGACCGTGTGAGGATCGCGCCGGAACTCCGGGGTGCACCGCTCGGCTGCCGTGACGGCCTCGTGCGTGGTGGTCACGGACGACTCCTGAGGTCGAAGAGGGCCTCGGCGTTGCCGCCGAGGATGAGCTGCTGGGCCGCCTTGTCGACCGGCAGCTTCTCGATCATGTGGACGAAGTCCTCCAGCGGCGCGGCCATCGGCGGTGAGTCGGTGCCGAACAACATCCGTTCGGGGCCCAGCACCTCCGCGTTCAGGCTCAGATGCGCCGCGCTGAACGGACTCGTGTCGACGTACATGCGCCGGAGCGCCGCGACCGGGTCGGCCAAAGGCCCCTCGGCGGCCCGCGGGCCGGCGGCCGCTCCGGGCCGGCCGGACGGCGGGGGGGGGGGGGGGGGGGGGGGGGGGGGGGGGGGGGGGGGGGGGGGGGGGGGGGGGGGGGGGGGGGGGGGGGGGGGGGGGGGGGGGGGGGGGGG
>NZ_JBVHSK010000010.1:0-315377 GCF_055566415.1 Streptomyces sp. NPDC027663 | reverse complement strand
GGGGTTGCGGTCCCGCCCGGGATACGATGTTCCCATACTCAACCCGCCGCCTCCGTCCATGACACGGCGGCGGGGCCGGCCGGGCGGTGTGCCCGGCCGGCCCCGCCGTTCGTGTCCTCACCGGCGCCGGTCGATCCGGCGCCAGACGACGGCCGCGCCGACGACGCAGGCGCCCGCCGCGGCCAGGATCAGTGCCGGCCGCGGATGGCGCTGCGCGGCACCCACGGCGTGCCGCACGGGACGCGGCACCCGCAGGTCGTGCTCGACGGCGTGACCGGCGTGCGCCGCCCGGTCCTGCAGGGCGTGCCCGCCCCGGCCGGCCTGCTCCTGCATCAGGTGACCGGCCTTCGCCATCCGCTCCTGCGCGCCGTGGCCGGCCCGCACGGCACGGTCCTGCATCACGTGCCCGGCCTTGGCCGCCCGGTCCTGCACGCCATGGCCCGCGTGGGCGGCGCTCGCGCGCAGCTGTACGGTCATGGCGCCGGCCTTGTCCCTCAGGTCGGCGGCCCGGGCCCGGGCCCTGCCCTTGACATCGGCTCGGCCCACCAGCTGGGCGACGGTGTCACCGAGCTGGCTCCGGGTGTGTTCGATCTGCTGCCGCAGTTCGTCGGGGCCTTTGGCGCCCGAGCCGTGCGGATTGCTGTGCCTCATCGGTGTGCCCTTTCCCTGATCACGTCGACGTCCGCCCTGACGCTGCCCAGCGCCTCCTCGGGTGCGGGCGGGGCGGCGCGGCGCAGCTGGGCCCGTCCGGCCGCGGCCAGCAGGCCGGCCACGGCGAAGTAGACCGCGGCCACGATCAGCGCCGCCCCCCACAGGGGCAGGGTCAGGGAGAGTCCGGCGGTGGCCGCTGCGGCCAGGGCGAACAGCCCGACGTATCCGACGGCGCCCGCTGCGCCCAGCAGTCCGCCGCCGCGTCCGGCGCGGCGCCCCTTCTCGGCCAGCTCCTCCTTGGCGAGGGCCAGCTCCTGCCGCAGGAGCCGGGAGAGCTGTTCGGTGGCCCGGCCGACGAGTTCGCCCGTGGAGGGGTGCCCGTCGGCGGCGGGCCGTGCCTGTGGGGTCACGGTCACGGTGTTCCGCCTCCTCTCTGCGCGGGACCTCCGGGTACCCGGGCCGAAGGTCCTTAGCCCTGCTCACCGCCTCCGGCGCCGCGCTCGCCGAGGCGTGCGAGTTGGGACTGGAACCAGTCGAGGCGCGCCTGCAACAGGGCTGCCTCGGCGACGAGTTCGGGCACGCCCGGCTCGGCCGCGGGCGTCAACCCGGCGGGCCCGGCGCCCGTACCGCCGGCGCCCGCGACCACCCTCATCCCCTGCCCGGCGAGCCGGGCGAAGGCCGAGAGCGAGACGGACGTACGCCCGCGCACGCAGCCCGCACAGGCGGGCGCCAGGGCCCGCCAGCCCGGCCGGCCCCAGCCGGCGTCGGCCAGGGCGACGGCTCCGGTGCCGCAGGCGCACGGGCCGGCGGTGGCGGTACGCACCCGCTGCCGGGCGTAGCGGAAGCCGCGCTCGAAGCGGATGTAGGCCCCCAGCACGGAGACTTCCAGCAGGACCGCCGCCCGGTGTTCGGCGGTGCACAGCAGGGCCTCGGCGGTCGCCCGGTCGTGCACGCAGTGGAAACCGCAGTCGCACCGGCGCGCGGGCGGACGGTGCCGCAGGCCGTAGACGCAGGCGGCTTCGGCGAGGACGCCGTACGGCAGCGCACCGCCGAGCGACACACCGGTGAACCCGGCCCGGGTGCCGTCCTGGGACAGCACCGGGTGGGCGATCTTGTAGCCGGTCGTCGGCTCCGTCGGGCGTTCCGCCGGGAGCCGCAGCCTCACCGGGCGGCCGGGACCTCTTCACGGGCCGGCTCGGCCGGTTCGGTGCGGACGGCCTCCTCGGGGAGCGGGAGCTTCTCTTCGTGGACGAGCGGCCGCTCCTCGGCGACCCCGGTGGCCAGTGCCTTGCCGAGCTTCATGGTGCCTCCCATGACCTGACGTCGGTGACCCTCCGGCCATAGTGACCCATGAGGTACCGAGTTGGACACCGGACCTCTTGGACCATCCCCGAAACATTAGCAACGCTTAGGAATAGTTCGTAGCAGATTTAAGTAGAGCTTCACCGATGCGCTGCCGAGACTACTCTCATGACGAGCACACGCAAGGCCTCGCCCTTCGGCCGCACCCTCTGCGCGATGATCACGCCCTTCACGGAAGGGGGCGCGCTGGATCTGGCGGGCGCCCAACGGCTGGCCGCCCGGCTGGTGGCGGAGGGCTGCGACGGCCTGGTCCTCAGCGGCACCACCGGCGAGTCGCCCACCACCACCGACGAGGAGAAGGCGCGGCTGGTGGCGGCGGTACGGGAGGCGGTCGGCGACCGGGCCCGGCTGGTCGCGGGCGTGGGCACCTCCGACACACGGCACACGGTGGAACTGGCGCTCGCGGCCGGGAAGGCGGGTGCCGACGGCGTCCTGGTGGTGACGCCGTACTACAGCCGGCCCCCGCAGGAGGCGGTGGCCGCCCACTTCCGCGAGGTCGCGGACGCGAGCGAACTGCCGGTGATGCTCTACGACATCCCGGGCCGCACCGGCACGCGGATCGAGCCGGACACCATGATCCGCCTGGCACAGCACCCGCGGATCGTGGCCGTCAAGGACTGCTCCTACGACTTCCTCGGCGCCCAGAAGGTGCTGGCGCAGACCGGGCTGGCGTACTACGCGGGCTGCGACGAGCATGTGCTGGCGCTGTACGCGGTCGGCGGGGCGGGCTGTGTGAGCACGGTCGCGAACGCCGTACCGGCGCACATCGCCTCGATCCTGGCCGCGTTCGACGCCGGCGACACCGCGCGGGCCACGGAACTCCAGCTGGCCGCCATGCCGCTGATCGAGGCGATGATGGGCGCGGGCCTGCCCGGCACGGTCACCGCGAAGGCGCTCCTGGCCCGCCTCGGCCTGCCCGCCGGCCCGGTGCGCGCACCACTGCTGCCCGCCGGCCGGGAGACGGCCGACGGGCTGCTGGCACTGTACGAGGCGCTCGTCGTGTGCTGATCCGCGCATGCTCGGCGCGGTCCGGTCAGCGCGTGCCGCAGCGCGTGCCGGGCAGCGTGATCCGATCGGCACATGCCGGTCAGCAGGTGCCGGTCAGCGCCGGGCGAAGACCGGCTGCCACGACTCCCGCAGGCCGTCGAGCCTGTTGGGCTCCTGGACGCCGCTCAGCGGCACGACCTTGTCACTGCCGATCGTGACCAGCACGAGCTGGGGCCGGTACTCCTCCTCCAGGCTCGTCACCCGTTCCCAGGCGATGAGGTGCTTGTCGTCGGTCCAGGCCAGCAGATGTCCTCCGCGGACCTTGGTGATCTCCTTGCCCGTACGGGGATCACGGACGGAGGAGTAGGACTTGCCGGGGTTGCCGGCAACCTCCTTCGTCAGGCCGAGGGCGGCGAGCCTGCCGCTCGGGGACAGCCGCGCGGGCACGTCGGACCGCAGGAACTTCTCGTCCGCGGGCGGCGCGGCCTTGTGGCCCTTGAGGTCGTAGAACTGCTGCAGACCGTCCCGGCCGCCGATGTACTGGGCGTACACGGACCGACCGTTACGGCTGTAGGCGAAGTCCGCGCGGGAGTTGAGGTCGCGGTCGGGCGCGACCGGGCTCCAGGAGCCCGCGCCGGAGGCAACGTCGAGGTCGTAGAACCCGGACCGGCTCGAATCGCCGAACCTGGACGCCCACGTCCACTTCGTCTTGCCGTCCTTGTCGAACAGCTTCTCCTTGATCCGCAGGTCGGGGTTCTCTTCGTACGTCGTCGCGACGAGCCTGGTGCCGTCGTACGAGAACGCGAGTCCGCCGACGCCGTGCTGGACCGGGATCCACCGCTCGACCTCCCCCGTCGCGAGGTCGAGCAGGCCGATCCGGCGGGCGGGCAGGTTCCGCTCCAGCACGGCGGCGGTCTTCAGGCCGGGGGCGACGGTGACGAAGGACCAGCGGGAGTCCTTCTCGTACTTCCCGGTCTTCGGGTCGAGCAGCCAGTAGGTACGCGCCGAGACGCCCCGGTCGGCGGTCTGCTGCCGGAGGTCCGCCGTGTAGTAGGCGGCCAGCACGGCGTTCCCGGCCCCGATCAGGTCGCGCGGCGGCGACTGGTCCGGGTGGGCGTGGATCTCGCCGGAGTCCAGCACCCGGGACGGCCGTGCGTCGGTCTTGTGGGCAAAGTCCAGCAGCGGCACGCCCACCGCGACCGCGACCACGGCCGCGGTGGCCGCGGCGACGGACGCCAGCCGGCGGGTACGGCGGCGCCTGCGCGCCCCGAGCACCCGGTCGGCGAATCCCGGTGGTGCGGGGGGCTGGCGGTCGGCCTGCTCCCGCAGCGTCTCGCGCACGAGTTCCTCCACGTTCACGAACGCACCTCCACGGGCGAGAAGTCACGGGACGGCTGCTGCGGCCGGGGGCCGACCGCCGCCAGCTCGGGGGCCAGCTCGCGGAGTCTGGCCAGCGAGCGGTGGGTGGTGGACCGTACGGTGCCCACGGAGCAGCCCAGGATCCGGGCCACCTCGGCCTCCGGCAGGTCCTCGAAGTAGCGCAGCACCAGCACGGTGCGCTGGCGGGCGGTGAGCCGGGACAGTGCGGTCCGCAGTACCATCCGCGTCTCGGTGGCGCCCGCGGCGTCCGGGGCGTGGCCGGCCTCCGGCGGCTCGGCGACCACGACCTCGCGGCGCCGCCACTTCAGCCGCCAGCGGCTGACCTGCTGCCGGTACAGGATCTGCCGGACGTACGCCTCCGGCTCGTCGATCCGCTGCCAGCGCCCGGCCGCCTTGACCAGAGCGTTCTGCAGCAGATCCTCGGCGGCGTGCCGGTCCCCGCCGGTCAGCAGCACGGCGGTCTTCAGCAGCGCGGACGACCTGCCGGCCACGAACTCCCGGAAACTCTCCTGCGCTTCGGCATCCATCGTCACCTTCTCTTCCCCCGGGCCCCACCTGTCGTCCGGGCCCTGCACTCCTCCTGACGTGCGCACCGGTCCGCCACTATGCCTGCCGCCGCAAAAAATCTCCGGGCCCGGGCGGCCCGCCTGCCCTACGGTGACCGCATGAGCCGCCGCCCCCTGCTGTTCCTCGACGTGGACGGCCCCCTCAACCCGTACGCGGCCCAGCCGGAGCGCCGGCCGGAGGGCTACACGACGATCCGGGTGCCCCTGTACGGCCGGCGCCCGCTGCGAGTCTGGCTGAACCCGGACCACGGGCCCGCCCTGCTCCGGCTCGGCTACGAGCTGTGCTGGGCGACGAGCTGGATGGCCGAGGCCAACACCTGGATCGCCCCGGTGCTGGGGCTGCCCGCACTGCCGTACGTCGACTTCGGCAGGGGCCTGTTCGCCGAGCGCCCGGACGGCGTCCACTGGAAGACGGAGGCGATCCTGGCGTACGCCGAGGGCCGCCCGTTCGCCTGGGTGGACGACGAGCAGAGCCGGGCGGATCTCGCGTACGTGACGGCACACCACCCCGCCCCGGCCCTCCTGCATCACGTCGACCCGCGCGTCGGCCTCCAAAACTCCGACTTCACGACTCTGAGAGCCTTCACCACTCGCACCGAAGCCGCTCCGCCGGCCTAGGACGCAGCGGCCACCGTCTCAGGCGGAAGGCTTCAGGGCCAGGGCCACCGGGAGTCATCGGCTTGCACGACTGCGTTGTCGGGCAGCACCGGGACCGACCGGCGCCGTGCACGGATTCGGTGATCCAGTGGGGCCGCAGCACGCACGAGCGCCCTCCCGGGCCGTCCTCGGGCCGTGGAAGGGCGCTCAATGGTGACCGACGTCGACGGGTGCCGACAGCTCGGCAGCAGTTCATGACGCTGATCGGGGAGGCGGCCGCGGATCACGGCCGCCGTTGGTCAGTTGTGGCTGTGCAGGATGTCGTTCAGGCCGCCCCACCCCGCGTTGTTCGGGCGGGCCTCGACGGCGCCGGTGACCGAGTTGCGGCGGAAGAGGATGTTGGAGGCGCCGTTCAGTTCGCGGGCCTTGACGATCTGGCCGTCCGGCATGGTGACCCGGGTGCCCGCGGTGACGTACAGGCCGGCCTCGACCACGCACTCGTCGCCGAGCGCGATGCCGACGCCCGCCTCGGCGCCGATCAGGCAGCGCTCGCCGACGGAGATGATCACGTTGCCGCCGCCGGACAGGGTGCCCATCGTGGAGGCGCCGCCGCCGATGTCGGAGCCGTTGCCGATCACGACGCCCGCGGAGATGCGGCCCTCGACCATCGACGTGCCGAGGGTGCCGGCGTTGAAGTTGACGAAGCCCTCGTGCATGACCGTCGTGCCCTCGGCGAGGTGCGCGCCCAGGCGGACCCGGTCGGCGTCGGCGATGCGGACTCCCTTGGGGGCGACGTAGTCCGTCATGCGCGGGAACTTGTCGATCGAGGTCACCTGCAGGTGCAGGCCCTCGGCGCGGGCGTTCAGGCGCACCTTCTCGATGTCGTCCACGGCGACCGGGCCGAGCGAGGTCCAGGCGACGTTGGCGAGGTGGCCGAAGATGCCGTCCAGGTTCTGGCCGTGCGGCTTGACCAGGCGGTGCGAGAGCAGGTGCAGGCGCAGGTAGACGTCGTGCGCGTCGAGCGGCTTCTCGTCCAGCGAGGCGATGACCGTGCGCACCGCGACCACCTCGACGCCCCGGCGGGCGTCCGGGCCGGTCGCCGCGGTCGCGCCGCCGCCCAGCAGCTCCGCGGCCTGCTCGGCGGTCAGCCGCTCGGTGCCGGCCGGGCCGGGCTCCGCGACCAGCTCGGGGGCCGGGAACCAGGTGTCGAGAACGGTGCCGTCGGAGGCGATCGTGGCGAGGCCGGCGGCGACGGCGCCGGTGGTACGGGTTGCAGAGTCGGTCATGGGAGAAAACCTAACGTGGGCGGGGTGGTGAGGGCGAACCGCGTCTCACGTGCCGGGCGGCGTTCAGGGGATCAGCCGAGCCAGGACGGTGCGCGCGTACTCCTCGTCGTACGAACCGCCCGTCAGCAGCACCTGCAGGCAGATGCCGTCCATCAGCGCGAGCAGGGCCCGTGCCGTGACCGGGTCGGTGCGCGGGGCCAGCAGCGCGGCCGCCTGTTCGGTCCACTCGGCGGCGACGGGGCGCAGCGCGGGCCGGCGCAGCGCCGCCAGATACAGCTCGTACTCCAGCTCCACGCCGGTGCGGTCGCCGGCCAGCCACTGCCCGAGGGCCCGGGCGAGTTCCGTGGCGAGATCGCCGCCGCCGTCCTCGGGCAGGCGCTCGGCCAGCACCCTGCCGAAGCCCTCGTTCGCCTGCCGCAGCGCGGCCACGAGCAGCTCTTCCAGGGTGGCGAAGTGGTACGTCGTCGAGCCGAGCGGTACGTCGGCCTCGGCGGCGGCCGTGCGGTGGCTCAGCCCGGCGATGCCGTCCCGGCCGACCACGCGGATCGCCGCGTCGATGATCCGCTGGCGGCGCTCGGGATCGTGGCGGCGGGGCATCAGTGCGTCGCCCCGCCCAGGTTCAGGACCACCACTCCGCCGATGATCAACAGGATCCCGCCCACCTTGGTGACGGTCAGTCCCTCGCCGAAGAGCAGCAGGCCGAGGACGGCGATGGCCGCGGTGCCCACCCCGGACCATATGGCGTACGCCGTGCCGATCTGCACGGTCTTCAGCGTCTGGGCGAGCAGCGCGAAGGAGACGACGTAGCCCAGCGTCGTCACGAGGGAGGGCCACAGCCTGCTGAACCCCTCGGTGTACTTCATCGCCGTCGTCGCGGCGACCTCGGCGGCGATGGCGCCGGCGAGCAAGAGATATCCCATGCGTACAAGCGTACACAGCTATGTACAGCCGTACACAACGGCTGCTCCGCCTTAGCATCGGGCCGACGCGCCTCGGGCCGGCGAGAGCCGGGGCCTTCTGCGCGAGCGCGCCCGAACACACGAAAGGGGCCCTGGCACATGGCCACGGCCCCTTCCACCAGCACGCTCTCAGACGTTGAACCCGAGCGCCCGAAGCTGCTCCCGGCCATCGTCCGTGATCTTGTCCGGACCCCACGGCGGCATCCAGACCCAGTTGATGCGCAACTCGTTGACCAGGCCGTCCGTGGCGGACTTGGCCTGGTCCTCGATGACGTCCGTCAGCGGGCAGGCCGCGGAGGTGAGGGTCATGTCGACGGTCGCGATGTTGGCGTCGTCGATGTGGATGCCGTAGATCAGGCCGAGGTTGACGACGTCGATGCCCAGCTCGGGGTCGACCACGTCCATCAGGGCCTCGCGCAGCTCCTCCTCGGAGGCCGGCTTCATCTCAGCGGTGTCGGTCATGCCGTCTTCCTTTCGGCGTCGGCGCCACCCAGCGCCTGGGCCGTCGCGTCCTTCCACGCCATCCAGCTCAGGAGGGCGCACTTGACCCGGGCGGGGTACTTGGAGACACCGGCGAACGCGACCGCGTCCTCCAGGATGTCCTCCATCGCGTCGTCCGGCTCGATCCTGCCCTTGGACTGCATCAGCTCCAGGAAGGTCTCCTGGATCCTCTGCGCGTCGGACAGGTCCTTGCCGACCAGCAGCTCGTTGAGGATGGACGCGCTGGCCTGGCTGATCGAGCAGCCCTGCCCCTCGTACGACACGTCCTCGATCTTCGTGCCGTCGTACTTCACGCGGAGGGTGATCTCGTCGCCGCACGTCGGGTTCACATGGTGTACCTCGGCGTCGCCATCGCGCAGACCACGCCCGTGCGGGTGCTTGTAGTGGTCCAGGATGACGTCCTGGTACATCGAGTCCAGCTTCACTGTGTCAGCTCACGCCTCTCAGCCGAAGAAGTTCCGTACGTGCTCCAGGCCGTCGACCAGTGCGTCGATCTCGGCCGGCGTGGAGTACAGATAGAACGACGCTCGCGTGGTCGCAGGAATTCCGTAGCGGAGGCAGACGGGCCGTGCGCAGTGGTGGCCGACCCGGACCGCGATGCCCTGCTCGTCCAGAACCTGGCCCACGTCGTGCGGATGGATGTCCCCGAGGGTGAAGGAGATCGCGGCGCCGCGGTCCTCGGCCGTCGTCGGGCCGATGATCCTCAGGTCGGGCACCTCGGCGAGCTTCCGCACCGCGTACTCGGTGAGCGCGTGCTCGTGGGCGAGGATCTTGTCCATCCCGATCGACTGGAGATAGTCGATGGCCGCGCCGAGACCGACCGCCTGCGCGATCGGGGGCGTGCCCGCCTCGAACTTGTGCGGCGCCGGGGCGTAGGTCGAGGAGTGCATCGAGACGGTCTCGATCATCTCGCCGCCACCCAGGAACGGAGGCAGGTCCTCCAGCAGCTCCTGGCGGCCCCACAGGACGCCGATGCCGGTCGGGCCGCACATCTTGTGGCCGGTGAAGGCCACGAAGTCGGCCTGCAGGGCCTGCACGTCCAGCGGCATGTGCGGCGCGGCCTGGGAGGCGTCGATGCAGACGAGGGCACCGACCTCCTGGGCGCGACGGATTATCGTCTCGACCGGGTTGAGCGTGCCCAGGATGTTCGACACCAGCACGAAGGAGACGATCTTCGTCTTCTCGGTGATGATCTCGTCGATGTTGGACAGGTCGAGCCGGCCGTCGTCGGTCAGGCCGAACCACTTCAGCTTCGCGCCCGTGCGCTGCGCCAGCAGCTGCCAGGGCACGATGTTGGAGTGGTGCTCCATCTCCGTGATGACGATCTCGGTCTCGTGGTCCACCCGGTAGGGCTCGTCGGCCCAGCCCAGCATGTTCGCCACGAGGTTCAGCGACTCGGAGGCGTTCTTGGTGAAGATCACCTCGTCGCGGCTCGGCGCGTTGATGAACTCGGCGACCTTGTCGCGAGCGCCCTCGTACAGCGCCGTGGCCTCCTCGGCGAGCACATGCACACCGCGGTGGACGTTGGCGTTGTAGCGCTCGTAGTACTCGCTCAGGGCGTCCAGCACCTGGCGCGGCTTCTGCGAGGTCGCCGCGTTGTCCAGGTACACGAGCTTCCGGTCGTCGTGGACCAGCCGGTCCAGGATGGGGAAGTCCTTGCGGATCGCCTCGGTGTCGAGGAGGCCCGGCAGCTGCGTCACGCGGATACGCCACCCTTCGTGTATGCCTCGTAGCCCTCGTTCTCCAGCTTGTCGGCCAGCTCGGCGCCGCCGGACTCGACGATGCGGCCGCCGGAGAAGACGTGGACGAAGTCGGGCTTGATGTAGCGCAGGATGCGCGTGTAGTGCGTGATCAGCAGCGTGCCGACCTCGCCGGTCTCGCGGACGCGGTTGACGCCCTCGGAGACGATGCGGAGAGCGTCGACGTCCAGGCCGGAGTCGGTCTCGTCGAGGATCGCGACCTTCGGCTTGAGCAGCTCGAGCTGGAGGATCTCGTGCCGCTTCTTCTCACCGCCGGAGAAGCCCTCGTTGACGTTGCGCTCGGCGAAGGACGGGTCCATGTTGAGGCGCTCCATGGCCTCCTTGACCTCCTTCACCCAGGTGCGCAGCTTCGGGGCCTCGCCGCGGATCGCGGTGGCGGAGGTGCGCAGGAAGTTGGAGACCGAGACGCCGGGGACCTCGACCGGGTACTGCATCGCCAGGAACAGGCCGGCGCGGGCGCGCTCGTCGACGGACATCTCCAGGACGTCCTCGCCGTCGAGGGTGACGGAGCCGCTGGTGATCGTGTACTTCGGGTGACCCGCGAGGGAGTAGGCGAGGGTCGACTTGCCGGAGCCGTTGGGGCCCATGATGGCGTGCGTCTCGCCCTGCTTCACGGTGAGGTCGACGCCCTTGAGGATCTCCTTCGTGGCGTTGTCGGCCTCGACGGTGACGTGCAGGTCTCGGATTTCAAGCGTTGCCATGGGTGCCTCAGGACTCCTGGGTGAGGGAGACGAGAACGTCGTCCCCTTCGATCTTTACGGGGTATACGGGGACGGGGCGCGTCGCGGGAAGGCCGGACGGCTTGCCGGTGCGCAGGTCGAAGGCGGAGCCGTGCAGCCAGCACTCGATCTGGCAGTCCTCCACCTCGCCCTCGGAGAGGGAGACGTTCGCGTGGGAGCAGATGTCGTGGATGGCGAACACCTCGCCCTCGGTCTTCACGACCGAGACCGGCGTGCCGTCGAGTTCCACCCGCTTCGGGGTGTCCTCCTCCAGCTCGCTCAGCCCGCAGGCGCGTACGAACGACGTCATGCGACCGAGGCCTCCAGCTCGTCCTCGATCTTGGCGAGCAGGCGCTCCTCGATGTCGGCGACACCGATCTGCTGGACCAGCTCGGCGAAGAAGCCCCGGACCACCAGACGGCGGGCCTCGTGCTCCGGGATGCCGCGGGCCATCAGGTAGAAGAGCTGCTCGTCGTCGAAGCGGCCGGTGGCGGAGGCGTGGCCGGCGCCGACGATCTCGCCGGTCTCGATCTCCAGGTTCGGCACCGAGTCGACGCGCGCGCCGTCCGTGAGGACCAGGTTGCGGTTCATCTCGTAGGTGTCCGTGCCCTCGGCCGCGGCCTCGATGAGCACGTCGCCGATCCAGACCGCGTGCGCGTCCTCGCCCTGGAGCGCGCCCTTGTAGACGACGTTCGACTTGCAGTGCGGGGTGTTGTGGGTGACCAGCAGACGGTGCTCCTGGTGCTGGGCCGCGTCGGTGAAGTACAGGCCGAACAGCTCGGCCTCGCCGCCGGGGCCGGCGTACTCCACGCGCGGGTGCAGGCGTACGAGGTCGCCGCCGAAGGTGACCACGAACGACTTGAAGCTGGCGTCCCGGCCGATCAACGCGTTGTGCTGGCCCACGTGCACGGCCTTGTCGTCCCAGTCCTGGACGGAGACGACGGTCAGCTTGGCGCCGTCGCCGAGGACGTAGTCGACGTTGGCGGCGAGCACCGCGTCACCGGTGTGGTCGATGACGACGACGGCCTCGGCGAAGGCACCCAGCTCGATCACCTGGTGGCCGTAGGCGACCCCGCCCTCGCCGTGCACGGCGATACGGATCGGCTCGGTGAGGACCATCTCCTTGGGGACGGTGACCACGCCGGCCTGCTCGAAGGCGGAGTACGCCTGGGCGGCGACGCGGTCCACCGGGGTGCCGGCCCTGCCGATGCGGGCGTCGTCGCGGCCGACGGTCTCGACGGTCACGCCCTCGGGGGCCTGGACGTCCACCTTCACGCCGTCGCCGGTGGCGACCGCGGTGCCGTCGTGCAGCCCGCGCAGCCGCTCCAGCGGCGTGAACCGCCACTCCTCCTCACGGCCGTGCGGGACCGGGAAGTCCGCCACGTCGAAGGACGGGGGCGCACTCATGCGCGAGACGACGGTCGACTCCGCGGCGACCGCGATCGAGCCGGCGGTGGTGGAACCCACCGGTGGGGGTCCCCCCGCTCGAGCGGAGCCGAGAGTGGGGGAGTTCTGGGCCTCAGCCATGGCTGTCGTAGTGCTCTCTTTCCTGAGTAAGGCGTCTGCTGGCGATCGGGCGGTCCTAGCCGACCGAGCCCTCCATCTGCAGCTCGATCAGCCGGTTGAGCTCCAGCGCGTACTCCATGGGCAGCTCCTTGGCGATCGGCTCGACGAAGCCGCGCACGATCATCGCCATCGCCTCGAACTCGCTCAGACCGCGGCTCATCAGGTAGAAGAGCTGGTCCTCGGAGACCTTGGAGACCGTCGCCTCGTGGCCCATGGACACGTCGTCCTCACGGACGTCCACGTAGGGGTACGTGTCCGACCGGGAGATGGTGTCGACCAGCAGGGCGTCGCACAGCACGTTCGACTTGGATCCGGCGGCGCCCTCGCCGATCTCGACGAGACCGCGGTAGGAGGTGCGGCCACCGCCGCGCGCCACGGACTTCGACACGATGTTGGACGAGGTGTTCGGCGCCATGTGGACCATCTTGGAGCCGGCGTCCTGGTGCTGGCCCTCGCCCGCGAAGGCGATGGAGAGGGTCTCGCCCTTGGCGTGCTCGCCCATCAGGTAGACGGCCGGGTACTTCATCGTCACCTTGGAACCGATGTTGCCGTCGATCCACTCCATGGTCGCGCCCTCGTAGGCCACGGCGCGCTTGGTGACCAGGTTGTAGACGTTGTTCGACCAGTTCTGGATGGTCGTGTAACGGCAGCGGGCGTTCTTCTTGACGATGATCTCGACGACCGCGCTGTGCAGGGAGTCGCTCTTGTAGATCGGGGCGGTGCAGCCCTCGACGTAGTGCACGTAGGCACCCTCGTCGACGATGATCAGGGTCCGCTCGAACTGGCCCATGTTCTCCGTGTTGATGCGGAAGTAGGCCTGCAGCGGGATCTCGACGTGCACGCCCTTCGGCACGTAGATGAAGGAGCCGCCGGACCACACGGCGGTGTTCAGCGCGGCGAACTTGTTGTCACCGGCCGGGATGACCGTGCCGAAGTACTCCTTGAAGAGCTCGGGGTGCTCCTTCAGGGCGGTGTCGGTGTCGAGGAAGATGACGCCCTGCTCCTCCAGGTCCTCACGGATCTGGTGGTAGACGACCTCGGACTCGTACTGGGCGGCGACACCGGCGACGAGGCGCTGCTTCTCGGCCTCCGGGATGCCCAGCTTGTCGTAGGTGTTCTTGATGTCCTCGGGCAGGTCCTCCCAGGACTCCGCCTGCTTCTCCGTGGAGCGCACGAAGTACTTGATGTTGTCGAAGTCGATGCCCGAGAGGTCGGAGCCCCAGTTCGGCATCGGCTTCTTCTCGAAGAGCTTCAGGCCCTTCAGGCGCAGCTTCGTCATCCACTCCGGCTCGGACTTCTTGTCCGAGATGTCGCGGACGACGTCCTCGTTCAGGCCGCGCCTGGCGGAGGCACCGGCCACGTCGGAGTCGGCCCAGCCGTATTCGTACTTGCCCAGGCCCTCGAGCTCAGGGTGGGCAGTCTCCGTGGGGAGAGTCATGCGGGGTTCCTCCCGGCCGTGCTTGCAGGTGCGTCAGTGGAAATCTTGGGGATGAACGTCGTGCAGACGCCGTCGCCGTGCGCGATGGTCGCCAGCCGCTGGACGTGGGTACCCAGCAGTTCGGCGAAGACCTCCGTCTCGGCCTCGCACAGCTGCGGGAACTGTTCCGCGACGTGGGCGACCGGGCAGTGGTGTTGGCACAGCTGTTCGCCGACCGGTGCGCTGCGCGCCGTGGCAGCGTACCCGTCCGCACTCAAGGCCTTGGCCAGCGCTTCGGCGCGTCTGTCCGGGGTCACGGCCTCGATCGCCTTGCGGTACTCGCTCGCCTGGGCGGCGATCCGGGCGCGGGCGAAGGCTGCGACCGCCTCGGGGCCGCCCCCCTGCTCGGCGATCCAGCGGAGCGCGTCCGCGGCGAGCGTGTCGTACGACTGGTCGAAGGCGTCCCGGCCGCAGTCGGTGAGCGCGAACACCTTGGCGGGCCGGCCACGCGTGCGCGTGCCGTACACCCGCTGTTCGCGCGCCTCCACGACGTCGTCCGCGACCAGCGCGTCCAGGTGACGCCGGACGGCCGCCTGGGTGAGTCCCAGCCGGCCGGCGAGTTCGGCGACGGTCGACGGCCCGTGGTCCAGGATGGACCGCGCGACCCGGTTGCGGGTGGACCGCTCCCCGGTCGCGAGCTCCTCCTGAGGGGCCCCCGTGGGGGTCTCCCGAGCCTCGCCGACGTTTTTCACAACGCCATTGTTGCGTAATTCCTCAGAGCCTGACAAGCGCCGCCGGATCACTGTGCGGTGCCCTGCGTCACTTAGGCATACCTAATCTGACCTGCGCAAATGATCTTCTGATCGATCAACCGGGGACCTTCGGGGGCCCAAACCGGTGGCGCCCGGGGGTCCCGTCGGGGAGACTCCCGAAGCATGTCCGCACCCCCTCCGACCGGCCCTCTCGTCACCCGGGACACCGTCGCCGCACAGGTGCGCCTGCTCGGCGTCGAGACCGGTGAGACGCTCCTGGTGCATTCCTCGCTCAGCTCCCTCGGCTGGGTGAACGGAGGCGCGGTCGCGGTCGTCCAGGGACTCCTCGACGCCCTCGGCCCGTCCGGCACGCTCGTCGTCCCCACCCAGACCGGCGACCAGTCCGACCCGGCCGTCTGGGGCGATCCGCCGGTGCCCGAGGAGTGGTGGGACCGGATCCGCGCCACCATGCCGCCGTACGACCCGCTGATCACCCCCTCGCGCGGTGTCGGCGTCGTCCCGGAGACCCTGCGGACCTGGCCGGGCGCCCTGCGCAGTGCCCACCCGCAGACGTCCTTCGCCGCCGTCGGCCCGCACGCGAAGGACATCGTCGACGGTCACGCACCCGACTGCCGGCTCGGCGAGCGCAGCCCACTGGCCCGCCTGGAGCGGGCGGGCGCCCGGGTGCTGCTGCTCGGCGCGGGCTACGACTCCTGCACCGCCTTCCATCTGGCCGAGTACCGGATACCCGCGCCGCACGTCGAGGTCGGCCGGCCCGCGCCCGGCGGCGGCTGGGAGACGGTCGTCGAGGTCTCGATCACCTCCGACCGGTTCGACGAGCTGGGGCACGACTTCGAACGGGACCGGCCCGTCGTCCGCGGAAAGGTCGGCGCGGCGGACGTACGGCTGTTCCCGGTGGCGGACGCGGTGGCCTACGCCGAGCGCTGGCTGCCGCTGCACCGGCCCCGTGCGGAGGAGTTCCAGCACCCGCCCGCCTGAGGGCCGGACGGCGTACCTAGACTCTTGGCTCATGCGAAGTGAGCCCGCCCGCCCGTCTCCCGACCACCACCCCTCGACGAGACGCTTCGCGCCGCACCCGCTCGTCGAGATCCGGGCCTTGGTGAAGCGGTACGGCACGAAGACCGCGGTGGACGGCCTCGACCTGGTGGCCCAGCCGGGCGTGACGGCCGTACTCGGCCCCAACGGGGCGGGGAAGACGACCACGGTCGAGACCTGCGAGGGGTACCGGAAGCCGGATTCCGGCACGGTGCGCGTCCTCGGGCTCGACCCGGTACGGCAGTCCGCGGAGCTGCGGCCCCGCATCGGTGTGATGCTCCAGTCCGGTGGTGTCTACTCGGGCGCCCGCGCGGACGAGATGCTGCGGCACGTGGCGAAGCTGCACGCGCACCCGCTGGACGTCGACGCCCTCATCGAACGGCTCGGCCTCGGCTCCTGCGGCCGGACCAGCTATCGCCGACTGTCCGGCGGCCAGCAGCAGCGGCTCGCGCTCGCCATGGCCGTCGTGGGCCGCCCGGAGCTGGTGTTCCTGGACGAGCCGACGGCCGGGCTCGACCCGCAGGCCCGCCGGGCCACCTGGGACCTGGTGACCGAGCTGCGCGCCGACGGCGTCTCGGTGATCCTCACCACCCACCACATGGACGAGGCCGAGCAGCTCGCCGACGACGTGGCGATCATCGACGGCGGCCGGGTCATCGCCCAGGGCTCCCCCGAGGAACTGTGCAAGGGCGGCGCCGAGAACACCCTGCGCTTCACCGGCCGCCCCGGCCTCGACGTCGGCTCCCTGCTCAAGGCGCTCCCGGCCGACTGCACGGCCGCCGAGCTGACCCCGGGTGCCTACCGGGTGGTCGGCAAGGTCGACCCCCAGCTGCTGGCCACGGTGACCTCGTGGTGCGCCCAGCACGGCGTGATGCCGGACCGGATCTCGGTGGAACGGCACACCCTGGAGGACGTCTTCCTGGAGCTGACCGGCAAGGAGTTGCGCTCGTGACCACCGTGGGTACCTACACGCCCAAGCCCGGAGCCGCCCCGCTCACCCGCATGATCGCGGCGCAGGCGGTCCTGGAGACGAAGATGCTGCTGCGCAACGGCGAGCAGCTGTTGCTCACCGTCGTCATCCCGACCCTGCTGCTGACGCTGTTCAGCTCGGTCGACATCGTGGACACGGGCAAGGGCAAGGCCGTCGACTTCCTCGCCCCGGGCATCCTGGCCCTCGCCGTCATGTCGACGGCGTTCACCGGCCAGGCCATCGCGACGGGCTTCGAGCGCCGCTACGGCGTGCTTAAGCGGCTCGCCTCCTCGCCGCTTCCCCGCTGGGCCCTGATGGCAGCGAAGACGGCCTCGGTCCTGGTCACGGAGATCCTCCAGGTCGTCCTCCTCACCGGGATCGCCCTCGCGCTCGGCTGGTCCCCGCACGGCAGCCCGGCCGCGGTCCTGCTCCTGCTGGTCCTCGGCACGGCCGCCTTCTCCGGGCTCGGCCTGCTGATGGCCGGCACCCTGAAGGCGGAGGCCACGCTGGCCGCCGCCAACCTGGTCTTCCTGCTGCTGCTCGTGGGCGGTGGGGTCATCGTGCCGCTGGAGAAGTTCGGCTCCGCCGGGCAGCACGTCCTCGGCCTGCTGCCGATCTCCGCCCTGTCGGACGGCCTGCGGGACGTGCTCGGGCACGGCGCCGGGATGCCCTGGGGCGACCTGGGGATCCTCGCGGTGTGGGCGGTGGCCGCACTGGCCGCGGCCGGAAAGTTCTTCCGCTGGGAGTGACCTTGCCGGCGAGTTCGCGGCGTGGGCGGTGGCCGCACCGGCCCCGGCAGGCAGGTTCTTCCCCAGGGAGTGACCTCCTGGGCGGCCCGCGTCGAAGGCGGCGGGAGGCTCCTCGCCGGCGCGGAGGGGTGACCCTCGTGAACGCGTGCACAAGCGGCGGCCTACGATGGTGCGCGTGCCAAAGCTGAACCGCGCCGATGCCGTAGCGGCCGTGCGCAACCCGCTCGCCTTCGTCGCCGACCGCTGGACCCCGGATCCCCGGACGGTCCGGCGGGCGGCCCTCGCCGCACTCGTCATGGCGGTGGTCATCGTCGTCACCGGCGGCGCCGTCCGCCTGACCGGCTCGGGCCTCGGCTGCCCGACCTGGCCCACCTGCACCGACGACTCGCTGACCACCACCCGGGCCATGGGCTTCCACGGGGTCATCGAGTTCGGCAACCGCATGCTGACGTACGTGCTGTGCGCCGCCGTCGGCTGGGCCATCATCGCGGCCCGCTCCCAGAAGCCGTGGCGGCGCAGCCTGACCCGCCTGGGCTGGGCGCAGTTCTGGGTGGTCATGGGCAACGCGGTGCTCGGCGGCATCGTGGTGCTGGTCGGCCTCAACCCGTACACGGTGGCCGCCCACTTCCTGCTCTCCACGGCGCTGATCGCCGTCGCGACGGTGATGTGGCAGCGCACCCGGGAGGGCGACGCGGCGCCGCGTCCGCTGGTCGGCAAGGCGGTGCAGCAGCTGGTGTGGTTCCTGGTGGCCGCTTCCGTGCTGCTCATCGCGGTCGGCACGGTGGTGACCGGGGCCGGGCCGCACGCCGGCGACTCCAGCGAGGTCGAGCGCATCCAGATCGACTGGGAGACGGTCGCCAAGCTGCACGCGGTGCTCGCCTGGATCGTGGTGACGCTGACGTTCGCGCTCTGGTTCGTGCTGAAGGCGGTCGACGCGCCGAAGGGTCCGCTGGCCCGGACCCGGGAGCTGTTCCTGGTCCTGCTCGCGCAGGGCGTGCTCGGTTACGTGCAGTACTTCACGCACCTGCCCGAGGTCCTGGTCGGCCTACACATGCTCGGCTCCTGCCTGATCTGGATCGGCACCCTGCGCGTCCTGCTCTCGCTGCGCGAGCGTCCGGAGGCCGGCCCGGACGTGCCGGCCCCCTCCGCCGAGGTGACGGTCGGCACGTCCGCCTGACTCACCCGTACGCGGTGACCAGCGCGTCGATCGCCGGGCCCGGGCCGGACAGCGCGTGCGGGGCGACGTAGCTGCAGTGGAGTTTCCCGGCGAGCGGTTCCGCGCGCAGCCGTTGGTGCGCCACCGCCACCTGCCAGATCTGCCGGGGGCCCACGGGCCCGGGCAGTACGGCGATGAGGTCCAGATCGCTGCGGCTCTCCTGACAGTCCCCGCCGGCCAGTGAGCCGTGCGCCCACACCGCCCGGGGCCTCAGGGCGGACGCGCAGGAAGCGGGCGACGAGCGTGTCGGTCGGCATCCGCTCGGTCTGTACAGCGGGGGCGTCCCGGTACAGGCCTCATTTCAGTCCGTACACCCGCCGGGCGTTGTCCGCCGCGATCAGGCGGGCCACGCGCCTGGCGTCTTCCCGGGACCACGCGCCCTCGGCGACCCAGGTGCCCAGGACGCGGCCCAGGGCCTCCCGGAAGAGGCGGGCGCCGACGACGTGCAGCTCGGGCAGGCCGTGGGCGCCGCTGGAGAAGAGGATCTTGCCGAACGGGGCCAGCTCGAGGATCTCCGCGAGAACCGTGGCGGCCCGGGCGCCGGTGCGGATGAGCGCGGCACCCGAGTCGGCGTAGACGTGCGGGAAGACACCGGCCAGGTGGGCGGTGTGGCGGTGGTACGGATAGCCGTGCAGCAGGATCAGGTCGGTGCCCAGGCCGGCGGTGGCCCGGACGAAGTCCGTGAGCAGCACCGGGTCCGTACGGTCGATGCGGGAGCCGGGTTCGGCCAGGCCCGCGTGGAGTTGCAGGGGCAGACCCGAGGCGACCGCGATCCACAGCAGATGACGCAGCAGAACGGGATCGGTGAGCGGCCCGCCGACCCGGCGCCCGGCCAGCCAGCGGCCCGCCGCGCCCCGCACCTCCCCCGGCTCCGGTGGCTCCGGCGCGAGGGCCAGGCTGTGCCTGAGGCCCGCGACGGAGGTGAAGGCCACCGCGTTCCCGGCGGCGCCGTGCACCGATTCGGCGAGGTTGGCGAGGAAGGACTCGACGGTGCCGGAGGTGTCGGCGACCTGCTCGGCGAGCAGCTCCAGCCGGACGATCTCGTGGGCGCGGGCGGCGCCGGCGGAGGCCAGTTCGGCGGGACCGGTGAGGTCGCCGGGCAGTCCGGTGTCGACCAGGTACGTGGTGATGCCGCTGCCGCGCAGCAGCCTGCGGCCCGCCTCCAGGACACCCAGCTCGCGGCGCCGGGCGAGATAGCGGGCCGGCGGGCAGTGGGGTTCGAGGCCGAGCAGCGGCGGACACCAGCGGCGTACGGCGAAGCCGGTCTGGGTGTCGAAGAGGGTGGTGCCCGGTGCCGGGTGCCCTTCGGTACGGGCCAGCTGGGCCTCGAAGGTGCCGAGGCCCAGCTCGGTGCGCAGTACACCGTGGCAGTACTGGTCCACGAGGGACGGCGTTTCGATCATTCCGGCCTCCCCGCGTGCCCTGGCTTCGACCGGCCTAACGGGTGAACGGGGTGTGAGGTCGCGGTCGAGCCCGGTAGTGCGGGTTCTTCGGCGGGTTGAGACCGTATGTGGCTGATCGCGCGGTTCCCCGTGCCCCTTCGGGGCGCGCTGGTCAGCCGCCTACTTGAATGCCGGCCATCCGCTTCCACTCGTACGGGCCCGTCGCCACCTTGGCCGCGAACTCGCCGTCGAAGGACTCGTGGACCGTGATGCCCGACTTGGCCACCGCCTGCTCGGCGATGGCATACGTGGGTGCCACCAGGTCGCCCCAGCCGCCGTCCTCACCGACGAGGACGATGCGGGCGCCGCGCTGGCCGATGTAGGCCACCTGGCCCTCGGCGCCGCCGTGTGCCTTGGAGAAGGCGCTGATCTCCCGGGCGAGCTTGGCCACCTTGCGCTCGGCCCTCGCGTCAACCTGCTGCGTGTCTGCCATGGTCAGGATGCTACCGACGGGTAGATCAAACGGCGACGGGCGGGGTGCGTGGCCTTGACCACGCTCCCGCCGCACCCTTGGGAGACCCCCGGCGCCCGCAACGGCCCACCGGGCAGGCGGCTAGCGGAGGAAGGGGTCCACCGCCACTGCCACGAACAGCAGCGACACGTAGGTGATCGACCAGTGGAACAGCCGCATCTCTTTCAGCTTCGCGCCCGTCGCCTCCGCCTTCGCCCGGTTCTGCAGCGCGTGCGCCTCCCACAGCCACCAGCCGCCCGCCACCAGGGCGACCAGCGTGTAGAACCAGCCCGTGTAGCCGAGCGGGGTGAGCAGGAGCGAGACGGCGACCATCACCCAGCTGTAGAGGACGATCTGCTTGGCGACCGCCTTGTTGGTGGCGACGACCGGCAGCATCGGCACGCCCACGCGCGCGTAGTCGTCCTTCACCTTCATGGACAGCGGCCAGTAGTGCGGCGGCGTCCAGAAGAACATGACGAGGAAGAGGATGACCGGCGCCCACGACATGGAGTTCGTGACGGAGGACCAGCCGATCAGCACCGGCATGCAGCCCGCGATGCCGCCCCACACGATGTTCTGCGACGTACGCCGCTTGAGGATCATCGTGTAGACGACGACGTAGAAGAGGAGCGCTCCGAGTGACAGCCAGGCGCTCAGCCAGTTGACGGTGAGGCCGAACAACAGCGTCGAGACGACCGCGAGGGTGATGCCGAAGGCCAGGCACTCGCGCGGGCTGACCATGCCGGTCACCAGCGGGCGCTGCGAGGTGCGGTCCATCAGGGCGTCGATGTCCCGGTCGATGTACATGTTCAGCGCGTTGGCGCCGCCCGCCGAGAGATAGCCGCCGACGCAGGTGAGCAGGACCAGTCCGAGGTCGGGCACACCCTGTTGCGCCAGGAACATGACCGGAACGGTCGTGATGAGCAGCAGCTCGATGATCCGCGGCTTGGTCAGCGCCACGAACGCCTTGACACGGGCACCGAACGGCCGGTGAACCGGGCCCTGGCTCGCACCACCGAGCTCCCCCATGGCCTTAACGGCATGGGCGGTGCCCCCATCCGCTGGACGGGATTCGACGGCCGTCACGCACACCCCTGACAGAGACATCCCAGCGAGCCTCCCCGTGTGAAGTCCCGGTAAAGGCTCGCGCGTACCACGCCACTTTAGACGTTGCCCATACCCCGGCCTTCGCGGGGGTGGGGTCGTGTTGGCGGGGCCCGGCGAGGGGCCGGTTCGACAGCCGTACAGAGGCTCGATCCGACGTGCGTCCAAAAGCTCGATTGAGCAGTCAGATGAGCGGGTCCGTATTCATGTGCCAAACGCCGTCCCGGCCAGTCGGGAGGCGGATCGGACAGAGTCCCGGCAGTCTGGAAACACTCGAAAAAACGCACGTCCTTACGAGGGTAGGCTCGACAACGGCCGGTGGGCAGAAGCACGCCGGCGGCCGGGTGGGCGCATGCCCCGACGACCGGCGACCGACATGTGGAGAGGAGCCCTGACCCAGGGTGAGCACCAAGCCGACCACCACAGACCTTGAGTGGACCGAGCTGGACCAGCGGGCCGTGGACACCGCACGTGTTTTGGCCGCAGACGCCGTACAGAAGGTCGGCAACGGCCATCCCGGTACGGCGATGAGCCTGGCCCCGGCCGCCTACACCCTCTTCCAGAAGGTGATGCGGCACGACCCGGCCGACCCGGAGTGGGCCGGGCGCGACCGCTTCGTGCTGTCCGCCGGCCATTCGTCCCTGACCCTGTACACCCAGCTGTACCTGGCCGGCTTCGGTCTGGAGCTGGACGATCTGAAGGCTTTCCGGACGTGGGGTTCGAAGACCCCCGGTCACCCGGAGTACGGGCACACCAAGGGTGTCGAGACCACCACCGGCCCGCTGGGCCAGGGTGTCGCCAACGCGGTGGGCATGGCGATGGCAGCCCGCTTCGAGCGCGGTCTGTTCGACCCGGACGCGCCGCAGGGCGAGTCGCCGTTCGACCACTTCGTCTACTGCATCGCCGGTGACGGCTGCCTCCAGGAGGGCATCTCCGCCGAGGCGTCCTCGCTGGCCGGTCACCAGAAGCTGGGCAACCTGATCCTGCTGTGGGACGACAACCACATCTCGATCGAGGGCGACACCGAGACTGCCGTCTCCGAGGACACCGTCAAGCGCTACGAGGCCTACGGCTGGCACGTGCAGCGCGTGGAGGCCCAGGCGAACGGCGACCTGGACCCGACGGCGATCTTCGCCGCGATCCAGGAGGCCAAGGCGGTCACCGACCGGCCGTCCTTCATCGCGATGCGCTCGATCATCGCCTGGCCGGCCCCGAACGCCCAGAACACCGAGGCCGCCCACGGCTCGGCGCTGGGCGACGAGGAGGTCGCGGCCACCAAGCGCGTCCTCGGCTTCGACCCGGAGCAGACCTTCCAGGTCGAGGACGACGTCATCGCCCACACCCGCAAGGCACTGGAGCGGGGCGCCGAGGCGAAGACGGAGTGGGAGAAGTCCCTCCAGGTGTGGCGCGACGCCAACGCCGAGCGGGCCGCCGAGTTCGACCGGATCAGCAAGGGCGAGCTGCCCACCGGCTGGGAGGAGAAGATCCCGGTCTTCGAGCCCGGCAAGGCTGTCGCGACGCGTGCCGCGTCCGGCAAGGTGCTGCAGGCGCTCGGCGCGGTGATCCCCGAGCTGTGGGGCGGCTCCGCCGACCTCGCCGGGTCGAACAACACCACCATCGACAAGGACAGCTCCTTCCTGCCCGCGGGCAACCCGCTGCCGGAGGCCAACCCGTACGGCCGCACCATCCACTTCGGCATCCGTGAGCACTCCATGGGCGCGGAGCTGAACGGCATCACGCTGCACGGCAACACCCGTGTCTACGGCGGCACGTTCCTGGTGTTCTCCGACTACATGCGCAACGCGGTGCGCCTGTCCGCCCTCATGCACCTGCCGGTGACGTTCGTGTGGACGCACGACTCCATCGGCCTCGGCGAGGACGGTCCCACCCACCAGCCGGTCGAGCACCTCGCCTCGCTGCGCGCCATCCCGGGCCTGAACGTCGTCCGCCCGGCCGACGCCAACGAGACCGCGATCGTCTGGCGCGAGATCCTGGGGCGCTGGACCAAGGAGTTCGGCAAGGGTCAGCCGCACGGCCTCGCCCTCACCCGGCAGGGTGTGCCGGCCTACGAGCCCAACGAGAACGCGGCCAAGGGCGGCTACGTACTGTTCGAGGCCGAAGGCGGCGAGGCGCAGGTCATCCTGATCGCCACCGGTTCCGAGGTGCACGTGGCCGTCGAGGCACGCGAGCAGCTGCAGGCCGAAGGTGTGCCCACGCGGGTCGTCTCGATGCCGTCCGTGGAGTGGTTCGAGCAGCAGGACCAGGGGTACCGGGACTCCGTGCTGCCGCCGTCCGTCAAGGCCCGTGTCGCCGTGGAGGCGGGCATCGGCCTGACCTGGCACAAGTACGTGGGGGACGCCGGTCGCATCGTTTCCCTGGAGCACTTCGGTGCGTCCGCCGACGGCAAGGTGCTCTTCCGCGAGTTCGGCTTCACCGCCGAGAACGTGGCCGCTCAGGCCCGGGAATCCATCGCCGCCGCACAGCGCTGACGCTCATATACGACACGTAGGAGATGTAATTCCATGACAGACGCACTCAAGCGCCTCTCCGAGGAGGGCGTCGCGATCTGGCTGGACGACCTGTCGCGCAAGCGGATCACGTCCGGCAACCTCGCCGAGCTGATCGACCAGCAGCACGTCGTGGGCGTCACCACCAACCCGACGATCTTCCAGAAGGCGATCTCTCAGGGCGACGGCTACGACCAGCAGCTGTCGGACCTCGCCGCCCGCAAGGTCACCGTCGAAGAGGCCGTCCGCATGATCACCACGGCGGACGTCCGCGACGCCGCCGACATCCTGCGCCCGGTGTTCGACGCCACCGACGGCAAGGACGGCCGGGTCTCCATCGAGGTCGACCCGCGCCTCGCCCACAACACCAAGGCGACCGTCGCCGAGGCCAAGCAGCTGGCCTGGCTCGTCGACCGCCCCAACACCCTGATCAAGATCCCGGCCACCCAGGCGGGTCTGCCGGCCATCGCCGAGACGATCGGCCGCGGCATCAGCGTCAACGTCACGCTGATCTTCTCGCTGGAGCGCTACCGCGCCGTCATGGACGCCTACCTCTCCGGTCTGGAGAAGGCCAAGGAGCGCGGCCTGGACCTCTCGCTGATCCACTCCGTGGCGTCCTTCTTCGTGTCCCGCGTCGACAGCGAGATCGACAAGCGTCTGGACGGCATCGGCACCGACGAGGCCAAGGCCCTGCGCGGCAAGGCCGCCGTCGCCAACGCGCGCCTCGCGTACCAGGCGTACGAGGAGGTCTTCTCCTCGGACCGCTGGAGCGCGCTGGAGAACGCGGGCGCCAACAAGCAGCGTCCGCTGTGGGCGTCGACCGGCGTGAAGGACCCGGCGTACCCGGACACCCTGTACGTCACCGAGCTGGTCGCGCCGAACACGGTCAACACCATGCCGGAGGCCACCCTGGAGGCCACCGACGACCACGGTGAGATCACCGGCGACACCGTCGCCGGCACCTACGAGCAGGCGCGCGCCGACCTGGACGCGCTGGAGAAGCTCGGCATCTCGTACGACGACGTCGTGCAGGTGCTCGAGGACGAGGGCGTCGAGAAGTTCGAGGCGTCCTGGAACGACCTGCTGAAGTCCACCCAGGCGGAGCTCGAGCGCCTCGCCCCTTCGGAGGGCTGAGTTGTCACCCGTTTCCGGTTCCGGAGCGAACCCGCTTCGTGACCCGGCCGACCGACGGCTCCCGCGTATCGCGGGGCCGTCGGGCCTGGTCATCTTCGGCGTCACGGGCGACCTGTCGCGCAAGAAGCTGATGCCCGCGGTGTACGACCTCGCCAACCGGGGTCTGCTGCCGCCGGGCTTCTCCCTGGTGGGCTTCGCCCGCCGTGACTGGGAGCACGAGGACTTCGCCGAGGTCGTGCACGACGCGGTGAAGGAGCACTCTCGCACGCCGTTCCGCGAGGAGGTCTGGCAGCAGCTCATCCAGGGGATGCGCTTCGTCCAGGGCACCTTCGACGACGACGATGCCTTCGAGCGGCTGCGCGCCACCATCGAGGAGCTGGACAAGGCACAGGGCACGGGCGGCAACTTCGCCTTCTACCTGTCGGTGCCGCCCAGTTCCTTCCCGGTGGTCATCCAGCAGCTGAAGAAGCACGGACTGGCCGACCAGACCGGCGGTTCCTGGCGGCGCGCGGTCATCGAGAAGCCGTTCGGCCACGACCTGAAGTCGGCGGAGGAGCTGAACAAGGTCGTGCACGAGGTGTTCGAGCCGGACCAGGTGTTCCGGATCGACCACTACCTCGGCAAGGAGACCGTCCAGAACATCCTGGCGCTGCGCTTCGCCAACACGATGTTCGAGCCGATCTGGAACCGGTCCTTCGTGGACCACGTGCAGATCACCATGGCCGAGGACATCGGCATCGGCGGCCGGGCCGGTTACTACGACGGCATCGGCGCCGCCCGGGACGTCATCCAGAACCATCTGCTGCAGCTCATGGCCCTCACGGCCATGGAGGAGCCCGCCTCCTTCGGCGCGGACGCGCTGGCCGCCGAGAAGGAGAAGGTGCTCGGCGCGGTACGGCTGCCCAGGGACCTGGGCCGCAGCACCGTGCGCGGTCAGTACGCGGCGGGCTGGCAGGGCGGCCAGAAGGTCATCGGCTACCTCGAAGAGGACGGCATCGACCAGAAGTCGAAGACCGACACCTACGCCGCGATCAAGCTGGAGGTCGACAACCGCCGCTGGGCGGGCGTCCCCTTCTACCTGCGCACCGGCAAGCGCCTCGGCCGCCGGGTGACGGAGATCGCGGTCGTCTTCCAGCGGGCCCCGCACTCCCCCTTCGACCACACGGCGACGGAGGAGCTGGGCCAGAACGCGATCGTGATCCGCGTCCAGCCGGACGAGGGCATCACGGTCCGCTTCGGCTCCAAGGTGCCGGGCACCTCGATGGAGATCCGGGACGTCTCCATGGACTTCGCCTACGGCGAGTCGTTCACGGAGTCCAGCCCGGAGGCGTACGAGCGCCTGATCCTGGACGTGCTGCTCGGCGACGCCAACCTCTTCCCGCGCACGGAGGAGGTCGAGCTGTCCTGGAAGATCCTCGACCCGATCGAGGAGTACTGGGACAAGCACGGCAAGCCCGCGCAGTACCAGTCGGGCACCTGGGGTCCCGCCGAGGCGGACGAGATGCTCGCACGAGACGGACGGAGCTGGCGCCGGCCATGAAGATAGACCTGACCGACACCACCGCCGGAGAGATCAACAAGGCGCTCGTCAAGGGCCGCCGGGCCATCGGCACGCCTGCCGTCGGCATGGTCCTGACCCTCGTCATCGTGACCGACGAGGAAAACGCCTACGACTCCCTGAAGGCCGCCAACGACGCGTCGCGCGAGCACCCCTCGCGCACGCTCGTGGTCGTCAAGCGGGTCTCCCGCAACCCCCGCGACCGTACGTCCTCGCGTCTCGACGCCGAGGTGCGGGTGGGCGCGGACGCGGGCACCGGCGAGACGGTCGTGCTGCGGCTGTACGGCGAGGTCGTCGACCACGCCGACTCGGTGGTCCTGCCCCTGCTGCTGCCCGACGCCCCGGTGGTCGTGTGGTGGCCGGTGAACGCCCCGGTGGACCCGGCGAAGGACCCGCTGGGCGCGCTCGCCCAGCGCCGGGTCACCGACACCTACGCGGCGGAGCAGCCGGTGCGGGAGCTGTCGGCCCGCGCGGAGGCCTACACGCCCGGCGACACCGACCTGTCCTGGACCCGGATCACGCCGTGGCGCTCGATGCTGGCGGCGGCACTGGACCAGGTCACCTGTGAGGTGACGGGTGTCGAGGTGGAGGGCGAGGAGTTCAACCCGAGCTGCGAGCTGCTGGCGATGTGGCTGGCGGACCGGCTGGACGTGCCGGTGAAGCGGTCGCTGTCGTCGGGTCCCGGTCTGACGGCGGTCCGCATGGACACCAGTGAGGGCCCGATCGTGCTGGACCGGGCCGACGGCTCGCTGGCCACGCTGTCCATCGAGGGCCAGCCGGCCCGCGCGGTGGCGCTGAAGCGGCGGGACACCGCAGAGCTGATCGCGGAGGAGCTGCGCCGGCTCGACCCGGACGACACCTACGCGTCGGCGCTGCGCTACGGCGTGGAACGGCTGGACACGGTTCCGGAGCAGCAGCCGGCGGTCGACGAGCCCGCCGCCGGGACCGGACCCGCTGCCCAGACCGGACCCGCTGCCGGGACCGGGCCGGTCGCCGAGCCGGAGCCGGTGGAGGAGGCCGTCAAGGCGCCCGCCAAGAAGGCCGCGGCCAAGACCGCGAAGAAGGCACCGGCGAGGAAGGCGGCAGCGAAGTGAATACTCCGCAGCTGGTCGTCCACCGTGACAAGGAGCTGATGGCGCAGGCCGCCGCGGCCCGTCTGATCACGAAGATCGTGGACGCGCAGGCCTCCCGGGGCACCGCGTCCGTGGTCCTCACGGGCGGCCGTAACGGCAACGGCCTGCTGGCCGCGCTGGCGGCGGCGCCGGCCCGGGACGCCGTCGACTGGACGCGCCTGGACCTGTGGTGGGGCGACGAGCGCTACCTGCCCGAGGGCGACCCCGAGCGCAATGTCACGCAGGCCCGCGCGGCCCTGCTGGACTCGGTGCCGCTGGACCCGGAGCGCGTGCACGCCATGCCCGCGTCCGACGGTCCGTACGGCACGGACGTCGAGGCGGCGGCGGAGGCGTACGCGACCGAGCTGGCGAAGGCGGCCGGGCCGGAGAACCACGGCTCGGTGCCCTCCTTCGACGTCCTGATGCTGGGCGTCGGCCCGGACACCCACGTGGCCTCGCTCTTCCCGGAGCTGCCGGCCGTGCGGGAGACCGAGCGCACGGTGGTCGGGGTGCACGGCGCACCGAAGCCCCCGCCGACCCGGATCTCCCTGACGCTGCCGGCGATCCGTGCGGCGCGTGAGGTGTGGCTCCTGGCGGCCGGCGAGGACAAGGCGGAGGCCGCGGCCATCGCCCTGTCGGGCGCGGGCGAGATCCAGGCCCCGGCGGCCGGCGCGTACGGCCGTTCGCGCACGCTGTGGCTGCTGGACGCGGCGGCGGCCTCGCAGCTGCCACGCTCGCTGTATCCGCCGGCTTCGGCGTGAACCGCTGAACCTCTGAGGAACGAGGGCGGCAGGGGACGACTCCCCTGCCGCCCTCGTCGCATGTGCTGACTCCCCCTCAGCGATTCCTCATTCTCGGCATTTTCTCCACGCACTCCACGGAACATTCATACAACACTCAACTTTTGTGTAAGCTCTGGGCGCATCCACCGCACCATTGAGGGGGGACCTCATGCGTATACGCTTCGCGCTGGCCGCGACCGCCGCTGCCGGAACGCTCACCGTCGTCGCCGCCGCCCCGGCGGCCCAGGCCGCCGAGTACTCCTCGGCCCTGAAGCTGACGGGCGTCCAGTACGACGCACCCGGACGGGACTCGAACAACTGCCGTACTGGCAACAGCAAGAGCGAGTACCTGACGATCAAGAACTACTCGCGCACCGCGAAGGTGAACCTCAGGGGCTACGTCGTCAAGGACGCCACCGGCAACCGGTTCACCTTCCCCGACAACCACTACCTGGAGCCCGGCGACTCCGTGAAGCTGCGCGGCGGCCACGGCACCGACTCGGACGCGAAGAACGTCGTCTACCGCCAGAACTGCAACTTCATCTGGAACAACGACAAGGACAGCGTCTACCTGTACAAGCCCTCCGGCGCCCACGCGGACACCCACGCCTACACGAAGTCCAAGAACGACCGGGACGGCAACGGCTACATCTCCTTCCACGGCTGACACCGCGTCAACCAGGGGCGAGTGACCGTGCATCCGTACGGGAGTCCGCACCGGCGCATGCGGCTGTGGGCCATGTGCGTCGCCCTGCCGGCCGCCGGCGCGGCCGGCTGCGGCCGGTCCACGCACGACAGCGCCGCCAAGGCGCCGGCACCGGCGCCCCGGCCCACCGCCTGAGCCCGGCGGGCTCGGTCACTTGACCGAGCCCGCCATGACGCCCTGCACGAAGTGCCGCTGGAAGGCGAAGAACACCACCACCGGCACGATCAGCGACAGGAACGCGCCGGGTGCCAGGACGTCGATGTTGCTTCCGAACTGGCGGATCTGCGACTGGAGTGCCACGGTGAGCGGCTGGGACGAGCTGTCCGCGAAGAGCAGGGCGACCAGCATGTCGTTCCACACCCACAGGAACTGGAAGATGGCGAGCGAGGCGATCGCCGGGCGGCCGACCGGCAGGACCAGCCGGGTGAAGATGCGCCACTCGCTGCCACCGTCCATCCGCGCCGCCTCCAGCATCTCCTTCGGTATCTCCGCGAAGTAGTTGCGCAGCAGGAAGACGGCGAAGGGCAGACCGTAGGCCACGTGGAAGAGGACCACGCCCGGGATCGTGCCGAACAGGCCCAGCTGGCCGAAGAGTTTGGCCACCGGCAGCAGGCCGATCTGGACCGGCACCACCAGCAGGGCCACCACCAGCAGGAAGAGCGGTTCCCGGAGCGGGAAGTCCAGCCAGGCGAAGGCGTATCCGGCGAGGGCCGCGATGACGACGACGAGTGTCGTGGCCGGCACCGAGATCAGGACCGTGTTCCAGAAGGCCTGGCTGATGCCGGCGTTCTTCAGCAGAGCCGAGTAGTTGTCGAAGGAGAGCTGGCCCGGGCTCGCCAGCGCCGTCCACCAGCCGCCCTTCGCCGAGTCCTGGGCGGAGCGCAGCGAGGAGAGGAACAGGCCGGCGAGCGGGGTCAGCCAGACGAGGCCGATCACCACGAGGAAGATCTGCACCAGGCCGTTGCCGAGGCCGCGCCTGATCGCGTTCATCGCTGACTCCTTCGGAAGCGGCGGACGTTGAACACCATGGCGGGGACCACCAGGAGCAGCAGGAGCACCCCGAGGGCGCTGCCGAGACCCTGGTTGTTGCCTCCGCCGAAGGACACCAGCCACATCTGGGTGGCGAGGACGGTGGCGTCCTCCTGCACGGGCCCGGGCGCGATGATGTAGACGAGGTCGAAGACTTTCATCACGTTGATCACGAGGGTCACGAAGACGACCGTGAGCACGGGCGCGAGCAGCGGGACCGTGATGCGGCGGAAGATCTGCCACTCGTTCGCGCCGTCCATCCGGGCCGCCTCCAGCGCGTCCCGGGGCAGGGTCGACAGCCCGGCACCGATCAGCACCATCGCGAAGCCCGTCCAGATCCACAGGTACGCACCGATGATCGCCGGCGTGACGAGCATCGGGCCGAGCCAGGAGACGCCCTGGTAGGGCGGCGCGAAGTTGGACGCGGGCAGCTTCACCGTGTAGGAGCCCGCGGAGAGCCCGGGGAAGCGGAAGGAGCCGTCGGCCGCGGTCGTCGTGCTCGCGACCGTCCTGCCGTCGTGCTGCGCCTGGACCTGCATGCCGGGCAGGCCGCTCTCCTTCGGGTCGACCTTGCCCTGCCTGCCTCCCCCGCCGGGGGTGAAGTCCAGGTAGACGACGCCGCGCAGTTCGCCGGGGACCGCCTTCGTCCCGGCCGCCGCGGGCGCGGCGCTGCGCGGCAGGTCCTTCGGCAGGACACCGACCATCGGCAGCGTCACCGCCTCGCCCGCGGCGGCGGTCGTACGGTAGGAGCCGTCGCGTTCCCCGGTGAGCAGCCCGGTGCGCCCGCGGGCTGTCGGGTAGGTGGACGTGCCCTCGAAGGCGTCGTGGACGGAGACGACGGCCGCGTTCAGCACGCCCTTGTCCGGGTCCTCGTCGTAGGCGAGCCGGAAGATGATGCCGGCGGCGAGGAAGGACACCGCCATCGGCATGAAGAGCAGAAGCTTGAAGGCGGTGGCCCAGCGGACCTTCTCCACCAGGACGGCCAGGATCAGGCCGAGTCCGGTCAGCAGGGCGGGGGCGACGACGACCCAGATGGTGGTGTTGCGGATGGCCTTGAGGGTGGCCGGGTCGCGGAACATCTCGGTGTAGTTGTCGCCGCCCACGAACCGGCTGCCGGACGCGTCGAAGAAGCTGCGGCCGACGGAGAACAGCACCGGGTAGACGACGAGCGCGCCGAGCAGGAGCAGCGCGGGAAAGACGAAGAGCAGGGCGATCAGCCGGGCGCGCCGCCGGCCGCGGCGCACGGGCGCCGCGCCGGCGGCCCGCGGGCCCGCCTGCTCCTTCACGAGTGTGGCGGTCATGGTGCTGCCGCTCAGTCCTGGTAGGCCTTGGCCGCCGCGGCTTCGAGCTTCGCCGCGGTCCCCTTCGGGTCGGACGGGTCGCGCAGGAAGTCCTGGAGCAGCTTCCACTCGCCGGTGCCCTTGGTGCCGCCGAAGGCCGCCGGGGCCTGGTCGGACATGTCGAAGCGGACCGAATCCCCGGCACCGACGAGGGACTTGGCGGTGGCGCGGGTGACGTCGTCGCCGTAGGCGGACAGGTTCAGCTTCTTGTTCGGGGACAGGAAGCCGCCGGACTTCGCCCACACGGCCGCGGCCTCCGGGGTGGCCAGGTACTCCAGGAGTTTCATGCCGGCCTTGGCGTTCTTGGCGTCCTTGAGGACGACCGCCGCGTCACCGCCGCTGACGACCGGTGCGGTGCCGCCGTCGACGGCCGGGAAGGGGAAGAAGTCGGCGTCCTTGCCGATGGACTTGCCGAACTGGTCGTGGGCGACGCCGGCGACGAAGTCGCCCTCGTAGACCATGCCGGCCTCGGGCTTGGGTCCGAACACCTTCTCCACCGAGCCCGGGAAGTCGGTGTTGAGGGCGCCCTTCTGGCCGCCGGCGATGAGCTGCCTGTCCTTGAACAGCTTGCCGAGGGTGGTGAGCGCCTTCACCACGGTGGGGTCGGTCCACTTGAGCTTGTGGGCGGCGAGGGCGTCGTACTTCTCGGGGCCGGCCTGGGAGAGGTAGACGTTCTCGAACCAGTCGGTGAGCGTCCAGCCGTCCTGTCCGGCGACCGCGAAGGCGGCGAGGCCGGAGTCGGAGACGGTGTGCCCGGCCTTCAGCATGTCGTCGTAGCTCTTCGGGGGCTTCACGCCGGCCTGGGTGAGGGCCTCGGGGCTGTACCAGACCGTCGACTTGTGGGCGGCCTTGAAGTAGAGGCCGTAGAGGGTGCCGTCGACGCTGCCGTACTTCGTCCACACGGGGGCGTAGTCGGCGCCGATGGTCTGCTGGGCGGTCTTGGACAGCGGCTGGAGCCAGCCCTTCTTCGCGAACTGCTGGAGCACGCCGACCTGCGGCACCATCACGACGTCGGGCGCGTTGCCGCCCTCGATCTTGCTGCCGACGACGGTGGAGACGTTGTCGCCGGTGGACACGAACTGGGTCTTGGCCCCGGTCTTCTCGGTGAACGCGTCCAGCACCTTCTGGAAGTTCTTCTGCTCGCTGCCGGACCAGACGCCGGCCACGGTGACGGTCTGGCCGCTGAGCGCCTTGTCACCGCCGCCCGCGGAGACCGGGCCGCCGCCGCAGGCGGTGGCGCCGAGGGCGAGCGCGAGGGCGGTGCAGCCGGTGAGCAGGGTCGTACGTCGTCGCATCATCGTTGACGGACCTTTCGGTAGGTGAGGTGACATAGGCGGGCTGAGGTGAGGTGAGGTGATCAGAGGTCGTTCAGCCACCAGGCCGCCGTGGAGCCGGGCAGCACGCCGGGCGGGCAGGGGCCGCTGGCGAGCAGGGGGGTGCCGGAGACCGGCGCGGGTGTGGGGGACGCACCGAAGTTGACGGCGCAGACCAGACCGTCGCCGCGCACGAAGGCGAGGACGTCCGGCGGGGTGTCGAGCCAGCGCAGCGTGCCCTCGCCCAGCTGGGGCAGGGAGTGCCGTAGCTGGAGTCCGTCCCGGTACAGGTGCCAGAAGGAACGGGTGTCGGCGAGTGCGCGGTCGGTGGCGTACTCGGCGAAGTACTCGGGCTGCGGCAGCCAGGGCTTGGCCCCCTCCGCGCCGGAGGTGAAGCCGAACGGGGACGCCTGTCCGGACCAGGGCAGCGGCACGCGGCAACCGTCGCGGATACGGGCCCGGCTGCCGGTGCGCCGGAAGATCGGGTCGGTGAGGACGTCGTCGGGCAGGTCGACGACCTCGGGCAGGCCCAGTTCCTCGCCCTGGTAGACGTACGCGGCTCCCGGCAGCGCCAGCATCAGCAGCGCGGCGGCGCGGGCGCGGGCGGCGCCCAGGCCGCTGCCCTCGGTGGCGGGTTCGCCGTAGCGGGTGACGGTGCGGACCTGGTCGTGGTTGTTGAGGACCCAGGTGACCGTCGAACCGGTGCCGGCGATGTCCTGCATCGCCTCGGAGATGACCTTGCGGAAGGCGTCGGCCTCCCACGGGGCGCCGAGCAGGTCGAAAAAGAACGCCTGGTGGAGTTCGTCGGGGCGGACGTAGAGGGCGTGTTCACGGGCGGTGGGCACGGAGACCTCGCCGACCAGGAGGCGTTCGCGGCCGTCGCGGTCGGCGTACTCCTCGCATATGGAGCGCCAGCGGCGCCACACCTCGTGCACCTCGGGCTGGTTCCAGGCGAGCGGGTTGACCGAGTCGCGGGTGCGGGCGTCGGCCTCCGGGTCGTCGGAGTCGGGCAGTGCGGGGTGCTTGTAGAGGCCGGCGGCGACGTCGATGCGGAAGCCGTCGACGCCCCGGTCCAGCCAGAAGCGCAGGACGCGGTCGAACTCGGCGGGTATCTCCGCGTTGCGCCAGTTCCAGT
The DNA here is from genome assembly GCF_055566415.1 of Streptomyces sp. NPDC027663. Classification (NCBI taxonomy): domain Bacteria; kingdom Bacillati; phylum Actinomycetota; class Actinomycetes; order Kitasatosporales; family Streptomycetaceae; genus Streptomyces; species Streptomyces sp. NPDC027663. The sequence goes on along the minus strand of NZ_JBVHSK010000010.1, from coordinate 281,270 downwards.
CGGGCTGTTCGGGCGTGAACATGTGCAGGTACCACTGGCCGTCACCGACCCTGCTCCAGGCGGGGCCGCCGAACATGGCGTGCCAGTTGTTGGGCGGCTCGCTGCCGTCCGGTCCGCGGCCGTCGGCGAAGTGGAAGCGGGCGCGGGCCGGGCTGCCGGGTGCGCCGTCCAGGGCCTCGCGGAACCAGGGGTGCTCGCTGGAGCAGTGGTTCGGGACGATGTCGAGGAGCACCCTGATGCCGAGCCGCCGGGCGGCTGCCATCAGCAGGTCGAACTCGGCGAGGTCGCCGAAGAGCGGGTCGACGCCGCAGTAGTCGGCCACGTCGTAGCCGTGGTCGTGCTGCGGCGAGGGGTAGAACGGGCTCAGCCAGATCCCGTCGACGCCGAGCTTCTTCAGGTACGGCAGCCCGGCCCGGACGCCGGCCAGATCGCCGATGCCGTCACCGGTGCTGTCGAGGAAGCTGCGGACGTAGACCTGGTAGATCACCGCGTCGCGCCACCAATGATGCCTGTTCAACCCTGTGGAACCTGTCTCTGAAGGGGGGGCTGTTATGCATGCATGTTAGGTAGGCGACGCGCGAAGGTGTCAACGAAGTGAACGCAAGATACTGGCCAGTTGGGTGCTCATATGCGGGCAAATCGCCTCAACACGAGCACAGTCGTGATGGTGGCGTTACCTAACAAGTAACTAGCCGCGGGCGATGGCGTCGAGCTCGCGCGCCAGCCGGCGCACGGCCTGCCCGGGCGTCTGCCGCCCGGTGAGCGCGTCCTGCACGACCGCCTGCACGGCCAGGCTGACCTGGTCGTAGTGCGGGCTCTTGGGGCGCGGGCGCGCGGTGACGACCGCGGTGCGCAGCGTCGGCAGGTAGGGGAACTGCCGTACCAGCTCGGGGTCCTCGTACAGTGCGGCACGCACCGGCGGCAGCGCGCCCCGTGTGAGCACCTGACGCTGGACGGGTTCACTGGTGAGGTAGGCGATCAGGCGCGCGGCGGAGTCGGGGTGCCGGGCATGGGTGTTGATCGCCAGGTTGGAGCCGCCGAGCACGCTCCTGCCCGGCCCGCCGGGCCCGGGCAGCGGCACGACACCGATACGGCCGGCGACCCTGGAGCCCTTCTCGGCCGCGACGGCGTAGGCGTAGGGCCAGTTGCGCAGGAAGAGCAGTCTGCCGTCCTGGAAGGCCTGCTTGGACTCCTCCTCCTTGTACGTCAGCGCCTGCCGCGGGATCCAGCCCTCGCGGATGCCGCGGGCGAGGAAGCCGATGCCCTCGCGGGCGGCGGCCGAGTCGACGGTGACGCGGGTGCCCTCGCCGCCGAGGATGGTGCCGCCGGCCGAGTACACCGCCTCGGCCGCGTTCACCGTCAGGCCTTCGTACGGCAGGAACTGGCCCGCGTAGCCGCCGAGCCCGTACTTCGGCGCGATGGTCTTCGCGTCGCGTTCCAGCTCGGCCCAGGTGCGCGGCGGGGGCACGCCCTCCTTGTCGAGGACGTCCTTGCGATACAGGAGGAGTCCGGCATTCGTGACATACGGAACCGCGTACAGCCGCCCGTCGTAGGTCGCCGTGTCCACGACCGGCGGCAGGAAGCCGTCCAGCGGGAAGCGCTCCCGGGCCAGCGGGCGGATCCAGCCGGCCGCCGCGAACTCGGAGGTCCAGTCGACGTCGATGTTCAGGACGTCGAACCGGCCCCGGTCGCCGCCACGCAGATCGGTGGTCATCTGCGCATGGGTCTCGTCGGCGGAGTCGGGCAGCTCGACCAGAGTGACCTTCTCGCCGGGGTGGGTGCGGTTCCAGCCCCGCAGCAGCGGGCCGAGATATCCGGTCAGGTCGCCGGCGGTGGCCAGCGTGAGCGGGCCGCGGCCATCTCGGGCACCCTCGTCGGCGCGGGCGCCGGAGGCGACGTACCCGCTCATGATCACGGCAAGAACGAGGAGGCCCCTACCGGCGGCGTGTATCCACCGCATAGGTTCCTCCCTGTACACCGGTACCACGGGCACCCTCGCCCACCCCTCGTCCGAGGGCAGAGGCCATGTATACCCGTTAGGTATGCGCGATACTAGGGCCTGGAGCACATGCAGCAGACAGGAGGACAGCACGAGTGCGCCTGCCCCTCCTGGCACTCCTCGCCCGCGGCCCGGCCCACGGCTACGAGCTGAAACAGGACCTTGAGCTACTGCTGGGCGCCGCGTACCCTCAGCCGAACGTCGGCCAGATCTACGTCACCCTCGGCCGTCTGGAGAAGTCCGGGCTGATCGAGGGCGAGGACGTCGAGCAGTCCAGCCGACCCAACAAGAAGGTCTACCACCTCACCGAGGCCGGACGTGAGGCGCTGCGCGTCTGGTTCGAGGAGACCGAGGACGAGCCGCGGGTGCGGGACGACTTCTTCATGAAGCTCGCCGTCGCCCCGCAGACCGGTCTCGCCGACCAGATCGCCCTCATCAACCGGCAGCGGCGCCAGTACCTCAACACCATGCGCAATCTGTCGAAGCTGGCCACGGCCGAGAACCGGGACAACAAAATCGCCCAACTGCTGATCGAGGGCGCGATGCTGCACCTGCAGGCCGACCTCGACTGGCTGGAGCGGTGCCAGGAGGAACTGGAGGAGCTGGAGTGACCGACGGCCACCCTCCTGTGCTGCGGGCCGAGGGCCTGGTGAAGACCCACCACGGCGAGGGCGCACCCGCGCGTGCCGTGCGCGGGGTCGACCTCTCGGTGGCACGCGGCGAGTTCGTCGCGATCACCGGCCCGTCCGGGGCCGGCAAGTCGACGCTGCTGCATCTGCTGGGCGGGCTCCAGCGGCCGGACGAGGGCAGCATCTGGCTCGACGGCCGGTGCACGGACGCCTTCGGCGAGGCCCGCTGGGCGGTGGAACGCAGGAAATCCATCGGGATCGTCTTCCAGTTCTTCAACCTGGTGTCGAACCTGTCCGTCGCCGACAACGTCGAGCTGCCCGCCCTGCTGGCCGGAGTCCCGCCGAAGCAGGCCCGTGCCGAGCGGGAGGCCCTTCTCGCCGAGCTTGGCCTGGAGGGCAAGGAACGCAGCATGCCGGGCGAGCTGTCCGGCGGCGAACAGCAGCGGGTCGCGCTCGCCCGGGCACTGGTCAACCATCCGCCGCTGCTGCTCGCGGACGAGCCGGCCGGAAGCCTGGACAGCAAGGGCACCCGTGAGGTGATGCGGCTGCTGTCCCACTTCCACGGGCGCGGCCAGAGCATCGTGCTCGTGACCCACGACGCCCGGCTGGCGAGCGCCGCGGACCGGGTGATCAGCTTCTTCGACGGCCGCATAGCCGACGACGCGACACTGGACGGCACGGCGCCGCCCCGGCGCGGCGGAATCTCCGGGGTGCTGGAGCTGAGGGACTGATGAGGCACCGGGCCGAGACGGTGAAGGGGCGTCGCGCCGCGCGGACGAGGGCGCGTGCCGCCGCGGGCGTGGACGGGCTTCCTGCCACGGTGACCCGGGGGCGTCACGCCACAGACATGACAGGGCGCGGCGCCGCGGGGACGAGGACGCGTGCCGCCGCGGGCGTGGACGAGCATCCCGCCACGGTGACCGGGGGGCATCACGCCACCGGCATCAGGGGGCATTGCGCCGCGGGGGCGGAGCGGGGTGTCGTCGAGGGGCTGATGGCCGTGTGTCCGGCGGGGCCGCGCGGGGCGAGAGGCTGAGGGGCGTGCGGGCCACCCTGCGCTGGGCGCACTCCGATCTGCGCACGCACCGCGGCGAAGCGCTGTTCCTGGTGCTGGCGACCGCCGGTGTCGTCGCTTCGCTGCTGCTCGCCACCGCCCTGTTCGGCTATGCCACGAACCCCTGGCAGCGGACCTTCACCGAGGCACGCGGAGCACATGTGTGGCTGCACACCACGCCGTCCGCCGACGCCCGCGCGCTGGCCCGGCTGGACGGCGTCACCTCCGTCGCCGGCCCGTACCGCACCGAGTCCGCCACCGTCGCCGCCCGCGGCACCCGCGCCTCCGTCGAGCTGCGCGGCACCGTGCGGCTGCCCTCCGTGGGCCGGCCGCTGCTCAGCGCCGGACGCTGGCTGGACCCGGACGTGCCGGACGGAGTGGTGCTGGAGGGCAGCCTGGCCCGGGCGCTGCTGGCCGAGCCCGGCGACAGACTGACGCTGCCCGGCACGGCCCGCACCCTGACCGTCGAGGGCATCGCGGACAACGCCGAACCCTCCTACCGGCCGGGCGAGCAGCCGGGGCTGGTGTGGGCGCTGCCGTCCGCGGTGCGCGCTCCCGGCGGCCAGGTCATCGGGCTCCGCCTCGGCGATCCGGCCGACACGGACTACGCGGTGCAGCGTGCCGTCACCGTGCTGGGCGCGGGCGCGGTGGGCGAGGTGTCCACCTGGCAGCAGGCACGCGCCGAGGCCCAGGGCGACAACCGGCTGCTCGGTCAGGTGCTCGGACTGTTCGGCCTGGGCGCGCTGATCGCCGCGGGCTTCGCGGTGCACGGCGCGATCGCCACCCGGATCCGCGGACATCTGCGGGACCTGTCGGTGCTGAAGGCGATCGGTTTCACGCCCGGCCAGGTCGTACGCATCTTCCTGCTCCAGCATCTGGCGTACGCGCTGCTCGGCGCGGTGGCAGCCGCCGCGCTCACCGAGGCGCTGGGCAGCCGGGTCCCGGGACGGCTCGGGGACGCCGTGGGGGTGTGGCAGGGGCTGCCCGGGCACACCCTCGCGGTGTGCGTGGTGCCGGCGGGCGTGGTGCTGCTCATCGGCCTGACCACCGGGCTCGCGGCCTGGCGGGCCGGGCGGGTGCCACCGGTTCCGGTGCCGCGCCCGGCCGCCTCGGCGGGCGGCCGGCTGACCGGGCCGGCCCGGCGGGCGCTCGGACTGCGGCTGCCGGCCGCGCTGGTCCTCGGCTGCCACAAGGCGTTCGCGGGGCGCGGTCGCTCGCTGGCCACCGTGGCCCGGCTGACGCTGCCGCTGCTGCTGATCGTGGTGGCGCTCAGCGCGTGGACCACGATCGACCGCTTCCATGGCAGTCCCGACCGAGTAGGCCTCCCGACGGCGCTCACGGTCCGCTCGGACGGCGCGCTGGACGCCTCCGGCGTACGGAACCTGCTGACCCGGGACTCCCGGGTGAGCGCCGTCTACCCGGGCGTCGAAGTGGCCGCGCTGGTCCCCGGCCAGACCGGGACGATCGCCCTGCGCGGCATCGGCACCCACGCCGAGCCCTACCCGTACGCACTCGCCGAGGGCCGTGCCGCACGCGGCCCGGACGAGGCGGTGGCCGGCCAGGGCCTGCTGGACCTGCTGCACGCGCGGGTCGGCGACTGGGTGCGGATGACGGTCGGCGACCGGCCGCAGATCCTGCACATCGTGGGCCGCAGCATCGAACCCCGCAACGCCGGCCGGGTCGTGACCACCTCCCTGGACACCCTCCGGGAGAACGATCCCGGCGTGTCCCCGGCCTTCTACGAACTGCGGCTGCGCCCCGGCGCCGACCCGCACCATGTGACCGCCGCCCTCACCACGGCCGGCCTGGGCCACCTCGACGTGCATCCCGTGACGAATCCCGCCGACGGGCTCTCGCCGCTGCGCGGGGTCGTCGCCGGACTGATCGCCGTCCTGGCCCTCATCGGGCTGGTCGAACTGCTCACCGCGATCGGCGGCAGTGTCCGCGAGGGCGAGCGGGACGTGCTGGCGCTCCGCGCGATCGGCATGTCTCCCCGGCAGATCACCGCGATCACGGTCACGGCGACGAGTTGTACGGCCCTGGCGGCGACCGTCGCCGCCACCGCGCTGGGTCTGCCGCTGGGCCGGCGGCTGATCGACGCCCAGGGCAGCTCCAGCGGCATCGGATCCGGGATCGCCCAGTCCCCCTCCGCCTGGCTGCTGCTCCTGCTGGGCTCGGCCGCCGTGCTGGGTGCGGCGGCACTGGCCGCTCTGCCCGCGGCCCGCGCGGCCCGCCGCCGCCTCGCGGACACGCTGAGCGCGGTGGCCTGAACCTGCTCAGGGGCCGTGTTCCAGCGGGCACGCTCAAACGGGCACGCTCAAACGGGCATGTTCACGTCCGCCGGCCCGGCGTAGGCCCGCGCAGCCTTCGCCGTCGCGGTCGCACGGCCGTCCGTCGCACCGTCGGACGGCTGCTCCCTGCCCCCGCAGCCCGCCACCGACGTCCCCACCACGGCCACCGCCGCGGCGAACCCTCTGCGCATCATGCTTCCTCCCCTGGATCACCGGAACCCTAGGGGATGGGCCGGCACAGCGCACAGGGAAAGGTCGCCGCGGCGGCCCGGCGTGGTTCAGCTACGGCCGCGCAGTTCCCGGTACTTCGCGACCAGCGCCTTCGTCGACGCGTCCAGGCCGGGCACCTCGGCGCCCTCGGTGAGCGCGGGCTCGACCCGCTTGGCGAGGACCTTGCCCAGCTCCACGCCCCACTGGTCGAAGGAGTCGATGTTCCACACCGCGCCCTGCACGAACACCTTGTGCTCGTAGAGGGCGACCAGCTGGCCGAGTACGGACGGGGTCAGCTCGCGGGCGAGGATCGTCGTGGTCGGCCGGTTGCCCTGGAAGGTCTTGTGCGCGACCAGCTCCTCCGGCACACCCTCCGCGCGGACCTCCTCGGCGGTCTTGCCGAAGGCGAGCGCCTGCGTCTGGGCGAAGAAGTTGGCCATCAACAGGTCGTGCTGCGCCCTGACTTCACCGCTCAGCTCGGCGACCGGCTCGGCGAACCCGATGAAGTCCGCCGGGATCAGCTTGGTGCCCTGGTGGATCAACTGGTAGTAGGCGTGCTGCCCGTTGGTGCCGGGCGTGCCCCAGACCACCGGCCCGGTCTGCCACTCGACCTGCTTGCCGTCCCGGGCGACGGACTTGCCGTTGGACTCCATGTCCAGCTGCTGCAGATAGGCGGTGAACCGGGACAGGTAGTGGCTGTAGGGAAGCACGGCGTGCGACTGCGCGTCGTGGAAGTTGTCGTACCAGATGCCCAGCAGGCCGAGCAGCAGCGGCACGTTGGACTCGGCCGGGGCGGTGCGGAAGTGGTCGTCGACCAGCCGGAAGCCGTCGAGCATCTCACGGAACCGGTCCGGGCCGATCGCGATCATCAGGGAGAGACCGATCGCCGAGTCGTACGAGTACCGGCCGCCGACCCAGTCCCAGAACTCGAACATGTTGACCGTGTCGATGCCGAACTCGGCGACCTTCTCGGCATTCGTGGACAGCGCGACGAAGTGCTTGGCCACCGCTGCCTCGTCACCGAGCGCGGCCAGCAGCCACTGCCGCGCGGAGGTCGCATTGGTGATCGTCTCGATGGTGGTGAAGGTCTTGGAGGCGATGATGAACAGCGTCTCGGCCGGGTCCAGGTCCCGGGTGGCCTCGTGCAGGTCGGCGCCGTCCACGTTGGACACGAAGCGGACCGTGAGGTCGCGGTCGGTGAAGCTGCGCAGCACCTCGTAGGCCATCGCGGGGCCGAGGTCGGAGCCGCCGATGCCGACGTTGATCACGTTCTTGATGCGCTTGCCGGTGTGGCCGGTCCAGGCGCCGGAGCGAACCCGGTCGGCGAAGTCGCTCATCTTGTCCAGCACGGCGTGCACGGCCGGGACCACGTTCTCGCCGTCGACCTCGACGACCGCGTCGCGCGGGGCGCGCAACGCGGTGTGCAGGACGGCCCGGTTCTCGGTGACGTTGATCTTCTCGCCGCGGAACATGGCGTCCCGCAGGCCGAAGACGTCCGTCGCCGCGGCCAGCTCGCGCAGCAGCCGCAGCGTCTCGTCGGTGACCAGGTGCTTCGAATAGTCGATGTACAGGTCACCGACCTGCAGCGTGTACGCCGTGCCGCGCCCGGGTTCGGCGGCGAACAGATCCCTCAGACGGGTGTCGCCCTGCTCCTCCCGGTGCTTGGCGAGCGCGGTCCATTCGGGCGTCTGGTTGAGCCTGGTACGGCCGTCTGCGTTCATTTCCGACTTCAGCCTTCTTTCGTGCGCCTGTCCCGCTGCCGTTCCCAACCTAATTGATCAGCACGCGGGAGGCCGGTCGAGACGCTGTCCTCCCGGGCGACAACATGTACGTCGGACATGCGCGCCGGTATCAACGGGGTGAGGGGCAGGACGAAGAAGGCGGCCGTGCTCAGGGCCGGGGTGTTGCGGCCCCGTGCCGTGGCCACGGCACGGCCGAGCGCATGCCGGCCCCCCGGGGCCGGCACCGCTCCGCCGAGCAGGCCGGGGACGAGCCAGGGCAGTCGGCCGCAGGCGGTCATCGCGGCGATGAGCAGAGGACGGCCGGTCAGCGAGGCGGCGAGCAGCGGCAGCGTGGCCATGCGCAGCGCGTCACCGAAGCCGGACAACACGGCGGCGCTCCACAGCCACCCGAAGCCGCCGCGCCATGCGGGCGCGTGCCTCGCCGCCGTCTCACCCTTCGCCTCGATTGCCGTCACAACTCCCCCTCACGGTCCGTGTCGTCGCAAGACCGTCACGAAAAACCGTAGAGGGTGCCACTGACAATCGGCGGGCCCGGGCGGGCGGATACGGCTCCGGCCAGGCACCCTCGGGCGCCCGGCCGGTGAGAACTTCTAGATTTCGCCCCGCAGTTTGGCGAGCGCCTCGGCGAGGATCGCCTCGCCGTCCGCGTCGCTGCGCCGCTCCCGTACGTACGCGAGGTGCGTCTTGTACGGCTCGGTGCGCGGCGGGTCCGGCGGGTTGTCCCGGTCCTGGCCGGCCGGAAAGCCGCAGCGCGGGCAGTCCCAGGTCTCGGGAACCTGCGCGTCGCTGGCGAAGCTGGGCTGCGTCTCGTGCCCGTTGGAGCACCAGAAGGAGATGCGCAGACGCGGCGCGGACTCGCCGCGCTCGGCCTCGCCCATCGGCCCCGCCCCGACCCGGCTTCCTCGGATCGCGTTGCCACTTGCCACGGTCGTAACTCCCTGCGTGATGGTGCCGCGAAGCGAGTCGGCGTTCCGCTTCGCCGCGAGCGCCTCAGTCTACGTAAGGCCCAACGCGCGTCCAGTGATTGGAGTTACCGGTCCCCATTCCCAGACGCAAGCCCCATGATAGGCCGCGCTCACGGACGCGTACCGAACATGGGGCTTTACATGCGGAATGTGCGTGATGAGCTGTTCGCGTGTCAGGCGTTCGTCTTCATCAGGATGCCGAGGGCGATGATGCACGCGAACCACAGCAGGCCGATCACGATGGTGATCCGGTCCAGGTTGCGCTCGGCGACCGAGGAGCCGCCGACGGAGGACTGCATGCCGCCACCGAACATGTCGGAGAGGCCGCCGCCCTTTCCCTTGTGCATCAGCACCAGCAGCATCAGCAGCAGGCTGAAGACGATCAGGGCGATCGAGAACCCCAAAACCACGGCTGGACCAACTTCCTCGGATTCGGATGGACGACGGGGGCACAGCGTCTCGGCTGTGCCCCCGCAAGGGTACGACGTATCGTCGCTACCGCCTACTCACAGCTCGTCTACTGATCGCGGAAGCGCACGATCTTGACGAAGTCGTCGGCGTCCAGCGAGGCACCGCCGACCAGGGCGCCGTCGATGTCGGCCTGGGCCATGATCTCGGCGACGTTGCCCGACTTCACGGAGCCGCCGTACTGGATGCGGACCTGGTCGGCCAGGTCCTGCGAGTACAGGTCGGCGATCTTGGCGCGGATGGCGGCGCAGACCTCCTGGGCGTCCCCGGCGCCGCAGACCTTGCCGGTGCCGATGGCCCATACGGGCTCGTAGGCGATCACGACGGTCTCGGCCTGCTCGGCCGGGAGGTCCTTCAGTCCGCCCTCGACCTGGGCGAGGGTGTGCGCGACGTGGTTGCCCGCCTCGCGGACGTCCAGCTCCTCGCCGACGCACAGGATCGGGGTCAGACCGTGCTTGTAGGCGGCCTTGACCTTGGCGTTGACCAGCTCGTCGGTCTCGTTGTGGTACTGCCGGCGCTCGGAGTGGCCGATGACCACGTACGTGCACTTCAACTTGGCCAGCATCGGGCCCGAGATCTCGCCGGTGTAGGCACCGGAGTCGTGCTGCGAGATGTCCTGGGCACCGTACTTGATCTTGAGCTTGTCGCCGTCGACCAGGGTCTGCACGGAGCGCAGGTCGGTGAAGGGCGGCAGGACGGCGACCTCGACGGCCTCGTAGTCCTTGTCGGCCAGGGCGAAGGCGAGCTTCTGGACGTGCGCGATGGCCTCGAGGTGGTTGAGGTTCATCTTCCAGTTGCCCGCCATCAGCGGCGTGCGCGTGCTCATCGGGGTCAGTCCTCCAGTGCGGCGAGGCCGGGGAGCGTCTTGCCCTCGAGGTATTCGAGGGAGGCGCCGCCACCGGTCGAGATGTGGCCGAATGCGTTCTCGTCGAAGCCGAGCGTACGCACGGCCGCGGCGGAGTCACCGCCGCCGACGACGGTGAAGCCGTTCGAGTCGACGAGGGCCTGGGCGACCGCCTTGGTGCCCTCGGCGTAGTCGGGGTGCTCGAAGACGCCCATGGGACCGTTCCAGAAGACGGTCTCGGCGTCGGCGAGCTTCGAGGCGTAGAGCTCTCGGGTCTTCGGGCCGATGTCCAGGCCCTCCTGGTCGGCGGGGATCTTGTCCGCGTCGACGGTCGTGGGGTTGGCCGGCGCCTTCGTCTTCAGGTCCGGGAACTCCGGCGAGACGAGGACGTCGACGGGGAGCAGCAGCTCGACGCCCTGCTTCTCGGCACGCTGCATGTACTCGGTGACGGCCGGGACCTGGTCCTCCTGCAGGAGGGAGATGCCGACCTCGTAGCCCTTGGCCTTGAGGAAGGTGTAGGCCATGCCGCCGCCGATGAGCAGCCGGTCGGCCTTGCCGAGCAGCTGGTCGATGACGGCGAGCTTGTCGGAGACCTTGGCGCCGCCGAGCGCCACCACGTAGGGGCGCTTGACGTCCTCGGTGAGCTTCTTCAGGACGCCGACCTCGGTGGCGATCAGGTAGCCGGCGTAGTGCGGCAGCCGGGCCGGGAGGTCGTAGACGGAGGCGTGCTTGCGGTGCACGGCACCGAAGCCGTCACCGACGTAGACGTCGGCGAGGGCGGCCAGCCGGTCGGCGAACTCGGCCCGCTCCTGGTCGTCCTTGGACGTCTCGCCCGGGTTGAAGCGCAGGTTCTCGATGACCGCGACCTGGCCGGGCTGGAGGCCGTCGACGGCGCCGTGGGCGGCGGGGCCGACGGTGTCCTCGGCGAAGGCGACCGGGGCACCGAGCAGTTCGCCGAGGCGCTCGGCGGCGGGGAGCAGCGAGAAGGCGGGGTCCGGGGCGCCCTTGGGGCGGCCCAGGTGCGAGGCGACGACCACCTTGGCGCCCGCGTCGGCGAGGGCCTTGACGGTGGGCAGGACGGCGCGGATACGGCCGTCGTCGGTGATCGTCCCGTCGGCCAGCGGCACGTTGAGGTCGGCGCGGACGAAAACCCGCTTGCCGCTCACGCCGTCGGCGAGAAGTTCGTCGATCGTCTTCATTGAGTGGACTCCTGAGGAGGGCTCTTGATGCCCCTGATCGTATGAGGGCGTGATCCGTATGCGAGACAGGGCCCGGCCAGCGCGCCGGTGCGCTGGCCGAGCCCTGCTCTCACTTCGAGGTCCTGCTGCTGCGATCTTCGGCGATCAGAGCTGGTTGCCGACGAAGACCGTGAGGTCCACGAGGCGGTTGGAGTAGCCCCACTCGTTGTCGTACCAGCCGATGACCTTCACGTTCTTGCCCTCCTGGACCATGGTCAGGGAGGAGTCGAAGGTGCAGGACGCCGGGGCGTTGACGATGTCCGAGGAGACGATCGGGTCCTCGGTGTAGTCGAGAAGGCCCTTCAGCTCGCCCTCGGCGGCCTTCTGGAAGGCGGCGTTGACCTCTTCCTTGGTGACCTCACGGCCCAGCTCCACGACCAGGTCGGTGACCGAGCCGGTCGGGACCGGGACGCGCATGGCGATGCCGTCCAGCTTGCCCTTGAGCTGCGGCAGGACCAGGGCGGTGGCCTTCGCGGCGCCCGTCGTGGTCGGGATGATGTTCTCGGCGGCGGCACGGGCGCGGCGCAGGTCCTTGTGCGGGAAGTCCAGGATGCGCTGGTCGTTCGTGTACGCGTGCACCGTGGTCATCAGACCCTTGACGATGCCGAAGTTCTCGTCGAGGACCTTCGCCATCGGCGCCACACAGTTGGTGGTGCAGGAGGCGTTGGAGATGACGTGGTGGTTCGCCGGGTCGTACTTGTCCTGGTTGACGCCCATCACGATGGTGATGTCCTCGTCCTTGGCCGGAGCCGAGATGAGGACCTTCTTGGCGCCGCCGGCGATGTGCTTGGCGGCGTCCTCCTTCTTCGTGAAGATGCCGGTGGACTCGATGACGATGTCGACACCCAGCTCGCCCCACGGGATGTCGGCCGGGTTGCGCTCGGAGAGCACCTTGATGGTGTGACCGTCGACGGTGATGGTGTCGGCGGTGTGGGTGACCTCCTGCTTGAGGCGGCCCAGGATCGTGTCGTACTTGAGCAGGTGAGCGGTGGTCGCCGTGTCACCCAGGTCGTTGACAGCCACAACCTCGATGTCCGCCCCCTGCTCCAGCAGCGCGCGGAAGTAGTTACGCCCGATGCGGCCGAAGCCGTTGATGCCTACGCGGATCGTCACGAACCGATCTCCTCGTTGGTACGCCGGCCATGCGGTGCCGGCGAGCTCTGTTTGGGATGTCCCCGACCACCACCGACCCTACCTCTCTGAGGGCCCCTGAGTGACATTGAGATGCCGCATACACGGGCAGGCAGTCCGTACCCGCCAGTAGGGGTACGGACCACCAGGGATCGACAGTGGCTTCAGCCGTATTTGTTACGTATTGCGGCCCGTTATTGACGCCGTTGTCACTCGTTCGTGAGCGGGTCGGCTCACCTGTCGACCACCCCTTCTCTGCACCGTTGAGAGGGGGTTCCGCTCACCTGTCGAGCGAGTCGAAGGCCTTCCTCAGCAGAGCCTTCCGATCGGCCGCCGACGGCACCTGTTCCAGGCCGAAACCGAGCAGCACGGTGTCGTCCGTGGTGACCGCTCCGTACGTCTGGAACAGAGTCCCGGTGCGCGTCCAGTCCTTGAGGACGGCCGGGCTGCCCGGGGGCGGTCCGGCCGCCTTCCAGGCACCGAGCGAGGACTCGAATCCCTCGGTCTCCCTGGCCGTGCCGCCCCGCAGCAGCGAGGCGTCGTCGGCGAGTACGCCGTGCCCGCCGCTGCCGGGGTCGGTGACGTAACTGATCGAGACCTCGACGGACCTTCCGGCGTACGCGCTGAGGTCGAAGCTCACCTGCCGCCAGCCGCCCGAGCTGCCGGTGAGGCTGTTCCACGCACCGGTGGTGCCGGTCGCGGTGCAGGCGTTGTCCGCGAGCGTCAGGTAGTGCTTCAGCCACGGGTGCTCACCGATCAGGAACCCGGCCCCGCACTCCTGCGGCACGGCCGTGCTCGTCGCCCCGCCGCGCTCCGGCAGCGTCGTCCAGTCGTCGTTGCCCACGATGTGCGCCTCGACCACCGCGTGGTCGTAGCCGGGCTCGGTGTCCCACAGCAGCCGCGTGCCGAGGGCCGGCTGGTCGGCCGCGGTGACACCGGTGAGGTCGATGGTGCGCGTGAGGCGCTTGTAGGCATCGTCGGTGTGCACGGCGGCGGCCATGGCCGCGCCCGCGTACGGCCCGTACGGGTTGACGGTGCCGGCGAACCGTCCCGCGCCCGCGCTCCTGAACTGCGGGTAAGTGGAGACCGGCAGCTCATCGGAGGTGACGCCGTAGGTACCGGCCTTGTCGAGCGGGTTGCCGGGCGCGTCACCGAGGGCGCCGGTGACGCCCTCGAGCCCGCCGGAACCGGTGAAGCCGGTGGCTCCCTTGGTCGACGTACGGCTGTAGGCGCCCAGGTAGTACTGGCTGAAGTCGTCCGACGGCGTGCCGTCGCCGAGGTCGACGCTGCCGCCGGCCAGCTCGCCGGCCTCGATCAGCCGGCCGCCCTCGTTGAGATAGGAGCGCAGCTGCAGCTGGGTGGGGTTGGCGGGGCCCTTCGCTCCGGAGTAGTGGACCACCGTACGGAAGAACCGGAGCACGCCGAGCGCGTCGGGGGCGCCCTGCGTGGCCACGTCCCACACGATCGCCTTGTGCCCGGCCGCCTTCAGCGCGTCCGCGTACGTCTTCGCCTGCGTGGCGGTCGTGCCCTCCTCGGCGACCACGAGGGTGTCCGCCTTCGGCCGCTCGGCGACGGTGTAGGTGAAGTGGGTGCTGGAGACCTTCTTGCCGTTCCTGGTCTCGCCGGTGAACCACACCTCGACCTTGTCGCCCGGCCCGCCGTCCTGCACCTTGGCCCGGTACTCGTCGAAGTAGAGGTCGTCCTCGCCGCCGTAGGTCCGTCCGCCCTTCCAGGGCTTCAGCGTCTGGTCGAGCGTACGGCCGCCGTTGACGCGGTACTTGAGTTCCTTGTCCCGGACCGCCTTGCGGACGACGACGGAGACCTCCTGGTCCGCACCCCGGGAGTACGAGGTGGAGAACGCGGCCGGGGTGAAGTCGGCGGCGTGAAGGCCCACCGAGGAGACCGGCTTGTCGGGGTGGGCGGCGCTCTCGGCGACGGAGAGCGCGAACGGGACGTTCTTGCTGAACTCCTGCTGGATCAGCTTCTCGTCGTCGGGGAAGTTGAAGACCGACCGGCAGTCCTGGCGGTTCCAGGCGTCGTTCGGGTCGATGTCCGACGCGGTCTGGCAGGTCGACATCTCCGGGGTGAACATCGCCATCCCGTTGACGTTCGACGCGTGGCCGTCCGCCTCGCCGTTGGTGGTGTACAGCTCGGAGGAGAGCTGTGAACGGTAGCCGGGGACGGCCGGGTTGTCCGGGGTGCCGGCGAGCGCCTTGTAGAGGACGTCGTCCGGGGTCGGGGTGGCCACCTGCCAGCCGACGCCGTAGAGCAGGAGTTCGGCGGCGGAGTGGTAGTTGATGCCGTAGGTGAACCCGACGCGCTTCTCGAACGCGTCGAGCGCCTTGGTCTCCGGCTCGGAGCCGGGGCTCGCGCCGCGATAGGTCTGGCTGGTGGCGTTCGGGGACGAACCCTCGTCGTCGTAACCCCACTTGTAGGCGAAGTTGCGGTTCAGGTCGACGCCGTCGCCCGTGCTGACGACGCCGTCCCCGTTGACGTCCCTGAGGTTCTTGCGCCAGAGGCGGTTGGCGGAGTCCTGGAAGGTGTAGTCGTAGCCGTCCGGGTTGGCCGAGAGGACGAACCACAGCTCCGTCGAGTCGACGAGCTTCTTGATGCGCTTGTCGCTCTTGTAGTGGTCCAGGTAGTGGTGCAGCAGCCGGCGGGTCATCTCGGGGGTGATCCACTCGCGTGCGTGCTGGTTCGACATGTACAGCACGGACGGCTTGGAGCCGTCCTTCGACTTCTTCGCGTTCCTGGTCAGTTTGAGCGCGAGGATGTCCTGGCCCTTGACCGTCCTGCCGATGGACTCGACCTTGGTGAGACCGGGATGGGCCTGGGCGGTCCGGAGGATCTCCTCCTTGAGCCCGCCGCTTCCGCTGTACGGGCGGAACACACCCTCGGCGGCGTCCTCGGCCCGAGCCGCCGCCTTTGCCGAGACGGTGTGCTCGGTGAGCGCGACGCCCTGCTTGCGCAGGTGTGCGGCCTGCCGGTCGGTGAGGTAGACCTCCACCTCGGTCCGGCCGGGCCCGCTCACCTGCTCACTGAGTTCCTGGCCGTCCTGACCGGCCTTGAGCAGCAGGGGTACCTGCTTCTTGGTGACGTCGGCGCGGAAGACCTTGACCGCGTCCGGGTCGGGCTTCCCCGGACTTCCGTTCTCTGCTTGGGCTGTGGGTGCAAGGCTCGCTCCGCCGATGAGAAGCGCGCCGACAGCGAGGATCGATCTCGCTCTGTGTCTCATGAACCCCCCTAGCGGTGGTCCGCCACAGCGGCGAACAGGTTGCCAGGCTCATGTCACTTCATGATCGAGTCAAGAGGGCCTCACGGACAGGCAAATGAGGCCTGATGCGGGTGTGCACAGCCGGTGCCGACGGGTTCAAGTACCCATCGGCACCCGCGAGTTGCCGGGCGAGATCAGCCGGCCAGGTTGTCCGCCAGCTCCTCGCTGAGGTTGGCCTCCGTGCCCGGGATGCCCAGGTCGGAGGCGCGCTTGTCGGCCATCGCCAGCAGACGGCGGATCCGGCCGGCGACCGCGTCCTTCGTCAGCGGCGGGTCGGCGAGCGCACCCAGCTCCTCCAGGGAGGCCTGCTTGTGCTCCATGCGCAGCCGCCCGGCGGCGGCGAGGTGCTCGGGGACCTCGTCGCCCAGGATCTCCAGGGCGCGCTGGACCCGGGCCCCGGCGGCCACGGCGGCACGGGCCGAACGGCGCAGGTTGGCGTCGTCGAAGTTGGCGAGCCGGTTGGCCGTGGCCCGCACCTCGCGGCGCATCCGGCGCTCCTCCCAGGCCAGCACCGACTCGTGCGCGCCCAGCCGGGTGAGCAGAGCGCCGATCGCGTCACCGTCACGGACGACGACCCGGTCCACGCTGCGCACCTCGCGGGCCTTCGCGGCGATCGACAGCCTGCGGGCCGCGCCGACCAGCGCGAGCGCCGCCTCCGGACCCGGGCAGGTCACCTCCAGCGAGGAGGAGCGGCCGGGCTCGGTCAGCGAACCGTGCGCCAGGAAGGCACCGCGCCAGGCCGCCTCGGCGTCGCAGGTGGCCCCGGAGACCACCTGCGGGGGCAGACCGCGGATCGGACGGCCCCGGCCGTCGACCAGCCCCGTCTGCCGGGCCAGCTGGTCACCGCCCGCGACGACCCGTACGACGTACCGCGAGCCGCGGCGCAGTCCGCCGGGCGCCATCACGATCAGCTCGGAGCTGTGGCCGAAGATCTCCAGGATGTCCCGCTTGAGGCGGCGCGCCGCCATCGCGGTGTCCAGCTCCGCCTCGATCACGATGCGCCCGCTCACCAGGTGGAGGCCGCCGGCGAACCGCAGAACGGCGGAGACCTCCGCCTTCCTGCAGCAGGTCCGGGTGACGGGGAGCCGGGAGATCTCGTCCTTCACCGCTGCCGTCATCGCCATGGGCCGATCCTTCCATGCATCCGAAAAATACGGTCGTACGCGGCGGCCAACAGCTCCGGGTCGTGCCGGGAAGAACCGTCGGTCCGGGCCACCGGGGCCAGCTCGACCGCGGCTCCCAGCCGCTTGGCGGCCTCGGTGAGCGAGTCGCGGTCGGGCACGGCGGCCTCGTCGGCCAGCACCACGTCCAGGGCGAGTTTAGGGGCGTGTCGCCCCAAAACCTCCAAATGACGCTGCGGGGAGAAGCCCTCGGTTTCTCCCGGCTGGGGCGCCAGGTTCAAGGAGAGCACGCGGCGGGCCTTGGTCTCCGTGAGGGCGTCCAGCAGCTCGGGGACGAGCAGGTGCGGAATGACCGAGGAGAACCAGGAACCGGGGCCGAGCACCACCCAGTCCGCGTCCAGCACCGCCGCCACGGCCTCCGGGACGGCGGGCGGGTCGTGCGGAACCAGGTGCACCGACTGCACCTCGCCGGGCGTCAGGGCGACGGTGGCCTGCCCGCGCACCGTGTCCACGTCCTCCGGGCGCTCCGGGTCGTGTCCCTTGACCAGGGCCTGCAGCTCCAGCGGTACGGCCGACATGGGCAGTACCCGCCCGTGCGCGCCGAGCAGCCTGCCGACCAGGTCCAGAGCCTGCACGTGATCACCGAGCTGCTCCCACAGGGCGACGATCAGCAAATTGCCGACCGCGTGGTCGTGCAGGTCGCCCTGGGACTGGAAGCGGTGCTGGATGACCCGGGCCCAGGTCTGGCCCCAGTCGTCGTCGCCGCAGAGCGCGGCCAGCGCCTTGCGCAGGTCGCCGGGCGGCAGCACGCCCAGCTCGTCGCGGAGCCGGCCGCTGGAGCCGCCGTCGTCGGCCACGGTGACGACGGCGGTCAGGTCGCCGGTGATCCGGCGCAGCGCGGCGAGCGACGCGGACAGGCCCATGCCGCCGCCGAGCGCCACGACCTTCGGCTGGGCACCGCGCCGGCGCGACCTGCCCCCGCGGGCCTCGGCCGGGCGGCCTGCGCGCGCCTCGGGCACCATCCGGCGCAGCCTGCTCAGCCGCGGTGTACGTTGCGTCATTCCCGTCCCATGTCCCGGTGTACGACCACCGTCTCCACACCTTCGGCCGCCAGGCGCGCAGCGAGCTTCTCCGACATCGCGACCGAACGGTGCTTGCCGCCGGTGCAGCCGATGGCGATGGTCACGTACCGCTTGCCCTCGCGCCGGTACCCGGCCGCGATCAGCCGCAGCAGCTCGGCATACCGGTCGAGGAACTCCTTCGCGCCGGGCTGGTTGAACACATAGGCAGCGACCTCGTCGTTGAGGCCGGTGTACGGGCGCAGCTCCGGGACCCAGTGCGGGTTCGGCAGGAACCGCATGTCCGCGACCAGGTCGGCGTCGACCGGCAGGCCGTACTTGAAGCCGAAGGACATCACGGTGGCCCGCAGCTCGGGCTCCTCCTCGCCGGCGAACTGGGCGTCCATCTTGGCGCGCAGCTCGTGCACGTTCAGGCTGGAGGTGTCGATCACCAGGTCGGCGTCGCCACGCAGCTCACGCAGCAGCTCCCGCTCTGCGGCGATGCCGTCCACGATGCGGCCGTCACCCTGGAGCGGGTGCGGGCGGCGCACCGACTCGAAGCGGCGCACCAGGGCCTCGTCCGAGGACTCCAGGAAGACGATCCGCCGGGTGACGTTCTTCGACTCCAGGTCGGCGAGGGACTCGCGCAGGTTGTCGAAGAAGCGCCGGCCGCGCACGTCCACGACGACCGCGATCCGCGCCACGTTGCCCTGGGAGCGGGCTCCCAGCTCCACCATGGTGGGGATGAGGGCGGGCGGGAGGTTGTCCACGACGAACCAGCCGAGGTCCTCCAGACACTTCGCGGCAGTGGACCGGCCCGCTCCGGACATGCCGGAGATGATCACCAGCTCGGGGATGGCCGCCTCTGGTACCCCGGCCGTATCGCTGCCCGTACTCACCTGTTCTCCGTTGTCCTGACCCGTGCCCTGACCGACGTCCTGACCGACGTCCTGCCGGACGCCATCGTCGCCCGTGTCGCTGTGCGCCTGATCTCGCTGCCCTGCGGGCTGTGCCTCGTGCTCGCTCATGTCTCCTGCCCCCGTCGTTCGTCCGGGGCGCCCGCGGTCACGGGCTCCCCCGAGGAACCCGCCGTCGTATCGGGTTCCTCGTCCTCAATGATCTCTCCGGTCGCCGTGTTCACGGCAGGTGCGGCCGGGGCCGCCTGGGCGAGGGCCACGGCGATGGTCTCGGCCGTCTTCCGGCCTATCCCGGGCACTTCCTGGATCTGCTCGATTGTCGCCGACCGCAGCTTCTTCACCGAACCGAAATGCTTGATGAGCGCCTGTTTGCGGGTGTCGCCGAGGCCGGGGACGTCGTCCAGGGGGCCTGCGCGGAAGCGCTTGGCCCGCTTGGTGCGCTGGTAGGTGATCGCGAACCGGTGGGCCTCGTCACGGACGCGCTGGAGCAGGTAGAGGCCCTCGCTGGTGCGGGGCAGGACCACCGGGTCGTCCTCGCCGGGCACCCAGACCTCCTCCAGGCGCTTGGCGAGGCCGCATACGGCGATGTCGTCGATGCCCAGCTCGTCCAGTGCGCGCCGGGCCGCGGCGACCTGCGGCTGACCGCCGTCGACCACAACCAGCTGCGGCGGATACGCGAACTTCCTGGGCCGGCCGTCGTCGTCCTTGAGGGTGTCGGTGATCGCCTCCGCGCCGGTGAGCACGCCGTTGCCGTCGGCTAGGACGCCTCCGCCTCCGGTGTCGAGGGCGGTGGTGCGGGAGCCGTCGGTGCCGTCGGTGGCGGAGCCGTCGGTGGCGGAGCCGGGGGCCTCGGAACCGGTGGTGCCGAAGCCGGGGGCGTCGGTGCCGGAGGCAGTGGCCTCGGAGCCGAGGGTGCCGGAGGCAGTGGCCTCGGAGCCAGGGGCACCGGAGGCGTCGGTGCCGGAGCCGTCGGTCCACTCCCCCGTCCGTTCTTTCTCGGCGAGGTAGCGCTTGAAGCGGCGGGTGATCACCTCGTGCATCGAGCGGACGTCGTCCTGGCCGGCGAAACCCTTGATTTGGAAGCGGCGGTACTCGCTCTTGCGCTGCAGACCGTCCTCGAAGACCACCATGGAGGCCACCACGTCGTCGCCCTGGAGATGCGAGATGTCGTAGCACTCGATCCGCAGTGGGGCGCTGTCCAGCTCCAGAGCTTCGGCGATCTCCTCCAGCGCGCGCGAGCGGGTGGTCAGGTCGGAGGCGCGCCTGGTCTTGTGGAGCGCGAGGGCCTGTTGGGCGTTGCGCTGCACGGTCTCCATGAGCGCCTTCTTGTCACCGCGCTGCGGGATGCGCAGCGACACGTTCGACCCGCGGCGGGCGGTCAGCCACTCCTGCACCGGCCCGACCGGCTCGGGCAGGGCCGGGACCAGCACCTCCTTCGGTACCGCGTCCCCGCTCTCCTCTCCGTACAGCTGCTGCAGGGCGTGCTCCACCAGGGCGCCGGTGGTGACCTCCTCGACCTTGTCGGTCACCCAGCCGCGCTGGCCGCGCACCCGGCCGCCGCGCACATGGAAGATCTGTACCGCCGCCTCCAGCTCGTCCTCCGCGACGGCGATCAGGTCGGCGTCGGTCGCGTCGGCGAGCACGACCGCGTTCTTCTCCATGGCCTTCTTCAGGGCCTCGATGTCGTCGCGCAGGCGGGCCGCCCGCTCGTACTCCATCTCCTCGGCCGCCTCCATCATCTGCTTCTCCAGACGGCGGAGGTAGGTGCCGGTGCGGCCGGCCATGAAGTCGCAGAACTCCTCGGCCAGGTCCTGGTGGTCCTCCGGGGTGATCCGGCCGACACAGGGCGCGGAGCACTTGCCGATGTACCCCAGCAGGCAGGGACGCCCGGTGCGAGAGGCGTTCTTGAAGACACCGGCCGAGCAGGTGCGCACCGGGAACACGCGGAGCAGCAGGTCGACGGTGTCCCGGATGGCCCACGCGTGCGCGTACGGACCGAAGTACCGGACGCCCTTCTTCTTGTGACCGCGCATCACCTGCACGCGCGGGAACTGCTCGCTCATCGTCACCGCGAGGTACGGGTAGCTCTTGTCGTCGCGGTACTTGACGTTGAACCGGGGGTCGTACTCCTTGATCCAGGAGTACTCCAGCTGGAGCGCCTCGACCTCCGTGGACACCACGGTCCACTCCACGGACGCGGCGGTGGTCACCATCGTCCGGGTGCGCGGGTGCAGGTTCGCCAGGTCCTGGAAGTAGTTCGCCAGGCGCTGGCGCAGGCTCTTCGCCTTTCCGACGTAGATCACCCGGCGGTGCTCGTCACGGAACCTGTACACCCCCGGAGAGTCCGGGATGTCTCCCGGCCTGGGGCGGTAGCTGGAGGGGTCGGCCATGTCTCACACCCTACTGGCGAGCACCGACACCGCGGCGTGCCTGTGGCCGACGCCCGCCCCCGCACGTGCACCGCTCGGGGCGGGGGGGAGGCGCACCGCCCGCGGGCGGGTGGGGCGTAGGCGCACCCCGAGGATGGGTGGGGCGTAGGCGCACCGCCCGCGGGCGGGTGGGGCGTAGGCGCACCCCGAGGATGGGTGGGGCGTAGGCGCACCGCCCGGGGGTGGGTGGGGCATGGGCGCACCGCCCGCGGGTGGGTGGGGCATGGGTGCATCGCCCGCGGGAGGCGGGCCCACCCGATGCGGGGCCAGGTTTGTGGGGTGCGCCACCCTGGGGCCGAAGGCGGTGCCCCCTCCGTGCACCACGTCCGACGGCCCTCGGCAGACCCGGCGTCGCGTTCCGGCCATGCCGGGACCCCGCTTCCCGCTGCCGCGGCTTCGGCGCGGCCCCTGACGAGGGCCGCCGGAGTCCGCGCGACCCCTATGCGCGCCGGGCGTGGAGCAGCGAGGTCCGGCCAGTCGTCCGTGACGGTCGGTTCGAGGTGTTGTCGGGTTCTGGTCAACACGCTTCAATGCGGGGGAACTCGGGGCCGTGCACGCAGGCGAACGGGCGCGCCGTGACCTGCCACGGGCCTGTCCGCAGCGCCCACGGGGTGGCCCCCCACACCTGCACAGACGGTCTGACCAGCCGTAGTGACACCTCACAGAAAGGCCCCTCGGCATGCGGCATGCCACAGAGCACGCGGACGTCCCCACCGCGGAACTGGACACGGCCCTGCGCGGCGGCCCCTTCCATGTGGCGCTGCGCGCCGCCATCGCCGCACGCGGACTCCCGCTCCAGCGTGTGCAGCACCACCTGTCCCGCCACGGAGTCAAGGTCGGTGTGACCAGCCTGAGTTACTGGCAGCAGGGCGCACGCCGCCCGCAGCGCCCGGAGTCACTGCGCGCCGTACGCGCGCTGGAGGAGATCCTCCAGCTGCCCGACGAGTCCCTGATCCGGCTGCTCGCCGAAGCGAGTGAACGCTCCATGGCCGGCCGCCCCGCGGGCCGCTCGTACCGCTCCCTGATCGAGGCCTCCGACGTCCTGGACCGGCTCACCGCCGACCTGGACTGGTCCGTGGACGGCGGACTGCACACTCTGGGCCATCACGAATGCGTCCGGATCGGCGCCGGGCGGGAGCTGGCGAGCCGCGAGGCCCACCACATCGTGCGCGCCCACCGCGACGGCGTCGACCGCTTCATCGCCGTCCACCACGGCGACCCGGGCTGCGACCCGCGCCGCATGACCGTGCACGCGCTGGAGAACTGCCGCACCGGACGCCTGCGCTGGGACCAGGACACCGGCGTGCTCGTGGCCGAGTTGCTGTTCGGCACCCGGCTGCGCTCCGGCGACACCTTCCTCTTCCGGTACGGCATCGAGGACGGGACGGCCGCGGCCTCCCGCGAGTACCTCCACCGCTTCGGCTCCCCCGGCGGCCAGTACGCGCTTCAGGTGCGCTTCGACCCGGGCACCCTGCCGGTGCGCTGCCACCGCTTCACCCAGCACTCGCCGGCGGCCCCGCGCAGCGGCCGGCAGGACCTCTCCGTGTCCGGACCGCACCACTGCGTCCACGTGGTCGAGCCGCGCATCCGTCCGGGCATCGCGGGAATCGCCTGGGACTGGGAATGAGCGGTCTCCCGCCCCCGCCCGCCGGGCCGCGGGTGTCAGAGGCACACCGCAGCTCTCCGGTCAGGCCGCCGGACCGGCGATGATCCTGCCGTTTCAGGCTGCCGGACCGGCGATGATCCTGCCGTTCGAGGCCTTGACCGTCAGTTCGGGCAGGGGCTCGGTGGCCGGCGCCTGGACCACCTCGCCCGTCACGGCATCGAACTGGCTGCCGTGGCAGGGGCAGGTCAGGGTCGTCCCCTGCAGCTTGTTGATGGGGCATCCCGCGTGCGTGCAGACCGTGCTGTACGCCTTCAGGGTGCCGTCCTCGTCCCGGCTGACGACCACGTTGTGGTCCCGGTAGAGCTTGGCCCCGCCCTTCGCGACCTCGTTCTCGGCACCGAGGTCGACCGGTGCGGTCGGGGTGGCCGCGGCCGAGCCGTCCCCACCTGGGGCGGAGCACGCCGCCAGGCCGAGCCCGGCGACCGGGGCCGCAGCGGCCCCTCGGAGGACGGTTCGGCGGCTCGCGGACGAGGAGGCGGCGGACATCTGGGACTCCACAGGTCAAGGGGTATGCAGGGCGACGATACCCGCGGGGTGGGGGTGGTCAGGAAGGTGTCGGGCGTAAACGCTTGCGTAAGCGTTTACGCGGCGGAGGAACCTGGGGTACGGTCCGCCGGAAAGGCAGGAACGGCTCGGACTGGCCGGTCTGCGGAGACGAGCGGCCTACGGGTGGATCGGGGCCGGTCGAGGCCATCGGTGCGGCCGGGTGGCCGGAGGGGCCGTCGGCGGCTCGTCAGCAGGCTCGGCCCGCAGCGCACGCTCGGATCGAGAAGAAAGGCAGCGCAATGGCCACCATGGCGGACGTCGCCCGGAGTGCGGGGGTCTCCGTGGCGACCGTCTCCCACGTCCTCAACGGCACCCGCCCCGTGCTGCCGCACACCCGCCAGGCCGTGCTCGATGCCATCGACGCTCTCGGCTACACCCCCAACAGCCTGGCGCGCTCGCTGGTGACCTCCCGGACCCGCTCCATCGGCCTCGCGGTGTCGGCCATCAGCAACCCGTACTTCACGGAGATCCTCCAGGGAGTCGAGGCCGCCGCCCTGGAGGCCGGCTACAGCCTCCTCGTCGCCGACCCCCACGACGATCCCCGGCATGAGCGCAAGGTCGTGCAACTCCTCCATGAGCGCCGGGTGGACGGCATGATCGTCGCCCCTTCCGCGCACCCGGCCGACCTCATCGGATACCTCCGCCGTCACGCCGTACCGACCGTGTTCCTGGACCGGCTGGTCGACGCACCCGTGCCGGAGGACCTCCCGCCGGCCGGTGCGGCGAGTGCCCCTTCCTCCCCCGGCGTGCCATGGTTCGACCAGGTCTGCGCCGAGAGCGCCGCACCGACGAGCCGGCTCGTCGCCCATCTCGCCCGGCTGGGACACCGCCGGATCGGGCTGATCGCCGGCCTGCCCGGGCTCAGCACCACCGGGGAGCGCATCGCCGGCTACCGGGATGGCCTCGCCACCGCCGGGCTCGTCCACGACGAACGTCTCGTCGTCTCCGGCAACTCCGAGTCCTCCGGCGCCGAGCAGGCAACGGCCGCCCTGCTCGCCCTGCCCGAGCCGCCCACGGCACTCGTCACCGCCAACAACGCGATGACCATCGGCACCCTGCGCACGCTGCGCCGGCACGGCCGGTCAGTGCCGGACGACATCGCCCTGTGCTGCTTCGACGACTTCGCCTGGGCCGACCTGTTCTCGCCCCGGCTGACCACCGTCGCCCAGCCCAGCCGGGAGCTGGGCGCCCTGGCCGTCCGCATGCTCCTGGAGCGCCTGGCCGAGCCGGGCCGCCCGACCCGGACGCTCCGCCTGCCCTGCACTTTCGTCCACCGCACGTCCTGCGGATGCCCGGAGGAGCCGGACCCTCCGGAAACGGCCGGGCGAACCGCATCATCCACACTGCGCGAGAAGGGAACCACCTCGTGATCGTCGTTGCCGGTGAGGCATTGATCGACCTGGTACCGCAGGGCCCCGGTGCCCTCGCCGACCTGAAGCCGGCGCTCGGCGGCGGCCCGTACAACACCGCGGTGGCCCTCGGCCGGCTCGGCTCCCCCACCGCCTTCTGCTCCCGGACCTCGCACGACGCGTTCGGCGAGGCCCTGCTGGACGGGCTGCGGCAGGCCGGGGTCGACGTGTCGGGCGTGCAGCGGGGACCGGAGCCGACGACCCTGGCGGTGGCCACGATCGACGCCGGCGGTTCGGCCGCCTACTCCTTCTATGTGGACGGCACGGCCGACCGCCTGTTCACCGCCCCGGCCGCTCTGCCCGCCGGTACGCGCGGGGTGTCCTTCGGTACCTGCTCGCTCGTCCTGGAGCCGGGGGCGAGCGCCTACGAGGAGCTGATGCGGACCGCGGCGGGACAGGGGCTGTTCACCGCGCTCGACCCCAACATCCGGGCGGGGCTGATCCCGGACGCGGACGCCTATCGGGCGCGTTTCAAGAGCTGGCTGCCCTCGGTGACGCTACTGAAGCTGTCCGCGGAGGACGCGGCGTGGCTCGGCGGCAGCCCGCGCGAGTGGCTGGCCGAGGGGCCGTCGGCCGTGGTGGTCACGCGGGGCGGCGACGGTCTGACCGTGTTCACCCGGGACGGCGGGGAGCATTCCGTGCCGGGCGAGAAGGTCGAGGTCGTGGACACCATCGGCGCCGGTGACACGGTGAACGCGGCCTTGCTGCACGGGCTGGCCGCACGGGACGCGCTGTCCCCGGAAGCGCTCGCCGCCCTCGGGACGGAGGGCTGGACGCGGTTGCTGCACTTCGCGGCGCGGGCGGCGGCGATCACCTGCTCGCGGGCGGGGGCCGAGCCACCGTACGCGGCGGAGCTGGGCGGTCCTGCCGCGCCGTGAGCGGCTGACTCTCCCTGTGCTGTTGACAAGGTACGGCCGGGCCTGCGGTGTGCCAGGAGCTGTCGGACCGCCGGACCGGGCTGCTGATGGGGGAACGAGCGGCGCCCCGCGGGGAGTTCCCGCGGGGCGCCGCTTTTTGATGTGTTGTCAGGCGGTGGCCGGAGGGGGTCCTGCCCGCCCTCCGGGCGCACGGTCAGGCCTTGCGGGCCCGCGTCGTCTTCTTGGCGGGCGTGGCCTTCTTCGTGACCGCCGCGGCCTTCTTGGTCGCGGTGTTGTTGGCCTTGGCCGTCACCGTCTTCCGCGCCGTCGACTTGGCCGCGGCCGTCTTCCGGGCCGCCGCGGCGCGCGGCGCCTTCACCGGTTCCGCGTCGCTGATGCGGTCGGCGCCGAGGACCTCGCGCAGGAACTTGCCGGTGTGGCTGGCCGGGACCCCGGCCACCTCCTCCGGCGTGCCCTCGGCGACCACCAGGCCGCCTCCGGCGCCGCCCTCCGGGCCCATGTCCACGATCCAGTCGGCGGTCTTGATCACATCGAGGTTGTGCTCGATGACGATGACCGTGTTGCCCTTGTCGACCAAGCCGCCGAGGACCTTGAGCAGCTTGCTGATGTCCTCGAAGTGCAGACCGGTGGTCGGCTCGTCCAGGACGTAGACCGTGCGCCCGGTGGATCGCTTCTGCAGTTCGCTGGCAAGCTTGACGCGCTGCGCCTCACCACCGGAGAGAGTGGTGGCGGACTGGCCGAGGCGGACGTAGCCGAGACCCACGTCGTTCAGCGTCTTCAGGTGACGGGAGATCGCCGGGACCGCCTCGAAGAAGTGCATGGCCTCCTCGATCGGCATGTTCAGCACCTCGGCGATGGACTTGCCCTTGTAGTGGACCTCCAGGGTCTCCCGGTTGTACCGGGCACCGTGGCAGACCTCGCACGGGACGTAGACGTCCGGGAGGAAGTTCATCTCGATCTTGATCGTGCCGTCGCCCGCGCAGTTCTCGCAGCGGCCGCCCTTGACGTTGAAGGAGAAGCGACCGGGCTGGTAGCCCCGGACCTTCGCCTCGGTGGTCTCGGCGAAGAGCTTGCGGATGTGGTCGAAGACGCCGGTGTACGTCGCCGGGTTGGACCGCGGGGTGCGGCCGATCGGCGACTGGTCGACGTGCACGACCTTGTCGACCAGGTCGTCGCCGTCCACACGCGTGTGGCGTCCGGGAACGGTCCGGGCGCCGTTCAGCTCGCGGGCCAGATGCGTGTACAGGATGTCGTTGACCAGGGTCGACTTGCCGGACCCTGAGACACCGGTGACGGCCGTGAACACACCCAACGGGAAGGACACGTCGATGTCCTGCAGGTTGTTCTCCCGGGCGCCGTGCACGGTCAGCCGACGGGACGGGTCCTGGGGACGCCGGATGTCCGGCAGCGGGATCGCCTTGCGGCCAGAGAGGTACTGGCCGGTCTGGGACTCGGCGTTGGCGAGCAGTTCCTTCAGGGAGCCGCTGTGCACGACCTTGCCACCGTGCTCGCCGGCGCCTGGGCCGATGTCCACGATCCAGTCGGCGACCTTGATGGTGTCCTCGTCGTGCTCCACGACGATGAGCGTGTTGCCCATGTCGCGCAGCCGCACCAGGGTCTCGATCAGCCGGTGGTTGTCCCGCTGGTGCAGGCCGATGGACGGCTCGTCCAGCACGTACAGGACGCCGACGAGGCCGGAGCCGATCTGCGTGGCAAGGCGGATGCGCTGGGCCTCGCCGCCGGAGAGGGTGCCGGCCGCGCGGTTGAGCGACAGGTAGTCCAGGCCGACGTCGACCAGGAAGCGCAGCCGTTCGTTGACCTCCTTCAGGACCCGCTCGGCGATCTTCTTGTCACGGGCGTTGAGCTTCAGCTCGCCCAGGAAGTCCGCGCAGTCGCTGATCGACATCGCGGAGACCTCGGCTATCGACTTCTCCATGATCGTGACGGCCAGGACGATCGGCTTCAGGCGCGTGCCTTCACAGCCGGGGCAGGGCACCTCGCGCATGTAGCCCTCGAAGCGCTCGCGGCTGGCGTCGCTCTCGGCCTCGCTGTGCCGGCGCTTGACGAAGGGCACCGCACCTTCGAAGGGCGTGGTGTACACGCGCTCGCGGCCGTACCGGTTGCGGTAGCGCACCTCGATCTGGGTCTTGTGGCCGTAAAGGAGGGCCTTCTTGGCACGCTGCGGCAGGCCCGCGAAGGGGATGTCCGTGCGGAAGCCGAGGGCGTCCGCGAGCGCGCCGATCAGGCGGCCGAAGTAGTCCTTGGTGTGCCCGTGCGACCAGGGGTGGATGGCGCCCTCGTCCAGGGACTTGTCCTCGTCCGGGACGATCAGCTCCGGGTCGACCTCCATGCGCGTGCCGATACCCGTGCACTCGGGACAGGCGCCGAAGGGCGAGTTGAAGGAGAAGGAGCGCGGCTCCAGCTCCTCGAAGGACAGGTCGTCGTACGGGCAGTACAGGTGCTCGGAGAACATGCGCTCGCGCTCGGGGTCGTCCTCGGGGAGGTCGACGAAGTCGAGCACGATCATGCCGCCGGACAGGCCGAGCGCGGTCTCCACGGAGTCGGTGAGGCGGCGCTTGGCGGATTCCTTCACGGTGAGGCGGTCCACGACCACCTCGATGGTGTGCTTCTCCTGCTTCTTCAGGACCGGCGGCTCGGAAAGCTGAACGGTCTGGCCGTCCACACGCGCGCGGGAGTAACCCTTGGTCTGCAGGTCGGCGAAGAGGTCGACGAACTCGCCCTTGCGTTCGCGCACCAGCGGCGACAGCACCTGGAAGCGGCTCCCCTCCGGCAGCTCCAGGACCCTGTCCACGATGGCCTGGGGCGACTGGCGCGAGATCGGGCGGCCGCACTCGGGGCAGTGCGGCTTGCCGATGCGAGCGAAGAGCAGACGCAGGTAGTCGTAGACCTCGGTGATCGTGCCGACCGTCGAGCGCGGGTTGCGCGAGGTCGACTTCTGGTCGATGGAGACCGCCGGGGACAAGCCCTCGATGAAGTCGACGTCCGGCTTGTCCATCTGGCCGAGGAACTGCCGGGCGTACGAGGAGAGCGACTCCACGTAGCGGCGCTGACCCTCGGCGAAGATGGTGTCGAAGGCCAGGGAGGACTTGCCCGACCCGGACAGGCCCGTGAAGACGATGAGCGAGTCACGAGGCAGGTCGAGCGAGACATTCTTCAGGTTGTGCTCGCGCGCGCCACGGACGATGAGACGGTCGGCCACGCCGGTCCGCACCTTTCTTGAGAGAAGTGACAGGGGCGGGGCCCCCGTGCTTCTTCAGACTAGGGGGAGCCACTGACAACGCCGGTCGGATTGCCCGGTTGCATAACAACCCCCGACCCTCCAGCATGCCCGACGCCGCCTTCGACGATATAGCACGCGCATTCGATTTGCGGACGCGCTTCACCACCTTCACCCGAACGTGTGGCCGCACTAGGGTCGGCGCCATGATGGATCACGCTCATGACCTGGCCTGTGTACGTGAGGCGACCGATCGGCTCCTCAGCGCGGTCGCCAAGATGGACAACGCCTCCCTCGCCGAGCCGTCACGGCTTCCCGGCTGGAGCCGCGGGCATGTCCTCGCCCACCTCGCCCGCAACGCGGACGCCCTCGTGAACGTTCTGGAGGGCCGTCCCATGTACGCGAGCGCCGAACAGCGCGACGCCGACATCGAGCGCGACGCCACGCGCCCCTTGGAGGTGCACGTCACCGACCTCCAGGAGAGCGCGGCCCGCTTCCGGGCGGCCGGGGACGCCCCCGCGGACTGGACGCGCACGGTGGAGCTGCGCAACGGGATCACCGACTCCGCGTCCCGCGTGCCGTTCCGGCGGTGGGTGGAGGTGGAGCTGCACCACGTCGACCTCGGGATCGGATACGAGCTGGAGGACCTCCCGGCGGAGTTCCTGGAGCGGGAGACGGGCTTCCTCGCGGACCGGTTCTCCGGGCACCCCGACGTCCCGGTGACCCGCATCTCGGACGGCACGCGCGCGTGGACCACCGGGCGCGAGGCGGACGGACCCGAGTTCACGGTCACCGGCCGGCCCGCGGACCTGGTGGGCTGGCTCGCAGGGCGCCGCGACGGAGCGGCACTGGAGGTGCGGGGCGGGACGGTGCCGAAGCTGCCCCCTCTGTAGCCCGGCAGCCGTCCACGGCGCTACGGCCGTCGGCCGGGGCTCGTCCGCTATAGGCTGATCACCATGACGTACTCCGGAGTGGTCAGGGTCGGCGGACCGGCGGACGTGCACGAGCTGAAAGACCTGATGATCACCAAGATCGCGGTCGGTCCGATGGACAACAACGCCTATCTGCTGCGCTGCCGGGCCACCGACGAACAGCTCCTGATCGACGCCGCCAACGAGGCGGGGACGCTCCTCGGCATGATCGGTGACGACGGCATCGCGTCCGTCGTCACCACACACCAGCACGGGGACCACTGGCAGGCGCTCGCCGAGGTCGTCGCCGCCACACGCGCGCGTACGTACGCGGGCCGCGACGACGCCCCCGGCATCCCGGTGCCCACCGACGTACTCGTCGACGACGGAGATGTGATCCGGGTGGGCCGGGTGGAACTCACCGCGCGCCACCTGGTCGGGCACACCCCGGGCTCCATCGCGCTGGTCTACGACGACCCGCACGGCCACCCGCACGTCTTCACCGGCGACTGTCTCTTCCCGGGCGGCGTCGGCAACACGCGCAAGGACCCGAAGGCGTTCGCCAGCCTGGTCCACGACGTGGAGACCAAGATCTTCGACGTGCTGCCGGACGAGACGTGGGTGTACCCCGGGCACGGCAACGACACCACGCTGGGCGCGGAACGGCCGCAGCTGCCGGAGTGGCACGCGCGCGGGTGGTGAGGTTCCGCATCGAGAAGTGAGCCTCGGACCGGCACACGCGCCCGGCGTGCGGCGCGTCTTACGCGCCCCGTGTGAACGTTTCGCACGCTTCCGCTTCAAGTGCGCGCTCCCGCAGGCAGGTGCCGCGCAGTCAACTGGTAGCAGCCCCGCGCAGGATGACGGCTCCTGAGCGGCAGGGGCCGCCGGTCTCCAACCCCGCCCTCGGCCGGCGGCCCGGGCTTCGGCACGCGCGCGTGAACCGCGTTCACCCGCGTTCACACGGCCGCAACACCCGTTCCCAGTATGCGGACAACGACCGCCGTGACCTGGACAGACGCCGCTTTCGCTGCCACTCTCCCGCCATGCATCCTGCCCCTCGCGCCCTGCGCCGCGCAGTAGCCGCAGCCACCGTAGCCCTACTCGCCACCGCTGTCGGCTGTGCTCCGCAGCCCGAGGACAAGGCCTCGGCCGCCCCGACGACCGCGAAGAGCTGCACCCAGGGCAAGCTGGCCACCCAGACGGCCGGGAAACTCACGATCGCGACCGACGAGCCGGCGTACGAACCGTGGTTCGAGGACGGCGAGCCCGCCAACGGCAAGGGCTTCGAGTCGGCGGTCGCCTACGCCGTGGCGAAGCGACTGGGCTACGGCAAGAACGCGGTCGTATGGCAGAAGGTGCCGTTCAACAAGGCGTTCGCACCGGGCGAGAAGACCTTCGACTTCGACGTCAACCAGGTGTCGATCAGCACCGAGCGCAAGAAGGCCGTGGACTTCTCCTCGGGTTACTACGACGTGCGCCAGGCCGTCATCGCGCTGAAGGGCGGCAAGGCGGCCTCGGCGACGAGCATCGCGGACCTGAAGAAGCTGAAGCTGGGCGCCCAGGTGGGTACCACGAGCCTCGACTACATCACCGACGTGGTGAAGCCGGAGCAGGACGCCGCCGTCTACGCCAAGAACGACCAGGCCAAGTCCGCGCTGAAGAACGGTCAGGTCGACGCCGTCGTCACCGATCTGCCGACCGCGTTCTACATCACCGCGGCCGAGGTGACGAACGCGAAGATCGTCGGCCAGTTCGAGAACCAGGGCGGCACGCCCGAGCAGTTCGGGCTCGTACTCGACAAGGGCAGCGCGCTGACCTCGTGCGTGTCCGGCGCCGTCGACGCCCTGCGCAAGGACGGCACACTGGCCGGGATCGAGAAGCAGTGGCTGTCGGAGGCCGTCGACGCACCGGTGCTCAAGTGACAGTCACCAAGGGGGAGTCGGCCCGGGAGGGCGCGGACGGCGAGGGCGACATGACCGGGGGCGCCGACGACGGCTACGTGCCCTCCGCACGGCGGCTGGAACGTGAGCGCCACCGACGCGCACGTGCGCGCCGGGCCACGGCCGTCGCGGCCGTCTCGACGCTCGCCACGGCCGCCGTGCTCTACCTGGTCGTCGTCGACGCCCCGGGCTGGCCGCGCACCAAGGAGACCTTCTTCAGCGCCCACTACGCGCGCGAGGCGCTCCCGAAGGTACTCGAAGGACTGTGGCTGAACGTCCGCCTGCTGCTCGTCTGTGGTGCCGCCGTGCTGATCCTCGGCATGCTGATCGCCATCGCACGGACGCTGCGCGGGCCGGTGTTCTTCCCGCTGCGGGTGCTGGCGGCGGCGTACACGGACTTCTTCCGCGGGCTGCCGCTGATCATCAACCTGATGATCGTGGTCCTGGGCGTGCCGGCGCTGCGGCTGCAGGGCGTGACGGTCGATCCCGTGCTGCTGGGCGGTACGGCGCTGACGCTGACGTACTCGGCGTACGTGGCGGAGGTGTTCCGGGCCGGCATCGAGTCCATCCACCCCTCGCAGCGGGCGGCTGCCCGCTCGCTGGGCCTGTCCAACCGGCAGGCGCTGCGCTACGTCGTGCTGCCGCAGGCGGTGCGCCGGCAGGTGCCGCCGCTGCTCAACGACCTGGTGTCGCTGCAGAAGGACACCGGTCTGGTGTCGATCGGCGGCGCGGTGGACGCCGTACGCGCGGCCGACATCATCGTGGGCCGCAGTCTGAACTACACGCCGTACGTCGTCGCGGGTCTTGTGTTCGTGGCGCTGACCATCCCGATGACCCGGTTCACCGACTGGGTGACGGCCCGGACGGACCGGCAGCGGGCCCAGGGAGGATCCCTGTGAGCACCCGGGAAGGATCCCTGTGAGCACGACGAAGAGCACACCCGAGAGCGCCGCGCCGGTGCTGCGCATGGAGTCCGTCCGCAAGACCTTCGGCGGCTCGGTCGTCCTGCGGGACGTCGGTCTGGAGGTCGCCCCACACACGGTGACCGCGCTGATCGGCGCCTCCGGCTCGGGCAAGTCCACACTGCTGCGCTGCGCCAACCTCCTGGAGGAGATCGACGACGGCGCGATCTGGCTGGACGGCGAGGAGATCACGGACCCGCGCGTCGACCAGGACGCGGTACGGCGCCGGATCGGCGTCGTCTTCCAGGCGTACAACCTCTTCCCGCACATGACCGTGCTCGACAACATCACGCTCGCGCCGCGCCGCGTGCACGGCGTCTCCCGCGCGGAGGCCGAGGAACGGGCCAGGGAGCTGCTGGAGCGCCTCGGCCTGGCCGGCAAGGCGGCTGCCTACCCGGACCGGCTCAGCGGCGGTCAGCAGCAGCGCGTGGCGATCGTACGGGCCCTCGCCGTGCGTCCCCGGCTGTTGCTGCTGGACGAGATCACGGCCGCGCTCGACCCCGAACTCGTGGGCGAGGTACTGGAGGTGGTGCGCGGTCTGAAGGGCGAGGGCATGACCATGGTGCTGGCGACGCACGAGATGGGCTTCGCGCGGGACGTCGCCGACCAGGTGTGCTTCCTGGACGGCGGGGTCGTGCTGGAGCGCGGCACCGCCGAGCAGGTCTTCGGCGACCCGCAGCGGGAGCGCACCCGGCGCTTCCTGCGGCGGATCGTCGAGGCGGGCCGGCTGTAACCCCGCGCGCGGGGTGCGCGTCTGCCGGTCCCACCGCGCGTGCTACGCGTTCGCCGGCGCCGCCCCGCGCGCGGGTCACGCATCCGCCGGTGCCGCCCCCAGCAGGGCCGCGACCCGCTCCACGCCGAACACATAGCCCTGCACTCCGCAGCCGGCGATCACGCCGTCTGCACGCAGCGACACGTAGGAGTGGTGCCGGAACGATTCCCGCTGGTGGATGTTGGAGATGTGCACCTCCAGCACAGGCATGCCGTCACAGGTGTTGAGCGCATCCAGGATCGCGACCGAGGTGTGCGAGTAGGCACCGGGATTGATGACGATCCCGCAGTGGTTCAGTCGTGCCTGGTGGATCCAGTCGACCAGTTCGCCCTCGTGGTTGGACTGCCGGAGGTCCACCGTGCCGCCGTGCGCGGCTGCCGCCCTGGCGCACAGCGCCTCCACGTCGGCCAGCGTGTCCTTGCCGTAGATCTCGGGCTGGCGCTGGCCGAGCAGGTTCAGGTTGGGCCCGTTGAGGATCATGATCGGGGCGTTGGCCAGGGTGCGGGGCACGGTTCCTCCGGTCCTTCGGGGGCGGTCGTCGACGACCGCTGCTCGCACCCGGTGTATCACGGTGACCAGGGCAGGCGGTGTGCCGTGCGCGCCCGTCGCCACGGCGTGCACCTCGGTTCCGTGATCACTCCCGTACGCCCCCGTAACTCTTGATCACTACGGGTAGTTGACGCGACATGCGCCCTGTACGCCCTGTGAGCACCCCGTCCATGCCGCGGCTCGCCGCCGCCTCACTCGCCGGGACGGCGATCGAGTTCTACGACTTCTTCGTCTACGGGACCGCCGCTGCCCTGGTCCTGGGGCCGTTGTTCTTCCCGACGTTCTCGCCGGTCGCGGGGACGCTCGCGGCGTTCGCGACCTTCGGGGTGGGGTTCGTGGCCCGACCGCTCGGCTCGGTGCTGTTCGGGCACCTCGGGGACCGGCGCGGACGCCGGCCCGTGCTCGTCATCTCGCTGCTGCTCACCGGCGCCTCGACGGTCGCGGTCGGCTGCGTGCCGTCGTACGGGACGATCGGCGTGGCGGCGCCCGTGCTGCTGCTCGTCCTGCGCTTTCTGCAGGGGCTGGGACTCGGCGGGGAGTGGGGCGGGGCGGTACTGCTGACCGCCGAGCACGCGCCCGCCCGGCGGCGCGCCCTGTGGTCGAGCTTCCCACAGGTGGGGCCGGCACTCGGCTTCGTACTGGCCAACGGGGTGATGCTCGCCCTGTCGGCGGCGTTGTCCGACGCGGAGTTCGCGCGGTGGGGCTGGCGCGTGCCCTTCTGGGCGGCCGGCGCGCTGGCACTGGCCGGTCTGTGGCTGCGTTCGTCGCTCGCGGAGAGCCCCCGGTTCCTGGAGATCGACGACCACGCGCGCGTGCCGCTCGTCGAGGTCGTCCGGCACCACGGGCGGCTGGTGCTGCTGACGGCCGGGGCGCTGGCCGTCGGCTATGCGGTGTTCTACGCGGTGACGACCTGGTCGCTGGCGTATGCGACGGAACGGCTCGGTGTGAGCCGGACGGTGATGCTGACGTGCATCATGGCCGCGGTCGTCGTGAAGGGGGCGCTCACTCCGCTCATGGCGCTGCTCGGCGACCGGTACGGACGCCGCCCGATGTGTCTGACGGGCTGTGCGGCCTGCGCCCTCTGGATGCTTCCGATGGTGGCGCTGCTCGGGACCGGCGAGCCGCTGCTGATGTTCCTCGCCATCCTGGGCGCCCTGATCGCCTTCGTGATCATGTTCTCGGTGATCGCCGCCTATCTGCCGGAGCTGTACGAGGCCCGGGTGCGCTGCACGGGCGCGGCCGTCGGCTACAACCTCGGCGGTGTCCTCGGCGGAGCGCTCACCCCGGTCGTGGCCACGGCGCTCGCACAGCAGGGCGGACGGGTCCCATGGGGCGTGGGGGTGTATCTGACCGGCATCGCGCTGTTCAGCCTGGTCTGCTTCACGCTGCTTCCGGAGACGCGGCCGGTGCCCGTGCCGGCGGTGGAGCCGGTCGCGGGCTGACCGGACGCGTCGCGGGCCAAGCCCGGCTACGGGTTGATCGCGAGTTCCAGGTAGGCCGCGAACAGGACCAGGTGCACACCGCCCTGGAGGGGCGTGGCCCGGCCCGGCACCACCGTGAGGGAACTGACCACCACGGTCAGCGCGAGCAGCAGCATGTGGGTCGCGCCGAGGCCAAGGACGAGCGGCCCGGACAGCCAGACCGAGGCGAGCGCCACGGCCGGGATGGTCAGGCCGATACTGGCCATCGCGGAGCCGAGGGCCAGGTTGAGACTGGTCTGCACCCGGTCCCTGCGGGCGGAACGCAGCGCCGCGATCGTCTCGGGCAGCAGGACGAGCAGGGCGATGACCACACCGACGACCGCGTTCGGCAGTCCCGCCGCGGCCACGCCCGACTCGATCGTGGGCGACACGCTCTTGGCCAGGCCGACGACGCCGATCAGGGCCAGCCCGAGCAGGCCGAGGCTGATCCACGCGGTCCGCGCGGGCGGGGGTGCGGCGTGGGTGTCGACGGCGATGACCTCGCCCTGCCGGCTGATCGGCAGGAAGTAGTCGCGGTGGCGCACGGTCTGGGTGGCCACGAACAGGCCGTAGAGGATCAGTGACGACAGCGCAGCGAACGTCAGCTGGACGGTGGAGAACTCGGGCCCGGGCTTGCTGGTCGTGAACGTCGGCAGCACCAGGCTGAGTGTCGCCAGCGTGGCCACGGTCGCCAGCGCCGCGCCGGTGCCCTCGGCGTTGAAGACCGCCGTGCCGTGCCGCAGGGAGGCCACGAGCAGGCAGAGCCCGACGATGCCGTTGCAGGTGATCATCACGGCGGCGAAGACGGTGTCCCGGGCCAGGGTGGAACTCTTGGCGCCGCCGTCCGCCATGAGGGTGACGATCAGGGCCACCTCGATGACCGTGACGGCGATGGCGAGCACCAGCGAACCGAAGGGCTCGCCGACGCGGTGGGCGACGACCTCTGCGTGGTGCACCGCCGCCAGCACGGCACCGGCGAGGACGAGGGTCACCAGGCCGACGGCCGCGCCGGGCAGGTCCCTGCCCCAGGTGAAGATCAACAGCACGGCGGCGAGCACCGGCACGAGGATCGTCCATTGCCGGATGAGCGACCGGAGCCGAGTGATCATGCCGCGATCGTCGCAGAGCTGTACAGAATCTGCATTCCGCTCTTTTCGGATGCCTCTCGTCCTTTCCGGTACGGGCCCCGGCGCCGGCGGAGCCGGGCCTCCGCCTCACGCCGAGACCCCGCAGAGGGCCGGCTGAGATCGCGAGCGTCCAGGGGCGTGGTCAGGCGTCGGCGCTGTCCTTCGGAGCGTCTTGACCGTCGAGGCGCGCCGCCTCGACGGCCGCCTGCTTCCTGGAGGCCATCAGGCTCGTGATCGTGGTGACGACGAGGACCGCACAGATCACGCCGAGCGAGACCGGGATGCTGATCTCGGGCACGTGGACGCCGGACTCGTGCAGGGCATGCAGGACCAGCTTGACACCGATGAAGCCGAGGATGATCGACAGGCCGTACGAGAGGTGGACCAGCTTCCTGAGCAGTCCGCCGATGAGGAAGTACAGCTGACGCAGACCCATCAGGGCGAAGGCGTTGGCGGTGAAGACGATGTACGGGTCCTGGGTCAGGCCGAAGATGGCCGGGATGGAGTCCAGGGCGAAGAGCACGTCGGTGGTGCCGATGGCCAGCATCACGACCAGCATCGGGGTCATGACGCGCTTGCCGTTCTGCTGGACCCACAGCTTGGTGCCGTGGTACCGGTCGGCCACGCCGAACTTGCGCTCCGCGGCCTTCAGCAGCTTGTTCTCCTCGTACTCTTCGTTCTCCTCGTCGGCGCGGGCCTCCTGGATGAGCTTCCAGGCGGTCCAGATCAGGAAGGCGCCGAAGATGTAGAACACCCAGGAGAAGCTGGCGATGATCGCGGCTCCGGCGGCGATGAAGACAGCCCTCAGAACCAGGGCTATGAGGACGCCGACGAGCAGGACGCGCTGCTGATACTGGCTGGGCACCGCGAACTTCGCCATGATGAGGACGAAGACGAAGAGGTTGTCGACGCTCAGCGATTTCTCGGTGATGAAGCCGGCGAAGAACTCGCCGGCGGGCTGTCCGCCGCCGAAGAGGAGCAGGCCGAGGCCGAAAAGGCCGGCCAGGGCGATCCAGACGACGGTCCAGATGCCCGCTTCCTTGATCGACACATCGTGCGGCTTGCGCCCGATGAAGAAGTCGACGGCAATCAGGGCGGCAAGGCCCACGATGGTGAGGACCCACAGGGTCATGGTGACTTCCACTGCACCTCCGGCATTACGTGACGGCAAACACATCAGCGTTGTTGCTGCCGGAGGTCTCTTCCACCCGCTATGGGTCGACGCCCCGGGACCGGAACCGGTCCGTACTGACGGGTGCGCCGCAGTCAGGGAGTACTCCCCTCCGCACGAAAGAGAATACCCGAATCACCAAGGAAAGGTAAAGGAGCAAGTAAAGAAAACACCAAAACCACTGGTCAGGCCGGCTTTACCTGTGCTTGGCCTGCCCTCTGGCCACCTCGGCGAGCACTACCTCCAGAATCCGGCTGCCGGCCGGGACGAGTGAGGGTTCGTAGCTCCAGGCATGACCGACCCACGGATCCGCGAGGTGATCGTCGGGCAGCGGGGTGAGTCGCAGGAGCGAACGCCACAGCGGGTCGAGCAAGGGGCCGTAGGCGGCGGCGTCCTCGCGGTCCGCGACGAGCAGCAGGTGTACGCCGACGGCCGGGCCCTCGTCGGCGAGGTAGCGCAGTCGGGTCACCGCCCGGTCGTCGAAGCCGTGCGGGAAGTCGTTGACGATCAGCAGCTGCTGAGCGGGGTCGACATCGGCCGGCAGCGCCTCGGCCGCGCCTGCGCGCACCGCCATCTGCACCAGGTCCACATGCCGGGTCAGCGTCTCCAGCACCTGCGCGACCCCCGCCGCCCCGGCGGCGGGCGGCACCGCGAGCACTCCGGACCTCGTCAGCGGCAACAGCGCTCCGGCCCCGGCTCCGGCCGGGTCGAGGACCTGCACGGCGAACGCCCCCGGCGGGTGCACGGCGAGCAGACGTGCGGCCAGGGCGACCGCCGCCTCCATGGCCAAGTGCCGCAGCTCGGCGGAGTCCAGCAGCGAGTCGTCGGCCGATGCCGGACCGCTGTCGATCCACAGACCTCGTTCCAGCGGCAGTCTCACCAGCAGGGGGATACTCAGCGGAGCGCTCTCGGGCAGCTGGAGATCGCCGAGCCGCAGCGCCATCGGCGGCTCGGCCGGGGCGCGGTAGGCATGCCAGACAGGGTTGTCCCAGCGGGCGTAGGCGGGAGGGAGCGCGGGCTCGACCACCTCGGCCTCGGCGGTGAGCTGGGCGAGGTCGCGGTCGAAGGCAGCGCGCGCCTGGTCGGTCAACTGGGTGTGGCGGGCATGCGCCGCCTCCCGGGCGGCATCAGCGCCCGTACCGAGCCTCAGGCGCGGGTCGGCGAGAACCTGGTCGAGTTCCTTCTCCAGGCGGGAATCGGCGAAGTCGACGGCGCTGCGGTAGGCCGCCGTGGTGCGGGCCAGGTCCTCGAACATGCCCCGGACCTGGTTGTACAGCCGCTCCTCCGTCGTCCAGCCCACGGCGTCCCCTGCGACGGGCTGCGCGGGCTCCCCGTCGGCGGCCGGGAAGACGGTCGGGGGCGGCGAGGGCGGAGTGCGGTGTGCGCGACGGGGATGTGTGTAGTCGATCGGGCCGCCGGAGCGCTCCGGATGCGGATCGACGGCTTCGAGGTCCTGGGCGGTACGGTTCGCGTCGTCGAAGGGGCTCTGCGGGCCGTACGGGGGCGTGGGTTCCACCGGTCCGGGAGCGGCGGTGGTCTGGGCGTCGGCGGAAGCACCCAGTGGGTCGCGTGCGGGGGTGGTGTGCGGGTCGGACGCGACCGACGGTGCCGGGACTGCGTGGGCCAGGCGGTCGGTCACCGCTTCCTGGACGGCGGTCGCGAGGTCGTCGGCGTCACGCAGCCCTTGGTCGGCGAGGAGCGCGGTGAGACCGGTCGCATAGCCCTGGCCGAGGGCCCGCACCTTCCAGGCGCCCTGTCTGCGGTACAGCTCCAGGGCGAGGACGGCCGCTTCGGTGTCCAGGCCGGTGAGGGTGTAACTGGCGAGTTCGGTGCCGTCGGGGCCGCTGACCGCGGTGTGCGGGGCGGGGACGGCACCGAAGCGGAGCGGGCCGGCGGTGCCGGTGGGCAGGGCGAGGAACACGTCGAGGCGGTGCACGGCATCCGGCAGGGCGGCGAGGTCGACGGCCAGGCGGTGCTCGGCGGCGGCCTGCCGGGAGACCTCCACGCCGGGCAGCGCGGGGGCGCCGGGGTGGACGACCCACTCGGGGCCGTGCACCGTGCCGTGCTCGTCGCCCAGTGTGGCCCCGGCCAGGACCGGCACCCCGGCCGAGATCCGGATCTCCAGCCGGATCTCGGACAACGGGTGGTTCTGTCCCCGCACCAGCTCGGCCGTCATCGCCCTCGCCCCCTGTGTCGTGATGTCGTGCGTGCCGCGCCGGGTGTGCGGGCGGTCAGGTCCTACAGGTGCGGCAGGATCGCCGGCATCAGGTCCTGGAAGGTGCGGCCGTTGGCCGGAGCGCCGATGGCGGTCATCGTCCAGCCGGCGCCGGCCCGGTGCACCTTGGCCATGATCTGGGCGGTGTACTCGCCACCGCCGGCCAGCGTGTAGCGGGCGAGTTCCTGGCCGTTGGTCTCGTCGACGAGGCGGCAGAACGCGTTCTCCACCTCATGGAACGTCTGGCCCGTGAAGGAGTTCACGGTGAAGACGATCTGGTCGACGTGGACCGGGACGCGCTGCAGGTCCACCAGGATGGCCTCGTCGTCCCCGCCCTGGCCGACGCCACCGACGAGGTTGTCACCGGTGTGGCGCACGGAACCGTCGTCGCTCACCAGGTGGCGGAAGAAGACGACGTCGACGGGCTGCTTCTCGGCGAAGAGAACGGCCGAGGCGTCCAGGTCGATCTCGCGCGTGCGGGAACCGAACAGGCCACGCCGCTTCGCCGCCTGCCAGCCGAGCCCCATGCGGACCGCGCTCAGAGAGGCCCCGTCCTTCTTCTCCAGGCTGATCGCCTGACCCTTGCTCAAGTTGACGGACACGGCTCAATCCCCTCTCGACGGTCCCCTGTTGCCGCGCCGTACTGTGCTGCGTACTGCGCGGTTGTCCAGAACACTACGCAGAGGCACTGACAGTGCCGAACCCCGGCCCACGCTTTGTGTCGGTGTTGCAACACTTGGCGTAAATGCCGAGGTCCGGCACGACGGAAGAGGCTCAGGCGAGGCCGGCCTCGCGCATCTGACGCAGTTCCTTCTTCATCTCGGAGACCTCGTCACGCAGCCGGGCGGCGATCTCGAACTGCAGCTCCGCGGCGGCGGCACGCATGCGTTCGGTCATCTCCTCGATCTGCTCGGCCAGTTCGGCGGCCGGGCGGTCCGTGGGCACCGCCTTGCCCTTGCCGGCCTTGCCGGCCTTCGCGCCCTTGGCCGCCTTGTCGCCGAGCGACGGGACGGGTGCCTTGGCGCCCTTGCCGTCCTTCGTCTTGCGGTAGCCGGAGCCGAGGAGCTGTTCGGTGTCGACCTCCTCGCGAGCGATCTGCGCGACGATGTCGTTGATCTTCTTGCGCAGCGGCTGCGGGTCGATGCCGTTCGCCTTGTTGTAGGCGATCTGCTTCTCCCGGCGGCGGTTGGTCTCGTCGATGGCTTTCTCCATCGCCGGGGTGATCTTGTCGGCGTACATGTGGACCTGGCCGGAGACGTTGCGCGCCGCTCGGCCGATGGTCTGGATCAGCGAGGTACCCGAGCGCAGGAAGCCCTCCTTGTCGGCGTCCAGGATCGCCACGAGGGACACCTCGGGCAGGTCGAGGCCCTCACGGAGCAGGTTGATGCCGACCAGGACGTCGTACTCACCGGAGCGCAGCTCGCGCAGCAGCTCGACACGGCGCAGGGTGTCGACGTCGCTGTGCAGGTAGCGCACCTGGATGCCGAGCTCCAGGAAGTAGTCGGTGAGGTCCTCGGCCATCTTCTTGGTCAGTGTGGTGACCAGGACGCGCTCGTCCTTCTCGGTGCGCTTGCGGATCTCGTGCACCAGGTCGTCGATCTGGCCCTCGGTGGGCTTGACGACGACCTCCGGGTCGACCAGGCCGGTCGGACGGATGATCTGCTCGACGGCGCCGTCCGAGCGCGACATCTCGTAGGTGCCCGGGGTGGCCGACAGGTAGACGGTCTGCCCGATGCGCTCCTGGAACTCCTCCCACTTCAGGGGGCGGTTGTCCAGCGCGGAGGGCAGGCGGAAACCGTGGTCCACGAGGGTGCGCTTGCGGGAGGCGTCACCCTCGTACATAGCGCCGATCTGCGGGACCGTGACGTGCGACTCGTCGATGACGAGCAGGAAGTCGTCCGGGAAGTAGTCCAGCAGCGTGTTGGGCGGGGAGCCGGGCAGGCGGCCGTCGAAGTGCATCGAGTAGTTCTCGACACCGGAGCAGGTGCCGATCTGGCGGAGCATCTCGATGTCGTACGTGGTGCGCATGCGCAGGCGCTGGGCCTCCAAGAGCTTGCCCTGCTTCTCCAGCTCGGCCAGGCGCTCCCCCAGCTCCTTCTCGATGTCGTTGACGGCCCGCTCCATGCGCTCGGGGCCGGCGACGTAGTGCGAGGCGGGGAAGACGTACAGCTGCTGGTCGTCGCTGATGATCTCGCCGGTGAGCGGGTGGAGGGTGGACAGCGCCTCGATCTCGTCGCCGAACATCTCGATGCGGACGGCCAGCTCCTCGTAGACCGGGAAGATCTCGATGGTGTCGCCGCGGACCCGGAAGGTGCCGCGGGCGAAGGCCATGTCGTTGCGCGTGTACTGGATGTCGACGAAGCGGCGCAGCAGGTCGTCCCGGTCGATCTCGTCCCCGACCCTGAGCGGCACCATGCGATCCACGTACTCCTGCGGAGTTCCGAGGCCGTAGATGCAGGACACGGAGGCGACCACGACGACGTCGCGGCGGGTGAGCAGCGAGTTGGTGGCCGAGTGGCGCAGGCGCTCGACCTCCTCGTTGATCGAGGAGTCCTTCTCGATGTAGGTGTCCGACTGCGGGACGTAGGCCTCGGGCTGGTAGTAGTCGTAGTACGAGACGAAGTACTCGACCGCGTTGTTCGGCAACAGCTCGCGGAATTCGTTCGCCAGCTGGGCGGCCAGCGTCTTGTTCGGCGCCATCACGAGCGTGGGGCGCTGGAGCTGCTCGATCATCCACGCCGTGGTGGCGGACTTGCCGGTGCCGGTCGCACCGAGCAGGACGACGTCCTTCTCACCGGCCTGGATGCGCTTGGCCAATTCGGCGATGGCCGTCGGCTGGTCGCCGCTGGGCTGGTAGGGACTGACGACCTCGAAGGGCGCCACCGTGCGTTCGATGTGGGAAACGGGCCGCATGCCATCCACCGTACGACCCCCCACTGACAACGGGCTCCGATCAGCGGTTCTGTGGAGTGCGGGCTCCGTGGTGCTCGGGCCTGCGGGCCGGCCGGCGCCTCTCGTGCAGGGCGGGGCGGCGGCCCGTGTGGGAGGCGACCTCGGCGGCCGGCACCCCGGGTTTGACCTCGACGGACCTGCGGTGGGGCCGGCCCATCACCATCAGCGGGTCGAAGATCACGACGACGCCGGCCAGGAGCAGGAAGGCGAGCGGCCCGATCAGCATCGGCGCGAGCGCGGACGCGGCCGGTGCGCCGGCGACGGCGTGGGAGGCGCTGTCGAGGTGGACGCTGAGGGCGGTCATCCCGGTGTAATGCATGCCGCTGACCGCGAGCCCCATCACGAGGCTCGCGCCCACGCTCCACAGGAAGCCGCGGACACGGCCGGCGGCCCACAGGGCGGCCGTGGCGGCCACGACCGCTATGACGACGGAGACGGCGACGGTGAATGTGCTGTAGGTGAACCGGCCGTGGAAACGGACGCCCGCCATGCCGAGGTAGTGCATCGAGGCGACACCCAGGCCGGTGATCGTGCCGCCGGTGAACAGCGGGGTTCCGGTGGCGCCCCGATAACCGACGATGAAGA
The DNA here is from genome assembly GCF_055566415.1 of Streptomyces sp. NPDC027663. Taxonomy (NCBI): domain Bacteria; kingdom Bacillati; phylum Actinomycetota; class Actinomycetes; order Kitasatosporales; family Streptomycetaceae; genus Streptomyces; species Streptomyces sp. NPDC027663. Next base: position 237,519 of record NZ_JBVHSK010000010.1, on the reverse strand, counting down.
CCCCGACGCCGACCATGACGATCGCGAGGCCGAGGCTCGCGTAGGTCATCGACTTGTCGTAGTGGATCGGTGCCTCCTTGATGGAGAAGCCCATCATGGCGACGAAGTGCATGGTCCAGATGCCGGAGCCGATCGCCGCCGAGCCGAGGGCCAGCCAGGCGGGGCGCCGGGAGTGCGTGACCAGCAGAGACCGGGTGGTGCACCGCAGGCCGAGGGCACCACCCAGGCAGGCCATCAGATAGGCCACCAGCGGAGTGACGGCCCCGTAGCTGAATCCGTCGACCGTGCCTTGCATACGCGGCTGCCCTTCCGCCCTGTTGCGTCCCGGAATACCTGAAATCTGCCCCCGTCCCAGGACCGCTCCGGCGGTCAGGGTTGTCGCAGAGAGTATGACCCCCACCGGAATGGTCGAACGATTTTCCGGCAAAGAAACACGCCCTTGCCGCAGATGTGCGCCACCCGTGAGCGGGCGTGGACATCTCCATTCAATCTGTGGCCATCGTGCGCACGGGTGTCGTTGACCGTCTGCTGTCAGTCTTGTGCTGTCGGTATTGGTCGACGCGAGGGAGCACGCATGTACGCGCGCGCAGTTGCCGCCACGGTCGCCGCAGGCTCGGTGACGGTGGCGATACTACTGAGTCCTGCCTCACACGCGCGGGCGGGCGAGGACACCGTGCCCACGGTGATCGCCCACCGGGGCGCCTCCGCCTACGCTCCCGAGAACACGCTGGCCGCCATCGACAAGGCCGCCGAGCTGGGCTTCTCCTGGGTCGAGAACGACGTCCAGCGCACCAGGGACGGCCGGCTGATCGTCCTGCACGACGACAGCCTGCAGCGCACCACGAACGTCGAGGAGGTCTTCCCCGGGCGGGCGCCGTGGAAGGTGAAGGACTTCACCGCCGCCGAGATCGCCCGGCTCGATGCGGGCAGCTGGTTCTCCCCCGCGTACGCGGGCGCGCGTGTGCCGACGCTGCAGCAGTACATGCGCCGGGTCGAGCACAACCACGAGAAACTCCTCCTGGAGATCAAGAACCCCGAGCTGTACCCGGGCATCGAGCAGGACACGCTGAAGCTTCTCGGCAACGAGGGCTGGCTCGACCGCGGGCACCTGCCGCGGCTGATCGTGCAGAGCTTCAGCGCCGACAGCGTGCGAACCGTCCACGAGCTGAGGCCCGCGGTCACCACCGCCTACCTCGGCACGCCCGCCGTGGCGCAGCTGCACCGGTTCGCGCGATTCACCGATCTGATCAATCCCTCGTACGGCTCGCTGTCCCTGGGCTTCGTCTCGGCCGTACACGCCTTCGACGGGCCGCACGCCAAGCCGCTCCGAGTGCTCGCCTGGACGGTGAACGACGCGGCCACCGCACGCCTGGTCACCGGCTACGGGGTCGACGGGATCATCACGAACAAGCCCGACGTGGTGCGGGCGGCGCTGGGCACGGACTGAGCCGGACGGGCGTTGTCAGCGGCGGGTCGTACCGTGGGCGCATGGACAGCCACGGGCAGGATGAGCAGCGGGTCGTGTGGGCCGTCGTCGGCACGGACATCGGCCCGCTGATGCTGGCGGCGACCCGCGAGGGCCTCGTCAACGTCGTCTTCCACGCCTCGGACGCGGTGCGCGACCGGGCGCTGGAGCGGCTGGCCGCCCGGCTGGGCGGCGTACCCGCGGAGGATCCGGACTCGCCGCTGCTGGCGGAGGCGATATGCCAGGTGCGGGCGTACTTCGCGGGTGACCGGCACGATTTCGACCTGCCGCTGGACTGGTCGCTGATCTCCGGGTTCAACCGGCAGGTGCTGCGCGAGCTGGCGTCCGGTGTGCCGTACGGCACCGTCGTCGGATACGGCGATCTGGCCGGACGGGTCGGGCAGCCCGGCGGGGCGCAGGCGGTCGGCGCGGCGATGGGTGCCAATCCGCTGCCGGTGGTGGTGCCGTGCCACCGCGTGGTCGAGAGCGGCGGTGGCATCGGAGGCTTCGGAGGCGGGCTGGAGACCAAGCGGAAGCTGCTCGCCCTGGAGGGTGTGCTCCCCGAGCCGCTCTTCTGACCGGCCGGGGACGCTGCTAGTCGTCGTAGTGCCGGGCCTCGAAGACGTTGCCGTCGAGGTCGCGGAAGTAGAAGCTGCGGGTGGCGTTGCCGCGGGCACCGGAGGCGCCGTGGTCGATGTCCGACACGGGAACGCCGTGTTTCTCCAGGCGGGCGCGCAGGGCGTCGAAGGCGTCGGCCGGCAGGGCCAGACAGACGTGGTTGACCGGGTGGCCGGCGCTGTCGGCCGAGCCGGGCAGCATCCGCATGCGTTCGGCGAGGGTACGCGGGGCGAGGTCGAGAATGGTCTCCTCGTTGACGCGTACGGAAGGGAAGGACACCTTCCCCTCCGCGAACTCGGCGACCTGGATCGGTTCGAGTCCGACGGCCGTCTCGTAGAAGCCGGCTGCGGCGACCGGGTCGGACACCCACAGGACGACGTGGTCGAGACGCGTGGTGTTGTTGGTCATGCGGCCCAGGCTGGTGGCCTCCCCCACAGGCCGCAAGCGTTTATCCGGGGCCTGTGACCGCCAGGGATGAGGGAAGGACCGACGGACAGGAGGCGGGGACGTGGTGCTGGTGGTGTCGGAAGAAGTCCGGGAGGCGATCGACGCGCGGCGGCCGGTGGTGGCCCTGGAGTCCACGATCATCGCGCATGGCCTGCCTCGCCCGCGCAATCTGCAGGTGGCGCTGGAACTGGAGGAGGCGGTGCGGCGGGAGGGTGCGGTGCCGGCCACCGTCGCCGTGCTCGACGGCCGGCCCCTGGTCGGCCTGGACAAAGAGCAGCTGGAGCGGGTCGCGAACGAGGACGGCATCCGCAAGCTGGGCCACCGTGACCTGCCGCTCGCCGTCGCTGCGGGGGCGAGCGGGGCGACTACCGTGTCGGCGACGGCGCAGCTCGCAGCGCTGGCGGGGATCAGGGTGTTCGCCACGGGTGGGCTGGGCGGTGTGCACCGGGAGTGGACGGCGACCCAGGACGAGTCGGCCGACCTCGGGCTGCTGGCGCGCACCAGGATCACGGTGGTGTGCGCGGGCGTGAAGTCGATCCTGGACGTACCGGCGACGCTGCAGCGGCTGGAGACGCTGGGCGTGGCCGTCGCCGGGTACGGCACGGACCGGTTCCCCGGCTTCTACCTGTCGGACTCGGGGCATCCGGTCGACTGGCGGCTGGACACCCCTGAGCAGGTCGCCGCTGTCATGCGCGCCCAGGACGCGCTGGACGCGCCGGAGTCGGCGCTGATCGTCGCGAACCCCGTCCCGGAGGCCGAGCAGCTCGATCCCGGGCTGCACGCGCGTGTGCTCGCCGACGCACTTCGCGCCTGCGGGGAGCAGGGGGTCACCGGGCAGGCGGTGACGCCGTTCCTGCTGGACCACCTGGTCCGGCACACGGACGGCGCCTCGCTGAGGGCCAACCTGGCGGCGGTGCGCGGCAATGTACGGCTGGCGGCGCGGATCGCCACGGAGTGGACCAAGAGGTGACAGGGAGCCTGCACGGTGCGCTGCTGGTCGTCGGGGACGTGGTGACCGATGTGGTCGCCCGGCACCAGGGTCCGCTCGCGGGCGGCACCGACACGGCCGCCGTGATCCGGAAGCTGCCGGGCGGTGCGGGCGCCAATGTGGCCTGCTGGAGCGCCCACGCGGGCTGTGCGGACGTACGGCTGCTGGGGCGGGTGGGCGCGGACGCTGCCGCGTGGCACGAGCGGGAACTGGTCGCGGCCGGGGTACGGCCCCGGCTGGTGGTGGATCCGGAGGCGGCGACCGGGACGGTGATCTGCCTCGTCGACACGGGTGCGGCGGCGGAGCGGACGTTCCTGACGGACAGCGGTGCGGCCCTGCGGCTGTGCCCCGCCGACTGGTCGGACACGCTGCTCGACGGGGTGGCCCGGCTGCATCTGTCGGGCTATCTGCTGTTCGAGGAGCCGAGTCGGGCGCTGGCCGAGACGGCGCTCGCAGCGGCACGCGCGCGTGGTGTGCCGGTCAGTCTGGACCCGGCGTCGGCCGGCTTCCTGGTGGAGCTGGGGGCGGACCGGTTCATGGCTTTCGCGCAGCAGTTGGACCTGCTGCTCCCCAGCCGGGACGAGGCGTGCCTGCTGACCGGCCTGACGGATCCGGCGGACGCTGCGGCCGAGTTGAGCCGTCTCGGGCCGATGGTGGTGGCCAAGGCGGGCGCGGACGGGGCGCTGGTGGCCCGTTCCGGCGCCGTACGCGCCCGGGTCCCGGCCGTGCCGGCGGTGGCGCGGGACACCACGGGCGCGGGCGACGCCTTCACGGGCGCCCTCCTCGCCGCGCTGGTCGCGGGCGCGGCGCCGGAGGAGGCGGCGGTACGGGGCTGCCGGGCGGGTGCGGAGGCGGTGGAACGGGTGGGCGGCAGACCGCCGCATCCTCGGAGCGGGGACTAGCCGGCAGGGAACGCCGAGTGCCGGCTCTGCCGACCCGGAAGGCGGCCGGCCGCGGCTGAAACGGTCCGGCAGTCCTGAGGAGCCGGTGCCCTGCGGAAGTGGTGCAGCGCTCGCGGGCGGTGATTCTGATCCGGCGACCGTCCGGCCGTGTTTCCCGTGCCGTGTCGCCGTGGTCCGGCGTCCTGGTGGCTACGCCTTGTGGCCCCATGCCGAGATCATCGGGGCGGTGGCCAGGTCCATGCCGCCGGCCTCGATGTTGGCCAGGTGCTGGTCGATCTCCTCGTGCGTGGCCAGCCCGGCATCGACGAGCCGGGTGCGGATCTGACGGACCGTCGCGGCTTCCAGGGCGGTGCAGGCGGGCGAGGCCACGGGGAAGTAGGCGTCGGCCTCGACGCCGCGCAGCCCGGCCTCCCGCAGCAGGCGCGGGAGCACGCGGCCGTAGGACAGGTCGGCGCCGCGGTCGGCGAGCAGCTTGCGGAAACCCTGGCGCAGCCGGTTGGCGAGGCGCTGTTCGGGGCCGTACTCGTCGGGGCAGGTCAAGGGCTGGAGGGCGGGGTCGGCGTCCTCGATGAGCAGGCGTCCACCGGGCCGCAGGGCCTTGATCATGGACTGCAACGCCCTTTCCCGGTCCGGCACATGGACGAGGACCAGCCGGGCGTGGACCAGGTCGAACCCCTCCCCCGGCGGCTCCTCGGCGCCCACGTCGTGGACGCGGACCTCCACCGGCGGGCGGGTTTCGGCGGCGAGCCGGGAGGTGTCGATGTCGGTGGCGACGACCTGGCCGTGCAGCCCCACCTTCGCGGCGAGCCAGGACACGACGGAGGTGCCGCCGGCTCCGACTTCCCAGCAGCGCCAGCCGGGTGCGACGCCGAGCCCTTCGAGGTGCCGGAAGGTGGTGGGATCGAAGAGGGCGGCGAAGGCGGCGAAGCGTTCGCCGGCCTCGTTCTGCCGGTTGTCCAGGAGGTACCCGTCGGATCGGTTCATTCCCCGATCATCCCGGGCATCGGACTCGTCGGGCTCGTCCGGCTCTACGACCGGTTCGTCCACAGGCGGGAACCAAGCGGAATCCCCTGCTCCCACAGGCGTGCCCGCACTTTGCCCGGGACTGGCAGACTTGCCGGGCAAGGCGCGGAAGCGTTACGCGAGGAGATCCACGCAAGGAGATCCAGATGTCCATGGCAGGGAATCTGCGGAAGGTCACGGAGCTGAGCAGGGTCGGCGGCCTGCGCACGGTGGCGCGGCTGGCCCGGCGTCGGCGGCGCGTGGACCTGAGTCATCCCGCCAGGTCACCGCTGGGCTCGTCGGTGGTGAAGTGCGTGACGTACCAGGACGGCGTGCGTGTGCCGGGGTGCGGCGATCTGGTGGACGCCGTACGGCTGGTACGCAAGAGCGGTGAGGGCTTCGTCTGGCTGGGGCTGCACGAGCCGACGGACCAGGAGTTCGCGGGCATCGCGGAACTGTTCGACCTGCATCCGCTGGCGGTGGAGGATGCGGTCGAGGCCCATCAGCGCCCGAAGCTCGAGCACTACGGGGACACGCTCTTCGCGGTGTTCAAAACGGTGTGCTACGTGGAGCACGAGCAGCTGACGGCGACCAGCGAGGTGGTGGACACGGGCGAGATCATGGTGTTCGTCGGCGCGGACTTCGTCATCACCGTGCGGCACGGGCGCCACGGCTCCCTGGGCCCCCTGCGCGAGGAGTTGGAGGCGCACCCGCACCAGCTCGCCAAGGGGCCCGCGGCGGTGCTGCATGCGCTCGCGGACCATGTCGTCGATGACTACCTGAACGTCACGGACGCGGTGCAGGCGGACATCGACCAGGTGGAAACGGACGTGTTCTCGGAGAACGGCGCCCGCCTCGACCCGGGCCGCATCTACCAGATGAAGCGCGAACTGCTGGAGCTGAAGCGGGCGGTGGTGCCGTTGGGCCGCCCGGTGGAGGATCTGGCCACCCGGCCCATACGAGTCGTCGACCCGGAGATACAGGCCTATTTCCGGGATGTGCTCGACCATCTGATCCGGGCCAAGGAACAGATTGCCGCGTTCGACGAACTGCTCAACTCCATTCTGCAGGCGCACTTGGCGCAGGTGACCGTCGCGCAGAACGAGGACATGCGCAAGATCACCGCTTGGGCCGCGGTGATCGCCGTGCCGACGATGGTGTGCGGGGTGTACGGCATGAACTTCGACCACATGCCGGAGTTGCACTGGCGGTTCGGCTATCCGCTCATCATGACCGTGATGGCGGGGGTGTGTCTGGCGCTGTACCGGGGATTCCGGCGCAACGGCTGGCTCTGAGCAGTGGGACCAGTTGGTTGCGGGGCTACACAGTTACATGCGCACGCATGCATAGGGGTTCGCTGATTCTCTGGTCCGGATCTCCGGGCCGGGCTCCGGATTCAGCCGCTCCAGGCGGGGTGGCGGGGGTCGTCGGCGCGCACGAGGACGTCCGCCGTTCCTGCCGGATCGGTCTCGGTCTCATAGCGTTCGAAGGCGGGGAGAGTCCACTGGTCGGCCTCGGGGGTACGGCGGCGCAGGGCGCCCGGGGAGAGGAGGAGATGCACGGTCAGGTCGAAGGGGAACCAGTGGCGCAGCAGTAGCGGGCCGTGGAGCAACAGGATTCCGCGGGCCGGGAGCTGGACGTAGGGGCTGCGGGTGGCCCGGTCCGTGTCCGGATCCCACAGATCGGGCAGGACCTGCCCACTGCCACCGGGGTCGAGCGGGCCGAAGACCTCGCGCCAGAGGGCGCCGGTGTCGAACCATCCGCTGTAGTACGACTCCGCGTCCCGCCGCCCGTGCTCCAGGCGCAGTGAGGCGGGGCGCAGGAATCCCTCGGTGCCGACCACAAGCGAGGACCGGCCACGCACCCGCAGTGCCTCCCCGACGCGCGTGGCGAGGTCTCCGGGTCGGGCAGCGGGGGCCCCGTCGAAGCCGACACGCGGCCACGCGCCGCCGTCGGCCGGCGCCAGCCCGGCCAGCCGGTCGGCAAGCTGCTCGGCGAGCCGGTCCCAGGTGATCGCTTCGAGTCGCACACGGCCCATGATGCCGGGTGGCCCGGCGGAGCAACGCGGGCGCCTGCGATCGGATGGGAGCCGGGCAGTCGGCGCCGGGGCCGGGGATGCCACCGGCGGCGGGCCGACGCGCGGTCGGTGACGATCACAACAGGGCGTCGAGCCCGGCGCGGAGCCGGCGGTGGACAGTCGACGTCAGGGCCGGCACGTGGCAGGTGCGGTCGGCGGCGGACAGCCGATGTAAGAGCCGGCGCGTGGGGCAGGTGCGGTCGGCGGTGGACAGCCGACGTAAGAGCCGGCGCATGGGGACGGCGGTGGACAGTCGACGTCAGGGCGGGCACGTGGGGACGGCGGCGGGCAGTCGACGTCAGGGCCGGCACGTGGGGACAGCGGCGGGCAGTCGACATCAGGGTCGGCACGTGGGGACGGCGGCGGACGGGGAGGGGAGAAGTTGACCTGGGCGGAGGCGGGAGGCGGGGGTGGTGGCGGGGAAAGTACCGCGTATGGCGCTTCCCGCAACTCCCCACTCTCCCGGCCGACTTGTCGTCATCCAGCCGCTGAAGCAGAAGCGGTGTGCCCGCTGCCGGCGTGGGCCGCTGTCGCTGCTGGTGCTGGAGGACGGCGCACCACACTGCCTGCACTGCGCGGACCTCGGGCACCTGGTGTTCCTGCCGCGCGGGGACACGGCCCTGACGCGCAGGTCGCGGGAGGAAAGCTCGCTGTCAGCGGTGGTGGTGCGGTTCAACCGGCGCAGGAGCCGCTATGAGCGCCAGGGCGTGCTCGTGGAGGAGGCCGCGCTGGCCCGGGCCGAGGCCCGCTGTCTGGCGGACGCGGAGGCCCGGCGCCGGAGGCGGGCGCGGGACGCTCGGCGCAGGGCGGCGGAGGACGAGCAGTTCGCGGCGGCGTTCGCGGCTGAGATCCTCCGGCTGTTCCCGGGCTGTCCGGCAGAGCGGGCACGAGCGATCGCGGCCCACGCGTCGGTGCGGGGCAGCGGGCGGGTCGGGCGCAGCCCGGCCGGGCGGGCACTGAGCGAAGGGGCGGTGATCTCGGCGGTCGTGGCGGGTGTACGGCATGTGGACACGCCGTACGACCAGCTGCTGATGCGCGGGATACCACGGCACGAGGCCCGGCGCAGGATCGCGCCGGCCGTGGAGAGCGTGCTGCTGGCGTGGCAGACGGCCGGGGAGGACACCGGCTGAGGAGAAGGAAGCAGCTGCCGCCGGCCGGAGCCGGCTTCGGGGAGGACACCGGCTGAGGAGGAGAAGCGGCCGCTGCCGTCCGGAGCCGGGTCGAGCGATGGCTGGTTTCGACCGCTGGGCTTTCACTGGGGGTGAAGGTGATGGTGGCGTCGGGTACCGGGTCCGGTGGCGCGGGATGGGGGCGTGGAGATGATCGAAGGGCCGCTATTCTTGCTGGTCTTGGCGGGGATCCTTGCGACCGGGCTGGTGGCCGGTGTCTTCTGCGGTTTCTCGGCCTTCGTGATGCGGGGGCTCGCTGCGCTGCCGCCTGCGCAGGGTGTCGCCGCGATGAACGCGATCAACGTCGCCGCGGTGCGGCCTGCCTTCATGTCGTTGTTCATCGGGTCGGCGGTACTGAGCGCGATGATCGCGGTGGTGACGTTCGTGGTGTGGCCGGACCAGGGGAAGGCGGAGCTGCTGATCGGCAGCGCGCTGTACCTGCTCGGCTCGTTCGTGCTGACGATCACCGCGAACGTGCCCCGCAACGACCGGCTGGCCGAGCTCACCCCGGGTGCGCCGGAGGCCGCCGTGTACTGGCCGGTGTATGTGCGCGAGTGGACGTTCTGGAACCACGTCCGGACCGTCGCCTCCGCCGCGGCGGCCCTCGTCTATGTACTGGCCCTCACCTGATTCCACCCCCGGCAGCCCCACACCCCTTCCCTAGGGCGATCCCCTGAACCGCGCCCACGGTGACCCCTGAGTTCCTCCTGCGCGCCCCCTGCGACACCCCCGGCAGAAAGCGCTGTCCGTCGCCCTGCAGTGCCGTCGGCGCGGACGTATCGTGGCCGAAAGAGTGCCGCACGATGACGCACGGCCCGCCGTACATCCGGCGCCTCCGGTGGTGCCCGTACGCGAGGAGACGCCCATGGCCGATCCCAAGGGGTTCATGACCACGCCGCGCCAGGAGTGGCCTCGGCGGCCCGTCGAGGAACGGGTGCGGGACTGGGACGAGGTGTACGTCCCGGGCGCGCTGCTGCCCATCATCAGCAAGCAGGCCGACCGCTGCATGGACTGCGGCATTCCGTTCTGCCACCAGGCCTGCCCGCTGGGCAATCTCATCCCCGAGTGGAACGACCTGGTCTCACGGGAGGACTGGCGGGCGGCGAGCGACCGGCTGCACGCCACCAACAACTTTCCCGAGTTCACCGGACGGTTGTGTCCGGCGCCGTGCGAGGCGGGGTGTGTGCTGGCGATCAACCAGCCGGCGGTCACCATCAAGAACGTCGAGTGCGCGATCGCGGACCGGGCGTGGGAGGAAGGTTTCACCCCGCCCCGGCCGCCCGAGCGGCTGTCCGGGAAGACGGTCGCCGTCATCGGCTCCGGGCCCACCGGACTGGCCGCGGCACAGCAGCTGACCCGGGCCGGGCACACGGTGGCGGTGTACGAGAAGGACGACCGGATCGGCGGGCTGATGCGGTACGGCATCCCCGAGTTCAAGATGGAGAAGCGGCATCTGGAGCGACGGATCGAGCAGATGCGGGCCGAGGGGACCAAGTTCCGTACGTCGACGGTGGTGGGGCGGGACGTTCCCGCGGCGGAGCTGCGGGCCCGGTACGACGCGGTGGTGATCGCGACAGGTGCGACGGCGTGGCGGGAACTTCCGGTGCCGGGCCGGGAGTTGAACGGGATACACCAGGCGATGCAGTATCTGCCGCTGGCCAATCGGGTGTGTGCGGGGGATCTGGAGGTATCGCCGCTGTCGGCTGCCGGCAAGCACGTCGTGATCGTCGGCGGCGGGGACACCGGGGCGGACTGTCTGGGAACCGCGGTGCGCGAGGGGGCCGCGTCCGTGAGCCAGCTGGACATCTACGCACAGCCGGGTGCGGAGCGCGACGACGACACCGAGCCGTGGCCGACGTACCCGAAGATCTATCGGCTGTCGGCCGCCCACGAGGAGGCGCGGGATCTGGGTACGGCGCCGGCGGCGGACGCGGACGCACGGCTGTTCGCGGCGTCCACGCTGCACTTCACGGGGGACGAGACAGGACGGGTACGGTCACTGCATCTGGTCGAGGTCGACGAGCGGCGGCTTCCGGTGCCGGGCACCGGACGGACACTCCCCGCCGACCTCGTGCTGCTCGCCCTCGGCTTCTCCGGGCCCGACCAGGGGGACGGGCTGATCGAGCAGTTGGGTCTCGTGCTGGCGCCGCGCGGGACGATCGCCCGGGACGCCGGTTTCGCGACCAACGTCCCCGGGGTGTTCGCCGCCGGGGACGCGGCGCGCGGGCAGTCGCTCATCGTGTGGGCGATCGCGGAGGGGCGGGCGGTCGCGGCGGCGGTCGACCACTATCTGACCGGCAGTTCGCGTCTGCCGTCCCCGATCGCGCCCACGGACCGGCCGATGGTGGTCTGAGGTGCCGTCACCTGGCCGAGCCGGTGAGTCGTCGGTGCACGACCGGGGCAGCCGGGGAGGCACGCCCACCACCGCCCGCTGCCCCGGCAGGTGGTGTCAGCCGGTGCGCTCGTCCGTGCCTGCCACCTTGCCTGTCGCCAGGGCGACCCGGTTCCACGTGTTGATGGTGAGGATCAGGGCGAGGACGTGGGCCAGTTCCTGCTCGTCGAACTGGGCGGCGGCCTCGGCGTAGACGGAGTCGGGGACGCCGCCGTCGGCGACCAGGGTCACCGCCTCGGTCAGGGCGAGGGCGGCCTGTTCCTTCGGGGTGAAGAAGTGCCGGGCCTCACGCCAGACGGCGACCATGTGGAGCCGGTCCTCGCTCTCGCCGGCCTTGCGGGCGTCGTTGGTGTGCATGTGCAGGCAGTAGGCGCAGTGGTTGAGGTGCGAGGCGCGGATCTGGATCAGTTCGACGAGGGCGGGGTCGATGCCCTGGCGCGCGGCGGCGTCGAAGCCGATGATCGCGCGGAAGACCTTCGGCGCGGCCTTCGCGAAGTCCAGGCGGGTGCGTGCGACCTCGGCGGCGGCGATCTCGGTGGTGGGGTCGATGGCCGGTGCGGCGGTCGTGTTCGTCGTCATGTGCATCAATCTACGGGCCTGAAAGACTGGTTGTAGGGTGCATTTCCATGACGGAATCATGGGTCAATTCCGCGGAGCGGATCGGCGCCGATCTGCATCTGGAGCTGTCGGGACCGGGCGGGCGCCGGGCCGCGGTGATCCGGGCCCTGCGGGAGGCCGTGCGCAGTGGGCGGCTGGCGCCGGGCACCCGGCTGCCGCCGTACCGTTCGCTCGCCGCCGACCTGGGTGTCGCCCGCAACACGGTCGCGGACGCGTACGCGGAGCTGGTGGCCGAGGGCTGGCTGACCGCGCGGCAGGGGTCGGGGACGCGGGTCGCCGAGCGGGCCGAGCCGCTGCGCCCCGCCGTGCGGAGCCCCGTGAAGATGCCCCCGCGCGTGCGTGGGCCGCGGCACGACCTGCGGCAGGGCACGCCGGACGTGTCGGCGTTCCCGCGCGCGGCCTGGGCGGCCTCGTACCGCCGGGCTCTGCAGGCGGCGCCCGGCGAGGCGTTCGGGCCCGGGGACCCCGCCGGGCGCCGGGAGGTGCGGGAGACGCTGACGGAGTATCTGGCACGCGCGCGTGGGGTGCGTACCGAGCCGGACCGGATCGTGATCTGCTCGGGCTTCGCGCACGCGCTGCGGCTTCTCTTCAGCCGGGGCGCGCAGGAGGGACCGGCGGCGGGCGGGGTGCTGCGCGGTCCGCTCGGCGTCGAGGCCTACGGGCTGGGCTTCCACCGGGAGCTGCTCGCGGCGGCCGGCGTGCGCACCGTACCGCTGCCGCTGGACGAGCACGGCGCACAGGTGGCGGACCTCGGACGGGAACGCGCCGTGCTGCTCACGCCCGCTCACCAGTTCCCGACCGGTGGCCCGCTGCACCCGGAGCGCCGGGCTGCGGTGATCGGCTGGGCACGCGCTCGCGGGGCGGTGGTGCTGGAGGACGACTACGACGGCGAGTTCCGCTACGACCGCCGGCCCGTCGGTGCACTGCAGGGTCTCGACCCTGAGCGGGTCATCCACATCGGCTCGGTCAGCAAGAGCCTGTCACCGGCGCTGCGGCTGGGCTGGATGGTCCTGCCGGAGCGGCATGTGGAGCCGGTGCTGGCGGCGAAGGGCGAGCGGGAGGCATGGGCGAGCGTGCTGGACCAGCTCGCGCTGGCGGACTTCATGTCCGGCGGGTCGTACGACCGTCATGTGCGGCGGATGCGGCAGCGTTACCGGCGTCGGCGTGACCGGCTCGTCGGTGCGCTCGCCGTGCACGCTCCGCACGTCGAGGTGACGGGCATCTCTGCCGGGCTGCACGCGGTGCTGCGGCTGCCGCCCGGCACGGAGCGGTCGGCCGTGCAGGCGGCCGCCTGGCAGGGCATCGCCCTCGACGGCCTCGCCGCGTTCCGGCACCCGGAGAGCGCGATGGTGGCGGGCGACGGTCTGGTGGTGGGGTACGCGACCCCGTCCGAGCACGCCTACGGGGCGGCGCTGGAGGCGCTGTGCGGGGTGCTGCCGCCGGAATGACCGGCCCACAGCGGGGGGTTCAGAGATCGGAATCCGGCGGCGGCGACGTGACACCCGCGTGCCGGCGGCCGGTGTCGAGCCGGCCGCCGGCATTGACCTGCCGACCGGAGTGGGGCGGGTCGGCCGGGGGGTAGCGAGTACCGGCGGCGAAGGATCCGCTGCCTGCGCACCTGAACCACGACCACCGTAAGCGCGGCGTGTGTGCCACGCAGCCGAATTTCGCGCGCCGCACACGACGGAAGTACCCGGCGCACCCACCACAGCCGAGTCGCGCGGTGCACATCCCGCGGCCGGGACGCGCGGCACACGCCCCGCAGCCGGACTTCGCCGGGCGTGTCGTTGGACGATCAAGGCTGCATCACGATAAGGAAGTTGAGTGAAAAACAAAGCCAGGTTCAGGACAGGAGGAAGTCGGCCTCCCCCGCCTTGGCGCCCTCTATGAACGCGGTCATCTCGTCCATGGTGTAGATCAGCGCGGGCCCGTCCGGGTCGGTCGACTGGCGCACGGCGATCCGGCCGTCGGCCAGCTTCATCGCCTCCAGGCAGTTTCCGCCGTTGCCGCCGCTCCAGGGCTTGTGCCAGCCCTCGCTGCCCAATTCCCGCGCAGGCATGCCGTTGTACACACGGCCGCGCGGCTTGATGCGATCCATTCACAGCTCCTTGCGGAGGTCCCGCAGGATCTCCTTCGTACGTTGCGCCGTGGCGGCCTGCGCCGCCATGCGGTCCATGACCTCCAGATGGGTCGCCACCTCGGTGCGCGCGTCCAGGTAGACGGCGCCGGTCAGGTACTCGCTGTAGACCATGTCCGGCAGTTCCGACACGGCGAATCGGAACAGCACGAAGGGCCCGTACGTCCCCGGGTGCGGCCCGTTGGCGAACGGGGCGACCTGAAGCGTCACATGGGGCAGCTTCGTGGCCTCGAGCAACTTGTCGATCTGCGCACGCATCACCTCCGGACCGCCGACCGGGCGGCGCAGGGCCGTCTCGTCCATCACCGCCCAGAAACGCGGGGCATCCGTACGGTTGAGCAGTTCCTGGCGTTGCATGCGCAGGGCGACGTGCCGCTCGATCTCGTCCGGGCTCGTCTGACCGATGGCCCCGGACTTCAGCACCGCGCGCGCGTAGTCCTCGGTCTGCAGCAGACCGGGGACGAAGTGCGGCTCGTAGGAGCGGATGAGGCCGGCCGCGCCCTCCAGGCTGACGTACATCGAGAACCAGCCGGGCAGGATGTCGTGGAACCGCTGCCACCAGCCGGGCCTGTTGGCCTCTTCGGCCAGTTGGACGAAGAGGTCGGCCTCGTCGTCGGGGACGCCGTAGGCCTTCAGCAGCAGTTGCAGGTAGGGGATTTTGAGGGCGACCTCGGCCATCTCCATGCGGCGGACGGTGGCGGGGGCGACGCGGAGCACGCGGGCGGCCTCCTCGCGCTTCAGTCCTGCGCGTTCCCGCAGGTCCAACAGGCGCCGGCCGAGAACCACCTGTCCCACCGTCGGCGCGGACCGCGGTTCGCTCACGCTCCCACCTCCACCGAAAGCCTCCACCGAAAGTTTCCTGACAGCCCTACGGCGCCATTCGAAGGTTCATTCGAAGATCGGTTCGGATCTCCGAGGACTTCAATTGGCGCCGCGCGGGGTGCTGTTGCGAGCAGTGTGCCACGCCCTCTGACCGAGTCACACTGCACTCTGCAATTTTCAGAGTGACACTTGCCAAGTGTCGGCGGCGGGGAGATAGTGGCAGGCGTGATTCCGTCCGCGCCCTTAGGAACAGACGCCGCCGCAGACCGTTCCGGTCTCGGCGCCGCGGCCGGCGTGACCCCCCAGCGGGGCGCTGCCGAGCGCAGGTTCCACTTCGACCTGGCCGCACATCCGGGTTCCGCCGCCCGGGCGAGACGCCTGACGCATGCCCGGCTGTCCGGGTGGTCGGTGTGCGCGGACACTTGCGACAACGCGGCTCTCGTCATATCCGAGCTGGTCACCAACGCGATCGTGCACACGGCGAGCAGCCGGGTCGTGTGCGAGCTGCACGACCACGACGACATGGTGCGCATAGCCGTACGCGACGAGGGCTGTGCTCCCGGCGAACCCCATCCGTCTCCACAGCGACCCGACGAGGAGCACGGGAGGGGGTTGCTTCTCGTCGACGCGCTGTGCCGGGCCTGGGGTGTCCAGGAGCACGGCCCCGGCCTGTTGGTCTGGGCGGAACTGCCCCGCCGGACCGACACGGCCGATGGCACCGTCCAGCCCCGCAACGACCTGGGCTGGGGTGCCCGCCCCAAGCCGGGCCGCCCCGACGACACCGGCGACGACCGGGCCGAGGCCAGCGGCGGCCACGAGCAGGAACCGCACGGCGAGAACGCGCCGGGACCACGCCGGAACCACACTGCCGGTCAGCCCCCGCACCGAATGCCCGAGCAACATCGGCGCGGCACGTACCCGGCACCGCACCGCCACGCGGCAACCGACCGGCCCCCGCACCACACCCCCGAGCAGCGCCGCCGCGGGGAGCACTCGTGACCGGCCCCGGCAGCTCCGACCGGCCCGGCCGCACCGGCACAGGGGCAGGTGCAGGCTCAGATGCAGCGACAGGCACAGGTACAGGTACAGGTACAGGTACAGGTACAGGTACAGGTACAGGCAAGCAGCACGTCGGCCACGAGCACGGCATCGGCCTGGACACCCTGGTGCGCTTGCAACGTCGGCGACCGGCCCCGGACCCGGCCCGTCGCCTCCGGCTGCCGGACGGCATGACCGCCCCGCTCGGCTGTGATGCCGTCGCCGTACCCGACCGTCTCGGCCCGCTGGTGGTACGGCGGCTGCCGCACGTGGGATGCGTGTACGCCGACGGGTCCCACTGGTGGTGGATCGTTCCGTCGGACTCCGACTACGCCCTGCCCTGGCCGTCCCCGGCCCACTATGCCGCCGGTGCCCTGGTCACCGGCACGGCCCGGCTCATCCACCGTCCGCAGGGCACGGCCCCGTACACCCCGCCGATCCCGCTGTACCTCGCCCTGTGCCGGGTGACGGACACGGCCCCGGACTGGTCGCGCGCCGTCTCGGCGTAATCGCCGGCCCTGCCGCGGCCGGGGACCACGCCCCCCGCAGGCCCGCTGTGCAGCCACAGCAGCCGAGTACACGCATCAGACCCGGTCCCCTGCACCCCGCGCTTCCTCCGCGCCCCCTCGTATCGCCCCTCGCGCCCTGCCCAGCCGCCGCCCGGGCCGCGATAGTGGCCGTTCCGTCGGGGTGCGGGGAGGTCGCGGTGAGGAAGAGGCCGGAGGCGGTCGAGTCCGCGGTGTCGGAGTCGGAGCGGCTGCTGTTCGGAGGGCCGCTGCGGTACGACATGGGCTGGAACGAACACGCGGACGCCTTCCTGGAGCTGGGCTTCCGGGCGATGCTGACCCGGCTGCCCGGCATGCTGGCGTCCAGTCTCCGGCTGGCCCGGCAGGCCGACGCACGGGCCACCCGGGTGGTGCTGGCCGCCGAGGTGGGCCGGGGCCTGGCCCAGGCGGTGAGCCTGTTGGCGGTGAACAACGCCCTCGGCAAGCTGCTGGCCGGCCCGGACATCGCCCAGCGGCTGCGCTCGGCCGCCCCCGCCCTCGCCGTGATGGCCGCCGTGATGCTGGTGGCCGCGCTGCTGCGGGCCGCGTCGACCTACGCCACCGGACGGCTGGAGCCGAAGGTGGAGCGGGTGGCGACCGAGCTGTATCTGGAGCGGGCGGCCTCCGTGGAGCTGGCCGCGATCGAGGACCACGCCTTCCACAAACTCCTGGACACGGCCCAGTACGGCGCACGGTCCACCCGGCACATGATCGGCTACGGCACCCGGGTGATCAACTCCATGATCTCTCTGGTCGCCGCGGCGGGCGTGCTCACCGTGCTGCATCCGGCGCTGCTGCCGCTGCTGGTCACCATGACCCTGCCCAGTGCCTGGAGCGCGCTGACCAACGCGCGGCGCCGCTACGAGTCCTTCCACACCTGGGTGCAGCACGCCCGGGCCGGCCAGCTGCTCGCCAACCTGCTCACCGAGCCGGCCGCCGCTCCCGAGGTCAGGGTGCACGGGGTGGGGCCGTTCCTGCTGCGCCACTTCCGGTCCATGTCGGAGACCGCGGAGGCGGAACAGGCCAGGCTGTCCCGGCTGGCCGCCCGGACCGGGCTCATCGCCGCGGCCTGGACGGGTCTGGCGACGCTCGCGACGTACGCGACGCTGGGCGCGCTGCTGCTGACCGGCGCGATGGCCCTTTCGGTGGCCGGTACGTCGGTGATCGCGATCCGTACCGGTGCGGCGAGCCTGGACACGCTGGTACTGGACATCAACGAGCTGCACGAGGAGGCCCTGTTCGTGGGCGATCTGGAGCGGCTGTACGTCGCGGCGGCCGAGCGCGCCATCCCGACGGGCGGGGAGCCGCTGCCGGACAACCCGAAGGAGATCCGCTTCGAGAACGTCACCTTCAGCTACCCGCGTGACCCCCGTCCGGGTGAGGCGGGTCCGTCCCCGGACACGCCGCCCGGCCCCACGTCCGTACACGACACCACCAGCCCGGCCCACGACGACACCGTCACCGAGACCGCCCGCCCCGCCCCGGACAACGGCGCCCACACCGGCACCGCCCGCCCCGCCCTGGACGACGTCACCCTCACCTTCCCGCTCGGCCGGATCATCGCGCTCGTCGGGGAGAACGGCTCGGGCAAGACCACGCTGGTCAAGCTGCTGGCAGGCCTGTACACGCCGGACCGGGGCCGGATCCTGTGGGACGGCGTGGACGCGGCGCGGGCCGACCGGCGGTTGCTCGCCGAGCGCATCGCGATGGTGGCGCAGGACTTCAAGCGCTGGCCCTTCACCGCCCGGGTGAACGTGGCCGTAGGCCGGTCCGCCGCGCCCATGACCGAGGAACGGCTGACCGCGTCGGTCGCCGAGGCGGGGGCCGAGGAGGTGGTCGCGCAGCTGCCGAGCGGTCTGGACACCCTGCTGGCCCGGAACTTCAGCGGCGGGCACGAGCTGTCCGGCGGCCAGTGGCAGCGGCTCGGCATCGCCCGCGCGGCCTACCGGCGCGGGAGCATCCTGATCGTGGACGAGCCGACGGCGGCGCTCGACGCGCGGGCCGAGCTGGAGGTGTTCGAGAAGATCCGGGCTCTGGCAGGCAGCGGGCAGACGGTCGTGCTCATCACCCACCGGCTGGCCTCGGTGCGCCACGCCGATCTGGTGCATGTGCTGGAGCACGGACGCCTGGTGGAGTCCGGCACCCCGGACGAACTGCTGGCCAGGGGCGGTGTCTACGCCGAGCTGTACACCCTTCAGGCGGAGCAGTTCACGGCGCGGGTACCGGCCCAGAAACCGGCCTGAGCCGCCAGGCCGCCCGGCCGCCCCGCACGTTCCAGCGGCACCGACCGCTCCAGCCGCCCCGGCGCTGCAGCGGCGCGAGGACGCGCCCGCTCACTCCGCGGCTTCGCCCCCACGCACGACCACCAGAAACGTGTCGGTCGCGAGATCCATGACGACCTCGGCGGGCAGCCCTTCCAGACGCCGCGCGTGCGCGAACTCCTCCGCGGGCCAGGATCCCCGGGGACCACCGGCGGGAAAGCGTTCGAGCACCGTTCGCCCGTTCACCATCTCGCACCTCCAGAAAGCGTCGTACTTGTAGGAGTTAACGCTCTGGAGGAGGGAAACGGCTCGCTCAGTGACGGGACTGAGACATTCTCGACACCAGGTCGGCGCGGACCGTGAGGATCCGTTCACCTTGTGACACGAACAGCACCCTCCGTGTCAGGAATCGTACTCGTCGTGAAAGCGGAGCGGCTCGCTGCCGGTGGGACTGCGCCCGAGCGCGGTCAGGTCGAGCAGACCGGCGATGGTGCCGAGCGCGTCCAGACCGTCGTCGTACACCGAGTAGGTGTGGAAGACCCGGTCGTGGTCGCGCAGGAAGCAGCTGAGGCCGGGCCGTTCGACCAGTTCGCCGCCCCTCTCGACGGTGGCCTCGAAGTCGCGGTTGAAGTCGCCGTGGCTCGCCGAGTACCAGGGCACCGTCCAGCCCATCCGTGCCTTGAACGGCAGGATCCGGGTGAACGGCGCCCGGGAGACGGCCGCGAAGGAGGTGTTCCGGGCGCGCAGATGGGCGAGGTGGCCGACCTGGTCCAGGAAGGCCGCACAGCACGGGCAGCCGGCCTCCCACTCCGGCGCGAACATGAAGTGGTGGACGACGAGCTGGGCCCGCTCCTGGAAGAGGTCGAGGAGGGTGGCCTTGCCGTCGCCGCCCTCGAAGACGTACTCCGGGCCGACCTCGACCATGGGCAGCCGGCGCCGCTCCACGCCCAGCGCCTCGCGCGCCCGTCTGACCGCCTCCTCCTTGCGCAGCAACTCCTCGCGCGCCGCGCGCCACTCCTCGCGCGAGACGATCTCCGGAAGCGACATGGGCCCTCCTGTCCGACGGTCGGTTCGAGGTGGTGACTGTCGGCAGATACGGAACTCATCGCTGTGCGGGAGGAGCTTTTCCGGCACTTTTGCAGCACGTCTCGCGGTACTGCTTCCGGTGCCGTCTCCGACAGCGCTTTCCGTCGCCTTCCGCCACCTCGACCGGTCCGCCGGTACCTCAGCACCTCAACACCTCAGCGCCTCAGCACCGGCCGAGTCGATCCGTCAGCCCGCCATCACGCACTGCGTCAAGGCGTCAGTGCGTCGCGGCGGAAGGGCGTAAGGGCGTAAGGGCCTCAGCAGCCGGCCGTCGGATCACCGGCCCGTCCATACGTCACCGGCAGCGCCACCAGCCCCCGCGCCCGTAGTGACGGCCGCCACCGCAGCTCGCCCTCCGCCAGGGCCAGTGCGGGGAACCGTTCGAGCAGGGCGGCCAGGGCGATCTCCGTCTCCGCGCGCGCGAGCGGGGCGCCCAGGCAGTAGTGGATGCCGTGGCCGAGGGCGAGCTGGCCCGAAGCATCGCGTGAGAGGTCGAGGCGGTCCGGGTCGGGAAAGCGGGCGGGATCGCGGTCGGCGGCGGACAGGGACACCCACACCGTCTCCCCGGCCGGGATGGTCACCCCGGCGATCGTGACGTCCTCGACCGGGAACCGGCGCATGGCGAGCAGCATGGGACCTTCGTGCCGGGCGAACTCCTCCACGGCGGACGGGAGTCGTTCCGGCTCTTCACGCAGGGCGGCGAGCTGGTCCGGGTGCTGGAGGAGGGCGAGCACGGCGTTGCCGATGAGCTGGACCGTGTTCTCGTACCCCGCGAAGAGGATGAGGAAGGCCAGGGACATCAGCTCCTCCTCGCTGAGCCGGTCGCCCTCGTCACGTACGGCGATCAGGTCGGACAGCAGGTCGTCGGCCGGCGCCCGGCGCTTGCTCCCGACCAGCCCCGTGAGGAAGCCGAGCATGGCCGCCATCGCCTCCTTGGAGGCGTGCGGGCGGGCCGGGTCGGGGGCCGTGAGGCTGTCGGTCCACTGCCGGAAGTCCAGCCGGTCCTCCTCCGGGATGCCGAGGAGGTCGCAGATGACGGTGATTGGCAGCGGGGCCGCATAGGAGGCGACGAGGTCGGTGGTCCCGTGCGGGCCGAGGGCGTCGAGGAGCCGGTCGGCGGTACGGCGGATCGGTGCGCGCAGCTGTTGCACGCGGCGCGGGGTGAAGGCGCGGCCGACCAGGCGCCTGATGCGGGTGTGGTCGGGCGGGTCCATGTTGAGGAGGTTGGCGTCGAGGGCCGGTGGCAGGGACAGGCCCTTGTAGGTGCCGGCCGTGGCGTGCCGCTTGTCGAGCGAGAGCCGTGGGTCGCTGAGGGCGGCACGGACGTCGTCGTACCGGGTGACCAGCCAGGCGGGGGTGCCGTCGGGTCCGGTGATGCGGTGCACGGGCGCGGTGTCGCGCAGGCGCCGGTAGACGTCGTAGGGATGGTCGAGCAGGCCGTCCGCGAGATCCATGGAGCCAGCCTACGCGGAGTCAGGTGTCGTACCGCTGGATGCGCCGGCCGTGGCTCCGGTCGACCAGGCCGGGCAGTCGGGCTTCCAACTCCCGTACGATTCTGGGCACATCGAGGGTGAGCAGCTCGCGGTCGCGCATGAGCACGCGGCCGTCCACGACGGTGGTGCGGACGTCGGCGGCGCGGGCGCTGTGGACGAGGTACTTCGACGGGGGTGAGGCCGTGCCGGGCGAGGCTGGTGTCGGTCTGCTCGCGGTTCTCGGCGGCGTGGATGTGCACGGGCAGGCCGTGCTCGCGGGCCAGTTCGGCGGTGGCGGTGAGGTCGGCAGCGGTGACGGTGTAGGGGGCGTGCGGGGCGAGCGCGGTGGTGATGCGGCCGGCGGCGGCGCCGCGCTGCCGGACCGCGAACTCCACGGATTTCTCCCGTCCTCGGGGACCCTGGCTGGAGAAGTAGGCCTCCCCGAGGTGGGCGCGCAGTCCGCACTCGGCGACTACGGCGGCGACCGTGTCCATGTGGAAGTAGTGGTCGGCGAAGCAGGTCACCCCGCCCCGGATCATCTCCGCACAGGCGAGCCGCGCCCCCAACTCCACGTCCCGCTCGGTGAGGTTGGTCTCGACGGGCCAGACGACGTCGTTGAACCACTCCTCGGTCGGCAGGTCCTCGGCCAGGCCGCGCAGTGCGACCATCGCCGCGTGGGTGTGGCAGTTGATCAGCCCGGGCAACGCGACCTGCCCCGGTGCCTCGATCCGCTCCGCGGCCGGCACCTCGCGTGCGGCGGTGGCCATGGTGACCGCTTCGATCACGCCCTCGCGCACGACGATCGCGGCGTCCCGGCGGAAGCCGATCCGTTCCCCGTCCTCGTGGACGAGGACCGTGCAGCCGGTGACGACCAGGTCGGCGGGAGCGGCGCTCGGCTGCCCAACGGCACTCATGAGCCCAACGTACGGTGCTGTCCCACCGTGATGTGAGCCGAACCGTGCATCCGGTCCCGGCCTGTCGCCCGGCGCACGGGGGCCTGTGAGCTGCGGCGCACGGGGGCCTGTGAGCTGCGGCGCACGGGGGCCTGTGAGCTGACGGAGGCCGTCGCCCATTCACTCAGCCGGTACAGCTGCGCGGCTCGCCCGGTGGACCCGGCCGTCCGGCCTCGTTCTGCGGCGCCGGCCGCTGACGCTACGCGGCCGTCGGCAGCGGCACTCGTACCCCCTGCTGCTCCAGCTCCCCCAGTGCCTCCCGGAGCCGGCCGACGTGCCGCGAGGTGAGCCGGCCGGTGTCGTCGAGGTGCACGGCGCAGGCCGTGGTCGTGTCCACGAGGCGTTCCAGCACCTCGGCGATCGCGTCCGTGCCCTCGGTGTGCCGGGCAAGGACGGGTAGTTCCGCGGCGGTGACCGAGATCGCGGCGCGCGCCTCGGCGAGGGCACGGTAGGCCTCCCGGCGCAGTGCCCACCGCTCGGTGCGGTCGCCGGACTCGCCGAGGACGTGCAGCAGGTAGGCGTGCGCGGCGCTGCCGGCCACCGTGAGCCGGTCCCGTACTGCGCCGCCGCGCTTTCCCGGCATCGGCAGGTGCCCGACGACCAGGACGAGCGCGCAGGCGAGCAGGGTCTCGCCGATCCGGCTGACCGAGGCCTGCGGCTCCCCGCCGGCCATGACCAGGGCGAGGACGAGGACGGTGACGACGGCGGTCAGCGCCGCGAAGTGCCGGGTGGCGACCGGGACGAGGGCGCCGCACACCGCGACCAGCGCGATCAGCCCTGCCGGGCGGGGCAACAACGCCGCGAAGCCCGCGAACGTCAGGGCCCCGAGGACGGTACCTGCGGCCCGGCACAGCACCCTCGAGGCGAGCGGACCGAGGTCGGGCTTGACCAGGAAGACGGCGGTGGCGGGCAGCCAGTACCAGTGGGCGTGCTGCCCGTACCAGCGTGTGTGGTGCAGGGCCTGGGCGATGGCGGCGCTGGCGCCGAAGCACAGGGCGACGCGCAGCCCGTACTCGCGCCCGCCGGCGCCGAACGCGGCGCGCAGCGCCTGCCGGACACCGCCGCGCCGGCCCAGCAGCCCGCGGTGGGCGCCCTCGCCCCGGTCGAAGGCCTCGGCGGCACGCAGCAGGGCGTCGTCCAGGGCGCGCAGGGCGGGCGCGGACCGGCGTGGCGCGGGCAGCGGGCCGGTGCCTGTGCCGGTGCTGTCGCGGACGGCGGCGGCGAGCCGCCGCGGCCCCTCGGCCGCCCGCGCCGATACCGGCTCCCCCGCCCAGTACAGGGCGGTCGCGGCCTCGGCGAGGGGCAGCGCCGCCGCGAACCGGGCGTGCAGCCGGCGCTCTGCGGCGGAGCCGGCGTAGTGGCGTATCCGGGGTCCGGCGGCGGAGCCGGCGTAATGGCGTATCCGGGGTCCGATGCCGGAACCGGTGTAGCGGCGCGGCCCGGGCCCGGCGGCGGAACCGGTGTAGCGGCGCAGGTCGGGCCCGGCGGCGGAGTCGGCGTAGCGGCGCAGGTCGGGCCCGGCGGCGGAGTCGGCGTAGCGGCGTAGCCGGGGCCCGGCGAGGGTGTCCTGGGCATGGTCGAGGGCAGCAGTCAGCGCGGCTCGCCGGGCGGTGGCCCGCTCCCCGCCCACGGCGTCGAGCAGGGTGGCGATGGCGTCGTACACCTCGGCGATCGCCTGCCGCTCACCGTCGAAGCGGAAGTCACCGGCGAGCGAACCGGGGGTGGGCAGGGCGAGTCGCAGCACCAGCAGCCAGCCGGCCCCGGCGAGAAAGGCCAGGGCACGCTGCCAGCCGCTCTCGGCCGCCGGCATCCCGGCACCGATGGCAGCGGCGACGAGCAACTGCGTTCCGGCGGCGGAGGCGACCGGTCCGACGGCACTGATGCCGCCGGCGACCAGACCGAGTCCGGTCAGCGCGAGGGTCAGCGGTACGGCGGACAGCCCCTGTCCGGCGTACGTGCCCGCGAGCAGGCCCAGGGCCCCGGCCAGCGCGGGCACGCCGAGCCGCTGTACCGAGGCGCGCCGGCTGCCGGGCCGGTCGTTGATGCCGCCGAGCATCGCGGCGATGGCGGCGAGCACCCCGGCGGCCGTCCACCCGGCCAGCAGCCCGGCGAGCAGCAACGGCCCGGCGGCGAGCGCTCCCCGGGTCATCGCGCTCCAGGGGACGGGGCCGCGCTGGGCGCGGAAGGCGTGGGCGAGCCAGGCGGGTACGGCGGGCCGGGACACAGGGCTCCTGTTCATACGAGGGCGGGGTGGGCCTTCGGACGACGGCGGCCGGGCTGTGGGTCCCACGGTAGGGCGTGTTCCCCGTGCGAGCGCGGCGATCAGGTTTCGCCCGTGTGAAAGATGCCCGCACAGCCGGTTTCTTTATGAACGCAATACCTGGACCTTCCTTATGAAGGCCTACCGCCGCATTCTCCTTGCAACGCATCGTCGGCGATGGTCCCCTCGGCTTTGGGTCACGGCGTCGGCGAGTGCGCGGTGCACATCGACCCCGGCGGCCGTCGACGGTCGGCCGGCTCCGCCGCTGAAGACGCCGCCACCACAGCCGCCGACGTCGGAGCCCTCGCCCGGCCGGCCGAGGGCATGCAGGTCGTCCGGGTCGAGAGGGCCCGCCAGGTCGTCCGGGGCGAAGGGGCGTGCACATGACCCCTCGGGCAACACGGGATCGCTCCGTGGTGCGGGCCGAAATTCGGATGCGGTCGGGTGCGGTGAGGACCGATCATCGGGCAGTTGTCCGCCGACCGACAAAGGAGCCGCTTCCGTGATCCGGCGCGTGACCGCCCCCGCCCTTTTCCCTCCGCCGACCTACTCCCACGCCTCCGTCGTGGAGGCCGGGACGAAGCTCGCGTTCCTCGCCGGGGCCGTGCCCCTCACCGCCGACGGCGAGCTGGTGGGACCGGGAGATCCCGTACGGCAGGCCGAGCAGGTGATCGCCAACCTGCGTGAGCAACTGCAGGCCGTCGGCAGCGACTTGCGGCATGTGCTCGTGACGGAGGTGTACGTGGTGAGCAGCGAGCCGGCGACGCTGTCCGCGGTGTGGGACGTGGTCGAGGCGTCGGGCCTGAGCCACGGTCCGCACTCGTCCACCCTGCTCGGTGTCGCCTGTCTCGGATACACCGGACAGCTGGTGGAGATCACGGCGACGGCGGTGGTGCCGGACGGGCCGCAGACGCAGGAAGCCTGACCGGAACGTCCGGCATCGGGTACGAGCCGGTTCGGGGCACGGGCCGGTGCCGGCACCGGGCACGACCGGTGCCTGCACGGGACCGATGCCGATGCCGGGCACGGTTGCACAGCCGTCGGCCGAGCGCCTACGCCACCGTGACCTATCTCCGGAGGCCAGGGCGCATCCCGCCCGCCGGCCAGGCGGACGGTGCACGGTCCGATGCCGCCGTCTGAGGCCCGCCGCCGGGCCGCCTCGGCCTACGGAAGACCCGCCGCCTGCGCTGCCGTCGTCAGCACCTCGCGCAGCATCTCTGCGGTGAGCCGGCCGGTGAAGGTATTGCGCTGGCTGACGTGGAAGCAGCCGAAGACGTCCAGGCCGTCGAGCGCGACCCGGGTGCCGTGGGCGAAGACCGGGCGTGGACGGGGCACGCTCCAGCCCGCCTCGCCGAACGCGGGCAGCGCGGCCTGCCAGCCGAAGGCGCCCAGGACGACCGCGGCCCTCAGCGTCGGGCGGAGCAAGGTCAGTTCCCGCACCAGCCAGGGCCGGCAGGCGTCACGCTCACCCGGCGTCGGCTTGTTGGCGGGCGGGGCACAGTGCACGGGCGCGGTGACCCGGACGCCGTACAGCTCCAGACCGTCGTCGGCACTGACGGAGGTGGGCTGCGAGGCGAGCCCCACGTCGTACAGCGCCTGGTACAGCACGTCTCCGGAGCGGTCCCCGGTGAACATCCGCCCGGTACGGTTGCCGCCGTGCGCGGCCGGCGCCAGCCCGATGATCACCAGCCGGGCGTCGGCCGGGCCGAATCCGGGCACCGGCCGGCCCCAGTACGTCCAGTCGGCGAACGCAGCCCGCTTGGTACGGGCCACCTCCTCACGCCACTCGACCAGCCGAGGGCAGGCCCGGCACCCGGCGACGCGTCGATCGAGCCGGGCGAGGGCGCTGCTGCCGTCCGTAGGGCCACCGCTGTCGTACATACCGCCACCGTATGCCCCGATTCGGCCGGCCGAATGCGGTGGCCTGAGTACGGAACGGGCAGATCAGGCGGGGTCGGAGCGCTGGCGGGGCGGCGCGAATGCGGGGTGGAGCCGGTTGGGCCCGGGTGGCTCCGCTCCGAGACGCCGTCGCTCCGCGCAGACACCCAGTCGTTTATGCCGACTCATCGCTGTGTCACAGGCAATGCCCTCACCCACGTCCCGTCCTCGGTCAGATACGTGTCCACCTCCAGCCCCGCCTCGGCCAGCGCCGATTCGAACTGCGCCTTCGTCAGAGGGCGGGCCAGGAACGTCTGGGTCCACGTCGCGTCCGGGAAGACGTATTCGGCGTGGACCGAGTTCACCCCGTCTCCGGCCGGTTCCGCCGAGGCGATGCGGAGGGTGAAGCCGGTCGGGTCGGTCCGTTCCCGCGGCACATTGGTGTGGTAGTCCTCGCCCTCCCGCTGGATGAGCACGCAGCCGTCCTCCGCCACATGCCGGGCGCAGGCACGCAGCAGGCCTCTGCGTACCCCCTCGTCGGCGACGTGCACCAGGAACGACGCGAGCATCACCACGTCGAACTTCTCGCCGAGGTCCAGGCGCTCGATGGGGCTGCATATCGTGCGCGCCCCGCGGACCTGGGCCAGCATGTCGGCGGACTCGTCCACGGCCGTGACCGTGAAACCGCGCTCCAGCAGCGGGTGGGTCACCCGGCCCACACCGCTGCCCAGCTCCAGGAGGTGCGCCCCGGCCGGTACTGCCGCGGTGATGATGTCCGGCTCGTCGCCCACCGGCAGTCGCTTGTACAGCTCGACCGCGCAGCCGTCCGGGGTGATCGCACCCGGTCCCGTGCCCTCGTGTCCCTCACGCATGTCGACCTTCATGCCCGGACAACGGCCGGGCCTCGCAAACCCGTTCCCACCAGCCGCCTCTTCACTCGTTCGAGTTATTCAGCCGGAAACGGGAACCATCCGTGCCCGACGTACCAGTGGCCACCCGCCCGCAGATGGTCGCCGATCGCCCGCTCCACCGACGTACGCCGGGGCAGACCGGGGACGGGCAGGTCAGGGTCGCCGAAGACGAACTGGACGGGCTCGGTGTCGGCCGGCTCGGTGTCGTCGTGGCCGATGCGGAACCGTTCCTGGAAGCGGACGATGTTGGACTCGGCAGAAAGATGGCACCTGAGCTGCGGGTCCAGGAGCCAGGAGTGGCAGACCACGGCCACGGGATGCTCCTCGGGAAAGTGCAGGGGGAAGAACGCGCGGGCCAGCGCCAGGGAGCGGTCGAAGGCGGTCGGGGTCAGCGGACCGTGATAGTCGGGGATGTGCAGGTTCAGGCAGGGCGTCCCGGGTGCCGCGTCCAGTCCGGCCGCCCCCAGCACCGGCGCCGGGCGCCGTTCGAGCCGGGCCCGTTCGAACTGCAGCCGTCCCAGCTGGTACAGCTCCCCGCGGAAGTGGCGGACGAGCCAGCGCCGGGACTGTACGCCGGTCCGGCCGTGCCGCCGACGGTGCACCGCGATGTGGCGGCCCAGGTCGGCGAGGGTGCGCCGGGAGATCTCGGCGGGGATTCCACGTGCCCTGTGGCACGCGCGCGTACGCGGGACCGCGGCAAGGAAGGCGTACACGGGGAAGGTGTCGGCCAGTTCCGCCGGAGCCGCGGCGAACAGTTCAGTGAGGTCGGGTGTGCGGCCCGTCTCCTCGGGCTCGCGGAACAGCTCCTCGACGCAGTCCGCCAGGAGTCTGCGCGTGCCCGGGTCGGCGGTGACCCTCCGCCCCTGCGCGACGAGCGCGTTGATGTCCTCGTGCGGAACGGTGAGGTCGAGGAGCAGTTCGGGCAGGTCGTCGGCGTCCGGCAGCACGGGCGGTCCCCCTTCGGCCTCGACGGACGTCGTCGCAGCACGTCCGGCGACTGGTCGGTGTCGGTTCGACGTCGTCTCGGCGAGCGTTGGTGCGGGTCGTCTTCGAAGAGTACGTTGCAAGGAGGAGTGGTGATCCGATGCGTACGGGCAGTGAACCGGCGACCGCGCGCAGTGCTCTGCGGGCGCGCTTCTGGCTGAGTGTGTGGGGGCTGGTCTGGGCGGTCTTCGGTACGGCGGCGTTCGCGCTGGCCGGGCGTCCCGGCTGGGCGGCGGCGTGCGGGGCGCTGTGGCTGGTGGTCACCGTCGACATGGCGTTGATCCTCAGGCACATGCGGCAGGGCCCGCACTATCAGCCGGGACATGAGATCCCGCCGTACCCGCCCCCGGACGACGGTCCGCCGTACCGGCGGTACCAGGGACCGCCGAGGCATCGCCACCCGTGAACGGGGCTTTCCGACGAGCCCGAGGCGCCCGGCATCGTGAGCGTGGTTCCCTGACGAGCCCGGGGCACCGCCCTTCGTAAGTCGGATTCCCGCCGCACCAGAGGCGCCGCCCCTCGTTAGGTGGATTCCCGACGCACCCGAGACGCCGCCCTTCATGAGCCGGATTCCCGACGCACACGGGACACCGCCCCTCATGAGCCGGATTCCCGACGGAGGCAGAGGCACCGCCGCCCTGGGCGCAGTTCCGCGGTGGCTTGTGTCGGTCAGTCAGTCCTCGAAGCGTGCCGCTTTCAGGTACTGCGGGTTGGGGTCGAGGGCGGCTGCCAGCCGGAAGTGGCGTTTGGCCAGGTCGGGACGGCTCATGCGCTCATAGGTGCGGGCCAGGGCGAAGTGCGCGAACGCGTTGTCCGGCTCGCGCTCCAGCACGATGGTGAACTCCAGCTCGGCGGGCCGCAATTGCGCCGCGGCGAAGAAGGCCCGGGCGCGCAGCAGCCGGGCGGCGGTGTTCTCGGGGTGCACGGCGATGACTTCGTCGAGCAGCTTCACCGCGCCCCGCGGGTCCCGCGCGTTGAGCAGCTGCTCGGCGGCACGGAAGTCGATGACATGCGTTTCCGGAGTACGACCGGTGGAACCGCTGGTCTCGGGCGCGGCAGAGTCCTTCCCTCGCTGCCGGGGTTCAACGCCCCGGGCACGGCCGCTATTCCGCGCCGGTGCCGCAGGGGGCCGTCACAGGTCCGCGCCGCCGCGGCTCGCCCGCCGTACGAGGTCTTCCCACACCTCCGCCACGCGCTTGCGCAGCGCGTCCAGGGGGACGTCGTTGTCGATCACGATGTCGGCGATCTCGCGGCGCTGTTCGCGCGTCGCCTGTGCGGCCATGCGCGCACGTGCGTCCTCCGCGTTCATTCCGCGCAGCCGGACCAGCCGTTCGAGCTGGGTGTCGGGGCTCGCGTCCACGACGATCACGACGTCGTAGAGCGGTGCGAGACCGTTCTCGGTGAGCAGGGGGACGTCGTGGACGACCACGGCGTCCTGGCCCGCCGCGCGCTCGAGTTCGCGCGAGCGGGCGCCCACGAGGGGGTGCACGATCGAGTTGAGGACGGCGAGCTTCTCGGGGTCGGCGAAGACGATCGAGCCGAGCCGGGGGCGGTCCAGGCTGCCGTCGGCGGTGATGACGTCCCTGCCGAAGGCCTCGGCCACGGCTGCGAGGCCGGGGGTGCCGGGCTCCACGACCTCGCGCGCGATGCGGTCGGAGTCGATCAGCACGGCCCCGTGCTCCACGAGCAGCCGTGACACCTCGCTCTTGCCGGCGCCGATCCCGCCGGTCAGACCCACTGTCAGCATGGGCGGAAGCCTAGACGCTGCGCCGGCCGGCCGGAACGACGGGTACGAGCCGGTGCTACGGGTACGGACCGCCCGTACCCCGCGGCGCGCACGTCAGTTGTCGCCCTCGCGCTCCGCCAGGAAGCGCTCGAACTCCTGCCCGATCTCGTCGGCCGACGGGATCTCCACGGGTTCGGCGAGCATGTTGCCCCGCGTCTCGGCACCGGCCGCGGCGTCGTACTGGTGCTCCAGGCCCTGGACCAGCGCGGTCAGCTCCTCGTCGCCCTCCTGGATCTGCCGGTCGATCTCGTTCTGGGTGCGGTGCGCGTCCGTGCGCAGGGAATGGGCGACGCCGGGCAGGACCAGGCCGGTGGCGGCCGTGATGGCCTCCAGGACGGTCAGGGCGGCGTCCGGGTAGGCGGAGCGGGCGATGTAGTGCGGGACGTGCGCGGCGACACCCAGGACGTCGTGACCGGCTTCCATGAGGCGGTACTCGACCAGCGATTCGGCGCTGCCGGGCACCTGGGCCTCCTCGAAGGGACTGCGGTGGCCGGGGACGAGGTCGGTGCGGTTGCCGTGCGGGGTGAGGCCGACCGGGCGCGTGTGCGGGACGCCCATGGGGATGCCGTGGAAGTTCACGGCCAGACGGACGCCGAGCCGCTCCACCATCTGCCGGACGGCCGCCGCGAACCGCTCCCACTCCACGTCCGGCTCGGGGCCGGACAGCAGCAGGAAGGGGGCGCCGGTGGTGTCCTGGACGAGGTGGACCTCGATGGCCGGCACCTCGTAGTCGGTCCAGCGGTCCCGCTTGAAGGTCAGCAGGGGCCGGCGGGCGCGGTAGTCCACGAGCCGGTCGTGGTCGAATCGGGCCACGACCTGGTGGGGCAGTGAGTCGAGCAGCCGTTCGACGATCTGGTCGCCGGCTTCTCCTGCGTCGATGTATCCGTCGAAGTGGTAGAGCATGACCAGGCCGGCCGACTCCTGGGCGAGCGCCATGTCGACGACGGCGAGGCCCTTCGGCTCCCATGCGTACAAACCCTGCGGATCAAGCACTGTGACCGCTCCTCCTCGTGTTCGTCATGCACAACGCGCCCTGGGAGGTGGGAATTCCCGCGACACGCCGCTGATCAGCGAACCTGCGCCGAGCACCTTGACGCCCCGTCAGCTGGTCCGTACCTTCACCAGACATCGGCGTTCATCATGCCGACCAGTGTTCATGTATGAGATCTGGTGTCCGTACGACAGGAAGGCATCCCATGCGCATGCGCACGCCGCTCACCTCCCTGCTCGCCACGACTCTCGCCGCCGGCGGACTGCTCCTCACCGCCTCCGGCCCGGCCTCGGCCGCCACCATCGAGGTGACGACGGCGGCCCAGCTGAAGACCGCACTCGGCGCCGCCAGGCCCGGTGAAACGATCCACCTGGCGGACGGCACGTACACGGGCAACTTCAAGGCCACCGCCCCGGCCACGGCATCCGCGCGCATCACCCTCACCGGCTCCCCCAGAGCCGTGCTCGCCGCCGGCGGCGGATACGGGCTGCACCTGAACGGCGCCTCCTACTGGACGGTCAGCGGACTGACCGTGACCGGCGGCCAGAAGGGCATCGTGATCGACACGGCCAAGGGTGTCGTGGTGGACGGCGTCACGGTGCACGGCCTCGACATGGAGGGCGTGCACTTCCGCACCTCCAGCACGGACGGCGTGATCAGGAACTCGAAGATCTACGACACCGGGAACGACGGCCGCGGCATGGGCGAGGGCGTGTACGTGGGAACCGCGAACACCTTGTCCGACAGGAGCGACCGCATCCAGATCCTGAACAACACGATCGGCCCGGACGTGGGCGGCGAGAACGTCGACATCAAGGAGGGCACGACCGGCGCGCAGATCATCGGCAACACGTTCGACGGCAGCGGCCTGACCGGCGCCAACTACGACGACTCCTGGGTCGACGTGAAAGGCGACAACGTCCTCGTCCAGGACAACACGGGCAGGAACACCACCAACGACGGTTACCAGACCCACACCCAGCAGTCGGGGTGGGGCTGCGGCACGGTGTTCAAGGGCAACAGGTCGACACTGACGGGCGCGACCGGCTCCACGCAGCTGGCCGTGAACGTGACGAACTTCAGTCCGGCCTGCAGGACGACGGTCCACAGCACCAACACGGTGACGGGCGGAAGGGGCCTGACCGACATCCCGGTGACCTCGTGACCGGGGACCCAAAGCCCCCTTGAGAGGGCGGGGGCGGGGCGGACGCACGTGCGACTCCGCAGTGCAGTGCGGGCGTGGCAGCCGGCCCGGGACCACAGCCGGGAAACGGCCCGCGGAAACGACTGAGGGGCCGTACCCCGAAAGGTACGGCCCCTCAACAGCTATCGGCTAAGCCTCAGCGGCAGCGATCAGCTCTGGCCGCCGGCCAGCTTCTCGCGCAGCGCGGCCAGCGCCTCGTCCGAGGCGAGCGCACCGGAGGTGTCCGCGCCCTCGGAGGAGTACGAACCGCCGGTCGCGGCCGGAGCCGCAGCCTCGCCGCCCTCGGCCGCGGCAGCGGCGTCGGCCTCGCGGGACTTGATGACCTGCTGCTGGTGCTGCTCGAAGCGGGTCTGCGCCTCGGCGTACTGGCGCTCCCACTCCTCGCGCTGCTTCTCGTAGCCCGGCAGCCAGTCGTTGGTCTCCGGGTCGAAGCCCTCGGGGTAGATGTAGTTGCCCTGGTCGTCGTAGGACGCGGCCATGCCGTACAGGGTCGGGTCGAACTCGACCGAGGCCGGGTCGGCACCGAAGGACTCGTTGGCCTGCTTCAGCGAGAGGCTGATGCGACGACGCTCGAGGTCGATGTCGATGACCTTGACGAAGATCTCGTCGTTGACCTGGACGACCTGCTCCGGGATCTCCACGTGGCGCTCGGCCAGCTCGGAGATGTGGACCAGACCCTCGATGCCCTCGTCCACGCGGACGAACGCACCGAACGGAACCAGCTTCGTGACCTTACCGGGCACGACCTGGCCGATCTGGTGGGTGCGGGCGAACTGCTGCCACGGGTCTTCCTGGGTCGCCTTCAGCGACAGGGAGACGCGCTCGCGGTCCATGTCCACGTCGAGAACCTCGACGGTGACTTCCTGGCCGACCTCGACGACCTCGGACGGGTGGTCGATGTGCTTCCAGGACAGCTCGGAGACGTGGACCAGACCGTCGACGCCACCCAGGTCCACGAAGGCACCGAAGTTGACGATCGAGGAGACCACACCGGAGCGGACCTGACCCTTCTGGAGGGTCGTGAGGAACGTCTGGCGGACCTCGGACTGGGTCTGCTCCAGCCAGGCACGGCGGGACAGGACCACGTTGTTGCGGTTCTTGTCCAGCTCGATGATCTTGGCCTCGAGCTCCTTGCCCACGTAGGGCTGGAGGTCGCGGACGCGGCGCATCTCGACCAGGGAGGCCGGGAGGAAGCCGCGGAGGCCGATGTCGAGGATGAGACCACCCTTGACGACCTCGATGACGGTACCGGTGACGATGCCGTCCTCTTCCTTGATCTTCTCGATGGTGCCCCAGGCACGCTCGTACTGGGCGCGCTTCTTCGAGAGGATCAGGCGGCCTTCCTTGTCCTCCTTCTGGAGGACCAGGGCCTCGATCTCGTCGCCGACGGCCACGACCTCGTTCGGGTCGACGTCGTGCTTGATCGAGAGCTCGCGGCTCGGGATGACACCTTCGGTCTTGTAACCGATGTCGAGCAGGACCTCGTCCCGGTCGACCTTCACGATGACGCCGTCGACGATGTCGCCGTCGTTGAAGTACTTGATCGTCTCGTCGATCGCGGCGAGGAAAGCTTCCTCGTTACCGATGTCGTTGACCGCAACCTGCGGGGTGGTGGCGGTGGTCTCGGTGCTGCTCGTCATGTGGGAAAGGGCTCCGGTACGGACATTGAAGTCGTAGGTACTGCTACGCCGGGAGCCCGTATCGCTCTGAAGAAGCCGGACAGCCAAGGAAGCGCCCCACCAGCGAACTGGCGATGGCGCCTCGACAACCGAGGGGACATACAACAGATGCGAGCGCAGCCTGCTACGTCTGAGGTGCGCAGGCCCGCAGCGCAACTTGTAGCATACGGGGGCAGCCGGACATGGTCAATGCGCGAAGGCGCACACCCGGGGCAGAACACCGCATACCCGGCAGAAATTACGTCCCAACAGGCCACACAGGCCTGAGGGAACCCTTCCGCGAGCACCCCCGGCGGGTTGCACGGAAGAGTACGACGAGGGAGCCGATCATCCAAGAGCCGGAGACGCACGACCCGCACGGATCCGCGGACACCGAGCCGCAGGCCACACGGCGTGACGCGGACGTCACGGAGAGCGCAAGGGCCAACCGGGGCTGGTGGGACCGCAACGCGGACGAGTACCAGACCGAGCACGGCACCTTCCTCGGCGACGACCGCTTCGTGTGGGGGCCGGAGGGCCTGGACGAGGTGGAGGCCGAGCTGCTCGGCCCGCCGGAGGAGCTGAAGGGCAAGGAGATCCTGGAGATCGGCGCGGGCGCGGCGCAGTGCGCGCGCTGGCTGGCCGCCCAGGGTGCCCGCCCGGTGGCCCTGGACCTCTCGCACCGCCAGCTGCAGCACGCCCTGCGGATCGGCGGGTCGTTCCCGCTGGTCTGTGCCGACGCCGGGGCACTGCCCTTCGCGGACGGCTCCTTCGACCTGGCGTGCTCCGCGTACGGAGCGCTGCCGTTCGTGGCCGACCCGCGGCTGGTGCTGCGCGAGGTGCACCGGGTGCTCCGGCCGGGCGGGCGGTTCGTGTTCTCGCTGACGCACCCCGTCCGCTGGGCGTTCCCGGACGAGCCGGGCCCCGAAGGCCTGTCGGTGTCCGCGTCCTACTTCGACCGCACGCCCTACGTGGAGCAGGACGAGCAGGGCCGCGCGGTCTACGTGGAGCACCACAGGACGCTCGGCGACCGGATCCGCGACATCACGGCCGCGGGCTTCCGGCTGGTGGACCTGGTGGAGCCGGAGTGGCCGGCCTGGAACACCTCGGAATGGGGCGGCTGGTCGCCCCTGCGCGGAAACCTGATCCCGGGCACGGCCATCTTCGTGTGCGAGCGGGACTAGCCCCTCGGACAGGCCGGGCCTTCCAGCGCGCGGGGACCGCGCGACCGGGCGGGGACGGCTCGCGGCGATCTCACGGGCGCGCCCCCTGCGGCGCCCTCGCTTCCACTCCTCTTGCACACGGGCGTGACGTGCGCGTGTGTGCGCGCGCGTGCAGACGGTTTTCGCCGTCGTACGACACTGGGAGCGTGATCCGCTACGACGCTCTGGACGCGCTGCCCGTGCGCTCCGCCCTGCCCGCCCTGACCGACGCCCTGGCGGGTGAGGGGACCGCCGTCCTGGTGGCGCCACCCGGCACCGGCAAGACGACGCTGGTGCCGCTCGTGCTCGCGGGACTGGTCGGGGGCGGTCCCGCGCGGCGGGTCGTGGTGGCCGAGCCGCGGCGGATCGCGGCGCGGGCGGCGGCCCGGCGCATGGCGTGGCTGCTGGGCGAGCAGCCCGGCCGGTCCATCGGCTTCACGGTGCGTGGCGAGCGGGCGGTGGGGCGGCACACGCGCGTGGAGGTCGTGACGACGGGTGTGCTGCTGCAGCGGTTGCAGCGCGACCAGGAGCTGGCCGGCGTCGACGTCGTCGTCCTCGACGAATGCCATGAGCGGCACCTGGACGCCGACACGGCAGCCGCCTTCCTGTGGGACGTGCGGCAGGCGCTGCGGCCGGAACTGCGGCTGGTGGCCGCGTCGGCGACCACGGACGCCGAGGGGTGGGCGCGGCTGCTCGGCGGTGCGCCGGTGGTGGAGGCGGCGGGTACCGCGCATCCGGTGGAGGTGGTGTGGGCGCCGCCGGCCCGTCCGGTACGGCCGCCTCACGGCATGCGGGTGGACCCCGCGCTGCTGGCGCATGTGGCGTCGGTGGTGCGGCGGGCCCTGGCCGAGCGCGACGGGGACGTGCTGTGCTTCCTGCCGGGTGTCGGGGAGATCGCGCGGGTGGCCGGGCAGCTCGGTGACCTCGGCGGCGTCGACGTGCTCCAGGTGCACGGGCGGGCTCCCGCCGCGGTGCAGGACGCGGTACTGGCGCCCGGGGAGCGGCGCCGGGTGGTGCTGGCGACGTCCGTGGCGGAGTCGTCGTTGACCGTGCCCGGCGTACGGGTGGTGGTCGACGCCGGGCTGGCACGGGAACCGCGGGTGGATCACGCGCGTGGGCTGAGCGGGCTGACGACCGTGCGGGCGTCGCGGGCGGCCGGGCGGCAGCGGGCGGGACGTGCCGGGCGTGAGGCGCCCGGCACGGTGTACCGGTGCTGGGCGGAGGCCGAGGACAGCCGTCTGCCGGCATTTCCGGCGCCGGAGATCAAGGTGGCCGACCTGACCGCGTTCGCCCTGCAGGCGGCCTGCTGGGGCGATCCGGACGCCTCCGGGCTGGCGCTGCTGGATCCGCCGCCGGGCGGGGCGATGGCGGCGGCGCGGGAGGTTCTGACGGCCGTGGGAGCCGTGGACTCCGCCGGGCGGGCCACGGAGGCCGGTGCGCGGCTGGGCCGCCTCGGGGTGCACCCCCGGCTGGGGCGGGCGCTGCTCGACACGGGTACCGAGGGTGCCGAGGTCGTCGCCCTGTTGTCCGAGGAGGTGCCGCGGGATTACGGGGACGACCTCGCGGGGGCGTTGCGGCGGGCTCGGCGTGGGGGCGACGCCTACGCGGGACGGTGGGCCGCGGAGGTGCGGCGGCTGCGGGGCGTCTCGGCGGAGTTCGCCCAGCCGCCCGCACATGACCGTCGCTCCCCGGTGAACGCCGAGGCCGGGACAGGCGCCGCGAGGGAGCGGGGTGACCGTGCGCCCCGCCCGGACGTCGAGGCCCGCCCGGCCGCTTCCACGGCCGGGGCACCCCCGCCGCATGCGAACGCCGAGTCCCGCCCGGCCGCGGCTGCGGCGCGTACCGGTGACGGGGCGGGGGCCGGCGGCGGCGCGCGTACCAGTGGCGGAGCGCGTGCCGGTGGCGCGGCGGGGGCAGTGGCTTCCGCGTCCTCCGGGGATTCGGCGCGTGCCGGCGGGCGGGCCGGGGCCGGGGAGGAGGGGCTTGTCGGGCTTGTTGCCGGGTCGGCCTTTCCCGAGCGGGTGGCCCGGCTGGACGGGGGGTCGTACCTCATGGCGTCCGGGACTCGGGCCGAGACGGCCGACGCGTCCGCTCTGCGGGGCGCTCCCTGGATCGTCGTGGTCGTCGCCGACCGGACCTCCGGCACGGGTCACGCGCGCGTGCGGCTCGGGGCTGCCGTGACCCAGGACGTCGCGCTCGCCGCGGCCGGGGCGCTGCTCACCGAGCGGGAAGAGGTGCACTGGGCCGACGGGGACGTCGTGGCCCGGCGTGTCGAGCGGCTGGGGGCGATCGAGCTGGCCGTACGGCCGCTGCGGGGCGCCGACCCGGCTCTCGTACGCGCTGCCCTCCTCGAAGGGCTCCGTCAGGACGGGCTGGGGCTGCTGCGCTGGTCGCCGGAGGCCGAGGTGCTGCGGCAGCGGCTGGCGTTCCTGCGGGCGCATCTCGCCGAGCCGTGGCCGGACGTGTCGGACGAGGCGCTCCACGCGCGCGTGGACGAGTGGCTGGAGCCGGAGCTGAGCCGGGCCCGGCGGCGGGCGGATCTCGCGCGGATCGACGCCGGGCAGGCGCTCGCGCGGCTGCTGCCCTGGGCGAGCGGGGAGGCCGCACGGCTGGACGAGCTGGCGCCCGAGCGGATCACCGTGCCGAGTGGGTCCGGAATCCGGATCGACTACCGGGATCCGCAGCGGCCGGTTCTTGCCGTCAAGCTGCAGGAGATGTTCGGGCTGCGGGAGACGCCGGCCGTGGCAGGGGTGCCGCTGCTCGTGCACCTGCTCTCCCCCGCCGGGCGGCCCGCTGCGGTCACGGCCGATCTCGCGTCCTTCTGGCGGGACGGCTACCGAGCCGTCCGTGCGGAGCTGCGCGGGCGCTATCCGAAGCATCCGTGGCCGGAGGACCCCACGACGGCGGAGCCGACCCGGCACACGAAGGCACGGATGGGCCGGGACTGAGCCCGGACGCGAGGCTCGGCAGCCGGGCTCGTCGGCCGCTCGGCGGCCGGGCTCTTGGGGGCAGGTGCGGGGGGCGGCGGGTGTGGGCGGCGGTGGTGGGGTGGTCAGGCGGTGAGCGGGGCGGGGTCTGCCGTCTCTGCCGGTTCCGGGGACCGTGGCCGGCGGGCGCGGGCTTCGAGGTAGAGGGCGAGGGTCAGGAGCAGGAGGCCGAAGGCGAGGGAGGTCCAGGGGACGTACGAGGTGAGTGCCAGGACCAGGGTGCGGTTGTGCTTGACCAGGGCGACCGTGTGCTCGATGTAGTCCTCGCGCATCTTCACGTGCCCGGCGAAGGCCGTGACCTCGGCGCGGTCGCCGAGCAGGGTGCCGCCGCGGAGTTCCTCCTTGTGGATCTCCTCGCCGTAGACGGGCGCCCCGGTGACCGGTTCGACCCAGAACTTGCGGACCGTGCTGTACCAGCGGGTCG
This sequence comes from Streptomyces sp. NPDC027663, assembly GCF_055566415.1. Lineage (NCBI taxonomy): Bacteria > Bacillati > Actinomycetota > Actinomycetes > Kitasatosporales > Streptomycetaceae > Streptomyces > Streptomyces sp. NPDC027663. The sequence continues at coordinate 199,242 of NZ_JBVHSK010000010.1, read as the reverse complement.
TGCCGGTCTTGGCGACCGACTCCGCTGTGATGCCCTCGACGGGCATGGTCTTCGGCATGGGGACCCTGGTCCAGGGGATGGTCTGCTCGAAGTAGTAGACCTCCAGTCCGCGGAAGGTCTGGGTGCCCTTGTAGTGGATGGGACTGGTGGTGCGGGTCTGCGCGTCGAAGTACTCGTAGTCCCGTCTCTGTGTCAGGAAGGGCCACTTGAACTCGATGCCCTCGCGTTCGACCGGATCGCCGTCGACCATCTCACCGGTGGCGTGCACGGGGTCCTGGCTGTGGGCGTCGAAGATGTAGCGTTCGGGCACCTTGGAGACCATCTTGCCGTCGGGGCCCTGGACGTAGGACAGGCTGTCCCAGACGACGACCGGCCGTCCCGCCGTCTTCTCGATCTTCTTCGCGGCGTCCACATCGCCTTTGAGGGTCTGCACGATGGTGACCTTGGAGACCTTCTTCGCGCGCATGGTGCCGTAGTCGAGGAGGGTGGCGCCCCTGGCCTCCAGGACCATGTCCTGGTACTGGTTCGCCGGGATCCTGGCCAGGTGCGGGAAGGCGTACCAGCGCAGCAGCGGGGACAGTGCCGCGAAGAACACGGCGAAGGCGAGCAGGACCAGACTTGCCGTGCGGCGCATGCGGGCCTCCTTCCCGTACGGGCGCGGCTACGGGTGCGAGGGCACCGTCGTCAGCAGCGGCTTGGGGGACGTCCGGCCCGACGGCGAGCCCAGCGCGCTGATCCCGAGGACCAGGACGAGCGCGAGGGCGAGACCGGTCGCGGCGGCGATCAGGGCGCGCATACGGGCCTCCCCACGCAGGGTCGCTGTCCCGGCGAGTGCCGGCCGGTTGTTGACGGATCGTCAGATTGCTCGTCAGGTGGGGCACCGTAGCAACGGGCGGGCGAGATGAGAACAGCGGTGCGCGCACGAACGCGGGCGCCCTCCCCGCGGGAGCGGAGAGGGCGCCCTGCGAGGCGGCGTCAGGAGGAGGACGGGCTCGCGGAGGAGGACGAGCCGGCTGTCGGGCTCGGGGAAGGGGTCGCCGGGGAGTCGGCGGCCACCTTCAGTTCCACGGTGAGGGTCGCGCCGCCGGTGGTGGTGATGCGGAGCAGGAAGGTGCCGGTGGTGTCGTCCGCGTACAGCTTCGGCAGCGTCAACAGGCCCTTGGCGTCGGTCTGGAGTGCGGTGAGCGTGCGGACCGGCTTGCCGTCGGCGTCCTTGAAGTAGGGGCCCTTGTCGTTCTCCGTGGCGTCGGCCGTCGACTTGATCAGGGTGGCGGTGGCCGCGACCTTGTCCGCGACGGCACTCTTGTAAGTCGCCTTCACCTGGACCTGGTCGGCGAACTCGCCGCCCGGGACGCAGGTCAGCGGGGTGTCGCTGGTGCGGGCCAGGGCGTCGGCGGCGCGTGCGGTGACGGTGGCGGTGTAGTCGACGCCCTTGACGGAGCGGCCCACGACGGCGGCGGCGACCTTGAAGTCACCGGTCTTCTCGCCCGCCTGGAGCGCCGGCGCATGCGCGACGCCCTTGGGGTCGGTGACGACGGTGGCCACCGTCTCGCCGCCGGCGAAGGTGGCGTCGGTCTCGCCGGTGATGGTGAACCTGACCCTGACCCTGGCGACGGACTTGCCGACCTTCGTCTCGGCGCGGGCGCTGATCCGCTCGCCGAAGGCATCGCCGGCCATCGCGGCGAGTTTCGCCGGGCCGGCGTTCTCCAAGTGGTCCACGAGGTCGGTGTTGGAGGGCGGAGTCGGCGGGACGGGGGGCTTCGGCGGCTTCGGGCCGGGGGTCTCGTGACCGCCGTGGTCGTTGCCGGGCCTTCCGGGCTTCTCAGGCTTACCGGGCTTGTCGGGCTTCGGGTCCGGCTTGGTCGTCGGCGGGTCCGAGGGCCTCGGGGAGGCGGGCCGGCCGGAGTCGTCGTCGCTGCGGTGCTCGGGCACGCCGCCGGTGCCGTCGGGGACGGAGTGGGCACCCTTGCGGTAGTACTCCATCCAGTTCAGGACCAGGTTGAGGTATTCCTGCGAGTTGTTGTAGCTGAGGATCGCCCGGTGCAGGTCGGCCTCGTGGGACAGGTCCCAGTCGTTGCGACACAGGTAGTGGCCCGCGGCCAGCGCGGCGTCGTAGACGTTGTTGGGGTCCTTCTTGCCGTCGTCGTTGCCGTCGCGGCCGGCCCAGGCCCACGTGGACGGGATGAACTGCATGGGGCCGACGGCCTGGTCGTACGTGCTGTTGCCGTCGTACGCGCCGTCGTCGGTGTCCTGGATGAGCGCGAAGCCGTTGCCGTCGAGCTGCGGGCCCAGAATCGGGTGCAGTGTGGTGCCGTCGGCGTCGACCTGGCCGCCGCGGGCCTGTCCCGACTCGACGTTGCCGATGGCGGCGAGCAGGTGCCAGGGCAGGTTGCAGCCGGGCTTGGAGGCGCGCAGATCGGCCTCGGCCCTCTTGTAGGCGGCCAGGACCGTCGCCGGGATGCCGCCCTCGGTCCTGCCCACGGTGCCGGAGGGGCCGACGCTCGACGAGGGGCTGGGCGCGGGACTGTTCAGCGGCGGCAGGTCCGTGTAGTACGGGGAGTTGCCGGTGGCGTTGCCGTCGGTGTCCAGGGTGGGGGTGGCGGTGCTGTCGGCTGCCGTCTGTCTGCCGTGGTCCTCGCTGGTCACTCCCGGAGCCTGGGACGCGGAGAGAGCCGCGACCGCCGCCGCGGCCACGGCGGTGGTCGCCGCTCCCTTGCGCAGCCGCCTGCCGAAATGCGCCGCCATAGAGTGAACCCCTCCCGTGGACGCCCGCTGCGTCCGTCTCCGTCGGTCTGCCTCGCTCTGGTGTGACGGTTGACCCGGTGCTCTGGTTGCCCCTGTGCCGCCTCTCCATCTGTGCGATGTGTGTTCGACCGCACCCCCGGCACAGCGACGCAGGTGACCCTACGGCAACTTGCTTTGACCGGGCACCCGTTCGCGCCCGGTTTTCACCGGTTGGCCAACTGTCGTTGTCGTGGACGGCCCTGGACGGCGGTCCCGCATACTGGGCAGACCTGATCACCGGTACCGGCGCCTGGCCGACGACCGTTCTGGGGGCTCCGTTGCCGTTCACTCTCAGCCATGCGGCAGCCGTGCTGCCCGCGATCCGCAGGGACGGAAGCGGCCGTGGCCGGCTGCTGCCCGCGGTGCTCGTCGCGGGGTCCGTCACGCCCGACCTGCCCTACTACGTGGCCGGGATCCTGCCGGGCGGCATGGAGTTCGGCACGGTCACGCACGCGTTCAGCGGGGTCGCCACGGTCGACGTGCTCATCGCGTGGCTGCTGACGGGGCTGTGGCTACTGGTCCGGGAGCCGTTGCTCGCGCTGCTGCCGCGGGCCCGGCAGGGACGGCCGGCCGCCCTGCTGCGCTGCGGTGCGCCACGCGCGCGCGTGCGGGCCGCGTCGCTGGGCTGGTGGTACGGCTCCGCGGTGCTCGGCGCGCTCACGCATTTGGTGTGGGACGCGTTCACACACCACGGCCGGTGGGGGACGCGGCTGGTTCCGGCCATCGGCCGGGACGGCCCGGCGGGCATGCCGTTGTTCACCTGGCTGCAATACGGGTCGTCCGTGGCGGGTGCCGTGGTGATCGCGGTCTTCCTGACCCGTGCGCTGCGGAGCGCGCCGGTCGGCGGAGTGCCGGTGGGAGTGCCGCTGCTGTCCCGTCGGGACCGGTGGTGGGCACTCACGGTGATCGGCGGCTGCGCGCTGGCCGGGGCGGTGCAGCGCACGGCCCGGTGGTGGGAGGAGCCGGGTGCGACGGCGCGGCCGTGGGAGGTGGTGCCCACCTTGTGCTTCGGAGTGGGCGCCGGGGTGGTCCTGGGACTGCTGCTGTACGCCGTCGGGGTCAGGGTCTGGCGTCCGGGCGCCGGCCCCGGGGGTCCCGGCGGGGTGGTCGCTGCGGAGCGGGAGCGGACGGCCGCTCGGTGAGGGACGCGATGTAGACCGTGAGCGTGGGCCGGGGGCGTGCTCTCGGGAGCAGGGTGAGGGTCAGGGCGAGGTAGCCGCGGGCCAGGTCGGCCCACTGACGCCAGTCGGGTGTGCGGGCCGTGCGGCCGGCGAGTCTGCGCCGGAGGTCCTTGGTGACGCTGCGGACGGTGGCGGCCAGGTCGGCCGGGATGCGGGCGGTGCTTGCGTCGGCCGCGAGGGCCGGGGTCTGCGACGTGGGCATGACCTGCGCCGAGAAGGTGTCCGCCCAGGCCCGGGGGGTCGCCTCGGGTGTCCGGCGGTGAAGCATGCGTATACCCATGCCCGCAGTGTTGCGGTTGGCGGGGGTGCGGGGCGTTTTGACGGGGGCCACGAGAGTGACGGGCCCTCCGGGGGTTCGGCCACCCGCCCGGTGCCGGGCCGGTTCGTCGTCCCTGGTGGGGGCGTGTGCCGTGCGGGGTGCGGGGAGTCCGGCACCGCCGGGGAGCACCGGGGGGGCTGATCGCCGTTGCGGCGGAAAAGGAACACGCGGCGCGGGAGGTGCGGCGGAGGGGGCTGCGCGGCTCGGAGGGGCTCGGAGGGGCGCGGCTCGGAAGGGCGCGGAGGGGCGCGGCTCGGGAAGGCTCGGAGGGGCGCGGCTCGGGAGGGCTCGCGCTCGGAAGGGCACGGCGCACAGAGGTCGCGCGGTGCGGGAGAGTGCAGCGCGGAGGGGCCGCACGGTTTGGAGGGCACGACGCAGGGGGCTGTGCGACTCGGAAGTCCTGACGAATGATCTTCCAGGGGCGACCGCTCCGGGACGGATGATCCGGAAGGGCGGGGTGGCGGGGCCGAAGCTGTGGGCGGTCGACGACGCGATGTGGGTGCTGATCGGGCCGCTGCCTCATCCGGGTGCTTCTTCCGGACGCGGGGACGTGCACTCATCTGCCGGCGACGCCTACGCGCTCTGTTGACCGGTCCGGCAGGTCTGACCGGCCTGACCGGTCCGGCAGGTCTGACCGGCCTGGCAGGTCCGGCAGGTCTGACCGGCCTGGCAGGTCTGGCAGGTCTGGCAGGTCTGGCAGTTAGGAGGAGGCGAGTGCGGGGCGCATGCTGCTTCCTGGGCTGTCATCACCTCATCGCCGTGCTCGAAGGCCCATGCGCCGACGGCGTCGATGGGTGCCAGCAAGGTGCGGCCCAGAGCGGTGAGTTCGTACTCGACCCGTGATGGTGCGTCGGGGTGGGAATGCCGGTCGACCAGTCCGCTGAACTGCAGCCGGCGCAGTGTCTCGGTGAGGACCTTGGAGCTGATACCTCCGATCCGTCCCTGTAGTTCGACAGGGCGCCTGGGGCCGTCGCGCAGCGCCCAGAGCACCACGGCGTTCCAGGTGTTGGACAGCAGGTCGAAGCCGAGGCGGGCGCGGCAGTCGGCGAGGAAGGCGTCGGTCGTCGTCACGTACCAAATGGTGCCCGAACAGCCTTCTAGCGTCGGTGTGAACGGTCGGAACAGGCACGGAGAGGGATCGTGTGATGAGAATCGGCGTACTGGGGACGGGCAACATGGCCGACGCGCTCGCCACCCACTGGGTGCGGGCCGGGCACCAGGTGACCATCGGGGGACGGGACGCGCACAAGGCGGAGCGGCTCGCGACACGCATCGGAGGCGGCACAAGGCCTGCCGGTCTGCGCGAGGCGGCCGAGGCCGGTCAGGTGGTACTGGCCGCGCTGCCCTATGGAGCAGGAGTGGACGTGGCACGGGAACTGCGCGCGGCCCTGGACGGCAAGGTGCTGCTCGACTGTTCCAACCCGCTCGGCCCGGGTTTCCGGCTGCTGACGGAAGGAGGCCCCTCAGCCGCGCAGCAACTGGCTGCGGCGGCACCGGGAGCCCACGTGGTCAAGGCCTTCAACCTCTGCCACGAGGATGTGTGGCGCTTGCGGCCGCCCGTGTTCGACGGGCGCCCACTGGCGGTGCCGGTGTGCGGGGACGACGAGACGGCCCTCGCGCGGGTACGCGCGCTGGTGCAGGACGTGGGCTGTGAACCCGTGGCCGGCGGCGGTCTCGGACGGGCGGGACTCCTGGAAGCGACCGCCGCGCTGTTCATCGCGCTGTGGGTCGGCGAGGGAGCGGATGCGCAGGCGATCGCCCCTCCGCTGGCCTACGCGGCCGGCCCGAGCGGCCACGAAGCGGAAGGCGGCACGGGGGCCTCCCGCTAGGGGGCTTGGGCAGGAGGCGGCGCAGAGAGGCTGCGCGGCTCGGCAAGGTACGACGCAGAGGGACTGCGCGGCTCGGAGGGCGCCGCGCAGAACCGGCGGCAAGCCCCCCTGCGCGGCACGAACACCCCTCGGCCGGGTGGCAAGCGCCCCTCGGCCCGGTGGCGAGCAAGCGCCCCCTCCGCCCACGCATCGCAGGCTAGTGCGCTGCCGACTCCCAGTCAGGGCCCACGCCGACCGAGACGTCGAGCGGTGCCCTCAGGGTGACGGCGGCGGCCATCTCGCGGCGGACGATCTCCTCCGCGGCCGCCCGCTCGCCGGGGGCGATCTCCAGGACGATCTCGTCATGGACCTGGAGGAGCATGCGGGACTTGAGGTCCGCCGCCCGCAGCGCGCTGTCCACCTTGAGCATGGCGATCTTGACGATGTCCGCCGCCGTGCCCTGGATGGGCGCGTTGAGGGCCATGCGCTCGGCGGCCTCGCGACGCTGGCGGTTGTCGCTGTTGAGGTCCGGGAGGTAGCGGCGGCGCCCGAACAGCGTCGCCGTGTAACCCGTTGCGCGCGCTTCGTCGACCGCCCGGCGCAGGTAGTCCCGGACCCCGCCGAAGCGCTCGAAGTACGCGTCCATCAGGGCGCGGGCCTCGGCCGCCTCGATGTTCAGCTGCTGGGAGAGGCCGAAGGCGGAGAGACCGTAGGCGAGGCCGTACGACATCGCCTTGATCTTGCGGCGCATCTCCGCGTCCACCGCGCCGGGCTCGACGCCGAAGACCTGGGAGGCGGCCGTGGTGTGCAGGTCCTCGCCGGAGGTGAACGCCCGGATCAGGCCCTCGTCCTCGGAGAGGTGGGCCATCACGCGCAGTTCGATCTGGCTGTAGTCGGCGGTCATCAGGGACTCGAAGCCCTCGCCGACCACGAAGCCCCGGCGGATGGCCCGGCCCTCGTCGGTGCGGACCGGGATGTTCTGCAGGTTCGGGTCCGTGGAGGACAGACGGCCGGTGGCGGCCACCGTCTGGTTGAAGGTCGTGTGGATACGGCCGTCGCCGGCGATGGTCTTGATCAGCCCCTCGACGGTGACGCGGAGCTTCGCCTGCTCGCGGTGGCGGAGCATGATCACCGGCAGTTCGTTGTCGGTCTGGGCGGCGAGCCAGGACAGGGCGTCGGCGTCCGTGGTGTAGCCGGTCTTGGTCTTCTTGGTCTTGGGCAGGGCCAGCTCGCCGAAGAGGACCTCCTGGAGCTGCTTGGGCGAGCCCAGGTTGAACTCGTGGCCGGCCGCCGCGTGCGCCTCCTTCACGGCCTGCTGGACCGCGCCCGCGAACATCTGTTCCATCGCTTCGAGGTGCGGGCGGTCCGCGGCAATGCCGTGCCGCTCCATGCGCGCGAGCAGCGCGGACGTGGGCAGCTCCATGTCCCGGAGCAGGTCGGCGGCGCCCACCTCCTCGAGGCGGCTCTCGAAGGCCGTGCCGAGGTCCAGGACGGCGCGGGCCTGGATCATCAGGGCCTCGGCCTCCGCGCCGTCGTCCGCACCGAAGGCCAGCTGGCCGTCGGCCGCGGCGGCCGGGGCCAGCTCGCGGTGCAGGTACTCCAGCGACAGCGCGTCCAGATCGAAGGAGCGCCGGCCCGGCTTGACCAGGTAGGCGGCGAGCGCGGTGTCCATGATGACGCCCTCGACGCTCCAGCCGTGCTCGGCGAAGACGCGCATGGCGCCCTTGGCATCGTGGAACACCTTGGGGCGGTCCGCGTCGGCCAGCCAGGCCGCGAACGCGTTCTCGTCGGCCTCGTCCAGCTCGGACGGGTCGAACCAGGCGGCCGCTCCCCCGTCCGCCGCGAGGGCGACCTCGGCGACGGAGCCGGTGCCCAGCGCCCAGGTGCCGACGGTGGTGACGCCCAGCGTCCCGGTGCCGTGCTCGGCGAGCCAGGGGGCCAGCTCGCCGGTGCGCAGAATCCGGCCGTCGATCTCGACGCCCTCTGTGGCGACCGGGGTGGTCTCGGCCTCCTGGCCGCCGGGGTCGACGGCGAAGAGGCGCTCGCGCAGGGAGGGGTTGCGGATCTCCAGAGTGTCCAGGACCATCGCGACGGCCTTGCGGTCGTACGGGGCCCGCTCCAGGTCGGCGACCGTCTTCGGCAGCTCGACCTGGCGCTCCAGCTCGGTGAGGACGCGGTTGAGCTTGACCGACTCCAGGTGGTCGCGGAGGTTCTGCCCGGCCTTGCCCTTGACCTCGTCGACGCGCTCGACCAGGTCCGCGAACGAACCGAACTGGTTGATCCACTTCGCGGCGGTCTTCTCGCCGACACCGGGGATGCCGGGGAGGTTGTCGGACGGGTCGCCGCGCAGGGCCGCGAAGTCGGGGTACTGCGCCGGCGTCAACCCGTACTTCTCGAGAACCTTCTCCGGGGTGAACCGGGTCAGCTCGGAGACGCCCTTCGTCGGGTAGAGCACGGTGGTGTGCTCGCTGACCAGCTGGAAGGAGTCGCGGTCGCCGGTGACGATCAGCACCTCGAAGCCCTCGGCCTCGGCCTGGGTGGCGAGCGTGGCGATCACGTCGTCGGCCTCGAAGCCCTCGACGGCGAAGCGCGGGGCCTGCATCGCGTCGAGCAGCTCGCCGATCAGGTCGACCTGGCCCTTGAACTCGTCGGGGGTCTTGGAGCGGTTCGCCTTGTACTCGGTGAACCGCTCGGAGCGCCAGGTCTTGCGGGAGACGTCGAAGGCGACCGCGAAGTGCGTGGGCGCCTCGTCACGCAGGGTGTTGGCCAGCATCGACGCGAAGCCGTAGATCGCGTTCGTCGGCTGGCCGGTCGCGGTCGTGAAGTTCTCCGCGGGCAGCGCGAAGAACGCACGGTAGGCCAGCGAGTGCCCGTCCATGAGCATCAGCCGGGGTCGCGTGCCGCCGGAGGTCTTGTCGGTCTGCTTCGATGCTGTCTCTGCCACGTCCCCGATCCTGCCACGCCGCACTGACAGTCCGGACCGGGTGCGTCCGGCGGGTGTGAGCGTCGGCACAGTCGGCCAGGGCCGGCGGGTGGCCGAGAGGCGGTCCGGCACCGCCCGGCATCGCTGTCGGTCGCCCGTGGGAGGATCGGCACCGTATTTCTCACACGCAGTCGAAGGAGAGCGTGCGATGGCGACGAAGCCGCCCAAGGGTGACCCGGTTCAGGACGCGCCGCAGGTCACGGAGCCGAAGCACGCGGCGGCGGGATTGCCGGCCATCGGGCACACGCTGCGCATGGCCCAGCAGCAGATGGGAGTGCGGCGCACCGCGATGACGCTGCTGCGCGTCAACCAGAAGGACGGATTCGACTGCCCGGGCTGTGCCTGGCCGGAGCCGGAGCACCGGCACGCGGCGGAGTTCTGCGAGAACGGCGCGAAGGCGGTCGCCGAGGAGGCGACCCTGCGCCGGGTGACGCCTGAGTTCTTCGCCGCGCACCCGGTCGCCGACCTGTCCCGCCGCAGCGGCTACTGGCTGGGGCAGCAGGGCAGGCTCACCCACCCCATGTACCTCCCCGAGGGCGGCACCCACTACGAGCCGGTCTCCTGGGAGCGGGCCTTCGACATCGTCGCCGAGGAGATCGCCGCCCTCGGCTCCCCGGACGAGGCCGTCTTCTACACCTCGGGCCGCACCAGCAACGAGGCCGCGTTCCTGTACCAGCTCTTCGCGCGGGAACTGGGCACGAACAACCTGCCGGACTGCTCGAACATGTGCCACGAGTCGTCCGGGTCGGCGCTCAGCGAGACCATCGGCATCGGCAAGGGCAGCGTCCGGCTGGAGGACCTGTACCAGGCCGACCTGATCATCGTCGCCGGCCAGAACCCGGGCACGAACCATCCGCGCATGCTCTCCGCGCTGGAGAAGGCCAAGGCGAACGGCGCGCAGGTCATCAGTGTCAATCCGCTGCCCGAGGCGGGTCTCGAACGCTTCAAGAACCCGCAGACCCCGCAGGGCCTGTTCAAGGGCGCCGCGCTCACCGATCTGTTCCTGCAGATCCGCATCGGTGGCGACCAGGCGCTCTTCCGTCTCCTCAACAAGCTGATCCTGGAGCGCGAGGGCGCGGTCGACGAGGAGTTCGTGCGGGAACACACGCACGGCTTCGAGGAGTTCGCCGCGGCCGCGCGTACGGCCGACTGGGACGAGACGCTCACCGCGACCGGCCTCACGCGCGCGGAGATCGAACAGGCGCTGCGCATGGTCCTCGCCTCCGAGCGGACCATCGTCTGCTGGGCCATGGGCCTCACCCAGCACAAGCACGCCGTCCCGACCATCCGTGAGGTGGTCAACTTCCTGCTGCTGCGCGGCAACATCGGCCGCCCGGGCGCGGGTGTGTGCCCGGTGCGCGGGCACAGCAACGTCCAGGGCGACCGCACCATGGGCATCTTCGAGCGGCCCGCCCCGGCCTTCCTGGACGCTCTGGAGAAGGAGTTCGGCTTCGCGCCGCCGCGCGAGCACGGCTTCGACGTCGTGCGGGCCATCCGTGCGCTGCGCGACGGCGAGGCGAAGGTCTTCTTCGCGATGGGCGGCAACTTCGTCTCGGCCTCGCCCGACACGGAGGTCACCGAGGCCGCGATGCGGCGCGCGCGGCTGACCGTGCACGTGTCGACCAAGCTGAACCGCTCGCACGTGGTCACGGGCGCGCGGGCGCTGATCCTGCCGACCCTGGGCCGCACCGAAGCCGATGTGCAGAGCGGCGGCGAGCAGTTCGTGACGGTCGAGGACTCGATGGGCATGGTGCACGCCTCGCGCGGCCGTCTGAGGCCCGCGAGCCGGCAGCTGCGGTCCGAGCCTGCCATCGTCTGCGGGCTCGCGCGGCGGGTGCTCGGCGAGCGCAGCGTCGTGCCGTGGGAGGAGTTCGAGAAGGACTACGCGACGATCCGTGACCGCATCGCGCGCGTGATCCCCGGTTTCGACGACTTCAACGCGCGCGTGGCCCGGCCCGGCGGCTTCGCGCTGCCGCACGCCCCGCGGGACGAGCGCCGCTTCCCGACGGCGACCGGCAAGGCGAACTTCACGGCGGCGCCGGTGGAGTACCCGGCGCTGCCCGAGGGCCGGCTGCTGCTGCAGACCCTGCGCTCGCACGACCAGTACAACACCACCATCTACGGCCTCGACGACCGGTACCGGGGCATCGCGGGCGGGCGCCGGGTGGTGCTGGTGCACCCCGAGGACGCGCGGGCGCTGGGTGCGGCCGAGGGGTCGTACGTCGACCTGGTGAGCGAGTGGCGGGACGGCGTGGAGCGGCGGGCTCCCGGCTTCCGGGTCGTGCTCTACCCGACCGCGCGGGGATGCGCGGCGGCGTACTACCCGGAGACGAACGTGCTGGTGCCGCTGGATGCCACCGCCGACACCAGCAACACCCCGGCCAGCAAGTCCGTCGTCGTACGACTCGAAGGCCACACCGGGGGCGCGGAGAGCCGTCTGGAACAATCGGCGACCGACTGAGCGTTTGCTCAGCTGAAGACAGGTGGACGACGAACGGAGCCGGGCTCATGGGTGAGCAGCAGCAAGTGAAGTTCCCGCAGGAGGTCATCGACGAGTACGCGGCGCTCGGCGTCGACCTGCCGGCGCTGTTCTCGGCCGGGCATCTGGGCACGCGCATGGGCGTGCAGATCCTCGAGGCCTCGGCGGACAAGGTCGTCGCGACCATGCCGGTGGAGGGCAACACCCAGCCGTACGGCCTGCTGCACGGCGGCGCTTCCGCGGTGCTGGCGGAGACCCTGGGCTCGATCGGCTCCATGCTGCACGGCGGCAGCTCGAAGATCGCGGTCGGTGTGGACCTGAACTGCACCCACCACCGTGGTGTCCGCTCGGGCCTGGTGACGGGCGTGGCCACGCCGGTGCACCGGGGCCGGTCGACGGCGACGTACGAGATCGTGATCAGCGACGAGCAGGGCCGGCGGGTGTGCTCGGCCCGGCTGACCTGCCTGCTGCGGGACGTGAACCCGGGCGACGAGGCACACGCGCGCCCCGTCGGCAGCTGAACGACTCCGTCCCCGGCCGCTGCGCCGCACGGCACCCGGCCCCTACGCTCAGCCACCGGCCCCCGGCCCTCCGACCCCGGCCCCTGACGTCCGGGGTCGGCGAGTGCCTCCTGCCTCACCGTTGCCCCCCGCCGCCCCTCCCCTTAGCTTCGGCACATGGGACGGCGAGGAGGCCCCCGGCCGGGGGCGAGGTTCCTGGTGCTCGCACTGGCGGTGCCGGCGCTGCTGTGTGCGACCGGCTGCGCCGGAACGGGCGGCTCCGCACACCCGAAGCAGCCCGCGCGGGCAGCGCGTTCCGCCTCCGCAGCTCCCTCACCCCCGCAGGCCTCGGCGACCTCCGACGCCGAGCTGTGCGCCAGACTGATCACGTACTGGGCGCGCAAGGCGCTCGACGACGACACCTACGGCGACTATCAGTCGATGGGTCTCTCCCACGGGCAGTACCAGATCCTGATGGACGTCGTGGACGACGCACGGACCGTCCTGCGGCGTCAAGGGCGCAAAGCAGCCAATGAGTTGATCCACCGTCAGACCGGCAGAGCGTGCACCGAGCGCTACCGCGACGGAACGCCGACCGGAGGCCCTTGGTCATGAACGGCATCGGCCCGCTGGAGCCCGGCGAGGGCACGCGCGCGTGGGACACCCGGCACGGGGAGGACCCGCCGCCGGCCGACGGGCCAGGCGTGGCCCTGGCCGCCTGGTACGCCCGCCACCGGCGGATCACCCTGGCACTCGCCGCCGCGGCCGTCCTGCTGGGAGGCGCCGGCTCCCTCTACGCCACTCGACCCCAGCAGCCGCCACCCGAGCCCCCGCACCCCCGGACACCGGCCCCCTACCCGGCCCAAGTCGTGGACGTGACCTACCTGGAGGGCCGGGCACCTGCGCCGGGGGCCCCGCCCCGCAGCTTCGGCTTCACGGTCCTGCTGAGCGTGGCGCCGGGACCGCCGGTCACCGTGACCCGTGTGACCCAGCCGTACGCAGGACTCTCCCTGACAACGGAACCATCGACTCCGTTCCGGGCCGAGGCACGTTCCGCCCGCAAGATCACGATAACCATGCACGTGACGAAATGCGGAAAAGCCCCCACAGACGCGGGCCTCCCTTTCCTGGATGTAACTCTGCGTAATACGCGTGCAATACAGGTTCAGAGCTACATCCTCGGCGGGCGCTACGCCCGAGACCTCTCCCATGCCCTGAAAGTAGCCTGCAGCAACAGTGCTGAGTAATCACCAAAACGGCTGAGACGCCTGAAAAGATCATGGCGGGTCCTGCGGGTTCTCAAAATGTGGACAGCGCGAATCCACCTGAATTCCACCGTTCCCCCCGCGGCGTACCGCTCTGCATTACGTCGTGTCATAACAAGAGCGTCACAGCCTTGGTCAGACACTCCTCCACGTTCCCCACACACGCCTAGAGTCACGGCCAGTCACCGCGCCATCGGATTGTTTCTTCAGCGCGGCGCGCGACTCGACCGCTTCCACGGGGAGGCGGTTGTGCCTGGGGAAAGGACTGATCGTGCGTCAACGTTCGCTTATCGCCATCACCGCCGCGCTGGCGGCGGGAGCGCTCACCCTCACCGCCTGCGGTTCGCGCGACAGCGGCGACAAGGGCAAGGACTCCGGCAACGGCGGCGGCACCACCGTCGTCATCGGTGTCGACGCCCCGCTGACCGGCGACCTGTCCGCCATGGGCCTCGGCATCAAGAACTCCGCGGACCTCGCCGCCAAGAACGCCAACAAGAAGAACTACGTCAAGGGCGTCACCTTCAAGATCGAGGCCCTCGACGACCAGGCCCAGCCGTCCGCCGGCCAGCAGAACGCCTCCAAGTTCACCTCCGAGCAGGAGGTCCTCGGTGTCGTCGGCCCGCTGAACTCCTCGGTCGCCGAGTCGATGCAGAAGGTCTTCGACGACGCCAAGCTGGTCCAGGTCTCCCCGGCCAACACCGGTCCGGGCCTCACCCAGGGCCCCGACTGGCAGACCAAGAAGGTCCGCACCTACAAGTCGTACTTCCGCACCGCGACCACGGACGCCATCCAGGGCCCGTTCGCCGCCCAGTACGTCTACAACACGGCGAAGAAGAAGAAGGTCTTCGTCATCGACGACAAGAAGACCTACGGCGCCGGCCTCGCCGCCACCTTCACCAACGAGTTCAAGAAGCTCGGCGGCAAGGTGGTCGGCACCGAGCACATCAACCCCGACGCCAAGGACTTCTCGGCGATCGCCACCAAGGTGAAGAACTCGGGTGCCCAGGTCGTCTACTACGGCGGCGAGTACCCGCAGGCCGGCCCGCTGAGCAAGCAGATCAAGGCCGCCGGTGCCAAGATCCCGCTCGTCGGCGGTGACGGCATCAAGGACGACACCTTCATGAAGCTGGCGGGCTCCGAGGCGGGCGGCGACCTGGCCACCTCCGTCGGCGCCCCGGTCGAGGACCTGCCCTCCGCCAAGCAGTTCGTCGCCGACTACAAGGCCGGCGGCTACAAGGAGGAGTACTCGGCCTACGGCGGCTACTCCTACGACTCCGCCTGGGCGGTCATCGAGGCCGTCAAGAAGGTCGTCGACGCCAACGGCGGCAAGCTGCCCTCCGACGCCCGCGCCAAGGTCACCGAGGCCATGCAGGGCGTGTCCTTCGACGGCGTGACCGGCAAGGTCTCCTTCGACGAGTTCGGCGACGCCACCAACAAGCAGCTGACCGTGTACGCCGTGAAGAACGGTGCCTGGGTGCCCGTCAAGTCCGGTACCTACACCGGCTGATCACACCTCACCACCCGAAGAGCCGCGCGGGGCGCTGTTCCACTGGCGCCCCGCGCGGACTCGCATCCGGCCTACATCCGTCGATTTCCGAACGTCTCGGAGGACATGCGGTGAACGAACTGCCGCAGCAGCTGGTCAACGGCCTGCTACTGGGATCCATGTACGGGCTGGTCGCCATCGGCTACACAATGGTCTACGGCATTGTCCAGCTCATCAACTTCGCCCACGGCGAGATTTTCATGACGGGAGCGTTCGGCGCTCTCACCGTTTGGCTCTGGCTTCCCGGCGGCACCAGCATGTGGATCGCGCTGCCGCTGATGATCATCGGCGCCGTCATCGTCGCGGTCGCCATCGCCGTCGGAGCGGAACGGTTCGCCTACCGGCCCCTCCGCAACGCACCGCGCCTTGCACCCCTCATCACCGCCATCGGACTCTCCCTCGCACTGCAGCAGGCCGTGTGGGCCTGGTACCCGGAGGCGAAGTCCGCACGCACCTTCCCGCAGATCGAGGGCGGCCCCTTCGAGATCGGCAGCGTCACCATCCAGACCGGTGACGTCTTCCTGGTCGTCGCCGCTCCGATCAGCATGGCGGTCCTCGCCTACTTCGTGATGAAGACCCGCACCGGCCGCGGTATGCAGGCCACCGCGCAGGACCCGGACACCGCCAAGCTCATGGGCGTCAACACCGACCGCATCATCGTGATCGCGTTCGCCCTCGGTGCCGCGTTCGCCGCAGTCGGAGCCGTCGCCTACGGCCTGAAGTACGGCGAGATCAACTTCCGCATGGGCTTCATCCTCGGCCTGAAGGCGTTCACCGCCGCCGTCCTCGGCGGCATCGGCAACATCTACGGAGCCATGATCGGCGGCGTGGTCCTCGGCGTGGCCGAGACCCTGGCCACCGCCTACATCGCCGACATCCCGGGCATGGACAAGTTCGGCAGCCAGTCCTGGGCCGACGTCTGGGCCTTCGTACTCCTCATTCTCGTACTGCTGTTCAGGCCACAAGGCCTGCTCGGCGAGCGCGTCGCGGACAGGGCGTGAGACCGATGACCACACAGACCACCGCACCCGACACCCCGGGCGCCCGCAAGGCCGACGCCCCGGCCGGACTGCTGCCCCTGCCGGAGAAGGCCGCACGCGCCCTCGCCCTCGGCGGCAGCGTGCTGACGATCGTCTCCACCTTCCTCGCCTGGACGTGGACCTCCGCATTCCCCGGCGACCTCACCGTCTACGGCTACCCCGGCGGCCTGCAGGTCCTCGTCCTCATCGGAGCGGCCCTCGCCACCCTCTTCGCCCTCGCCTCCTACGGCGTCCGCGGCCTCGGCTGGCTGGCACCCGCCGGCCCCGAAGCGGCCCTGAAGTTCGCCACCCTGGCCACCTTCGCCACCAGCTGGTACACGATCCTCGCGATCAGCAGCGACCTCGGCGGACTCGTCAACCTCGAACCCGGCGGCTTCCTCGTCGCCGTCGCCAGCCTCGCCGCCCTCGCCGGCGCCGTGGCCCTGCCCTTCCAGCGGCCCGAGCCCGACCCGATCGACCCCGACGACACCGGCTGGGAGAAGTTCAAGCACGGCGCCGGCCACAAGTGGGAAACGACCAAGGCCGTCTTCACCGCAGGCTCGCCCCGGCCCGTACCCGCCCTGCCGTCGTACGCCGAAATCCTGATCATCGTCGCCGTCCTCGCACTCGGCCTGACCGTCTTCACCTACGGCATCGGCACCGAGTACGACGAACTCTTCATCGGCTTCCTGATCACCGCGGGCTTCAGCTTCGCCGCCCTCAACAAGTCGGGCCTCATCGCCCAGGCCTCGCAGATCTCCGCCCGGCACCAGAACATCACCATCTGCGGCGCCTTCGTCGCGGCGGCGCTGTTCCCCTTCACCCAGACCAACGACCAGTACGCGACCCTCGGCGTCTACATCCTGATCTTCGCCACCGTCGCCCTCGGTCTGAACATCGTCGTCGGCCTGGCCGGCCTCCTCGACCTCGGTTACGTCGCCTTCCTCGGCGTCGGCGCCTACGCGGCGGCCCTGGTCTCCGGCTCCCCCAGCTCCCCGTTCGACGTGCACTTCCCGTTCTGGGCCGCCGTCCTCGTCGGCGCCGCCGCCTCGCTGGTCTTCGGTGTGCTGATCGGCGCCCCGACGCTGCGACTGCGCGGCGACTACCTCGCCATCGTCACCCTCGGCTTCGGTGAGATCTTCCGCATCACGGCGAACAACCTCGACGGCACCTCCGGGCCCGACCTCACCAACGGCTCCAACGGTGTGTCGTCGATCCCGAACCTCGACATCGGCGGCTTCGACTTCGGCGCCCAGCACGACATGGGCGGCTTCACCATCGGCCGGTTCGCCAACTACTTCTTCCTGATGCTGATCATCACCGCGGTCGTGGTGCTGGTCTTCCGCCGCAGCGGCAACTCCCGCATCGGACGTGCCTGGGTGGCCATCCGCGAGGACGAGACCGCCGCACTCGCCATGGGCATCAACGGCTTCCGGGTCAAGCTGATCGCCTTCGCCGTCGGCGCCTCCCTCGCCGGCCTCGCGGGCACCGTCCAGGCCCACGTCACCTACACCGTGACGCCCGAGCAGTACCTGTTCGCCGGCCCCATCCCGCCCAACTCGGCCTTCCTGCTCGCAGCGGTCGTCCTCGGCGGCATGGGCACCATCAGCGGCCCGCTGATCGGCGCTGCCCTGCTCTTCCTGATCCCGAACAAGCTGCAGTTCCTCGGGAACTACCAGCTCTTCGCCTTCGGTCTCGCGCTCATCCTGCTGATGCGGTTCCGCCCCGAAGGCCTCATCCCCAACCGCCGCCGCCAGCTCGAGTTCCACGAAGAGGCGGAAGCACCCACCCTCCTGACGAAGGCAGGGGCCTGATCACCATGACGACCGACACCACCACCAAGGACACCCCCGCCGGCGCCGCCGCGTCCGGCGAGACCGTCCTCGACGCCCGCGGCGTCACCATGCGCTTCGGCGGCCTGACGGCCGTACGCGGCGTCGACCTCACCGTCAACGCCGGCGAGATCGTCGGCCTGATCGGCCCCAACGGCGCCGGCAAGACGACCTTCTTCAACTGCCTGACCGGCCTGTACGTGCCCACCGAGGGCGAAGTCCGGTACAAGGGCAACGTCCTGCCGCCCAAGTCCTTCAAGGTCACCGCGGCCGGCATCGCCCGTACCTTCCAGAACATCCGCCTGTTCGCCAACATGACGGTCCTGGAGAACGTCCTCGTCGGCCGGCACACCCGCACCAAGGAAGGCTTCTGGTCCGCCGTGCTGCGCGGCCCCGGCTTCCACAAGGCCGAGAACGCCTCCAAGGAACGGGCCATGGAACTGCTGGCGTTCGTGGGCCTGGACCACAAGTCCGAGCACCTCGCCCGCAACCTCCCCTACGGCGAACAGCGCAAACTGGAGATCGCCCGCGCCCTCGCCAGCGAGCCCGGCCTGCTGCTCCTCGACGAGCCCACGGCCGGCATGAACCCGCAGGAGACCCGGACCACCGAGGAACTGGTCTTCGCCATCCGGGACATGGGCATCGCCGTGCTCGTCATCGAGCACGACATGCGCTTCATCTTCAACCTGTGCGACCGCGTGGCCGTACTCGTACAGGGCGAGAAGCTGATCGAGGGCGACAGCGCCACCGTCCAGGGCGACGAGCGCGTGATCGCGGCCTACCTCGGCGAGCCCTTCGAGGACGCACCCGGCGCCGAGGAGGTGGCCGAGGTGGAAGCCGCCGAGGCGCACGCCGAGGCACAGACCGAGACCGCGGAGGCCCCCGCCGAGACCACGACGGACGCCGCGCCCGGCAAGGAGAACGACCGATGACCGCACTGCTCGAAGTCGAGGACCTCCGGGTCGCCTACGGCAAGATCGAGGCCGTCAAGGGCATCTCCTTCAAGGTCGAGGCCGGCCAGGTGGTCACCCTCATCGGCACCAACGGCGCCGGCAAGACCACCACCCTGCGCACGCTCTCCGGACTGCTGAAGCCGGTCGGCGGACAGATCAAGTTCAACGGCAGATCGCTGAAGAAGATCCCGGCCCACCAGGTGGTCTCCCTGGGCCTCGCCCACTCCCCCGAGGGGCGGCACATCTTCCCGCGCATGAGCATCGAGGACAACCTGCGCCTCGGCGCGTTCCTGCGCAACGACAAGCCCGGCATCGAGAAGGACATCCAGCGCGCCTACGACCTCTTCCCGATCCTCGGGGAGCGCCGGAAGCAGGCCGCCGGCACCCTCTCCGGCGGTGAGCAGCAGATGCTGGCGATGGGCAGGGCGCTGATGTCCCAGCCCAAGCTGCTGATGCTCGACGAGCCGTCCATGGGTCTGTCGCCGATCATGATGCAGAAGATCATGGCGACGATCGCCGAGCTGAAGGCCCAGGGCACCACGATCCTGCTGGTCGAGCAGAACGCCCAGGCGGCGCTCTCGCTCGCCGACCAGGGTCACGTCATGGAAGTCGGCAACATCGTCCTGTCCGGCACGGGCCAGGACCTGCTGCACGACGAGTCGGTACGCAAGGCGTACCTCGGCGAGGACTGAGCACTCCGCCGGTCCGGCCGGCCGCTTCGGGTGGTCCGCGGCTGGTCGCGCAGTCCCCCGCGCCCCCCCTGGGAGGCGCGGAGGCCCGCGCCCCTTGTCCGGGGCGCGGGCCTCTTCATGTCTGCGGGTCGGACTCAGCCCTACTTCGCGGACTTCTTCTCCTCGCTGTCCGCGATGACCGCCTCCGCGACCTGCTGCATCGACAGCCGTCGGTCCATGGAGGTCTTCTGGATCCAGCGGAACGCGGCCGGCTCGGTCAGCCCGTACTCGGTCTGCAGGATGGACTTCGCGCGGTCGACCAGCTTGCGGGTCTCCAGCCGCTGGGTGAGGTCGGCGACCTCCTTCTCCAGCTCCTTCAGCTCGGTGAACCGGGAGACGGCCATCTCGATCGCCGGCACCACGTCGCTCTTGCTGAACGGCTTCACCAGGTACGCCATCGCACCCGCGTCCCGGGCGCGCTCGACCAGGTCGCGCTGCGAGAACGCGGTGAGCATCAGGACCGGCGCGATCGACTCCTCGGCGATCTTCTCGGCCGCGGAGATACCGTCCAGCTTGGGCATCTTCACATCCAGGATGACCAGGTCCGGCCGGTGCTCGCGGGCCAGCTCGACGGCCTGCTCACCGTCCCCGGCCTCACCGACGACGGTGTACCCCTCCTCCTCCAGCATCTCTTTCAGGTCGAGCCGGATCAGGGCCTCGTCCTCGGCGATGACGACACGGGTCGTCAGCGGAGGCACGTGCGACTTGTCGTCGTCGGGCGCGTCTACGGGCTGGGGCGACTCGGCGGTCACGGGGGCTCCTCGTTCAGGGCAGGGGTACTGCTGACAAGAGCCTACCTAGCTGCGGTAAGGTGGACGGGCAGCGGGTCGGGGTGAATCTTCGATTCGCAGGAGCTCCGGTAGTCCAATCGGCAGAGACGATACCCTCAAAAGGTATTCAGTGTGGGTTCGAATCCCACCCGGGGCACTTTCCTACGTTTCCATGGTCGGGCCCCGAAGCGGAGACCCACGTTCGCGTGATTCTCCGCTTTTTTGCTGCGCGTCGCCGCGGCCCCGGCAAGAAGCACGAGCAGCCCATCGCCCTCGAACGCCGGCGGCAAGCGTAAGTGCTGGAGGGGTCCTGCCGTTACTTCGGGCTGTCGTCCTCGCCGATGTGGTGGACGCGGACCATGTTGGTCGAGCCGGAGACGCCGGGCGGGGAGCCGGCCGTGATCACCACGACATCACCCTTCCGGCAGCGGCCGTACTTCAGCAGCAGCTCGTCCACCTGGTCGACCATCGCGTCGGTGGAGCCGACGTGCGGTCCGAGGAAGGTCTCGGCGCCCCAGGTGAGGCTGAGCTGGGAGCGGGTGGCCGGCTCGGGGGTGAAGGCGAGCAGCGGGATCGGGGAGCGGTAGCGGGAGAGGCGGCGGGCGGTGTCGCCCGACTGGGTGAACGCCACCAGGAACTTCGCGCCGAGGAAGTCGCCCATCTCGGCGGCGGCCCGGGCGACCGCGCCGCCCTGGGTGCGGGGTTTGTTCCGCTCGGTGAGCGGGGGCAGGCCCTTGGCCAGCATGTCTTCCTCGGCCGCGGTGACGATCTTCGCCATGGTGCGTACGGTCTCGACCGGGTATTTGCCGACGCTGGTTTCTCCGGAGAGCATCACGGCGTCGGTGCCGTCCAGGACCGCGTTGGCGACGTCGGAGGCCTCGGCGCGGGTGGGGCGCGAGTTCTCGATCATCGAGTCGAGCATCTGGGTGGCGACGATCACCGGTTTGGCGTTGCGCTTGGCGAGTTTGACGGCGCGCTTCTGGACGATCGGGACCTGTTCCAGCGGCATTTCGACGCCGAGGTCTCCGCGGGCCACCATGAGTCCGTCGAAGTCGGCCACGATGCCGTCGAGGTTGGCCACGGCCTGCGGTTTCTCGATCTTGGCGATCACGGGGAGGCGGCGGCCCTCGTCGTCCATGATCCGGTGCACGTCCGCGGCGTCGTCGCCGCTGCGGACGAAGGAGAGGGCGATCACGTCGAAGCCGGTGCGCAGCGCCCAGCGCAGGTCGTCCTCGTCCTTCTTGGAGAGGGCGGGGACGGAGACGGCGACGCCGGGCAGGTTGAGCCCTTTGTGGTCGGAGACCATGCCGCCCTCGACCACGCGGGTGTGCACGCGGGGGCCGTCGACGGTGGTGACTTCCAGGCAGACTTTGCCGTCGTCCACGAGGATGCGTTCGCCGGGGGTGACGTCGGCGGCGAGGCCGGCGTAGGTGGTGCCGCACTGGTGGCGGTCGCCCTCGACACCTTCTTCCACGGTGATGCAGAAGGTGTCGCCGCGTTCAAGGAGTACGGGTCCTTCGCCGAAGCGGGCGAGGCGGATCTTCGGGCCCTGAAGGTCGGCGAGGATTCCGACGCTGCGGCCGGTTTCGTCGGCGGCCTTTCGTACGCGCTGATATCGCTCCTCGTGCTCGGCGTGGGTGCCGTGGCTGAGGTTGAAGCGGGCGACGTCCATTCCGGCCTCGACCAGTGCCTTGATCTGGTCGTACGAGTCGGTGGCGGGCCCCAGAGTGCAGACGATCTTTGCTCGGCGCATGAGTCGAGCCTATGGCTTACCGGCGGGTAGACAATTGGCGCCGTATGACTACTCAACAGACTTTGGGCAAAGGGTTATTGACAAGTGTTGAATTGTGCGACGGTCCGCTCCTATGAGCGATGGTCACCAGATCGCAACCTTCCGTACCTGTCGCCGGAGGTCATGTTCAGGTCAGAATCTACGCGCGTCGTTGACCATGCGCCAAGGAGACCTGAAGATGCCGTTGAACCGCCGGAAGTTCCTGAAGAAGTCCGCCGCCACCGGAGCGGGGGTGGCGATCGCCGGAGCGGCGGCGGCTCCGGCGGCCGAGGCGGCGGAGGGCAAGCACCCGGGGCACCCCGTGAAGCGGTACTCCCTGACCGTCATGGGCACCACGGACCTGCACGGCCACGTCTTCAACTGGGACTACTTCAAGAACGCGGAGTACGCCGACAAGGCGGGCAACGCCATGGGCCTCGCCCGAATCTCCACCCTGGTCAACCAGGTGCGCGAGGAGAAGGGCCACTGCAACACCCTGCTGCTGGACGCCGGTGACACCATCCAGGGCACCCCGCTGACCTACTACTACGCCAAGGTCGACCCGATCACCGCCAAGGGCGGTCCGGTGCACCCGATGGCGCAGGCCATGAACGCGATCGGGTACGACGCGGCGGCGCTCGGCAACCACGAGTTCAACTACGGCATCGAGACGCTCCGCAAGTTCGAGGACCAGCTCGACTTCCCGCTGCTCGGCGCCAACGCCGTGGACGCGAAGACGCTGCGGCCGGCCTTCCCGCCGTACTTCATGAAGACCTTCCACGTGCCGGGTGCCAAGCCGGTCAAGGTGGCCGTCCTCGGCCTGACCAACCCGGGCATCGCGATCTGGGACAAGGCCTACGTGCAGGGCAAGCTGGCGTTCCCGGGGCTGGAGGAGCAGGCCGCCAAGTGGGTGCCGAAGCTGAAGTCGATGGGCGCCGACGTGGTCGTCGTCTCGGCGCACTCGGGTACGTCCGGCACGTCGTCGTACGGCGACCAGGTGCCCCACGTGGAGAACGCGGCGGCCAACGTGGCCAGGCAGGTGCCCGGCATCGACGCCATCCTGGTCGGCCACGCGCACGTGGAGATCCCGGAGCTGAAGGTCGTCAACGAGAAGACCGGCAGGACCGTCGTGCTGTCCGAGCCGCTGTGCTACGCCGAGCGGCTCACCCTCTTCGACATCGAGCTGGTGTTCGGCAAGGGCCGCTGGGAGGTCGAGTCGGTCTCCGCCTCGCTGCGCAACTCCAACACCGTCGCCGACGACCCGAAGATCACCAAGCTGCTGACCGACGAGCACAAGAAGGTCGTGGCGTACGTCAACCAGGTCGTGGGCCGGGCGACCGAGACCCTGACGACCGTCGACGCCCGCTACAAGGACGCGCCGATCATCGACCTGATCACCAAGGTCCAGGAGGACGTGGTCAAGGCTGCGCTGGCCGGTACCGAGTACGCCTCGCTGCCGGTGATCGCGCAGGCGTCGCCGTTCTCCCGTACTTCCGAGATCCCGGCCGGCGACGTCACCATCCGGGACCTGTCGAGCCTGTACGTGTACGACAACACGCTGGTCGCCAAGCTGCTGACGGGCGCTCAGGTGCGGGCGTACCTGGAGTACTCGGCGGAGTACTACGTCCAGACGGCCGCCGGTGCGGCGGTCGACGTGGACAAGCTGACGAACGCGGGCAACCGGCCGGACTACAACTACGACTACGTCTCGGGCATGGTGTACGACATCGACATCGCCCAGCCGGCCGGGTCGCGGATCAAGAACCTCACCTACGGCGGGGCTCCGCTGGACGACGCCCGGCAGTTCGTGCTCGCGGTGAACAACTACCGTGCCAACGGCGGCGGTGCCTTCCCGCACGTCGCCACCGCCAAGGAACTGTGGTCGGAGTCGACGGAGATCCGCACCCGGATCGCGGAGTGGGTGACCGCGAAGGGTGTGCTGGACCCGAAGGACTTCGCGTCGGGGGACTGGAAGCTCACGCGCAACGGCACGCCGGTGTTCTAGGACGCCCGCTACCTTCCCTCGACGAGCGGAGTGAGCCGCTTCGGCTGCCTGGTCTGCGGCACCCCGGCCGCAGGCTCCAGTCCGAACGAGGTGAAGGCGGTCCGGGACGGGAGCGGGTACGGCTCCTTGCCGGTGAGCGCGTTGAGGATGGTCGCGCTGCGCCAGGCGGCCAGACCCAGGTCCGGGGCGCCGACGCCGTGTGTGTGCAGCTCGGCGTTCTGGACGTGGACGGAGCCGGTGACCGAGGGGTCGAGGACGAGCCGGAACTCCTCGTCGATGCGCAGGCGTTCGCTGCTGTCCCGGCGGACGTAGGGGTCGAGTCCGGCGAGGAGGCGGCCCAGGGGGCGTTCGCGGTAGCCGGTGGCAAGGACGACGGCGTCGGTGGTCAGCCGGGAGCGGCTGTCCTGCTGCAGGTGCTCCAGGTGCAGCTCGATCCTGGTGGTGGCGATCCGGCCGGCCGTGCGGACGCGGACGCCCGGGGTGAGGACGGCGTCGGGCCAGCCGCCGTTCACGGTGCGCCGGTACAGCTCGTCGTGGATGGCGGCGAGGGTGCCGGCGCCGATGCCCTTGTGCAGTTGCCACTGGGCGGCGACCAGCCGGTCCCGCACGGGTTCGGCGAGGGCGTGGAAGTACCGCGTGTAGTCGGGCGTGAAGTGTTCGAGGCCCAGTCTGGAGTACTCCATCGGTGCGAACGCCTCGGTGCGGCCGATCCAGTGCAGCTTCTCCTGGCCGGGCGGGCGGTGCCGGAGCAGGTCGAGGAAGACCTCGGCGCCGGACTGCCCTGAGCCGACGACGGTGACGTGCCCGGCGGCGAGGACGGAGTCGCGGTGGTCGAGGTAGTCAGCGGCGTGGATGACGGGCACACCGGGCGCGTCGACCAGGGGCTGGAGCGGGTCGGGCACGTAGGGGGCGGTGCCGATGCCGAGGACGATGTTGCGGGTGTAGGTACGGCCGAGGGACTCGGCTTCGCCCTCGGCGTCGAGCTGGGTGTGGTCGACCTCGAAGACGTCCCGTTCGGGGTTCCAGCGGACGGCGTCGACCTGGTGGCGGAAGCGCAGTCCGGGCAGTGCCTCCGCGACCCAGCGGCAGTAGGCGTCGTACTCGGCGCGCTGGATGTGGAAGCGCTCGGCGAAGTAGAAGGGGAAGAGCCGTTCGCGGGTCCGGAGGTAGTTGAGGAAGCTCCAGGGGCTGGTGGGGTCGGCGAGGGTCACCAGGTCGGCGAGGTACGGCACCTGGATGGTGGCGCCCTCGATGAGCAGCCCGGGATGCCAGTCGAAGCCGGGGCGCTGTTCGTAGAAGACGGCGTCGAGTTCGGCGAGCGGGTGGGCGAGTGCGGCGAGGGAGAGGTTGCAGGGGCCGATGCCGATGCCGACCAGGTCGCGCGGGGACGCGGGCTCGTGGCGTGGGGGGTGGGTCATGCGGGGGTGCTTCCTTCGACGAGTTTGAGCAGGTGGGCCAGGTCGTCCGGCCGCGTGTGGGGGTTGAGGAAGGTGGCCTTGAGCCAGAGGCGGCCGTCGGTCCGGGCGCGGCCGAGCACGGCCCGGCCCTCCTGCAGCAGTCTGCGGCGTACGGCGGCCACGGCGGTGTCGTCCGCGTCGGCGGGCCGGAACAGGACGGTGCTGATGGCGGGCCGGTCATGGAGTTCGAGGCCGGGGTGTTCCTGCACCAGTGCGGCGAACTCGCGGGCCCGGGCGCAGACCTGGTCGACCAGGGTGCCTAGGCCGCTGCGGCCCAGCGTCTTCAGGGTGACGGCGATCTTCAGGATGTCGGGGCGGCGGGTCGTGCGCAGGGAGCGGCCGAGCAGGTCGGGGAGGCCGGCCTCGGTGTCGTCGTCGGCGTTCAGGTAGTCGGCGCGCTGGTGCAGGGTGGCGAGTTCGTGGGGGCGGGCGACGGCGAGGAGACCGGCGGCGACCGGCTGCCACCCGAGCTTGTGCAGGTCGAGGGTGACGGTGTGGGCGGCTTCCAGGCCGGCGAGCCGGTCGCGGTGGCGGTCGCTGAAGAGGAGGCCTCCGCCGTAGGCCGCGTCGATGTGCAGCCGGGCGCCGTGGGCGGTGCACAGGCCGGCGATCTCGGGCAGCGGGTCGATGAGGCCGGCGTCGGTGGTGCCGGCGGTGGCGGCGACCAGCAGCGGGCCGGAGAGCGCGGTGAGGGCCCCGTGCAGGGCGGCCGGGTCGAGGGTGCCGTTCGGCGCGGGGATGACGACCGGCTCGGGCAGGCCGAGCAGCCAGGCGGCACGCGGCAGGGAGTGGTGGGCGCTCGCGCCGCAGACCAGTTGGACGGAGCCGCCGTGGGCCTCGCGGGCGAGGAGCAGGGCGAGCTGGTTGGACTCCGTGCCGCCGGTGGTGACGAGGGCGTCGGCGAGGCCGGCCGTGCGGGCGAGGGTGCGGGCGACGGCGGCCTCGAGGGCGGAGGCGGCCGGGGCCTGGTCCCAGGAGTCCAGGGAGGGGTTGAGGGCGCTCACGGCGAGGTCGGCGGCGGTGGCCACGGCGAGCGGCGGACAGTGCAGATGAGCTGCGCACAGCGGGTCGGCTGGGTCGGCGGCGCCCTCGGCCAGGAGCTGGACGAGGGTGTGCAGGGCGTCCGGATCGCCGGTGTCCGGCAGGACGTCCCCGAGGGCGTCGGCGACGCGCGCGGCGACGCCGTCCGGGCCGCCGGCGGGCAGTGGTCCGCCACGCCGGGCGGCGCCGGCCGTGAGCGCGTCGAGCACGGTGTCCAGGAGGGGCCGCAGGGTGTCGGGGCCGCCGGGGCCCGAGGCGAGGGGCGGCATGCTCATGGGCTCTCCTCCGGGCACGGGACCGCCCGACGGGCTTCCGGGCCCGGGGCATCCGGCTTGTGGGTGGACTTCCAGCTTGTACCGGAAGAGAGCCCTGTGTCCCGAAAGCCCGGCGAACAGAACCCGAAAGTGTGTACTGCCGTATCGCGCGGGGCTGTTGGGACAGGAGTGGATCAGCTGCTGCCGGCTACGCCCGGAAGTCCCCGGCGTGGTCGCGGGCCCACTCGGCGAAGGTGCGGGCCGGGGTGCCGGTCAGCTTCTCCACCGTGCCGGTGATCTCCGGGGGTACGCCGACGGTCTCCCCGAAGCTCTGCAGCAGCCGGTCGCGCAGGGGCGGCGGCAGGTCCGGGAACAGCTCCGGGCCGGCCTCGGCCGGGTCCGCCTCCACGAACGTCAGCTTCCTGCCGAGCGCGGCGCCGATCGCCGCGACCTGGTCGGCGTTGCTGGTCGCCTCGGGGCCGGTGAGCCGGTGCACGGCGTTCTCGTGCCCGTCGTCGAGCAGGACGCGCTCGGCGACGGCCGCGATGTCGTCCTCGTGGATGGGGGCGGAGAGCCCGTCCGCGAAGACGCCCCGCACGGTGTCGCCCGTGCGGATCTGGGGCGCCCAGTGCAGCGCGTTGGTGGCGAAGGCGTTGGGCCGCAGGAACGTCCAGGGAAGCCCGCTGTCGCGGATCTCCCGCTCGACGCCGGCGTGCATGACGTGGATGGGGTGGGTCTCGTCGGCGCCCTCCTGGACGATGCCGCTGGAGAGCAGGACGACGTGCCGTACCCCGTGTGCGCGGGCCGCCTCCAGCAGCGGGGCGGCGCCGGGCAGGGCGTACAGGAAGAGCTTCGTCGCCCCGCCGAAGAGGGCGGCCGGATCGTCCGTCCGGAACCGGACGACCTCCGCCTGGCCGGGCAGCGCGGCCCGCTGCGGGTCGCGGGTCAGTGCCCGGACGGGCTGTCCCGCGGCGAGGAGACGGTCGACGAGGGCACGGCCGACGTTGCCGGTCGCGCCGGTCACTACGATCACGGTGCTGCCTCCGAGGGCTTGGGCTGGTCGTTGACCGTCCGAGCCTAGGAACGGCGGCCGGCCCCGCGCATCGTCGGCAGGGACCAGCCGCGCCCTACGTCATCGGTCCTACGCCGGCTGAACCGCCGCCCGTTCGGCCTGCCCGTCGCGCACCTTGAGGGCGCGGGACAGGTCGTCCAGCCGGTCGGCGAGGGTGCGGCGCAGGGCCGGGGTGAGTTCGGCGTCGCGCAGACAGGCCTCGCCGAGCTGCACGTGCTCGGCGTCGACGGCGTGGGCCGGGAAGCACCAGCGGCCGGCGGCGACCGCGATGGCGGGGCCGCGGCGGGCGGCGACGGCGACCGCGTCCTCGTAGAAACGCGGCACGTACTGCCGTACCTGCTCGGCCTGTTCGGGCTGCCAGAAGCCCTGTGCGGTGGCCGTGAAGAGGTAGTTGGACAGGTCGTCGCGGGCGAACATCGCCTCCCAGGCCGCGCGCTTGGCCTCCGGGCCGGGCAGGGCGGCGCGGCAGCGGGCGGCGCCCTCCTGGCCGGTGGCGCTCGGGTCGCGCTCCAGCTCGGCGGCGATGGCGGCCTCGTCGGTGGCGCCGAGCACGGCGAGCCGGGCGAGGATGCGCCAGCGCAGCTCGGGGTCGAGTTCCGGACCGCCGGGGACCGTGCCGTCGGCGAGCCAGGCGGCGATGGTCTCCGGGTGGGCGGAGACGCCGATCAGGTGCCGTACGGCGATCAGCCGCAGGCCGGGGTGCTCACCGTCCTCGGTGCGCCGCAGCAGGTCGCGGCAGAGGGAGGCGAGGGTGGCCAGGGCGGCCGGGCGGTCCTGCGGCGTGAGGTACTGGTCGGTGATCTGGCCGGCGGCGAAGGCGAGGACGCCCTCGGCGACGGCCAGGTCGGTCTCGTGGGGCAGGTGGGCGCGGGCCGTCTCCAGGTAGGCGGCGGGCGGGAGTTCGCCGTCGCGGACGGCGTCCCTGAGGGCGTTCCAGACGACCGCGCGGGTGAGCGGGTCGGGCAGGCCGGACAGACCGGTGCGCAGCGTCTCGAAGGAGCCGGCGTCGAAGCGGATCTTGGCGTAGGTGAGGTCGCCGTCGTTGAGCAGGACGAGCGCGGGGCGCTTGCCGATGGGCTGCGGGGCGGCCTGGGGGACGTCGAGGGAGACGCGCTCGCGCAGTACCAGCCGGCCCTCGTCGGCGACGTCGTGGTCGTACAGCCCGGCGCTCAGGCGGTGCGGGCGGCTGCCCGCGTGGCCGGCGGTCAGCGTGCAGGTGCCGTCGGCGGAGGTGACGACCGGGGTGAGGGTGTCGACGCCGGTGGTGCTCAGCCAGCTGTCGGCCCAGGCGTGCACGTCGCGGTCGGTGGCGGAGGCGAGGGAGTCGATGAAGTCGGCGAGGGTGGCGTTGCCGAACTTGTGCCGCGCGAAGTGGGTGTTGATGCCGGCGAGGAAGTCCTTCTCGCCGAGCCATACGGCCAGCTGGCGCAGGGCGGAGGCGCCCTTGGCGTAGGAGATGCCGTCGAAGTTGAGCAGGGCGGAGGCCGTGTCGTCGACGTTCTCGGGGGCGACCGGGTGGGTGGTGGGCCGCTGGTCGGCGTCGTAGCCCCAGGACTTGCGGGTGACGCCGAACTCGGTCCACGGGTCGGTGAACCGGGTGGCCTCGGCGGTGGTCTGGTAGCCCATGTACTCGGCGAAGGACTCGTTCAGCCAGATGTCGTCCCACCACTTGAGGGTGACGAGGTCGCCGAACCACATGTGGGCCATCTCGTGCGCGATGACCATGGCGCGGGTCTGCCGCTCGGTGTCGGTGACGGCGGAGCGGTAGATGAACTCGTCGCGGAAGGTGACCAGGCCCGGGTTCTCCATGGCGCCCGCGTTGAACTCGGGGACGAATGCCTGGTCGTAGGAGTCGAAGGGGTACGGCTCCTCGAACTTCTCGTGGTAGCGGTCGAAACACGCGCGCGTGACGTCGAGGATCTCGTCGGCGTCGGCGTCGAGGTGGGGCGCGAGGGAGCGGCGGCAGTGGATGCCGAAGGGCAGTCCGCAGTGCTCGGTGCGCACCGAGTGCCAGGGGCCGGCGGCGACGGCGACGAGGTAGGTGGAGATCGGCGGGGTGGGCGCGGCCTGCCAGAGGCCGTCGCCGCGGTGCCCGGTGACGCCGTTGGCGAGGACGGTCCAGCCCTCGGGTGCCTTGACCGAGACCTCGAAGACGGCCTTGAGGTCGGGCTGGTCGAAGGCGGCGAAGATGCGCTGGACGTCGTCCATGAACATCTGCGTGTAGACGTACGTCTCACCGTCGCTGGGGTCGGTGAAGCGGTGCATGCCCTCGCCGGTGCGGGAGTAGCGCATGACCGCGTCGACGCGCAGCTCGTGCTCGCCGGCGGTGAGGTTCTTCAGCGGCAGGCGGTCCTCCTGCAGCGACTCGGGGTCGAGCGGCTGTCCGTCGAGCGTGACCGTGCGCAGCTGGACGGGCTTCAGCTCGACGAACGTGTCCCCGTCGGTCCGGGCGGTGAACCGGATCACGGTACGGGAGTCGAAGGTCTCGTCACCGGTCGTGAGGTCCAGTTCGACCGTGTAGCGGTGGACGTCGAGGAACTGTGCTCGGAGCTGCGCTTCGTCGCGCGTGAGTACGGACATGCAGGCCATGCTGCCTGATGGGACCGACAGCGCACAGGGGTGGGCCGGTATACGGCTTTTGTCCCTGCACGCTCGTGGTCAGTCCTGCTGCGCGGGCTGTCCGTTGTGGGTGTCCCCGGCGATCCGCTCGTGGTGCCGGATCACCTCGGCGATGATGAAATTGAGGAACTTCTCCGCGAACGCCGGGTCGAGCTTGGCGTTCTCGGCGAGGCTGCGCAGCCGGTCGATCTGCCGGGACTCGCGGGCCGGGTCGGCGGGCGGCAGCTGGTGCAGTGCCTTGAGCCGGCCGACCTGCTGGGTGCATTTGAAGCGTTCGGCGAGCATGTGGACGACGGCCGCGTCGATGTTGTCGATGCTGTCGCGCAGCCGCTCCAGTTCCTGGCGGACCTCGGGGTCCACGGAGCCGGTGCCGGGGTTGCTGGTGGTCATGACCGTCAACCCTATGCGCTGCGCGGGCTCTGTCTCACGGGGTGTCCGGGGACTGGATCATCGGCGGATCGCCCGGGTCCGGGACGCGCTCGCTCCAGCCGCCGGGGACGCTGTGGCCCTGCTGGGCGCGGAAGCGCACCGGGGCCAGACCCACACGCCGGGTGAACAGCCGGGAGAAGTAGGCGGGGTCGTCGTAGCCGACGCGGCGGGCGACGGCCGCGACGGGCAGCTCGGTGGCGGCGAGCAGCTCCTTGGCGCGGGTGAGGCGGATGCCGAGGAGGTAGTCCTTGGGGCTGCACCCGGCGGCCCGGCGGACCGCGCCGCGCAGCTCGGCGGTGGTCATCCCGTGCCGGGCGGCGTGGTCGGCGACGCTCATCGGCGTGCAGGCGTCCCGGGCCAGCGCCTGGAGCACCTGGTCGCCGTCGGGGGCGAGGTCGGCGCGGGCTCGGCGCAGGGTGACGAGGAGTTCGTGGACGGCGGCGCCGGTCTCCACCTCCAGCAGAGGGTTGCCTTGGCGGGCGGCCCGGGCGATGCGGGCGACGACCGTGCGGGGGCCGGAGGCGTCGGCGAGCGGGACGACGGGCCGCTCGGGCTCGATGTAGCCGAGCTCGGTGTAGGCCGCCGTGGCGGGCCCGGCGAAGTCGACGAAGCCCTCGTCCCAGCCGGTGTCCGGGTCGGGTGCGTAGTGGTGGGGCACGCCGGGGGTGAGCCACAGCAGCGTGGGGGCGGTGACGGTCGTGCGGCGGCCGTCGGCGCCCCGGTACCAGCCTCCGCCGGAGCTGATCACGACGGCCACGTGGTGGTCGAGGGTGCGCGGGCCGACCGTGGGCAGCGCGCCGTGCTGCAGTCCGACACCGAGGCAGACCAGGCCGAGGCGGTGGTGGGCGGGGCCGGGGCTGAAGAACCGCATCCAGGTCTGGTACATCGGTGCTCCTCCCCGGCGTCGGCGGGCCGTCACGGACGCACGCACGGACCGCACGCACGGACCGCACGCACGGACCGCACGCACGGACCATGCGCACCGGCTGTGCGCTCGCTCCAGGCGCACAGACCGGTGTACGGGCCGTGCGCCCGGACCGGTGCGCGGAACTTTTGTCCAAGCAGCGCCGATCTTCGTCCATGGTGCCGATCACCGGAAGGGGTGACGCTGGGGCGCATGAGCGAGTTCTCGGTGGGGGAATCCGGCTTCCTGCTGGACGGGCGGCCGGTACGGCTGCTGTCCGGCGCGCTGCACTACTTCCGGGTGCACGAGGCGCAGTGGGGCCACCGGCTGGCGATGCTGCGGGCGATGGGCCTGAACTGTGTGGAGACGTACGTCCCGTGGAACCTGCACCAGCCGCGGCCGGGGACCTACCGGGACGTACGGGCGGTCGGCCGGTTCCTGGACGCGGTCCGCGAGGCGGGCTTGTGGGCGATCGTGCGGCCGGGGCCCTACATCTGCGCCGAGTGGGAGAACGGCGGCCTGCCGGCGTGGCTGACCGGTGAGACGGGCACACGCGCGCGTACGTCCGACGAGCGCTACATGTTCCACGTCCGGAACTGGTTTCGCCGGCTGCTGCCCGAGATCGTGCCCCGCCAGATGGACCGCGGCGGTCCGGTGGTCATGGTCCAGGTGGAGAACGAGTACGGCAGCTACGGCAGTGACGCCGGCCATCTGCGGGAGCTGGCCGGGCTGTTGCGCGCCGAGGGGGTCACGGCTGCACTGTGCACCTCGGACGGCCCCGAGGACCACATGCTGACGGGGGGCTCGCTGCCCGGGGTGCTCGCCACGGTGAACTTCGGCTCCCACGCGCGCGAGGCCTTCGGGGCGCTGCGCCGGCACCGGCCCGAAGGCCCGCTGATGTGCATGGAGTTCTGGTGCGGCTGGTTCGACCACTGGGCCGGCGAGCACGTCGTACGGGACCCTGCCGAGGCCGCCGGGGCGCTGCGGGAGATCCTCGGGTGCGGGGCCTCGGTGAACCTCTACATGGCGCACGGCGGCACGAGTTTCGGGGGCTGGGCGGGTGCCAACCGGGGCGGCGGCGAGCTGCACGAGGGTCCGCTGGAGCCGGACGTGACCTCGTACGACTACGACGCGCCCGTGGACGAGTACGGCCGCCCCACCGAGAAGTTCTGGCGCTTCCGCGAGGTGCTGGCCGAGTGCCTGCCCGGCCCGCTGCCCGGCCTGCCTGCGCAGCCGGCCGCGCTGGGCGCCGCGGCCGAGGTCACGCTCACGGACTGGGCACCGCTGTCCGACGTCCTGGAGACACTCGGCGGCGCCGGGACGGTCGCACCCGTGCCGCCCTCCTTCGAGGAGCTGGGCGTCACCCGGGGCCTGGTCCGCTACGAGGTCGACGTGCCGGGCCCGCGGCGGCCCTACCCGCTGACCGTGCGCGGGCTGCGGGACCTCGCGGTGGTGTACGTCGACGGCCGGCGGGCCGGGGTGCTCACCGAGGAGGAGCCGCGGCTGAAGGAGCCCGTCGCGGGTCCCGCGCGCGTGGAGCTGTGGGTGGAGTCCCTGGGGCGGGTGAACTACGGGCCGCGGTTCGGCGAGGCGAAGGGCATCACGGGCGGCGTCCTGCACGAACGGCAGTACCTGCACGGTGTACGCGCGCGTGGGCTGGACCTGGACGCGTTCACCGGCGGTGTGGAGGCGGTGCCGTTCGGTGCGCTGCCCGGGAGGAGCGAGCCGGGCCTGTACCGGGGCACGGTCACGGTCCGCGGGGCCGGGGACGCCCGTCTGGAGCTGCCGGGCCACACGCGCGGCTTCGTCTGGATCAACGGGTTCGGCCTGGGCCGCTACTGGTCGGTGGGCCCCCAGCGGTCCCTGTACGTGCCGGGCCCGGTGCTGCGCGAGGGCGAGAACGAGGTGTGGGTACTGGAGCTGGACGAGGGTGGAGCGGACCGGCCGGCGCCCCGGCTCCTGCCCGTGTGACCGGCCGTGCGCCCCCGCGGCCGGCGGGGCCCTCCCCGCCTACAGTGGAGAGGAGTTCCGGCGTCTTTGGGGGTGCGGACGTGGCGAACGGCGGACCGGTCGAGCACGGCTACCCGCACCTGGAGACGGTGCGGGCCGCCGTCACCGCGCTGTACCGGCGCCTGTCCCCCGACACCGTCCGGACGTTCTCGGCCAGCGTGGCCCCCGCCGACGTGGCCTTCTGCGACACCGACGACCTGCATCTGGGCGCGCAGCGCGTGGCCCGGGAGATCGTGCGGCACTTCCGGCTGCCGGACGCGCGGCTGATCGTCGGCTTCCGGGAGATGACCCACGCGGCGAACGTCGAACTGGCGGCCGGTCCCGAGTACTTCGTCGAGCTGAACGAACGGTTCCGCACCCATCGCAGGGACATCGGCGCGGCACTCGCACATGAGGTGGCACACGTCTATCTGCACCGGCTGGACCTCGCCTTCCCCACCACGGCCGAGAACGAGATCCTCACGGACACGGTGACGGCCTATCTGGGCGCGGGCTGGCTGCTGCTGGACGCCTACCGGGAGGACGGCGTCTCCTCGCAGAAGCTCGGCTATCTCACCCCCGAGGAGTTCGGTTACGTCCTCGGCAAGCGTGCCCTGCTCTTCCACGAGGACCCGTCCGTGTGGTTCACCAGCCCGCAGGCCTACACCGCGTACGGCAAGGGCATGGCCCTGGCCCGCCGGGACGGGCAGCAGCCGCCGCTCACCGGGGCCGGCTGGGCGGGCCGCCGCCGCTACGCCCACGACCGCCGGCATGCGCCCGGAGTACCGCCGGGCGCCCTTTACGCCTTCACCTCCGACCCGGCCGGCCACCTCCGCGTCTCCTTCCCCTGTCCGACCTGCCATCAGCGGATCCGGGTACCGGTACGGGGGCGCGTCCGCGCGCGGTGCGGGTTGTGCCGGACGGTACTGGAGTGCGACACCTGACCCCGGCTACGCCCCTTTCCTGCCGACCGAGCCGGGTGGGCGAGCGGGGTCCGGCGGCGGAGCCCTCGGGTGGTGCAGGGGATCAGCCGTCGTGGGTCGGCACCGCCCGCCGAGGCAACGCCGCGCACAACACCCCGCACACCACGAACGCCCCGACCACCCACGGCATCGCCTCGGAAAGCGCCCCGGTGAACCCCTTCCCCACGGCCCCGAAGAACACGGTGCCGATCACCGCCGCCCCCAGCGCACCCCCGAACTGCTGAGCCGTGGAGAAGATCCCGGACGCTCCTCCGGCCGACTCCCCCGGCACCGCCGACAGCACCACGTTCACCAGCGGCACCACCAGGAAGCCCAGCCCCGCCCCGGCGGTCAACAGCCCCGGCACCAGCGGCCACGCCCCCGCATGCGCGGCCGGCGCACCCTCGACCACGGCCCACACCCACGCGAAGCCGCCGGCCATCAGCAGCGCGCCCGCGCCGAGCACCAGCCGCCCGTACTTCACGGCAAGCCCGTCCGAGACGGGCGCGGTCAGGAAGCCGCCGGCCGAGAAGGCGACCGTGACCAGTCCGGCCTGCATCGGCGTGTACCCCTCGCCGCCCTGCAGCCACACCGCGAACACCAGGAAGAAGCCCTGCATACCGACGGAGAAGAGCAGCTGTACGACCACTCCCACGGAGAACGCGGGCAGACGGAACGCGCGCGCGGGCAGCAGCGGGACGATCCCCGGCCGGTGCCGCCGCGCCTCGTACACGCCGAGCCCTGCCACCGCCACCGCGCCCCCCGCGAGGCAGATCCACCCCCACAGCGGCCAGCCGTTCTCCCGGCCCTGCACCAGCGGCAGCACGACCGCGACCAGCCCGCCGGCCAGGATCACACTGCCGAGGACGTCGGGCCGGCCCGCCGACCGTTCCCGCGTGGTCGGCACCAGCAGCAGGCCGCCGACGAAGGCGGCGAGCGCCACCGGCACGTTCACCAGGAACACCGAGCGCCAGCCCCAGCCGAACAGGTCGGCGTCGGTGAGCACCCCGCCGAGCAGCAGCCCGACAGCCGAGGCGAACCCCGCGACGGCGCCGTACATCCCGAACGCGGCCCCGCGCTCCTTGCCCTGGAACAAGGTCCGGAACGATCCGATCACCTGCGGTACGAGCACGGCCGCGAGAACGCCCTGGACGGCTCGGGCGGCGATCAGCTGCCCGGGCGACTGGGCTGTGCCGCACGCAAGGCCGGCCAGCCCGAAGCCCGCTGTACCGGCGAGGAAGAGGGTGCGCCGGCCGATGCGGTCGCCGAGGTGGCCGGAGACGATCAGGGCCGCGGCGAAGCCGAGCAGATAGGCGGAGACGACCCATTGCAGGTCGCTCGCGGAGGCGTGCAGGTCCCGGCTGATGGAGGGGAGCGCCACGTTGACGATCGTGACGTCCAGCAGGTCCATCAGGGCCGCGATCATCATGACGACGGCGGCGGCCCAGCGGCGCGGATGGGGTTGCGCCTGGGCCGGCGGGTGGGTGGTGGCGGTCGTGGACATGGGTCTCCCCCTGGATTCGGATTTATTTCGTTCGACCTAACGAAAGACTTGCACTCCGCACCACTCCCCGCAAGTCCTTAGTTCGGGCGAACGAAATATTTGCTAGCCTGGGGCCATGACCGAGGGAGACGAGAAGCCGGACGAGACGGCACGGGCCGAGGTGCTGCAGCAGCTCATGGCGGTGGGAAGGGCCCACAGCGGTGTGACGGTGATGTTCCACTCGGCCGTCGCCGCGAAGCAGGGACTCAACGCGACGGAGGAGAAGACCCTCGACTACCTCCAGCGGGAGGGACCGCTCACCGCCAAGGACCTCGCCGAGCTGACCGGACTCGCCCCCGCCTCCGTCACCGGCCTGCTGGATCGCCTGGAGGCCAAGGGCTTCGTGCGCAGGGTCAAGCACCCGACGGACAAGCGCCGGGTGCTGGTCGAGCTGAACCAGGAGAAGCTCGCCGAGCTGGCCGGATTCTTCGAGGACTGGGCCCGGGACATCGTCGAGGCGTGCGAGGAGTTCAGCACGGAGGAGCTGCGGACGGCGGTCCGCTTCCTGTCCGTCATGAGCGAGCGGCAGCGCGCGGCCGCGGCCCGCCTGTCGGCGTCGTAGGCGGGCGGACCTTCACTGGGGCGCGACGCCGTGCGCCGCGTCCCGGCCACCGGGCAGGTGCGCCTGGGCGCAGGACGGCCTCACACCCCGGACACCGGACAGGTGCCCATCTGGGCGCGAGACTGCGGACACTCCCGACACGGGACAGGTGCCTCTCCTGGCGCAGGACTGCGTCACGCCCCGTACACCGAGCCCGGCGGTTCGGCGTCCGTCAGCAGTTTCCGTGCCGCCTCCCCCGCCTCCGCCGGTGTCCAGCGGGCTTGCTTGTCCGCGGTGGGGCCCGGCCGCCAGCCCTCCATCACCGTGATCCGGCCGCCCTCCGCTTCGAACACCCGCCCGGTCACGCCCGCGCTCACGGCCGAGCCGAGCCAGACCACGAGCGGGGAGACGTTCTCGGGCGCCATCGCGTCGAAACCGGTGGCCGGGGCGGCCATGGCCGCGGCGAAGGCACGTTCCGTCATGCGGGTGCGGGCGGCCGGTGCCACGGCGTTGACCTGGACCCCGTAGCGGGCCAGTTCGGCCGCGGCGACCAGGGTCAGCCCGACGATCCCGGCCTTGGCGGCGCTGTAGTTGCCCTGCCCGACCGAGCCCAGGAGACCGGCTCCGCTGCTGGTGTTCACGACTCGGGCCACCGGGGTACGCCCGGCCTTGGCCTCGGCCCGCCAGTGCGCGGCGGCGTGTTTCAACGGCAGGAAGTGGCCCTTGAGGTGGACGCGCATCACGGCGTCCCAGTCGTCCTCGTCGAGGTTGACCAGCATGCGGTCGCGCAGGAAACCGGCGTTGTTCACCAGGGTGTCGAGGCGGCCGTACGTCTCGACGGCGGTCCGGACGAGGGAGGCGGCGCCGTCGGTCGCGGCGATGTCTCCGGCGTGTGCGACCGCCTCGCCGCCCGCGGCGCGGATCTCCGTCACGACGGCGTCCGCCGGACTCTCCGCACCCGGCGCTCCGTCCGGTCCGACGCCGAGGTCGTTGACGACGACCCGGGCGCCCTCGGCCGCGAAGGCCAGCGCGTGCGCGCGGCCGAGGCCGCGGCCGGCTCCGGTGACGACCACGACCCGGTCTGCGCAGATTCCGCTCATCTCAGCTCTCCTTGTCGGCAGTCGGGGCGTCCGGGGCCTCGGGTCCGGTGGTCGCGGCGTCCAGGAAAGCGGGGCGTTCGCCGCCGCCGTGTACGTGCAGGTTCGCCCCGCTGATGTAGCCGGCGGCATCGGAGGCGAGGAAGACCGCGGCGGAGCCGACGTCGGCCGGGTCGGCCAGCCGGCCGAGCGGGACGGTACGGGCGACGGCGGCGATGCCGTCCGGGCCGCCGTAGTGCAGAGCGGAGAGTTCGGTGCGGACCATGCCGACCACCAGCGTGTTGACGCGGACCTCCGGCGCCCACTCGACGGCCATGGAGGCGGCCAGGTTCGCCAGTCCGGCCTTGGCGGCGCCGTAGGCGGCCGAGCCGGGCGAGGGACGGGCGCCGCTGACGCTGCCGACCATCACGATGGAGCCCCTGCTGCGCCTGAGGTGCTCGTAGGCGGCGAGGGAGGCGGTCAGCGGGGCGATCAGGTTCAGCTCGACGACCCGGGCGTGCCGTTCGGCGTCGGCGTCGGCCAGTCTCCGGTACGGCGTGCCGCCGGCGTTGTTGACGAGCACGTCGAGCCGGGGCAGCGCGGCGAAGAAGGCGCGGACGGCGGGCGGGTCGCGCAGATCGAGCGGGGCGAACTCCACGCCGTCCAAGGGCTGTTCGGGCGGTCTGCGGGCGCACACCAGAACGTCGGCGCCGGCCGCGGCGAAGGCCCGTGCGATGCCGGCGCCGACCCCTCTGGTGCCACCGGTGACGATGACGGTGCTGCCGCGCAGTGAGTTGTCCACAGGGCCTCCCGCTTGTCTGCACCGACTGCTAGCGTCGAAGCCGTCACACCTAACAAATGTTTGGTGGAAAGGCGTTGAGTGCGAAGGTAGCTGATGTCCCCATGGGTGTCTCCACCTCGTCCCCGGTAAAGGGGATTTCGTTGGTCACGGTCGACTTCCCGCCGGTCAACGCGCTGCCGGTGGCCGGATGGTTCGCGCTGGCCCGGGCGGTGCGGGCGGCGGGCGGCGATCCGGAGGTCCGGTGCGTCGTGCTGGCCGCCGAGGGACGCGGGTTCAACGCGGGCGTGGACATCAAGGAGATACAGGCGGCCGGCCAGCAGGCCCTGATCGGTGCCAACCACGGCTGCGCGGAGGCCTTCGCGGCGGTGTACGAGTGCGAGACGCCGGTCGTCGCGGCGGTGCACGGGTTCTGCCTGGGCGGGGGGATCGGCCTGGCGGGCAACGCGGACGCGATCGTGGCGAGCGAGGACGCCGCCTTCGGACTGCCCGAGCTGGACCGGGGTGCGCTGGGCGCGGCGACGCATCTGGCCCGGCTGGTCCCGCAGCATCTGATGCGCGCCCTGTACTACACGGGGCGCACGGCGAGCGCCGCCGAGCTGCACCGGCACGGCTCGGTCTGGCGCGTGGTGCCGCCCGAGGAACTGCGGGCGGCGGCGCTGGAGCTGGCCCGGGAGATAGCCGCCAAGGACGGCCGGCTGCTGCGGATGGCCAAGTCCGCCATCAACGGCATCGATCCGGTCGACGTGCGCCGCAGCTACCGCTTCGAGCAGGGCTTCACCTTCGAGGCCAACCTCAGCGGACTGGCCGGCCGGGTCCGCGACACGTTCGGGAAGGAGGGTGCGTAGATGGGCGACAAGACGATGACCGCCGAGGAGGTCGTCTCCCGGCTGTCGAGCGGGATGACCCTCGGCATCGGCGGCTGGGGTTCCCGGCGCAAGCCGATGGCGCTGGTCCGGGCGCTGCTGCGGTCCGGGATCGGTGATCTCACCGTCGTCTCCTGCGGCGGTCCGGACGTCGGCATGCTGGCCGCCGCCGGCCGGATCCGCAAGCTGGTCACGGCCTTCGTCACCCTCGACTCCGTTCCGCTGGAGCCGCACTACCGGGCGGCGCGCGAGCGCGGCGGCTTCGAACTCACCGAGGTGGACGAGGGGATGCTGCTGTGGGGACTGCAGGCGGCGGCGCACCGGCTGCCGTTCCTGCCGGTGCGCGCGGGGGCCGGCTCGGACGTCATGCGGGTCAACCCGCAGCTGCGGACGGTGACGTCGCCGTACGCGGACGGGGAGACGCTGGTGGCCATGCCGGCCCTGCGGATGGACGCCGCCCTGGTGCACGTCAACCGCGCCGACCGGCTGGGCAACGGCCAGTGTCTGGGCCCCGACCCGTACTTCGACGACCTGTTCTGCGAAGCGGCGGACACGGCCTACGTCTCCTGCGAGCGGATCGTGGACACGGCCGACCTGACCAAGGAGGCGCCCCCGCAGTCGCTGCTCCTCAAGCGGCTCGCGGTGACTGGGGTGGTGGAGGCGCCGAACGGCGCGCACTTCACGTCCTGCGCACCGGAGTACGGCAGGGACGAGGAGTTCCAGCGGTGGTACGCCGCCACCCCGTGGCCCGAGTTCGCCGAGCGGTTCACCGGCATGGACGAGGCGGCGTACGGGGAGGCGGTGCGGCGGTGGCGGAAGGAGCGGGAGGGATGAGTACGGCGAGGACGGCGGTGACCCGCGCCGAGTACTGCGTGATCGCGTGCGCCGAGGCCTGGCGTGGCGCCGGGGAAATCCTGGCCAGTCCGATGGGGCTGATCCCTTCACTGGGCGCCCGGCTGGCCCGGCTCACGTTCGCACCGGATCTGCTGCTGACCGACGGCGAAGCCCTGCTCGTCCGCCCGGACGGCACCCCGGAGGGCTGGCTGCCCTACCGGCAGCACCTGGCACTGGTGGCGGGCGGGCGCCGGCACGTGATGATGGGCGCGAGCCAGCTCGACCGGTACGGCAACCAGAACATCTCCTGCATCGGCGACTGGTCCCGCCCCCGCAGGCAGCTGCTGGGGGTGCGCGGCGCGCCACTGAACACGCTGAACAACCCGACGAGTTACTGGGTCCCGCGGCATTCCCGGCGGGTGTTCGTGGAGCGGGTCGACATGGTGTGCGGGGTGGGGTACGACCGGGCGGCGGCCCTCGGGCAGACGGCCCGCTTCCACCGCATCGCCCGGGTCGTCTCCGACCTCGGCGTATTCGACTTCGCCACGCCGGACCACTCGATGCGGCTGGTCTCGGTGCATCCCGGAGTGAGCGTGGAGCAGGTGCGGGAGGCGACGGGGTTCGCGCCGGCGGTGCCGGACGAGGTTCCGTGCACCCGGGAACCGGAGGCGGAGGAGCTGCGGCTGATCCGTACCGTGCTGGATCCGGACGGCACGCGCATGCGCGAGGTGCCGGAGGGGGTGCGCGACTGATGGAGACCGCACTCACCCGGCTGGTCGGGGTCCGTCATCCGGTCGTGCAGACCGGGATGGGCTGGGTGGCCGGGCCGCGACTGGTCTCGGCGGCGGCTAACGCGGGCGCCCTCGGCATCCTGGCCTCCGCGACGATGCCGCTCGACCTGCTGCGCGACGCGATACGGGAGGTGCGGTCGCGGACGGACGCACCGTTCGGGGTGAACCTGCGGGCGGACGCGGGCGACGCGGCGGACCGGGTGCGGATCCTGGTGGAGGAGGGCGTCCGGGTGGCGTCCTTCGCCCTGGCACCTTCCGCCGCGCTGATCGCCGAGCTGAAGTCGGCGGGGGTGGTGGTGATCCCGTCCGTCGGCGCCCGGCGGCACGCCGAAAAGGTGGCGGCCTGGGGCGCGGACGCGGTGCTCGTGCAGGGTGGCGAGGGCGGCGGGCACACCGGAGAGGTGGCGACGAGCGTACTGCTGCCGCAGGTGGTGGACGCGGTGCGGATACCGGTCGTGGCGGCGGGCGGCTTCCGCGACGGGCGGGGTCTGGTGGCGGCGCTGGCGTACGGGGCGGCCGGGGTGGCGATGGGCACGCGGTTCCTGCTCACCTCCGACTCGACGGTGCCGGACGCGGTGAAGGCCAGATATCTGGCGGCGACGGTCCGGGACGTCACGGTGACCCGGGCGGTGGACGGCCTGCCGCACCGGATGCTGCGCACGGACCTGGTGGACACCCTGGAGCGGTCGGGCCGGACACGTGCCTTCGCTCACGCGGTGCGGCGGGCGGCGGGCTTCCGGCGGCTGTCGGGGCTCACCTGGCGGCAGCTGGTCCGCGACGGCCTCGCCCTCCGGCACGGCAAGGAACTGTCCTGGAGTCAGGTCCTGCTCGCCGCGAACACACCGATGCTGCTGAAGTCGGCGATGGTGGACGGCCGTACGGACCTCGGGGTGATGGCGGCCGGGCAGGTCGCCGGGGTGATCGACGACCTGCCGTCGTGCGCGGAGCTGGTGGAGCGGATCATGAAGGAGGCGGAGGAGGTGCTGACCGGCCTGACGGA
This sequence comes from Streptomyces sp. NPDC027663, assembly GCF_055566415.1. NCBI lineage: Bacteria > Bacillati > Actinomycetota > Actinomycetes > Kitasatosporales > Streptomycetaceae > Streptomyces > Streptomyces sp. NPDC027663. Next base: position 157,119 of record NZ_JBVHSK010000010.1, on the reverse strand, counting down.
TCTCGGAGCGATGCGGTGACCGCCGCCCTCGCCACCGCCCTTCGGTGACCGACGGGACTCGGAGCGGTGCGGTGACCGCCGCCCTCGCCAACGCCCTTCGGTGACCGACGGGACTCGGAGCGGTTCGCTGACCGCCGCCCTCGTCACCGGCCCTCGGTGACCGCCGCCTTGGGCAGGGGTGGTGGCGCTCGCCGCCTCGGTCACAGCCGTTCGGTGAGCGCCGCCTCGGTCACAGCCGTTCGATGACGGTCACGTTGGCCTGGCCGCCGCCCTCGCACATGGTCTGCAGGCCGTACCGGCCGCCGGTGCGCTCCAGTTCGTGCAGCAGGGTGGTCATCAGGCGGGCGCCGGTCGCGCCGAGCGGGTGGCCGAGGGCGATAGCACCGCCGTTGACGTTGACCTTGCCGGGGTCGGCGCCGGTCTCCTTCAGCCAGGCGAGGACGACCGGTGCGAACGCCTCGTTGATCTCGACGAGGTCGATGTCGTCGAGGGACAGGCCGGTCTTCTTCAGGGCGTGGGCGGTGGCCGGGATGGGCGCGGAGAGCATGCGGATGGGGTCCTCTCCGCGCGCGGAGAGGTGGTGGACGCGGGCGCGGGGGCGTAGCCCGTGGTCCTGTACCGCCCGCTCGGAGGCGAGGAGCAGGGCCGCTGCCCCGTCGGAGACCTGCGAGGAGCAGGCGGCGGTGATGGTGCCGCCGTCGAGTACGGGCCGCAGCGCGGCCATCTTCTCCGCGGAGGTGTCCCGGCGCGGACCCTCGTCCACCGTGACCTCGTCGTAGGGGACGGTCTCGCGGTCGAAGCGTCCGGTGTCGATCGCCCAGATCGCGCGCCGGTGCGAGCGCAGGGCGAACTCCTCCTGTTCCTCGCGGCCGATGCCCCACTGTGCGGCGATCGTCTCGGCGCCGGCGAACTGGTTGACGGGCCGGTCGCCGTAGCGGGCGCGCCAGCCGGTGCTGCCGAGGAAGGGGCCGTCGGTCAGGCCGAGGGGGACGGCGGCCTGCCGGGAGGCGAAGGCGATGGGGACCTGGGACATGTTCTGCACCCCGCCGGCGACGACCAGGTCCTGGGTGCCGGAGAGCACGGCCTGCGCGGCGAAGTGCACGGCCTGCTGGGAGGATCCGCACTGCCGGTCGACGGTCACGCCCGGCACCTCCTCGGGCAGGCCGGCGGCCAGCCAGCAGGTGCGGGCGATGTCCCCGGCCTGCGGCCCCACCGTGTCCAGACAGCCGAGGACCACGTCCTCGACGGCGGCCGGGTCGATCCCGGAGCGCTCGACCAGCGCCCTGAGGACGTGCGCGCCCAGGTCGGCGGGGTGGACCCCGGCGAGCCCTCCCCCGCGCCGCCCGACGGGCGTGCGGACCGCTTCGACTATGTAGGCCTCGGCCATGGCGACTCCCTCGCCTGAAAGGGGGGTTATCCGTGCTCTTCCCGTTCGCTCTGTTCTGCTCGGCCGCGGCGCTCGTCGCGTACGGCGATTCCGTCCAGCACCATCGACAGGTACTGGCGGGCGATCTCCTCGGGGCTGTGCCGTCCGCCGGGCCGGTACCAGGAGGCGGCGACCCACACGGTGTCCCTGACGAACCGGTAGGTGAGCCGGACGTCCAGGTCGGCGCGGAAGACGTCCTCGTCGACCCCGCGTTCCAGAGTGCTGAGCCAGGCCTTCTCGAACCGGCGCTGGGACTCGGCGAGGAACGCGAACCGGTCCTGGGCGGCGAGCTGTCTGCTCTCCTTCTGGTAGATGGCGACGGCGGCGCGGTGCCGGTCGATCTCCCGGAAGGACTCGGTGACCAGGGCCTCCAGCGTCTGGCGCGGACCGAGTCCGGAGGCGAGGACGGTGTCGTAGCCGTCCCACAGCTCGTCGAGGAAGGTCCGCAGGATCTCCTCGAGCATCGACTCCTTGGAGTCGAAGTGGTAGTAGAGGCTGCCGGCGAGCATCCCGGCGTGGTCGGCGATCCTGCGGACGGTGGTGGCGTTGTAGCCGTGCTCGGCGAAGACCTCGGCAGCGGTGTGGAGGAGTTCACCGCGCCGGGCCGCTGCCGCGGTCACCTGGGGCTTCTTCTTGGTCGGCACGCACCCATTGTGGTCTGCTCCGCTCGTCAGGCGTGCTGGCTGCTGACGGCGACGACCTCGCCGGTCATGTAGGAGGAGTAGCCGGAGGCGAGGAAGACGATGACGTTGGCGACCTCCCAGGGCTGCGCGTACCGCCCGAAGGCCTCGCGTTCGGTCAGTTCGGCGAGCAGCTCGGCGGAGGTGACCTTCGCCAGGTGCGGGTGCATGGCGAGGCTGGGGGCGACCGCGTTGACCCGCACGCCGTAGGCGGCGGCCTCGATCGCCGCACACCGGGTCAGCGCCATCACGCCGGCTTTGGCGGCGGCGTAGTGGGCCTGGCCGGCCTGGGCGCGCCAGCCGACGACGGAGGCGTTGTTGACGATCACCCCGCCGCCGGTCCCGCGCATGGCGCGCAGGGCGGCGCGGGTACAGCGGAAGGTGCCGTTCAGCGTGACGTCCAGGACCCGGGACCACTGCTCGTCGGTCATGTCGAGCAGTGCCGACGTTCCTCCGAGGCCGGCGTTGTTGACGACGACGTCCAGCCTTCCGTGGGCGGCCACGGCGGCTTCGAACAGCGCCTGCACCTGGGTTTCGTCGGTGACGTCGCACGGCATCGCCGTCACCGCGCCCGGGAACTCCCGGGCCAGTTCGGCCTCGTGCTCCTTCAGCCGGCGCGTGTGGGCGTCGCTGATCAGCACCCGCGCGCCCTCTTCCAGGAAGCGGCGCGCGGTGGCCCCGCCGATGCCGGCGCCGGCCGCCGCGGTGATGACGGCGGTGCGGCCCCGGAGCAGTCCGTGCCCGGGGACGTAGGCCGGGCTCTCGACGCCTGTCATAGGGCCACGCTAACCTACCAAACACTTGTTAGGGAAGGTGGCGGAAGGAAGGCGGCGACCGTGGACCTGACCCACTCTCCGGCCGACGAGGAGTTCCGTGCCGAGGCCCGCGCCTGGCTGGACGCGCACGTCCCGCGCACGCCGCTGCCGTCCCTGGAGACGGAGGAGGGCTTCGCCACGCACCGCGCGTGGGAGGCCGAACTGGCCGCGGACCGCTGGTCGGTGGTCTCGTGGCCGGAGCGGTACGGGGGACGGGACGCCGGGCTGCTGAGGTGGCTGGTGTTCGAGGAGGAGTACTGGGCGGCGGGCGCGCCGGGCCGGGTCGGGCAGAACGGCATCAGCCTGCTCGCGCCGACGCTCCTCGAGCACGGCACGGAGGAGCAACGCGCGCGCGTGCTGCCGCCGATGGCCACCGGCGAGGTGGTCTGGGCGCAGGCCTGGTCGGAGCCGGAGGCGGGTTCGGACCTGGCCGCGCTCACCTCCCGGGCGGTGCGGACGGACGGCGGCTGGCGCCTGTGCGGGCAGAAGACGTGGTCGTCGCGGGCGGCCTTCGCGGACCGGGCCTTCGGCCTGTTCCGCAGCGACCCGGCGGCGGCGAAGCCGCACCAGGGGCTCACGTATCTGATGTTCGACCTGCGGGCACCCGGCGTCACCGTCCGCCCGATCGGCCGGCTGGACGGCAGACCGGCCTTCGCGGAGCTGTTCCTGGACGACGTGTTCGTCCCGGACGAGGACGTGATCGGCGCGCCCGGCGACGGCTGGCGGATCGCGATGTCCACGGCGGGCAACGAGCGCGGTCTCACCCTGCGCTCCCCGGGCCGCTTCCTCGCCTCCGCCGCCAGGCTCAAGGACCTGTGGCGGGCGCAGGGGTCGCCGGAGCACGCCCGTGCCCGGGTGGCCGACGCGCTGATCGCGGCCCGGGCCTACCAGCTGTTCACCTACGCCGCCGCCTCCCGGGTCCTGGACGGCGCCCGGCTCGGCCCGGAGTCCAGCATGAACAAGGTGTTCTGGTCCGAGCTGGACCTCGCCCTGCACGAAACGGCACTCGACCTGCTCGGCGCGGAGGGTGAACTGGCCGACGGAGCCTGGTCCGAGGGGTACGTCTTCTCCCTCGCCGGGCCCATCTACGCGGGCACGAACGAGATCCAGCGGGACATCGTCGCCGAGCGGCTGCTCGGCCTGCCGAAGGGACGCCGCTGATGCGCTTCCTCCTCGACGCCGAACAACGCGCCTTCGCGGACTCGCTGGGCGCGATGCTGACCGCCGCGGCCACTCCGGCGGTGATCCGGGACTGGAGCCGGGGCCAGCATGCGAGCGGGCGCGCGCTGTGGGCCCGGATCGCCGAGGCGGGCGTGTTCGGGCTCGCGGTGCCCGAGAAGCACGGCGGGCTGGGGCAGCGCCCGGTGGAACTGGCGGTGGCGTTCGTGGAGCTGGGCCGGCATGCGGTGCCCGGACCGCTCGCGGAGACGGTCGGGGCGGCCGTACTCCTCGGCGAACCGGCGCCGGCCGAACGCTTCCTGCCCGCGCTCGCGGCCGGCACCGACCTGGCGACCGTGGCCGCACCCTGTGGTCACGCCGTCGACGGCGACGCGGCCGCCGTGCGCCTGTCCCCGGCCGCCGCGGGCCTGTATCTGTCCACGGCGGCCCCCGGCCCGGTGCGCCACTCCCTGGACCCGGCCCGCCGGCTGACCCGGCTCGCCCCGGCCGGCGAACTCCTCACCCCCGAGCCGCCGTACGAGGAGGCGCTCACCTGGATGCGTCTGGCCACCGCCGCGCAGGCTCTCGGGGCCGGGCTCGCCCTGCTGGACCGGACCGTCGCGCACGTGAAGCAGCGCACCCAGTTCGGGGTTGCCATAGGTTCCTTCCAGGCCGTCAAACACCGCCTGGCCGACGCGAAGACGGCCCTGGAGTTCGCCCGCCCGCTGCTCTTCGGGGCGGCGGTCTCCCTGCACCCTGCGGACGTGGCGGCGGCCAAGCTCACCGCGTGCGAGGCGGCGTACGGTACGGCGCGGACGGCGCTGCATCTGCACGGCGCGATCGGTTACACGGCGGAGTACGACCTGTCCCTGTGGCTGACCAAGGCGCGGGCGCTGCGCTCGGCGTGGGGGACGCCGGAGGAGTGCCGGGACCTGGTGCTTGCGGCGGAACCGTAGGAGGTGGCCGGCGGGCGGGCCGATGCGGCGGGCCGGCTTCCGGCCGCGGCCGGAGGCAGTCCGGGGCAACTGGCGGAACGAGGTCAGTCCGGTCGTACCGCGCCCGCGGCTCGCGCGGCCTGCAGCCACCGGGGGAACTCGCCGACGAGACGGTCGTACAGCTCGGCGTCGGTGACCCGCCGGGGGTCCTGGCCCGCGTGGAAGAAGCCGGCGTTGTCCACGGCCCGCTTGCCGGGCACCGCCAGTTCGTCCAGCTTCCGCAGGAACTCGAACTGCCTGCTGCCCGGGTCGCCGAAGCCGACGAACTGCCAGAACAGCGGGAGCTTCGCGGCCTTGCACAGATAGCGCTCGGCGGCGAGCTTGTTGATCGGGCCGCCGTCGGTCTGGAAGACGACGAGGGCGGGGGCAGTGGCGCCGCTGTCCAGGTAGTGATCGATGACGGCGTCCATGGCCAGGTGGTAGCTGGTCTTGCCCATGTGCCCGAGCCCGGCCACGATCTGCTCGATACGGCCCTGGTGGCCGGCGAGGGCGATGTCGGTGACCGCGTCGACGTCGGTGGAGAAGAACACCACGGGCACGCACCCGTCGTCGTCCAGGTGCGCCGCCAGGCCCAGCACCCGGTCCGCGAGCGCCTGCACGCTGCCGTCCTTGTAGTACGGCTTCATGGAGCCCGAGTAGTCGACGACGAGGTAGACGGCGGCCCGCAGGCCGTCCAGGCCGTGCTTGCGCAGCGAGACCCCCGCCGACCGGTAGGCGCCGACGAGCGCGGGCGCGGTCTCCTCCACCTTGCGCAGACTGATCGCCGCCATGATCCCCCCTTGGCTGTTCAGGCGCCCGAGCGTACATGCAACGACGCCTGCCCAGTCGTCCGGTCGGGGACAGGCGGGCAGGCGTCGTCAGTGTTCCGCACGCCTTTGTACGGGACGTCTGTCGGGGGACCTCAGGTCCCCGGTGGGCGCGTCAGACCGCCAGGGCGCGGTCCGTCGGGCGGATCGGGGCCGGCAGGTCGCTGGCTCCGGTCAGATGGCGGTCGACTCCGCGGGCGGCCGAGCGGCCCTCCGCGATCGCCCAGACGATGAGGGACTGGCCGCGGCCGGCGTCGCCGGCGACGAACACGCCCGGCACGTTGGTCTGGAAGTCGGCGTCGCGGGCGATGTTACCCCGCTCGTCGAGGTCCAGACCAAACTGCTCCACGAGGCCGTTCTCCCGGTCGGTGCCGGTGAAGCCCATCGCGAGGGTGACCAGCTGGGCCGGGATCTTGCGCTCGGTGCCCGGCTTCGAGGTCAGCTTGCCGTCGACGAACTCCACCTCGGCCAGGTGCAGCCACTGGACGTTGCCGTCCTCGTCGCCCTCGAAGTGGGTGGTGGAGGCGGAGTAGATCCGCTCGCCGCCCTCCTCGTGCGCCGAGGTGACCTTGTAGAGGATCGGGAAGGTCGGCCAGGGCTGGTTGGTCGGGTGCCGGTCGTCGTTCGGGCGCGGCATGATCTCCAGCTGGGTGACGGAGGCCGCGCCCTGACGGTGGGCGGTGCCCACGCAGTCCGCGCCGGTGTCACCGCCGCCGATGACGACGACGTGCTTGCCCTCGGCGGAGATCGGAGTGGTGACGTAGTCGCCCTCCTGGACCTTGTTCGCCAGCGGCAGGTACTCCATGGCCTGGTAGATGCCCTTGAGCTCGCGGCCCGGCACCGGCAGGTCACGGGCGGTCGTGGCACCGGCGGCGATCACGATCGCGTCGTACCGCTTCTTCAGGTCGCGGGAGTTGATGTCCCGGCCGACCTCGACACCCGTGCGGAAGCGGGTGCCCTCCGCGCGCATCTGCTCGATACGGCGGTTGATGTGCCGCTTCTCCATCTTGAACTCGGGGATGCCGTACCGCAGGAGGCCTCCGATGCGGTCCGCGCGCTCGTAGACGGCGACCGTGTGGCCGGCCCGGGTCAGCTGCTGGGCGGCGGCGAGACCCGCAGGTCCGGAGCCGATGACCGCGACCGTCTTGCCGGACAGGCGCTCGGGGATCTGCGGGGCGACGTCCCCGGTCTCCCACGCCTTGTCGATGATCGAGACCTCGACGTTCTTGATGGTGACCGGCTGCTGGTTGATGCCCAGCACGCACGCCGACTCACAGGGAGCGGGGCAGAGGCGGCCGGTGAACTCCGGGAAGTTGTTGGTCGCGTGCAGCCGCTCCTGGGCCGCGGCCCAGTCCTCGCGGTAGGCGTAGTCGTTCCACTCGGGGATCAGGTTCCCCAGCGGACAGCCGTTGTGGCAGAACGGGATGCCGCAGTCCATGCACCGGCTGGCCTGCTTGCTGATGATCGGCAGCAGGGAGCCGGGGACGTAGACCTCGTTCCAGTCCTTGACGCGCTCACCGACGGGACGGGTCTTGGCGACCTCACGGCCGTGGTTCAGGAAGCCCTTCGGGTCAGCCATTGATCGCCGCCTCCATCATCTTCTCGGTGATCTCGGTCTCCGTGAGACCGGCTCGCTCGGCGGCGTCCTTGGCGGCGAGCACTGCCTTGTACGTGCTGGGGATGATCTTGCTGAAGCGCTCCACGGCCGCGTCCCAGTCGGCGAGCAGCTTCCCGGCGACCGTCGAGCCGGTCTCCTCGGCGTGGCGGCGCACCACGTCGTGCAGCCACTGCTTGTCCGTGTCGTCCAGCGCCTCGACCGACCCGGCGTTGCCGGCGTTGACGTTGTCGCGGTCGAGGTCGATCACGTACGCGACACCGCCGGACATGCCCGCCGCGAAGTTGCGGCCGGTCGGGCCGAGGACGACCGCGTGACCGCCGGTCATGTACTCGCAGCCGTGGTCGCCCACGCCTTCGGAGACGACCAGCGCGCCGGAGTTGCGGACGCAGAACCGCTCACCGGTACGGCCGCGCAGGAACAGCTCGCCGCCGGTGGCGCCGTAGGCGATGGTGTTGCCCGCGATGGTGGAGTACTCGGCGAGGTGGTCGGCGGCCCGGTCCGGGCGGACGACGACCCTGCCGCCGGACAGGCCCTTGCCGACGTAGTCGTTGGCGTCGCCCTCCAGGCGCAGCGTGACGCCACGCGGCAGGAACGCGCCGAAGGACTGGCCGGCCGAGCCGGTGAAGGTGATGTCGATGGTGTCGTCGGGCAGGCCCGCGCCACCGAACTTCTTCGTCACCTCGTGGCCGAGCATGGTGCCGACCGTTCGGTTGATGTTGCGGATGGCGACCTGGGCACGCACCGGCTGCGCCTCGGTCGCGTCGTTCGCGGACAGGGCGTCGGCGGCGAGCTTGATCAGCTCGTTGTCCAGCGCCTTCTCCAGACCGTGGTCCTGGGAGATCAGCTGGTGGCGGACGGCGCCCTCGGGCAGGTCCGGCACGTGGAAGAGCGGCTCCAGGTCCAGGCCCTGCGCCTTCCAGTGGTCGACGGCGCGCTCGACGTCCAGCACCTCGGCGTGGCCGACGGCCTCCTCGATGGAGCGGAAGCCCAGCTCGGCGAGCAGTTCGCGGACCTCCTCGGCGATGAACCGGAAGAAGTTCACGACGTACTCGGCCTTGCCGGCGAAGCGGTCGCGCAGGGTCGGGTTCTGGGTGGCGATGCCGACCGGGCAGGTGTCCAGGTGGCAGACGCGCATCATGATGCAGCCGGAGACGACGAGCGGAGCGGTCGCGAAACCGAACTCCTCGGCGCCGAGGAGCGCGGCGATGACCACGTCACGGCCGGTCTTCAGCTGGCCGTCGGTCTGCACGACGATGCGGTCGCGCAGGCCGTTGAGCAGCAGTGTCTGCTGGGTCTCGGCGAGGCCCAGCTCCCAGGGGCCGCCCGCGTGCTTCAGGGAGGTCAGCGGGGAGGCACCGGTACCACCGTCGTGGCCCGAGATGAGGACCACGTCCGCGTGCGCCTTGGACACACCGGCCGCGACCGTGCCGACACCGACCTCCGACACCAGCTTCACGTGGATGCGTGCCGCCGGGTTGGCGTTCTTGAGGTCGTGGATCAGCTGGGCCAGGTCCTCGATGGAGTAGATGTCGTGGTGCGGCGGCGGGGAGATCAGGCCGACACCCGGCGTCGAGTGACGGGTCTTCGCGACCCACGGGTAGACCTTGTGGCCGGGCAGCTGGCCGCCCTCGCCGGGCTTGGCGCCCTGGGCCATCTTGATCTGGATGTCGTCCGCGTTGACCAGGTACTCGGAGGTGACGCCGAAGCGGCCGGAGGCGACCTGCTTGATGGAGCTGCGCCGCGCCGGGTCGTACAGGCGCTCCGGGTCCTCGCCGCCCTCACCGGTGTTGGACTTGCCGCCCAGCTGGTTCATGGCGATGGCGAGGGTCTCGTGCGCCTCCTTGGAGATGGAGCCGTACGACATGGCACCGGTCGAGAACCGCTTGACGATCTCGCTCGCCGGCTCGACCTCGTCGATGGAGATCGGCTGCCGGCCGGACGCGAAGCCGAACAGACCGCGCAGCGTCATCAGTCGCTCGGACTGCTCGTTCACGCGCTCGGTGTACTTCTTGAAGATGTCGTACCGGCCGGTACGCGTGGAGTGCTGGAGCCGGAAGACCGTGTCCGGGTCGAACAGGTGCGGCTCGCCCTCGCGACGCCACTGGTACTCGCCGCCGATCTCCAGCGCACGGTGCGCGGGAGCGATGCCGGAGGCGGGGTAGGCCTTGGCGTGACGGGCGGCGACCTCCTTGGCGATGACGTCGATGCCGACGCCGCCGATCTTGGTGGCCGTGCCGTTGAAGTACTTCTCCACGAAGGCCTGGTCCAGGCCGACGGCCTCGAAGACCTGGGCGCCGCGGTAGGAGGCGACCGTGGAGATGCCCATCTTGGACATGACCTTCAGGACGCCCTTGCCGAGGGCGTAGATCAGGTTCTTGATGGCCTTCTCGGGCTCCAGGCCGTTGATGAAGGTGCCCGCGCGCAGCAGGTCCTCCACCGACTCCATCGCCAGGTACGGGTTGACGGCGGCGGCGCCGTAGCCGATGAGCAGGGCGACGTGGTGGACCTCGCGGACGTCACCGGCCTCGACCAGCAGGCCCACGTGGGTGCGCTGCTTGGTGCGGATGAGGTGGTGGTGGACGGCCGCGGTGAGCAGCAGCGACGGGATCGGCGCGTGCTCGGCGTCCGAGTGCCGGTCCGACAGGACGATCAGCCGGGCACCGTTCTCGATGGCCGCGTCGGCCTCGGCGCAGATCTCCTCGATGCGCGCGGCGAGGGAGTCGCCACCGCCGGAGACCCGGTACAGACCGGAGAGGGTCGCGGCCTTGAAGCCGGGCATGTCGCCGTCGGCGTTGATGTGGATGAGCTTGGCCAGCTCGTCGTTGTCGATGACCGGGAACGGCAGCACGACGGACCGGCAGGAGGCGGCGGTCGGGTCGAGCAGGTTGCCCTGCGGGCCCAGCGAGCTGCGCAGGGAGGTGACCAGTTCCTCGCGGATGGCGTCCAGCGGCGGGTTGGTGACCTGCGCGAACAGCTGGGTGAAGTAGTCGAACAGCAGCCGCGGCCGCTCCGACAGGGCCGCGATCGGCGAGTCCGTGCCCATGGAGCCGATCGGCTCGGCACCGGCCTTGGCCATCGGGGCGATGATGACGCGCAGCTCCTCCTCGGTGTACCCGAAGGTCTGCTGGCGGCGGGTGACCGAGGCGTGGGTGTGGACGATGTGCTCGCGCTCGGGCAGGTCGCCCAGCTCGATCTCGCCGGCCTCCAGCCACTCGGCGTACGGCTTCTCGCCGGCGAGGGACGCCTTGATCTCGTCGTCCTCGATGATGCGGTGCTCGGCGGTGTCGACGAGGAACATCCGGCCGGGCTGCAGGCGGCCCTTGCGGACGACCTTGGCTGGGTCGATGTCGAGGACGCCGACCTCGGAGCCGAGGACGACGAGGCCGTCGTCGGTGACCCAGTAGCGGCCGGGGCGCAGACCGTTGCGGTCGAGCACGGCGCCGACCTGGGTGCCGTCGGTGAAGGTGACGCAGGCGGGGCCGTCCCAGGGCTCCATCATCGTGGAGTGGAACTGGTAGAAGGCGCGCCGGGCCGGGTCCATGGAGTCGTGGTTCTCCCACGCCTCCGGGATCATCATCAGCACGGAGTGGGGCAGCGAGCGGCCACCGAGGTGGAGCAGTTCCAGCACCTCGTCGAAGGACGCCGAGTCGGAGGCGTCGGGCGTGCACACCGGGAAGATGCGCTCGAGGTCGCGGTCCCCGAACAGCTCGGAGACGAGCTGGGACTCGCGGGCGCGCATCCAGTTGCGGTTGCCCTTGACGGTGTTGATCTCACCGTTGTGCGCGACGAAGCGGTACGGGTGCGCGAGCGGCCACGACGGGAAGGTGTTCGTGGAGAAGCGCGAGTGGACGAGCGCGACGGCCGACGCGAAGCGGCGGTCGGACAGGTCCGGGAAGAAGGGCTCCAGCTGGCCGGTGGTCAGCATGCCCTTGTAGACGATCGTGCGGGCGGAGAGGGACGGGAAGTAGACGCCCACCTCGCGCTCGGCGCGCTTGCGCAGCGCGAACGCCTTGCGGTCCAGCGTGATGCCCTCGCTGGCCCCGTCGGTCACGAAGATCTGCCGGAAGGCCGGCATGGTGGAGCGGGCGGTGGCGCCCAGCAGCTCCGGGGCGACCGGGACCGCACGCCAGCCGAGGACCGTGAGACCCTCCTCGGCCGCGATCGTCTCGATACGTGAGACGGCGTCCTCGGTCCCCTCCTCCGGCAGGAAGGCGATGCCGACGGCGTAGGAGCCGGCCGCGGGGAGTTCGAATCCGGCCACCTCGCGGAAGAAGGCGTCCGGCACCTGGGAGAGGATGCCCGCGCCGTCGCCCGAGTCGGGCTCGGAGCCGGTGGCGCCGCGGTGCTCCAGGTTGCGCAGTACGGTGAGCGCCTGATCGACCAGCGTGTGCGAAGCGTCGCCGGTGAGAGTGGCGACGAAACCGACGCCGCAGGCGTCGTGTTCGTTGCGGGGGTCGTACATACCCTGCGCAGCAGGGCGAGCATCCATGAACGACCAGTTCTGGCCATTCGCGGAATGCTGGGACGGCTGGCGCGGCGTACGCATCGGCTCTCCCGTCGTCGTCATGTGGCATGTGGCAGGTGCCGAGGGACGACGTTGGCCCTCTGCGTGAGATCAAAATTTCGTGCAGATTACATGATGGGGCGGTCCCCGGGAACCGGATACTCCGTTCCACCATGCGGACGCCGCGGTCGCGACGGAGCGCCGGACGAACGCGGCGAGTGCCGTGCGATCACGGCGGTGCCACGCGGTTGCGGCGGTGCCGCGCGGGTGACGGCAGGGGGTGCCGTGCGGGTGACGGCAGGGTGCCGCGCGAGGGCGGCGGGGGTGCCACGCAGTGGCGGCCAACGTGCTGGGGGACCGTGGCGGACAAGATCGGTCGGATCGGCGTCCGTCGGCCCTGAGGGGCCGGGGGGAGCGTCATCGCCCACCCCGCAGGGGTGCGGCAGGCGTCATTGCCCACAGCGCTTACGGCTCATGCCCGGTGGTCACGCACTCGAAACCAGCGAGTAACGGCTACTTATGCGGCCCATCGCATAAGTACCATTCGGGCTATCCTACGGCCGTTCCGAACAGGCTGCCCAGGGCGTACGTCACACCGGCCGCCGCACCGCCCAGCGCGAGCTGCCGGAGACCGCTGTACCACCAGGTCCGTGCGGTCACCTTGGCCACGACGGCACCGCACGCGAAGAGCCCGGCGAGGGCCAGCAGCACGGCGGGCCACAGCGCGGTCGCGCCGAGCAGGTAGGGCAGGACGGGCAGCAGCGCGCCGAGCGCGAACGATCCGAAGGACGACACGGCGGCGACCAGCGGCGACGGCAGGTCCCCGGGGTCGATGCCCAGCTCTTCGCGGGCGTGTATCTCCAGAGCCTGCTCGGGGTCCTCGGACAGCTGCCGGGCGACCTCGCGGGCCAGCTTCGGCTCGACTCCGCGTGCCACGTACAGGGAGGCCAGCTCGTCCTCCTCGTCCTGCGGATGCCTGCGCAGCTCACGACGCTCCACGTCGAGCTCGGCCTCGACGAGTTCCCGCTGCGAGGCGACCGAGGTGTACTCGCCGGCCGCCATCGAGAAGGCGCCGGCAGCGAGGCCGGCGAGACCGGTGATGACAATGGTCTGCTGGCTCACGGATCCGCCGGCCACACCCGTCATCAGGGCGAGGTTGGAGACCAGTCCGTCCATGGCGCCGAAGACGGCGGGCCGAAGCCAGCCACCGTTCACGTCCCGGTGCGTGTGGTTGTCGCGGTGTGCCACGTGCAGCGCGGCCTCGGTCTCGATGATGGCCATGCAGGCCCCCCAGGGAAGCTAAGCCAAAGCTAACTTTGGAACTCTTCTACTTTTCGACAACACAGAACCTACGCCGATAATTCCACTCCCGCCAGCAAGGGAAGGCTCGGCTAACCAGCGCTTTTCCGCCCGGACGCTCAAATGTGCGATTGCTGGCTCAGATGCCGAGAGGGTGACGCGGAGCCGTCCTGTGCACGCGCGCGCACCTCCTGTGGGACACATCCGCAAAGGGCCCGAGCGGCCCGCGCGAAGGAGGCCCCATGCCATCGATCGCCTGCACTCCCCCGGTCCCGGCGCCCGGTGACGCCGCCGGACTCCGCGAGCGGGCGCGCGGTGCGCTGCTCGGCCTGGCCGTCGGCGACGCGCTGGGGGCGCCCGCGGAGAACCTCAAGCCCTCCGAGATCCGGGCCCGCTGGGGCCGCATCACCGGGTACGTCAGCGAGCGCCCCTGCGGCACGGACGACACCGAGTACGCGATCTTCTCCGGACTGCTGCTCGCCCGGCACGGTTCGGCGCTCACGCCGGCGCAGGTGGAGGCGGCCTGGCACCAGTGGATCGCCGACCGGGCCGAGGGCCCCTTCCGGGGCGCGGGCTTCAGCGAACGCGGCACGCTGGAGAACCTCCGCCGGGGCCTCGCCGCCCCCATCTCGGCCCAGCACCGGCACGCCTGGAGCGACGGCCTGGCGATGCGGGCGGCACCCTTCGGGGTCTTCGCCGCCGGGCGCCCCGCCGAAGCGGCCCGGCTGGTGGCCATCGACGGCTCGGTCAGCCACGAGGGCGAGGGCATCTACGGCGGCCAGGCCGTCGCGGCGGGCGTGGCGGCGGCGATGACGGGCGCGCCGGTGCCGGTGGTGATCGCCGCCGCCCTCGCGGTGATCCCGGACGACTCCTGGACGGCCCGCTCCCTGCGGCGCGCGGTGGCCGTGGCCCATCGCGGCGAACGCGCGGTCCGCTCCGCGGTCGTCATCGGCGGTTATCCCTGGACCGACCTCGCCCCCGAGGCCGTCGCCCTGGCCTTCGGCGCGTACGCGGCGGCCGACGGCGACTTCCGGGAAGCGGTCCTGACGGCCGTCAACATGGGCCGCGATGCCGACACGACGGCGGCAGTGGCCGGCGCCCTGTCCGGCGCGACCCAGGGCGTCTCCGCGATCCCCCCGTCCTGGGCGGCGGCGATCGGCCCGGCCCGGGGGCGGTGCCTGCCGTCCATGGCGGGCCACCACGTCCTGGACGTCGCGGAACTGCTGGTCCCGGAGGAGGGCGGGAAGTGGGGGGCGGATGTGGCACTGCCGGAGCCGCTACGCGAACTCCTGCGGCTGACGGACCCCACCCTGCCCCGGGAAACCACCCACGCCTTGCCCCCCGCCGCCACCACCCAGGCCGAGCCGACGCTCCCGCCCACCGCCACCCACCCCGCCGAACCAACCCTCCCGCCCACCGCCACCACCCACCCGACCAAGCCGACGCTCCCGCCCGGCACCACCCACCCCACCGAACCAACCCTCCCGCCCGCCACCACCCACCCGACCAAGCCGACGCTCCCGCCCACCGCCACCCACCCCACCGAACCAACCCTCCCGCCCAGCACCACCCACCCCACCGAACCACCCGCGTCCCCGCCCTCCCCGTCTCGGCCCACCGAGTCGGATGGTGGGTGGACGGAGGACCGGGGGCCCAGGGAGCGGAGCCCCCTGGTCGGGGCCGGGAACGGTGGGCAGCAGGACAGTGAGGGCCGGGCATGAGGCCGCGCCGGGTCGAGGGCCTGCTCCTCGGTCTCGCCGCAGGAGACGCCGCCGGCTGGCCCGCCGCCCGGCACCGCGCCGCCCGGATGCCCGAGTGGACCCGCCGGCTCACCCGCGAGCTGGACACCTTCGCCGAGCAGAACGCCACCACCACCCTCCCGGTGCCGATCGCCCTCAACCAGCCCCCCGAACCCCTCCGCCTCGGCCCCTCCGACGACGCCGAGTGGGCGGTGTTCGCCGCGGAGGCGGTCCTGCGTGCCGGTGACGACGACGTCCTCGGCGACCTCAGCCGGGCGCGCCGGATACGCGCCGCGATCGACCTCACCTGGACCGCCGTGGCCTCCGAGGTCGCCGCCGCGGCGGACCGCGCACCGGAGATCGAGTCGGCCGTGCTCCCCCTGCGGGCCCGGATCTCCGTCCGCGCCGGACTCGGCAACCTCGCCACCGGCCTGCGCCCGCCCGCCACCGGCCACGACAACCCGCACTACTTCGACGACGCGGCCTGCGTCCGCGCCTGCGTCCTCGCCGTGGCCCACCCCGGCGACCCCGGGCAGGCCGCGGCACTGGCCGAGTTCGACGCCCGCTACACCCAGGACGGCGACGGCGTGCACGGCGCCCGTGCCATGGCCGCGGCCCTCTCGCTCGCCCTCGCCGACGCGGACACGGACACCTGCGTGACGGCCGCGCTCGCCGAGCTGCCCGCGGACACCGAGATCGGCCGCAACACCCGGCACGCGCTCGCCCTGGCCGAGGACAGCGAGTCCGCCTTCGCCCTCGTACCCCTCCTGGAACACCAGATCGTCGACCACGTCTACAGCTACGGCATCGCCGCCGCCGAGACCGTGCCCGTCGCCCTCGCCCTCGCGACCGCCGCCCGGGGCCGGATCGCCGAGGCCGTACCCGCCGCCGCCTGTCTGTCCCGGGTCGCCGACTCCGCCCCGGCCCTCGCGGGTGCGCTGACCGGCGCCCTCTGCGGTGGCGAGGCCATCCCGCAGACCTGGCGGGACGCCTGCCGCATCCTGCCCGGCTGCACCCTGCCCCGCCTCACCGGCACCGACCTGGTGGAACTCGCCGGACTCCTGGAAGCCGCACAACCGGCCCGTCCAGGAGGATGATTCGGGGCATGACGCCCAAGGAGCCCAGAGGACTCGAAGAAGAAGGAAACGGCGGGCCGTCCCCGCACGGTCTCGCCGACCGCATCACCGGCGCCCTGGTCGGTGCCGCCGTCGGGGACGCCCTCGGAGGGCCGGTCGAGGGCTACTCCCCCGACCAGATCGCCGAGCGCCACGGCGGCCGAGTACGCGGCATCGTCGGCCCCTGGCACGGCGACGACTGGCGCACCGCCCGCCCCCTCGCGCCGTACCACAAGGGCGACGGCCACGTCACCGACGACACCCTGATGACCCACGCGCTGATCCGGGTCTACGACCGCGTCCGCGACCACCTCGACGCGTACGCGATCGCCGACCACCTGGTCCCCGACCTGATGACCACCCCCCGCTGGATCCCGGAGCTGGAGACCGAGGCGCTGCCGCTGCACCGCGTCTTCCTCGCCGAGAAGTGGCTCGTGGCCCGGCTGGCCTACGGTCACATCGACCCCCGGGAGGCGGGCGTCGGCAACATCGTCAACTGCGGTGCGGCGATGTACATGGCCCCGGTCGGCCTCGTCAACGCGGCCGACCCGGCCGCCGCCTACGCCGAGGCCCTGGACGTCGCCGGCGCCCACCAGTCCTCGTACGGCCGTGAGGCGGCGGGTGTCATCGCCGCGGCCGTCGCCGCCGCGGCCGCGCCCGGCGCGACCCCGGACTCGGTCGTGGCCGCCTGTCTGTCCCTGGCGAAGGACGGCACCCGCACGGCGATCGAGAAGGTCTGCGAGGCCGCCGCCCGGCACCGGGACTTCGAGTCGGCGCTCGGCCCGCTGCGCGCGGCGGTGGCCCCGTACGACACGGTCGGCCCCGACTACCGCGCCCCTTCCCTCGGCGCCCGCCGCCCCTCCCGGCTGCACAGCATCGAGGAACTCCCGGTCGCCCTGGGCATGCTGATCGTCTCCGGGGGCGACTACCGGCACGCCGTCCTCGGCGCGGTCAACTACGGCCGGGACTGCGACTCGATCGCCACCATGGCCGGTGCCCTCGCGGGCGCGCTCGGCTCGCCCGTGCCCGAGGAGTGGGCGAAGACGGTGGCGGACGCGAGCCGCCTGGACCTGTGGGCACCGGCCCGCACGCTCACCGAGGTCACCCGCGAGATCTTCGACCGGGACGTGCGCCGGCGGCGCGCCCACGAGCGGGCCTTCACCGCGCTCGGAGGCCGGCCGTGCTCCGACTGACCTGGGTGCAGCCGGAGGATCTGCTCGGCCACGAGATCCGGCAGGCCCGGCTGGACGGCCGGGAGCCGTCGAGGATCGAGGCCAGATGGCGGGCGGCCGGAGGGACCGAGGCCCCGGAACGGGCGGGCGCGTCCCCGCACCGGGCCTCGCGCTACCTGCGTCTGCTGGCCGAGGATCTGCTGGACGAGCTGGCCGATCTGCCCAGCCGCCTGTCCGAGGACGAGCCCACGGACCTGGCCCGCATCAAGTCCCTGTGCCCGCACTGGCCGACGCCGGCGGGCCGCGGGGATGCGCCGTCGCGCGACCGCGGGCCGCACATGGCTGAGGGCGCGGCTCCTCGCGCCGCTGCGGGACGCCTTCCCGCGCTCGAAGCCGCCTGGCTGGGCCGGGCCGTCGGCTGCCTCCTCGGCAAGCCCGTCGAGAAGCTCCCCCTCGACGGCATCCGCGCGCTGGCCCGAGCCGTCGGCAACTGGCCGCTCACCGGGTACTTCACCGCGAAGGGCGTCCCACGGGAGCTGCTCGACGCCCATCCCTGGAACCGCCGCTCGGCCGCCACTTCGCTCGCCGAGAACATCGACGGCATGCCCGAGGACGACGACCTCGACTACCCCCTGCTCAACCTCCTGCTGCTCCAGCGGCACGGCAAGTCCTTCAGCACCGACGACGTGGCACGGCTCTGGCTGGAGGAACTTCCGCCCGGCCGTACCTTCACCGCCGAGCGCCTCGCCCACCGCAACCTCCTCGCCGGCATCGAGCCCCCGCACACGGCCCGCCACCGCAACCCGTTCCGCGAGTGGATCGGCGCCCTGATCCGTGCCGACGTGCACGGCTGGACCAACCCGGGCGACCCGGCCGCCGCCGCCGAACAGGCGCACCGCGACGCGGTCCTCACCCACACCGCCAACGGTGTCTACGCGGCGATGTTCACGGCCGCCGCCATCGCCACCGCCGCCACGGGACGCCACGACGTCCACGACTGCCTCCGCGCCGGCCGCACGGTGATCCCGCCCCGCTCCCGCCTGGCGAAGGCGATCGACCACGCCGTCCGGCTGGCCCGGACCGAGGAGAACTTCGACGACGTCGTGGACCACCTCCACGCCCGCTACGGCCCCACCCACCACTGGGTGCACGCCCTTCCCAACACCGCCCTGATCGCCGCCGCCCTGACCCACGCGGACGGCGACTTCACCGGCTCCGTCTGCCGTGCCGTCTCCGGCGGCTGGGACACCGACTCGGCCGGCGCGACCGCGGGCAGCATCGCAGGCCTCCTCGCCGGCACCCCCAGCGCGCTCCCCGACCACTGGCGGGCCCCGCTGAAGAACCGGCTCGCCACCACCGTCGCCGACTTCGACGGCACCGGCTTCGACACCCTCGCCCACCTCACCCACCTGGAGGCGACCCGCTCATGACCCACATCGCCGTCCTCGGCAGCACGAACATGGATCTCGTCGCCTACGTCGGCAAGGCCCCGCAGCGCGGGGAGACGGTGACGGGACGGGAGTTCCGTACGATTCCCGGCGGCAAGGGCGCCAACCAGGCGATCGCCGCGGCCCGCGCGGGCGCCACCGTCTCCATGATCGGCGCGGTCGGCAACGACGCCTTCGGCGTGCGGCTGCGCGACACCCTCGAACACTCCGGCGTCGACACCGACTCCCTGCGCACGGTCGAGGGCCCCTCCGGCACCGCGCACATCGTGGTGGACGACGAGGGCGGCAACGCGATCGTCGTCATCCCCGGCGCCAACGGCACCGTCGACCACCTCTCGCCCGGCGACGAAGGGGTGATCGCCTCCGCCGACGCCCTGCTGCTGCAGCTGGAGATCCCGATGGCCGCGGTCGTCGCGGGCGCGGAGGCCGCCCGCCGGCACGGCGTCCGTACGGTCCTCACCCCGTCCCCCGCCCAGCCGCTTCCGCCCGAACTCCTCGCCGTGACCGAGCTGTTGGTACCGAACCAGTACGAGGCGATCACTCTCACCGGCCGCACCGACCCGCGCGAGGCGGCAGCCGCCCTGCTGGATCTGGTGCCGGAGGTCGTCGTCACCCTGGGCGCGACGGGCTGCCTCTACATGGCCCGCGGCACCGAACCGCTCGTGGTCCCCGCACCCCGGGTGACCGCCGTCGACTCCACCGGCGCGGGCGACACCTTCGCCGGCACGCTCGCCGTGGCCCTCGCCGAGGAGAAACCGGTACGCGAGGCACTGTCCTGGGCGGCCGCCGCGGCGGCGATCTCCGTCCAGCGGGCCGGGGCGTCGGCATCGATGCCGTACCGCCCGGAGATCGACGCGCAGTACACCGCATGAGTACGACGACACGGACGCGCCCCGCCCTGGACGGCCTGCGGGTACTGGACCTGGCCACCCTCTTCGCCGGCCCGATGGCCGCCACCCTGCTCGGTGACTTCGGCGCCGAGGTGATCAAGGTCGAGCATCCCCGGCGGCCCGACCCGTCCCGGGGCCACGGCCCGGCGAAGCACGGCATCGGCCTGTGGTGGAAGGTGCTGGGCCGCAACAAGCGTGCCATCACGCTCGACCTGTCGACCCCCGGCGGCCGGGCCACCCTGCTGCGGCTCGCCGCCACCGCCGACGTGGTGATCGAGAACTTCCGCCCCGGCACCCTGGAGAAGTGGGACCTCGGCTGGCCGGAACTGTCGGCGGCCAGCCCCCAGCTGGTGCTCGCCCGGGTCACCGCCTTCGGCCAGTTCGGTCCGTACGCGCGCCGCCCCGGCTTCGGCACCCTCGCCGAGGCGATGAGCGGCTTCGCCGCGGTCACCGGCGAACCGGACGCGCCCCCGACGCTGCCGCCCTTCGGTCTCGCCGACTCGGTCGCGGGCCTGGCGACCGCGTACGCCGTGCTGACGGCCCTGGCCGCACGGGAGCACACCGGCCGGGGGCAGGTCGTCGACATGGCGATCATCGAGCCGATCCTCTCCGTCCTCGGCCCGCACCCGACCTGGTACGACCAGCTCGGCTACGTCCAGGAACGCACCGGGAACCGGTCCGCGAACAACGCCCCGCGCAACACCTACCGCACCGCCGACGGCTGCTGGGTCGCCGTCTCCACCTCGGCGCAGTCGGTCGCCGAACGCGTACTGCGGCTGGTGGGCCGGCCGGATCTGATCGAGGAGCCGTGGTTCGCCACCGGCGCGGACCGGGCCGCCCACGCCGATGTGCTGGACGAGGCCGTCGGCTCCTGGATCGCCGCCCGCGGCCGGACCGAGGTCCTCGCGGCCTTCGAGAAGGCAGAGGCCGCGGTGGCTCCCGTCCAGGACGTCCGGGACGTGCTCGCGGACCCGCAGTACCAGGCCCTGGACACGGTCACCACGGTCGCCGACCCGGAGCTGGGACCGCTGCGCATGCAGAACGTCCTCTTCCGGCTCTCGTCGACGCCCGGCGCGATCCGCTGGGCCGGCCGCCCGCACGGCGCCGACACGGACGCCGTGCTCACCGAACTGGGTCTCACCTCCGCCGACATCACGGCCCTGCGTGCGGAGGGCGCCCTGTGACCCGGTTCCCGCTCACCTGGCTCTACGTCCCCGGGGACCGCCCGCACGTGGTGGCCAAGGCGCTCGTCGCGGGCGCCGACGTGGTCGTGATCGACCTGGAGGACGCGGTCGCCCCGGACCGCAAGGAGTACGCCCGCGCGGCCACTGCGGAACTCCTCGCGCAGCCGCAGCCGCAGCCGGTGCCGGTGCACGTCCGCGTCAACGCCCTCGGCACCGACTGGGCGGCGGCGGACCTCTCCGCACTGGCGACCCTGCCGGGTGTGTCCGGGCTACGGCTCCCGAAGGTGACGTCCCCCGAGGAGATCAGACACGTCGCCACCGCAACCCCCCTCCCGCTGTACGCCCTGCTGGAGTCGGCGGTGGGCGTCGAACACGCCTACGCCATCGCGGCCGCCCATCCGTCCCTGCGGGGCATCGCCCTCGGCGAGGCGGACCTCCGGGCCGACCTCGGGGTACGGGCCGAGACGGGCCTCGACTGGCCACGCTCCCGGGTGATCGTCGCGGCGCGGGCGGCGGGTCTGGCCCCACCGCCCCAGACGGTCTACCCGGACATCCGTGACCTCGGCGGCCTGTCCTCCTCCTGCGCCCACGGCCGCGCCCTCGGCTTCCTGGGCCGCGCCGCGATCCATCCCCGCCAGCTCCCGGTGATCGAGCGGGCCTACCTGCCCACGGAAGCGGACATCGAACACGCCGAGACGATCATCAAAGCGGCCTCCGCGAACGAGGGCGCACAGGCCCTTCCCGACGGCCGCTTCATCGACGCAGCGGTGGTGGCGATGGCCCGGCGAACTCTCTCACTGGCATCCAGGAACTGAGCTGTCCCCAAGGACCCCGGTCCGCCCCACCGCCGACCGGCAACACCGTCGCTGATCACCGCCACGGCGGAAGGGAATGACAGACCGGGACGGATCCACCGCCCCCTCCCACCCGCCGCCTCCGCTTCTCCCCGCCGCCTCCACTTCTCCCCGCCGCCTCCGCTTCTCCCCGCCCTCTCCGCCGCCCCGCTCTTGTCCGCCGCCCCCTCATCGCCGCCGCGACGGCGACCGACCACGACGGCGGTGACCGGCGGTGCCGAACCAGCCGTGGCCAGTCCGCCCGCACACACCGAGGGCGCCCGGAGAGATCCGGGCGCCCTCGGTGTCGTACAACCGGCGGTCAGCTCTTCTTGGTCGCTGACTCGGCCTCGTCCTTCGCCTCGGCCTTCGTCTCCTCGGCATCCGGCTGGGCGGTCTTCTCCCCGCCCTCGGGGGCGGCCTCCGTACCCTCGGCGACAGCCTCCTTGCCGTCGGCCGGACCACCGGACGCACCGTCGGCCGGACCACCGGAGGCTCCCGGCTCGACGACCTCTTCCCGTCCCGGCCGCGTCTTCGCCGACACCACGATGTACGTCACCGCGAGCAGGAACACGATCAGCGCGGTCCAGACGTTGAGGCGGAGGCCCAGGATGTGGTGGGCGTCGTCCACGCGCAGGTACTCGATCCAGCCGCGGCCCAGGCAGTACGCGGCGACGTACAGGGCGAACGCCCGGCCATGGCCCAGCTTGAAGCGGCGGTCGGCCCAGACGACGAGCAGGGCGACGCCGATGCACCACAAGGACTCGTAGAGGAAGGTCGGGTGGTAGTAACCCGGCACCCGGCCGCCCTCGGAGGAGGTGATGTGCAGCGCCCACGGCACATGCGTCTCGCGGCCGTACAGCTCTTGGTTGAACCAGTTGCCCCAGCGGCCGATGGCCTGCGCGAGCGCGATGCCGGGTGCGACGGCGTCGGCGTACGCCGGCATCGGGATGCCCCGGCGCCGCGCACCGATCCACGCACCGAGCGCACCGAGCGCGATGGCGCCCCAGATGCCCAGGCCGCCTTCCCAGACCTTGAAGGCGTCCACCCAGTCACGGCCCTCGCTGAAGTACAGCTCGTAGTCCGTGATGACGTGGTAGAGCCGGCCGCCGACCAGGCCGAACGGTACGGCCCAGACGGCGATGTCGGCGACCGTGCCGGACTGCCCGCCACGGGCGATCCAGCGCTTGTTGCCGAACCAGACGGCAACGAACACGCCGATGATGATGCAGAAGGCATAGCCGCGCAGCGGGATGGGGCCGAGGTACAGCACCCCGTGCGACGGGCTGGGGATGTAGGCAAGGTTCATGGCAGGTCCGACGCTACCGTGCCGGGCCGTGGGGACGGCAAGCAGCCCGGCTACGGGTCCATAACGGGGGCGTGAGAAACGCTCACCCGCGGTTGGCCGCTTCCACCATCTCCTTGAGCTTGGCCGGGGTCATCGACTGGTCCTGGTAGATGTTCTTGCCGTCGAACAGGACCGTGGGCGTGCCGCTGAAGTGGCCCGCTTCGAAGGCCTGGTGCGACTTGTCCACCCAGCTGTTGTGGGTCCCGTCCTTGACGCACTTGCGGAACGCGGGGGTGTCCAGGCCCTTCACCTTGCCCGCGAGTTCGATGAGCTTGTCGTCGCTCCCGAAGGCGTCGTCGGTCTCCTCGGGCTGGTTCGCGTACAGCACGTCGTGGTAGTCGCGGAACTTTCCGGCGTCCTGGGCGCAGGCCGCGGCGTTGGCCGCGCGCAGCGAGCCGCTGCCGCCGAGGTTGCCGTCGATCAGTTGGACCAGGTGGTAATCGATTCTGAGCTTGCCGGCGTCGGCCAGTTCGTGGAGCGTCGGCCGGTACGCCGCCTCGAAGGCCTGGCAGGCCGGGCAGCGGAAGTCCTCCCAGACGGTGAGCGTCGACTTGGCGCCGTCCTTGCCGACCGGGATGGCGAGGCTGTCCTTGCCCTGCGCGCCCGAGGGCGCCACGACCGGGCCCGCCTCGCTGCTTCCCTTCTTGTCCTTGCCGGCGTTCGCGGCGAGGACGCCGATCACCGCCGCGAGGCCCAGGACGCAGACGACGCTCGCGCCCACGATCAGCGTGCGCCGCCGCTTCTCCGCGGACTTCTGCTTCTCGCGCTCGACCGCCAGCCGCTCCCGGGCGGTGCGCTTTCCGTCACGGTTCTTCTCGCTCACACCCCCAGAACGAACCGGGGAGGCGCAGCGCGCCTCCCCGGTCCCAGGTCCACCCGTTCGAGTGACCGAATCATCCGAAACGGGACATCACTGGCGGTCACGCCTGCCCGCGTACGCCCTTCGCCAGGTCACCGGCCAGCTCACGGACCGCCTCGATGCCGGACGCGTGGTCCGGGGCGTCGAGCATCCGCTTCACGAACGCCGAGCCGACGATGACGCCGTCGGCGAAGCCGGCGACCTCGGCCGCCTGGGCCGCGTTGGAGACGCCGAGCCCGACGCAGACGGGCAGCGAGGTGCCGCTCGCGCGGGTGCGCTCGACCAGGTCGTGGGCCTGCGCGCCGACGGACTCGCGGGTGCCGGTGACACCCATCAGGGAGGCCGCGTAGACGAAGCCGCTGCCCGCCGCCGTGATCTCGGCGAGCCGCTCGTCCTTGCTGCTCGGCGCCACGACGAAGACCGTCGCCAGGCCGTGCTTCGCGGCGTGCTCCCGCCACAGTGCCGACTCCTGGACCGGCAGGTCGGGCAGGATGCAGCCGGCGCCGCCCGCCTCGGCAAGCTCCGCGGTGAAGCGCTCCACGCCGTACCGGTCGATCGGGTTCCAGTACGTCATGATCAGCACGGGCTTCCCGGTGGCCCGGTGCGCCTCCCGGACCGTCCGCATGACGTCGGCGATCTTCACACCGCCGCGCAGGGCGATGTCGTCGGCGGTCTGGATGACCGGACCGTCGAGGACCGGGTCGCTGTGCGGCAGACCGACCTCGACGATGTCGGCACCGCCGTCGAACACGGCCTTGATCGCCTCGATGCCGCCGTCCACGGTGGGGAAGCCGGCCGGAAGGTAGGCGATGAGCGCGGCGCGGCCCTCGGCCCTGGCGCCGGCGAGGGTGTCCGACAGCAGCCGGCCCTTGCCGCCGATGAATGCAGTCCCGCTCACTTCGCGTCCCCCTCGATCTCGGCGGTGTCGGCCTCGTTGGCGGCCACCTCGGCGTCGGTGTCGTACAGGCCGAAGTAGCGGGCGGCGGTGTCCATGTCCTTGTCGCCGCGGCCGGACAGGTTGACGAGGATCAGGCCGTCCCTGCCCAGCTCCTTGCCGACCTCCAGGGCGCCGGCCAGGGCGTGAGCGCTCTCGATGGCCGGGATGATGCCCTCGGTGCGGGACAGCAGGCGCAGGGCCTGCATGGCCGCGTCGTCGGTGATCGCGCGGTACTCGCCGCGGCCGGAGTCACGGAGGTAGGAGTGCTCCGGGCCGACACCCGGGTAGTCCAGGCCGGCCGAGATCGAGTACGGCTCGGTGATCTGGCCCTCGTCGTCCTGCAGGACGTACGACCGGGAGCCGTGCAGGATGCCGGGCTCGCCTGCGGTGAGGGTGGCCGCGTGCTCGCCGGTCTCGACGCCGTGCCCCGCCGGTTCGCAGCCGACGAGGCGAACGCCCTCGTCGGGGATGAACGCGTGGAAGAGGCCGATGGCGTTGGAGCCGCCGCCGACGCAGGCCACGGCCGCGTCGGGGAGGCGGCCGGCGCGCTCCAGGAGCTGCCGGCGGGCCTCGACGCCGATGACCCGGTGGAAGTCGCGGACCATGGCCGGGAAGGGGTGCGGGCCGGCGACCGTACCGAACAGGTAGTGGGTGTGGTCGACGTTGGCGACCCAGTCCCGGAACGCCTCGTTGATGGCGTCCTTGAGGGTCCGGCTGCCGGACTTCACGGCGACGACCTCGGCGCCGAGCATGCGCATCCGGGCCACGTTCAGGGC
This sequence comes from Streptomyces sp. NPDC027663, assembly GCF_055566415.1. Taxonomy (NCBI): domain Bacteria; kingdom Bacillati; phylum Actinomycetota; class Actinomycetes; order Kitasatosporales; family Streptomycetaceae; genus Streptomyces; species Streptomyces sp. NPDC027663. Next base: position 131,517 of record NZ_JBVHSK010000010.1, on the reverse strand, counting down.
CTGGCGCTCGGTGTCGACCTCGCCCATGTAGATGGTGCAGTCGAGGCCGAACAGCGCGCAGGCGGTGGCCGTCGCGACGCCGTGCTGGCCGGCGCCGGTCTCGGCGATGACCCGGGTCTTGCCCATGCGCTTGGTGAGCAGGGCCTGACCGAGCACGTTGTTGATCTTGTGGGAGCCGGTGTGGTTGAGGTCCTCGCGCTTGAGGAACACCCGGGCGCCACCGGCGTGTTCGGCGAACCGCGGCACCTCGGTCAGCGCGCTGGGACGGCCGGTGTAGTTGACGAGCAGGTCGTCCAGTTCGCGGGCGAACTCGGGGTCGGCCTTCGCCTTGTCGTACTCGACGGCGACCTCGTCCACGGCGGCGACCAGGGCCTCCGGGATGAACTTGCCGCCGAACGCGCCGAAGTAGCCGTCGGCGCTGGGCACCTGACCGGCGGGGTCAGGGAAGAAGTAGTCGCTGGGCATGCGGAAACCTCACGGTGAGTGCGTGTGAAGAGACACTGTTCGCCGTGGGGGCGGGGATCCGTCCGTCTACTGCGGACGTCGGTGGTTGCTCGCGCTCACGCGGCGAGCTGCATGTACGGACACTGCCCCGCGCCCCTGACGGGGCGCTGCCATCGACGTCCGTTCACCTGTCCGGGTTCGTCGCCGATGACGTACCGCACGCGGCGGCCGTGGACGCGCCGCGCCGGGGCGCGGCAGCCCCTGGGGCGGCAGCCGCGCGCCAGGCGCGCGTGCCGGTCCACGGTCGTCTCGGTGAGAGTCATCGGCACCAAGCCTAGCCGGGTCAGCCGCGTCCGTGACGCAGCGCCGGGTGCTCGCCCGCCGCCACCAGGTCGGCCACGGCCGCCTTCGGATCCCGGCCGGTCACCAGGGACTCGCCGACCAGCACCGCGTCGGCGCCGGCGTTGGCGTAGGCGATCAGGTCGTGGGGGCCGCGGACGCCGGACTCGGCGACCTTGACGAGGCTGTCCGGGATCTCCGGGGCCACCCGCTCGAAGGTGCCGCGGTCGACCTCGAGCGTCTTCAGGTTGCGCGCGTTGACACCGATGATCTTGGCGCCCGCGTCCACCGCGCGCTCGACCTCGTCCTCGTCGTGCACCTCGACGAGGGGGGTCAGGCCGATGGACACCGCGCGCTCGATCAGCGACTCCAGGGCCGACTGGTCCAGGGCGGCCACGATCAGCAGCGCGAGGTCGGCGCCGTAGGCCCGGGCCTCCCACAGCTGGTACGAGGTGACGATGAAGTCCTTGCGCAGCACCGGGATGTCCACGCGGGCGCGGACGGCCTCCAGGTCCGCGAGCGAGCCGCCGAAGCGGCGCTGTTCGGTGAGGACGGAGATGACAGCCGCGCCGCCCGCCTCGTAGTCCGCGGCCAGCCCGGCCGGGTCGGCGATCGCCGCCAGCGCGCCCTTGGAGGGGCTGGAGCGCTTGACCTCACAGATCACCTTGACGCCGTCGCCCTTGAGCGCGGCCACCCCGTCCTTGGCGGCCGGGGCCTTGGCCGCACGCTCCTTGAGCTCGTCGAGGCTGACGCGTGCCTGCCGCTCTGCGAGGTCGGCACGGACTCCGTCGATGATCTCGTCGAGCACACTCACGCGAGCGGCCCCCTTCCGGACGGTGGTTCCTTCAGGTTCTGAAAACCTCTGGTCACTGCGATGGTATCCGCAGGAGAGCCGAGGCCTCGCATCCGGCGGAGCGCGGTCCCACTACCTGGACATTCGTATTCGATCAAGGACGGAGCCAGCCACCGAACGGCAGGTTCCGGACCACCGTGAACACCAGGAGCAGGGCACCCGCGCCCCACAGCCGGGCCGGTGTGACGCCGGTCCGCAGCGGCCGGCCTCGGACCGCGCGGACCACCCAGACGCTCCACAGCACGGCGAAGCCGACGTAGGCGGCGACGGCCGGCGCGTTGTCGCGCAGGGCGGCGAGCAGGTCGCCGTGGACGAAGGCGTGCGCGCTGCGCAGTCCGCCGCAACCGGGGCAGTACAGGCCGGTGAGCCGGTACAGGGGGCAGGCCGGGTAGTGGCCGGGCTCGTGCGGGTCGACCGTGCCGACGTACGCGAAGGCCCCGGCGGCGGCCGCGCACGCCGCTGCCGGGAGGGCCAGCCGGCGCCGGACAGGCGCGCGGGGCGGCACCGGCTGCGGGAGAACCCGCCGGGCCTGGGGCGGGACCGCGGGGCTGTCGGCTTTCACGCGGGCATTCTGCCCCGCCGTCCGCCGCCCCGCCCGCCCGCCGCCACGCACGCGAGGGGCGGCCCGTCCCCTCTGCGGGTGACGGGCCGCCCCTCGCGGGACACCTGGGCTCAGCTCTCGGCGCCGGCCGGCTCGCGGGTCGCGGCGGGGGCGGCGTACGGGAGCGCGCGGGCCGGCTTCGGCTGGCCGAGGCCCATGGCGCGCATGACGACGCCGACCACGCCGCCGAGCACCACGATCACCATGCCGGCCCAGAAGCCGAGCGGCTGGGCCATCACCATGAAGGCGCCCGAGACGCAGAAACCGATGAAGGCGATGATGACACCGGTCCAGGCGGCCGGGGTGTGACCGTGGCTGCTGCCCGCCATGACTTGCTCCTCGTTGCTTGTACGTGTCGATAGGACGCGTCGTACGTCGTGTCCCGTACGGTTCCGAGCCCGCCCGTCACTGTCCCGAGCCGGACGCTCGTCAGTCCATTGTCCCGTACGGGGGCGTGTGCCGGACGCGGGGGTGGCGTCTGTTTCACCACATCCGGGGGCGTGCGGCTCGGGTCAGGCGCCGGTGGGGTCCTCGCCCCGGTCCAGGGCCTTCCAGATCTCCTCGGGCCGCTCCGGGTCGGCCGGCCGGGCCGTGCGCCGCGGGCGGGCGGTGCCGCGTTCGTAGCGCCCGGACATGGCGGGCCACAGGCTGCCGTAGCGCAGGGCGAGCAGGCCGGCGATCAGGATCAGCAGGCCGCCGGCGGCCGCGACGTAGGGCCAGCCGGTGTGGCTGAGCGCGTCGATCGTGGCGGAGGTGTCGCCGCTCGCCTGGGCGGCCTTCTCGTCCAGGGCCGAGCTGTCGGAGGCGGTGCCGAGGGCCGCGGCGACGATCCCGGCGCCGGACAGCGCGAGCAGCCCGGAGACGACGAGACGGCCGGCCCTGCGGACGGCGAAGACGGCGACGAGCGCGGCGAGACCCACTATGGCGAGGGCCGCGGGGACGCCCGTGACGTCGCTGCCCTTGGCGGTCAGCGGGAACGCGCCGCCGGCCACCGTCGCGGTGCCCTCCGCCCAGCGCTGGCGGCTCGCGAGCAGCGCCACGGCCGCGCCGAGCGCACCGCACAGAAGGGCCACGGCGAGGCTCCGCCGGCCGGACCGGGCGGGTGCGGCGGCTTCGGAAGAGGGGTGAGGTGCAGCAGTCACGTAGTCCACTATCGCCTGAACCCCGGGCGAACCGTCACCCGGGGCCTCGGTGAGAAGCGCGACAAGGGCCCTACTGCCCCAGGCGGTTCGCCGTGTGCACCGCCCGCAGCACCGCCGCCGCCTTGTTGCGGCACTCCTGGTCCTCGGCGACCGGGTCGGAGTCGGCGACGATGCCGGCGCCCGCCTGGACGTAGGCCGTGCCGTCGCGGAGCAGGGCCGTGCGGATGGCGATCGCGGTGTCGGAGTCGCCGGCGAAGTCCAGGTAGCCGACGCAGCCGCCGTACAGGCCGCGCCGGGACGGCTCCAGTTCGTCGATGATCTGCATGGCCCTGGGCTTGGGGGCGCCCGACAGGGTGCCCGCCGGGAAGCACGCGGTGAGCACGTCGAAGGCGGTGCGGCCGCGGGCCACCTTGCCGGTGACGGTCGAGACGATGTGCATCACGTGCGAGTAGCGCTCGATGGACATGAAGTCGACCACCTCGACCGAGCCGGGCTCGCAGACCCGGCCCAGGTCGTTGCGGCCGAGGTCGACCAGCATCAGGTGCTCGGCGCGCTCCTTGGGGTCGGCGAGCAGTTCGTCGGCGAGGGCCTGGTCCTCCTGCGGGGTGGCGCCGCGGTGCCGGGTGCCGGCGATGGGGTGGACCATCGCGCGCCCGTCCTCCACCTTGACCAGCGCCTCCGGGGAGGAGCCGACGACGTCGAACCCCTCGAAGCGGAAGAGGTACATGTACGGCGAGGGGTTGGTGGCCCGCAGGACCCGGTAGACGTCCAGGGCGCTCGCCGTGCACGGGGTCTCGAAGCGCTGGGAGGGCACCACCTGGAAGGCCTCGCCCGCGCGGATGCGCTCCTTGACGTCCTCGACGGCCCGCTGGAAGTCGGGGCCGCCCCACAGGGCGGTGTACTCGGGCAGCTCGGAGGGCGGCAGGTGGGCCGGGGGCTGGGCGACCGGGCGGGAGAGGTCCGCCTCCATGGCGTCCAGCCGGGCCACGGCGTCCGCGTACGCCTCGTCCACGCCGGTGTCGAGGTCGTTGTGGTTGATCGCGTTGGCGATCAGCAGGACCGAGCCCTCCCAGTGGTCCATCACCGCGAGGTCGCTGGTCAGCAGCATGGTCAGCTCGGGCAGCCGGAGGTCGTCGCGCTCGCCGGGGCCGATCTTCTCCAGGCGGCGGACGATGTCGTAGCCCAGGTAGCCGACCATGCCGCCGGTGAAGGGCGGCAGGCCCTCCTGGTGCGGGGTGTGCAGCGTCTGGATGGTGGCGCGCAGGGCGTGCAGGGGGTCGCCGTCCGTGGGGACGCCGACGGGCGGGGTGCCGAGCCAGTGGGCCTGCCCGTCCCGCGCGGTGAGCGTGGCGGCGCTGCGGACGCCGACGAACGAGTACCGGGACCAGGACCGGCCGTTCTCCGCGGACTCCAGCAGGAAGGTGCCCTGGCGCTCGGCGGCGAGCTTGCGGTAGAGCGCTACCGGGGTGTCGCCGTCGGCGAGGAGCTTGCGCGTGACCGGGATGACGCGCCGGTCGGTTGCCAGCTTGCGGAAGGTCTCGAGGTCCATGCCCGCTGACCTTACTGATCGGAGCCGGTCGGACCGGAATCGGCGTCCTTGACCAGCACGTCCTCGTCGAAGCAGGTGCGCGCGCCGGTGTGGCAGGCGGCGCCCACCTGGTCGACCTTGACCAGCACGGTGTCGGCGTCGCAGTCCAGCGCGACGGACTTCACCCACTGGAAGTGGCCCGAGGTGTCGCCCTTGACCCAGTACTCCTGGCGGCTGCGTGACCAGTAGGTGCAGCGGCCCGTGGTCAGGGTCCGGTGCAGCGCCTCGTCGTCCATCCAGCCGAGCATGAGCACCTCGCCGGTGTCGTACTGCTGGGCGATGGCGGGCAGGAGGCCGTCGGCGCTGCGCTTCAGGCGCGCGGCGATCTCCGGGTCGAGGCTGCTGGGCCGGGGCGTACCGGTCGAACGGGTCATGGGTGCCATTGTGCCGCGCGGGACCGGCGGTGACCGTCCGTGTCCACGGGCCGGACCGTCGGGGCTGTTCGGCGGATGCCCGCTGGGCGGACCCCGCGACGGGCCGTAGGCTGGCTGCATGTCGACCTTCGCCAAGCGTGAACGGCTGCTGTTCGCCGACCTCTTGGAAACCGTGGGTCCGGACGCCGAGACCCTCTGCGAGGGCTGGCGGACCCGGGACCTGGCCGCGCATGTGATCGTGCGCGAGCGCCGCCCGGACGCGGCAGGGGGAGCGCTGATCAAGCAGCTCGCGCCGCGCCTCGAGAAAGTGATGGCCGAGTACACCGCGAAGCCGTACGAGGAACTGGTCCAGCTGATCCGTACCGGCCCGCCGCGTTTCTCGCCGTTCCAGCTCAAGCAGGTGGACGAGGCGGCCAACATCATCGAGTTCTACGTCCACACGGAGGACGTCCGCCGCGCCCAGCCGGACTGGAGCCGGCGTGAGCTGGACCCGGTCTTCGAGGACGCGCTGTGGTCCCGGCTGGAGCGCGCCGCGCGGCTGATGGGCCGGGGTGTGCCGACGGGTCTGGTGCTGCGCCGCCCGAACGGCCAGACGGTGGTGGCGCACCGCGGCACTCCGGTGGTCACGGTGACGGGCGAGCCGTCGGAGCTGCTGCTGTTCGCGTACGGCCGGCAGAGCGCGGCCAAGGTCGAGCTGGAGGGCGACGCGGACGCGATCGACAAACTGCACGAGTCCAAGCGGCTGGGCATCTGAAAGGTCCGTCCCGTGATCAAGGTCGCGATGACCAGCGTGTACGTGGACGACGTGGCGAAGGCCCACGCCTTCTACACGGAGGTCCTGGGCTTCGAGACGCGCCTGCACATGGACCTCGGCGGCGGCACGCTCTTCGTCACGGTCGGGGCGGCCGACGGGGCCCAGCCCGATCTCCAGTTGCTGCTGGAGCCGGGCGAGGGTCCGATCGCGGAGCCGTACCGCAGGGCGCTGCACGAGGCGGGGCTGCCATGCATCGTGTTCTCGGTGGACGACATCCGGGCCGAGCACGAGCGGCTGACCGGCCTCGGGGTCCGGTTCACCCATCCCCCGCAGGAGCAGGGGCCGATGCTGGCGGCGGTGTTCGACGACACGGTGGGCAACCTGGTGCAGTTGGTGCAGCCGGTGGCGTGAGGGTCAGCGGGGCAGTTCGGCGCGGCGCAGGCCCGGCACGAGGAGGGCGACCGCCCCGCCGAGGGCGCAGACGGCCGCGCTGGCCACGAAGACCGGCCCGAGGCCCCAGACGCCGATCGCGGCCGCCGCGAACGGCATGCTCAGCGGGGCGAGGCCGAGGCTGACCAGGCTGGCGACGGCGCTGACCCGGCCGAGGTAGGCGGGGTCGGACTGGGTCTGCAGCAGGGCCCCGCACAGGGCGCCGCTGAGGCCGGCGAGCAGGCCGACGAGCAGGGCCACGGCGACGGCTGCGGCGAGCGCGGGCACGAAGGCGAGGGCGCCGATGGCCACGGAACCCGCGACGCACGCGCACCCGGTGACCAGCCCCGCGCGGGGCATCCGGCCGCGCACGGTCAGCAGCAGTGAGGCGGCGCCCGCGCCGACGCCGAACCCGGCGAGCACCCAGCCGATCCCGGAGGCGCCCCAGCCGCGCTGGTCGGCGAGCAAGGTGAGGCCCACGTTCAGGGGGCCGACGAAGCCGAGGTCGCCGAGGGCGATGGCCAGCATCAGCGGGGCGAGGACCCGGTGGTGGCGGATGTGGCGCAGGCCGGCTTTCAGATCGGCCCAGGCGGTGGAGCGGGAGGCTTCCCCGGGATCCGCGGTCAGGTCCCCGCCGGGGGCGTCCCCGTGGTCCGCGGTCAGGTCCCCGCCGGGGGCGTCCCCGGAAAGGTCCCCGCGCGGGGTGTCGGCACGGTCCGCGGGCAGGTCCTTGACGCGTACGGAGATCAGCAGGGGCACGGAGACGGCGATGAGCAGGCCGGCGAGGGCGAAGGCCGTGGGTGCTCCGCCGACCGCCACGCCGAGGCCGCCGAGCGGGGCGCCGGCCACGTTCGCGAACCGGATGGCGAGCCCGCGCATGCCCTGGACGCGGGCGAGCTGGCCCTTGCCGGTGATGCGCGCCGGGAGGGCGCCCACGGCGGGCATGAACACGGCGTCGACGGTGCCGAAGACCAGCGCCAGCAGGGCGAGCGGCCACAGCCCGGGGCTGGTGAGGAACAGCAGCGCGGCCACGGCGAGGACGGCGGCGCACCGTACGGCGTCGCTGCCGATGACGACCCGGCGCGGCCCGAAGCGGTCGGCGATCACTCCTCCGCCGAGCAGCAGCACGGCTCTCGGCAGCGCGCTGGCCGACATCACCAGGCCGGCCTGGGCGGGGGTCCCGGTCTGGACGGCGGCCCAGGACAGGGCGAGGTAGTAGACGTTGTCGCCCAGCATCGAGGAGGTGTAGGCGCCGAGCCAGCGCAGGACGTTGGAGTCGCGGTGGGCGGGGCGGTCGTCGGTGGCCGGCGCGGCCGGGGGTACGGCGGTGACGGTCATGGAGGGGGCCTCTCGGACTCGGGTCAGACGCGGAAGGGGAAGCCGTACATGTAGAGCGCGACGTGTTCGCGCTCCTCGGTGGCGCCGGCGGCTTCGGCGGCCCGGCCCTGCTCGTCGTACCGGCGCAGGAGCGCCACCAGCTCCTCCTTCAGCGCGGTGAGTTCCGCCGGGGTCAGCCGCATCCAGGACTCGTTGTCGATCGACGCGGTGTTCCACGCGGGGCTCCACGTGGGGCGTTCGTCCAGGTAGCGGCGGTAGTGGCCGGTGCGCTGGTCGTGGAAGAGGCGGGTGGCCGCCAGGTGGGCCGCGGCCTTGCCGGGCTCCCCGCGGAAGTCCTCGTCCCGGATGCTCACGCCGTCCGAGGCGGGCTGCCACCACCGCTCCCGGGCGTCCCCGGTCTGCGGTTCCGCCTCTTCGATCAGCCCGTGCTCGGCGAGCTTGCGCAGGTGGTAGCTGACCAGGGACACGGCCTCGTCCACGTGCTCGGCCAGCTGGGACGCCGTGGCGACGCGCTCGACGCACAGCAGCCGGTACAGGTTCGCGCGCAACGGATGCGCCAGGGCCTTCAGCGTGCCCACGTCCGTGATCCTGCGGTTCTCTTCGCTCGCCATACCCTCACGGTAGATACGAAAGGAAAGTTGCGCAATATATTTTGCGCAACTTTCCTTTCGCATCCTCCCAGCCATCCGCCTCCGCATCCGCATCCGCATCCGCATCCGGCCCGACACCTGGCAGCTCATGCGGACATGGCAAGGCCCCGGCCACCTCCAAGGCGACCGGGGCCGAAAGCTCGGCGCAGCGTCACCGCACCGGGTGTCCCGCCTCCCGCAGCGTCTGCTTGACCTCGCCGATCCTCAGGTCGCCGAAGTGGAACACCGACGCGGCCAGCACCGCGTCCGCGCCCGCCCCGACGGCCGGCGGGAAGTGGGCGAGCTTGCCGGCGCCGCCGGACGCGATCACCGGGACGGTCACGTGCTTGCGGACCGCCGCGATCATCTCCAGGTCGTAGCCGTCCTTCGTGCCGTCCGCGTCCATGGAGTTCAGCAGGATCTCCCCCGCGCCCAGCTCGGCGGCCCGGTGGGCCCACTCCACGGCGTCGATGCCGGTGCCGCGCCGGCCGCCGTGGGTGGTCACCTCGAACGAACCCGACTCGGTGCGGCGGGCGTCCACCGACAGCACCAGCACCTGCCGGCCGAACCGCTCGGCGATCTCGCGGATCAGGTCGGGGCGGGCGATCGCGGCGGTGTTCACGCCCACCTTGTCGGCGCCCGCCCGCAGCAGCTTGTCCACGTCCTCGGCGGTGCGCACGCCGCCGCCGACCGTCAGCGGGATGAACACCTGCTCGGCGGTGCGGCGCACGACGTCGTAGGTCGTCTCCCGGTTGCCGGAGGAGGCGGTGATGTCCAGGAACGTCAGTTCGTCGGCGCCCTCGGCGTCGTACACCTTGGCCATCTCGACGGGGTCGCCCGCGTCGCGCAGGTTCTGGAAGTTGACGCCCTTGACGACCCGGCCGTTGTCCACGTCCAGGCAGGGGATCACTCGTACGGCCAGGGTCATGCGGAAACTCCTCGGAACGCCTCCACCTCGACCTCGACGACCAGGCTGGGGTCCACGAAACCGGAGACGATGATCATGGATGCGGCAGGCCGGACGGTGTCGAACAGCTCCTTGTGGGCACGGCCGACCTCGTCGACGTCCCGGGCGTGCGTGATGTACATGCGCGTCCGTACGACGTCGTCGCGGCCGAGACCCAGCTGCTCCAGTGCGGCCAGCGCGACGTTGAAGGAATTGACCGCCTGCTCGTAGGGGCCGCCCCCGGCGATCTGCCCGTCCACGATGGACGTGCAGCCCGAGACCAGCACCAGACCGTTGGGCAGCTCCACCGCACGGGAGTAGCCGAACTGCTCCTCCCAGGGCGCACCCGTCGACACGCGTCGCACGTCGCTCACCTGGCCACCGCCTCCAAGGCCTCTTCCAGCGTGAACGCCTTCGCGTACAGGGCCTTCCCGACGATGGAGCCCTCGACACCGAGGGGCACCAGCTCGGCGATGGCCCGGAGGTCGTCCAGCGACGACACGCCGCCGGAGGCCACGACCGGGCGGTCCGTGGCGGCGCAGACGTTCTTCAGCAGCTCCAGGTTCGGGCCCTGGAGCGTGCCGTCCTTGGCGATGTCGGTGACGACGTAGCGGGCGCAGCCCTCCTTGTTCAGGCGCTCCAGCGTCTCGTACAGGTCGCCGCCGTCACGGGTCCAGCCGCGGCCGCGCAGGGTGGTGCCGCGCACGTCCAGGCCGACCGCGATCTTGTCGCCGTGCTCGGCGATGACCTTGGCGACCCACTCCGGGGTCTCCAGGGCGGCCGTGCCGAGGTTCACGCGCGTGCAGCCGGTGGCGAGGGCGGCCGCCAGGGAGGCGTCGTCGCGGATGCCGCCGGACAGCTCCACCTTGATGTCCATCGCCTTCGCGACCTCGGCGATCAGCTCCCGGTTGTCGCCCGTGCCGAACGCGGCGTCCAGGTCCACCAGGTGCAGCCACTCGGCGCCCGAGCGCTGCCAGGCGAGGGCGGCCTCCAGCGGGGAGCCGTAGGACGTCTCGGTCCCGGACTCGCCGTGCACGAGGCGGACGGCCTGGCCGTCGCGGACGTCGACGGCGGGGAGGAGTTCGAGCTTGGCCATGGTCTACAGGCTTCCGATCCAGTTGGTGAGGAGCTGGGCGCCGGCGTCGCCGGACTTCTCGGGGTGGAACTGGGTGGCCCACAGGGCGCCGTTCTCCACGGCGGCCACGAACGGCTTGCCGTGCGTCGCCCAGGTGACCTTGGGGGCCTCGATCAGCGGGTTGTGGGTCTGCAGGGACCAGTCGTGGACGGCGTAGGAGTGCACGAAGTAGAAGCGCGCGTCGCTGTCCAGGCCCGCGAACAGCTGCGAGCCGGCCGGGGCGTCGACGGTGTTCCAGCCCATGTGGGGCACGACGTCGGCCTGGAGCGGCTCGACCGTGCCGGGCCACTCGTCCAGGCCCTCGGCCTCCACACCGTGCTCGATGCCGCGCGCGAACAGGATCTGCATGCCCACGCAGATGCCCATGACCGGGCGGCCGCCGGACAGCCGGCGGTCCACCACCCAGTCACCGCGGGCCGCGCGCAGGCCCTGCATACAGGCCGCGAAGGCGCCGACACCCGGCACCAGCAGCCCGTCGGCGTTCATCGCCTTGTCGAAGTCGCGCGTGATCTCGACCTCGGCACCCGCGCGCGCGAGGGCACGCTCGGCGGAACGGACGTTGCCGAATCCGTAGTCGAAGACGACGACCTTCTTCGCCGCAGCGCTCAATTCCACACCTCCAGCCGCATGACGCCCGCCACCAGGCACAGGCCCGCACCGATCGAGAGCAGCACGATCAGGCTGGCGGGCATCTTCTGCTTGGCGAAGGAGATGATGCCGCCGACCAGGAAGAGGCCGACGACGATCAGGAGGGTCGACAGACCGGTCATGGGTTACAGCGCACCCTTCGTGGAGGGGAGGATGCCGGCCGCGCGCGGGTCGCGCTCGGAGGCGTAACGCAGCGCCCGGGCCAGCGCCTTGAACTGGCACTCCACGATGTGGTGCGCGTTGCGCCCGTACGGCACGTGCACGTGCAGCGCGATCTGCGCCTGGGCGACGAAGGACTCCAGGATGTGCCGGGTCATCGTCGTGTCGTACTCGCCGATCATCGGCGCCATGTTCTCGGGCTCGGTGTGCACGAGGTAGGGGCGGCCGGACAGGTCGACGGTGACCTGGGCGAGGGACTCGTCCAGCGGGACCGTGCAGTTGCCGAAGCGGTAGATGCCCACCTTGTCGCCGAGCGCCTGCTTGAAGGCGGCGCCGAGCGCGAGGGCGGTGTCCTCGATGGTGTGGTGGGAGTCGATGTGCAGGTCGCCGTCGGTCTTCACGGTCAGGTCGAACAGACCGTGCCGGCCGAGCTGGTCGAGCATGTGGTCGTAGAAGCCGACGCCGGTGGCGATGTCGGTCCGGCCCGTGCCGTCTAGGTCTATCTCGACGAGGACCGAGGTCTCCTTGGTGGTGCGCTCCACGCGTCCAACGCGGTTCATGAACTCTGCTCCTTCTTCACATCACGGACCGCGTCGAGGAACGCGTCGTTCTCCTCCGGTGTGCCGGCGGACACCCGCAGCCATCCCGGCACGCCGTTGTCCCGGACCAGGACACCCCGGTCCAGGATCCGCTGCCAGGCCTCGTGGGCGTCGTCGAACCGGCCGAACTGCACGAAGTTGGCGTCGGACTCCGTGACCTCGTATCCGATCGCGCGCAGCTCGGCGACCAGTCGGTCCCGCTCCGCCTTCAGCTGCTCGACGTAACCGAGCAGCGTGTCGGTGTGCTCCAGCGCGGCCAGGGCGGTCGCCTGGGTGATCGCCGACAGGTGGTACGGCAGCCGGACGAGCTGGACGGCGTCCACGACCGCCGGGTCGGCGGCGAGGTAGCCGAGGCGCAGACCGGCCGCGCCGAACGCCTTCGACATCGTGCGGGAGATCACCAGGTGCGGCCGGCCCGCGAGCAGCGGCAGCAGCGACTCGCCGTGACTGAACTCGACGTACGCCTCGTCCACGATCACCATCGACGGCTTGGCCGCCTGGGCCGCCTCGTACAGCGCGAGGACCGTCTCCGACGGGACCGCGTTGCCGGTCGGATTGTTGGGGGTGGTGATGAAGACGACGTCCGGCTCGTGCCCGGCGATTGCCCGCTCGGCGGCGGCGAGGTCGATCGTGAAGTCCGCGCCGCGCGGGCCGGAGATCCAGCCGGTGCCGGTGCCGCGCGCGATGAGGGCGTGCATCGAGTACGACGGCTCGAAGCCGAGGGCCGTGCGGCCCGGGCCGCCGAAGGTCTGCAGCAGCTGCTGGATGACCTCGTTGGAGCCGTTGGCGGCCCACACGTTCTCGGTGCCGAGCGGGTACTTGCCGGTCTTCGTCAGGTACGCGGCCAGCTCGGTGCGCAGCTGGACCGCGTCCCGGTCGGGATAGCGGTTCAGGTCACGGGCGGCCTCCCGTACCCGCTCCGCGATCCGCTCGACCAGCGGCTCGGGCAGCGGGTAGGGGTTCTCGTTCGTGTTCAGCCGTACGGGGACGTCCAGCTGGGGCGCGCCGTAGGGGGACTTGCCGCGCAGCTCGTCCCGTACGGGGAGATCGTCGATGCGGGTCACTTGCTCGTCGGTACCTTCCAGCCGAACCTCGCCTTGACCGCCGCGCCGTGCGCGGGCAGGTCCTCCGCCTCCGCCAGCGTCACCACGTGGTGCGCGACCTCGGCCAGCGCGTCCTTCGTGTAGTCCACGATGTGGATGCCGCGCAGGAAGGACTGGACGGACAGGCCGGAGGAGTGGCAGGCGCAGCCACCGGTGGGCAGGACGTGGTTGGACCCCGCCGCGTAGTCGCCGAGCGAGACGGGGGCCCAGGGGCCGATGAAGATCGCACCGGCGTTCTTCACCCGGTCGCCGACGGCGGCGGCGTCGGCGGTCTGGATCTCCAGGTGCTCGGCGCCGTACGCGTCGACCACCTTCAGGCCCTCCTCGATGCCGTCCACGAGGACGATCGCGGACTGCGGGCCCTTCAGCGCGGGCACGATCCGGTCCTCGATGTGCTTGGTGGCCGCGACCTGCGGCTGAAGCTCCTGCTCCACCGCGTCCGCCAGCTCGACGGAGTCGGTGACCAGGACGGCCGCCGCGAGCGGGTCGTGCTCGGCCTGGCTGATCAGGTCCGAAGCGACGTGCACCGGGTCGGCGGTGGAGTCCGCGAGGATCGCGATCTCCGTGGGGCCGGCCTCGGCGTCGATGCCGATCTTGCCGGTGAAGTAGCGCTTGGCGGCGGCGACCCAGATGTTGCCGGGGCCGGTGACCATGTTGGCGGGCGGGCAGGACTCGGTGCCGTACGCGAACATAGCGACGGCGGTGGCGCCGCCGGCCGCGTACACCTCGTCCACGCCGAGCAGGGCACAGGCGGCGAGGATCGTCGGGTGCGGCAGCCCGCCGGAGTCGGCCTGCGCCGGCGAGGCGAGCGCGACGGACTCGACCCCGGCCTCCTGTGCCGGCACGACGTTCATGATCACGGACGAGGGGTAGACCGAACGGCCGCCGGGCGCGTACAGACCGACGCGCTGGACCGGCACCCACTTCTCGGTCACCGAGCCGCCGGGCACCACCTGCGTCGTGTGCGTCGTCCGGCGCTGTGCGCGGTGGACCAGGCGGGCGCGGCGGATGGACTCCTCCAGGGCGGCGCGCACGGCCGGGTCGAGGGCCGCCAGGGCGTCGGTGAGCGCCTGGGCCGGCACGCGGACGGATTCCAGCCGTACTCCGTCGAACTTCTCGGCGAAGTCGATCAGCGCCGCGTCGCCACGATGATGCACGGCTTCGCAGATCGGACGCACCTTCTCCAGGGCGGCCGAGACGTCGAAGTCGGCTCGGGGCAGCAGGTCGCGCAGGGCGGGGCCCTCGGGGAGGGCGTCGCCGCGCAGATCGATTCGGGAAATCACAGTCCCAATTCTCTCAGACCGGTGTCCGCAGCTGTTCGCGCGTATCAATGGCTGATACAGGATGTGGGCCAATACCTGGTACATAGGCTGGCCGGAACCCGGAAGATCACCTTCACGTGTGGTGTTCCCGGGGTCACGCAGCGGGCATGAACGGCTGTACGAAAACGACTGAACCGGGAGAGGAGTGCGGTGACCGAGGGGGCCGGCATCCGCGCCGGGGACCTGCCGGACGACCTGACCGCGGCCGAGGCGGGCATGTGGCAGGCCTTCCGCAACGGCAGCCTGTACGACCTGAGCAGCGGCGACGCCGCGGTGGACGATCCGCACGGCGGTCATCCCTGGGGTGCCGGGCGGACCGTGCGGGCGCGCATCGTCTGCTGGCTGCTGCTGGACGGCCCGCCAGCGCTCGCGGGGCGGGTGCCCGCGCTGAAGCTCGTCGGTGTGCGCGTCACCGGCGCGCTGGACCTGGCGGGCGGCCAGGTCACCCCGTACGTGGAGCTGCGCGGCTGCCGCTTCGACGAGGAGATCCGGCTGCCGGAGGCCGGGTTCACGACCGTGCGCCTGGTGGACTGCTCGGCGCCGCGTCTGGAGGCGGCCCGAGTGCACACCGAGGGTGATCTGCACCTGCCCCGCTGCCGCTTCCCGGGCGGGGTCCGGCTGACCGACGCGCACATCGGCACCGATCTGCTGCTCAACCAGGCCATCGTGGGCCGGGACCGCAGCGGCCGGTCGATCGCGGGGGACGGGATGACCGTCGGGCAGGACCTGCAGGCGGAGATGCTGGAGTCGCACGGCGAGCTGAGCCTGCGCGGCGCCAAGGTCGGCGTCTCGCTCAGCCTGCGCGGCGCCAGGCTCGTCAATCCGTACGCCCGGCTCGCCCTGAACGCGCCCCAGCTGACCGTCGAGCGCACGCTGTACCTGACCCCGGCCGGCGTCGGCAGCCCGCTGCTGAGCGGCACGACACCCGCGCGCGGGACGCGCATCCAGCGGTTCGAGTGCCAGGGGGGAGTACGGCTGGACGACGGGCGGTTCGGGGACGCCGTCGACCTGGAGCGGGCCCGGTTCGTCCTCACCGACGACCAGGAGCTGTCGCTGCGCCGGGTGCAGACGCCCGAGCTGCGCTTCCTCGGGGACAAGCCGCAGCGCGGCAAGGTGGTGCTGTCCGGGGCGCGGATCGTGACCCTGGTGGACCGGGCGAGCAGCTGGCCGGAACCGGGCAGCCTGCACATGGGCGGCTTCGCCTACGAGAGCCTGGTGCCGCAGGGCCCCTTCCCGCTGACGCGGCGCCTGGACTGGGTGGCGGCGGCCACCGCCGAGTACGCCCCGGAGCCGTACGAGCGGCTGGCCGCGGTGCTGCGTGCCGCCGGTGAGGACGAGGACGCGCGCGAGGTGCTGCTCGCCAAGCAGCGCCGGCGGCGCGAGACCCTGCCGCCGGCCGGGAAGATGTGGGGGTTCGTGCAGGACTGGACGGTGGCTTACGGCTACCGGCCGGGCCGGGCCGCGGTGTGGATGGCGGTGCTGTGGGCGGCCGGGACGCTGGCGTTCGCGCACGCCGACCATCCGCCGGTGAACTCCGGCGGGCATCCGGCCTGGAGCCCGGCGCTGTTCACGCTGGACCTGCTGCTGCCGGTGATCGATCTGGGCCAGGCCGGCCAGTGGCAGCTGCGCGGCGGCTGGCAGTGGCTGGCGGCCGCGATGATCCTGCTCGGCTGGATCCTGGCGACCACCGTCGCGGCGGGCGCGACCCGCCTGCTGCGCCGCAGCTGATCCAGCACATAGAGTCACTTAAAGGTTGAACAGTCACCTTTTACCAGTCCTTGACCGTTTGCCGTACAACCTTCCGCGACTTCCGCGGGCCCTCTGGCGCGGTCCCGACCAGCGGTCTTTCAATGGTCGACACCATGGCTCTGCTGCCCTCGTTCATCCGCCCCACCCGGATGACCAAACGCTCTGCATCCCCGGCGTCCCCGGCCGGCCGGCCGCCGGCCGGGGACGAGGCCGTGCTCGACGCGCCCGACGACCGGCTCTCGCCCGCGCTGGTCGCGGCCGGACAGGGCGAGCACACCGCCGCGGCCGGCCTGCTGGCCGCCACCCGCACCGCGGCCGAGTGGGAGAACCGGGACCGGTACGCGCGGCGCCTGGCCGCCTTCGCCCGCTCGCGCCCCGAGTGGTTCGAGGCCTGGCGCACGGCCGTCCCCGATGACCCCGACGCGCTGCTCGTCGGGGCCCAGCTGGCGGTGGACCACGCCTGGCCCTCACCGGCCCGCGCCGAGCTGCTGCGGGAGGTCAGCCCGCACATCACCGCCGCCGCCCGCGCCGACGACCGCGATCCCGTGCCCTGGCGGATCGCGCTGGACCACGCGCGCGGGTCCAGGGCCGGACACCGCTACTTCGGCGAACTGTGGGAGGCGGCCGTCCGGCGTGCCCCGCACCACTACGGCTGCCACGTGGCCGCCCTGCGCTACATCGCCTCCTCCTGGCACGGCTCGCACCACGCGTGCTTCGACTTCGCCGACACCGCCGCCCAGGACGCCCCCGCCGACTCGCTCGTACAGGCCCTGCCCGCCCGGGCGGCCTTCGGCTACCTGACCGACGGCTGCGGGCCCGAGGTGCCGCGCGCCCGGCTGGACGCGGCGGCCGACCGCGCCATCGCCCTGTCCGCGCGGTTCCCGGCGGCCGACCCCTGGCCCGCCGAGGTCCGCAACAAGCTGCTGTACGTCCTGCTGCGGCTGGACCGCCGGGACGACGCCCGCGCCCAGCTGCGCATGATCGGCCCGTACGCCACGTCCTTCCCCTGGGAACGGTTCTCGGACGACCCGCTCGGCCACTTCCTGCGCCTGAGCGAGCACCTGCTGACAGCGGGCCCGCGGCCCGTTCCGGCCGGGCTGATACCGGCACCGCCGGTCCCGTTCCGTGAGCACGGCGGACACGTCCGCGCCGGTGACCACTAGGCTGGGGCGCCGTGACCACCGTCCGTCTCCCGCTCTTTCCACTGAACTCGGTGCTGTACCCGGGGCTCGTGCTGCCGCTCAACGTCTTCGAGGAGCGTTATCGCGCCATGATGCGCGACATGCTGAAGACCCCCGAGGACGAGCCGCGCCGCTTCGCCGTCGTGGCCATCCGCGACGGCCACGAGGTCGCGCCGAGCGCCCCCGGCATGCCGGATCCCACGGCCCGGCCCGAACGCGGCCCGGCCGCCGGCTTCGGCCCCGACCCGGCCCGGTCCTTCCACGGCGTGGGCTGTGTGGCGGACGCGGCGACCATCCGGGAACGGGCCGACGGCACCTTCGAGGTGCTGGCGACGGGCACGACCCGCGTCCGCCTGCTCTCCGTGGACGCCTCGGGCCCGTTCCTGACTGCGGAGCTGGAAGAGCTGCCGGAGGAGCCCGGCGACGAGGCCGGCGCGCTGGCCGAGGGCGTGCTGCGCTCCTTCCGCCAGTACCAGAAACGCCTCGCGGGCGCCCGGGAGCGCTCCCTGTCCACGGGGACGGAGTTGCCGGACGACCCGAGCGTGGTGTCGTACCTGGTGGCGGCGGCGATGGTGCTGGACACCCCGACGAAGCAGCGACTGCTCCAGGCCCCGGACACCGCCTCCCGGCTCCGGGACGAGCTGAAACTCCTTCGCGCCGAGACCGCCATCATCCGTAGCCTGCCGTCGTTGCCCGCGTTCGAGCTGACGCGGACGCCGACCAGTCAGAACTGAGGAAACCGCTCCTGATGGCGAAGAAGCCGAAGAAGCAGCAGCAGTCCGGGGGAACGCCCGCGACGGTGGCGCTGACCACGGCGGGCGTGGACTTCACGGTCCACGCCTACGACCACGACCCGTCCCACCCGTCCTACGGCGAGGAGGCGGCCGAGGCGATGGGCGTCTCCCCCGACCGCGTCTTCAAGACCCTGGTGGCCGACGTGGACGGCTCCCTCGTGGTCGGCGTGGTCCCAGTGGCCGGCTCCCTGGACCTGAAGGCGCTCGCGGCGGCGGTGGGCGGCAAGCGCGCCGCCATGGCCGACCCGGCCCTCGCCGAACGCACCACGGGCTACGTCCGCGGCGGCATCTCCCCGCTGGGCCAGCGCAAGAAGCTCCGCACGGTCATCGACGACTCCGCGGACTCCCACGAGACGATCTGCGTCTCGGCGGGCCGCCGGGGTCTGGAGGTCGAACTGTCCCCGACGGACCTGGCCCGCCTCACGACCGCGGTACTGGCCCCGATCGGCAAGGGCTGACGGGGACCGGTCCCTTCCAACGGGGCGACCAAGGCCGTCCTTCTCGTGCACCTGCCGGCGGACCGAGACGGGTCGGCGGGTGGCAAAGGTGACCGGGCCGGCCTTTTCGAGCACCTGTCGGCCGGCCGAGACGGGTCGGCGGGTGGGAAAACTACTGCTGGGGATACAGCGGCTCGGGATCCCGGGGACCGAACGCCGCCGTGAGCCCGAGATGCACCAGCAACCCGGCGAGCGGCCAGGCCAGCAGCGCGCCCTTCGCCGACAGCTTCAGCGGCGCCGAGAACGTCACTCCCTTGCCCACGGCCTGCGCGTGCGCGAGCACGTCGGACTCCGGCCCGAGCCACACCCCGAGCCGCCACGCCAGCAAGGACCCGAGCAGCCCGCCTACGCCCAGTGCGACGACCAGCGGCACACCGCCCCGCCGCCGCAGCAGGAACACGGCCACCGTCCCGACCAGCCCGAAGGCCAGCCCCAGCAGGGCGAACGTGCCGTCCACCCCGGCCGCCTGCTCCCCCTCGGTGTCCTTGAAATACACGACCCAGCTCTTGTCGACCTCGTCACCGACCAGCGGCACGTGCGGCGCCAGCCACCACCACAGCAGCCCCAGCAGCGCCCCGCTGAGCGCCACCACCACCGTGATCACGGCGGCCTCCCGCACTTCCGTCTTCATCCCGGGGCCGTCCTGTTCGTACATGCCCGAACCCGGCCTCCCGGCGGGCGGCGGAGCCTCCCAGACCTGGTGCGGGGAGTGGTCGTGCGGTGGCGTCGGCGGCGTCAGCGGTGCGGTCACCTGATTATCGTGCCAGGTCGCGCTGTGTGCCGCGTCACCGGACGGCGGCCCTGCGGTACGCCCAGGCCGCCACCGCCAGCGAGATGACTCCGACACCCGCGCACACCCCCAGGTCAGCAAGTACGACGGCCCAGTCCGGGTGTGCCCCGAAGGTACGCGCGTACGCCTCCACGCCGTAGGTGGAGGGCAGCAGATCCCGGGCCAGCCGCACGATCCCCGGCATCCGGTCGGCCGGCAGCACGCCCAGGAGCAGCGCCGCCGACATGCCCAGCTGCCCGAGCAGCGTGGCCAGCTCGGGCCGGGGCGCGAGCAGCCCGCACGCGGCACCGAGCCCGGCGAGCGCGGCCCCGGCGAGCGGGATGACGGCCACCAGGATCCACAGGTTGGACAGCGGCAGCCCGAACAGCACGCAGCCGAAGACGGCGGTCACCAGCGTCCCCGGCACGGTGAACGAGGCGTACGCCGCCGCCGCGCCGAGCACCACCGCGGCCGGCGGCACCGGCAGGGTGGCGTAGTGGTCGAGCCCGCCGCTGGCCCGCAGCTGCCCGAAGTACTGCGAGAGCAGGTTCAGCGCGACATAGGCGACGACGAGCACCGAGGAGCCCGCCACCACGGACTGGGCCTCGCTGCCGCTGTCGACGACGCCCCGCATCATCACGGTGATGCCGACCGACTGGAAGGTGGCCACGAACAGCAGCGGGATCCGGGCCACCCGGGCCCGGGACAGCTGCGCCCGGTAGACCGCCACCAGCGACGGCCACAGCCGCGCGGGCGGCCCCAGCTCGGCCGCGCCGGGCGCCGTCTCCGGAACGGCCCGGGCACCGCCCGGCAGAACCTCGGCGGGTACGACACTCACGACGAGCTGCTCCTCTTCCCTACGGCAGTCGCGCACATCCATACGCGTACGGCGGCCCGCGCGCTCACGCCTTCACCAGCCCCTGCCGGGCCGCGCCGCCCAGCGCCA
Source organism: Streptomyces sp. NPDC027663 (assembly GCF_055566415.1). Classification (NCBI taxonomy): domain Bacteria; kingdom Bacillati; phylum Actinomycetota; class Actinomycetes; order Kitasatosporales; family Streptomycetaceae; genus Streptomyces; species Streptomyces sp. NPDC027663. The sequence goes on along the minus strand of NZ_JBVHSK010000010.1, from coordinate 111,178 downwards.
GGTAGACGTCCTCCAGGCTGGGCGTGGCGAGCGTGAAGTCGTCCAGGGCAGCGAAGGCGGCCCCACCGGTCACCGTGGCGACGACGGCACGGGCCTCCTCGGGCGCGAGCCGGAGGGTCCAGCGCCGGCCGGACTCCACGGCCCGCTCGCGCAGCACGGCGACCTCGGGCACGTCCAGGGGCGCCCGCTCCCGCCACACCAGCTCGACCCGCACCTCGCCGGCGACCTGGGCCTTGAGACCGGCGGGGGTGTCACAGGCGATGACCCGGCCCTGGTCGAGCACGGCGACCCGGTCGAGCACGGTCTCCGCCTCGATGACGTTGTGGGTGACCAGCACCACGGTCGTGCCGCGCTCGGCCCGCCGCCGGTCGACGGCCGCCCACACGGCACGCCGGGCCACCGGGTCCATGCCGGTGGTCGGCTCGTCCAGCACGAGCAGCGGCCGCTCCCCGACGAGGGCGGCGGCGAAACAGGCGAGCCGCCGCTGCCCGCCGGACAGCTTCTTCAGCGCCCGTCCGGCGATCTGGGTCAGTCCCAGCTCCTCCAGTACGGCATCCCGCTCCGCCCGCGCCCGCCGTACGTCCAGGCCGCGCAGCCGCCCGGTGGTCTCGGCGGCGAGCGACACGGTCAGTTCGTCCAGGGCGGAGGACTCCTGACCGAGGTAGGCGAGGATCCGCGCGGCCCGCTCGGGGTGCTTCACGATGTCGTGGCCGAGGATCTCGACGCTGCCCGTGTCCGGCCGCAGCAGGCCGGTGAGCTGCCGTACGAGGGTGGACTTGCCGGCGCCGTTCGGCCCGAGCAGCCCGAAGACCTCCCCGCGCCGCACCTCCAGCCCGACCCCGTCGGTGGCCCGTACCTCGGGCGTCCCGGGCGCGCCCCGCCGGCCCTTCACGGCCGGATAGGTCTTGCTGAGCCCGCGCACGCATACGACCTCGTCATACCGAAGTGCCTGTCCCGCGCGCGTACTCACAAGGGACGAGACTACGGGGTCTCGGGGCCTTGCTCGCCTTCGGGGGCGGCTACCCGCGTTCAGTCGGCGGCGGGCACGTGCTGTTCGCCGGCGGCCGGAACGTCGATCTCACGCCAGAACCCCGCCCGAATGGCGTAACGGTCGTGTTCGTCGATCTGGTCGTCCTTGTGGGCCAGCAGCCCGAACCGGGCCGCGTACCGCAGCAGCTCCCCGTCGATGCGGTGCGGGATGCGCGGGTACAGCTGAGCGAGCTTGTGCAGATGGAGCTGGTCGCCGAGCCGGGAGATCCAGCGGCGGGCGAAGACCTGGCCCACCTCGTACGGGTCGCCGCCGACGGTGGTGATGTCCTCCTCGCGGTCGGCCCACCGCTGCTCGGCCGTGGTGAGCTGGGCCAGCGTCGGCATGGAAGCGACGTCGGGCGGCTCGGCGACCCCGCCCGGCCGGTCGACCCAGCCCTTGTCCGAGGACCAGCGCAGGGTCGCGGTCGCCGGGTGCTGCACGGGCTGGGCGCCGGGCGCGCGCAGTGCGGCGAGGTCCTTGGGGGTGGGGACGCCCTTGGGTGCGGGGACCCGCTCCGGCGCGCCGGCCTCGGCCGCCGCGGCCGGCGGGTGCGCGGGCTGTTCGGCGGGCCGCTCGGCCGTGCCGGCGAGCGCGGATTCGGGCAGCGGCGCGGAGAGGATCGCGGCGATCTCGGGACGGGGTGCGGGCGGCGGGGCACAGATGCCGGTCAGCTCCTTGGCGCGGACGGCCTGGGTGATCCAGGCGCGGTCCAGCACGCGCCGCTCGTCGGCCTCGGCGACCAGGTCCTCGGACTGGTTGTAGTCGCCGTCGGCGGCCTGCACGGCCCACAGGTGCACGGCGACGCCGTGCTCCTTGGCGGCCATCATGCCGGGCAGCAGGTCACCGTCGCCGGTGACGAGGACGACGTCGGAGCAGGCGCGGTTGCGGGCCAGCTCGGTCAGCTCGGCGTGCATGGCAGCGTCGACGCCCTTCTGGGCCCAGCGTCCGTCGCTGCGGGTCAGGGCGCCCAGCCGGACGGTGACCCGGGGCATCACGCGCAGCCGGCGATGCTCCGGCTGGGGGACCCGGTCGGGGGCGCCGTCGAACCAGTAGATGCGCAGCAGCGGGCGCTCGGTGTCGGACTCGGCGCGTTCGCGCAGCGCCTGGATCAGTGCGGCATGGTCGACGGTGATCCGGGATCGCGAGGGCTCACCGGCGAGGAGGCTGGCGGCGGCACCCAGCAGATACCCGGCGTCCACCAGGACGATGCAGCGGTCCACGCGACTCACCCTCTTCCCGGGAGGCTTTGTTTCGGACTTCCTTCGAGTCTGCCCGACCGCGCGGGGGTTAACGGCCCGAACTCGATCTTCGGCGTGGCGTTTGCGGTTCCCGTCCGCCCAGCTGCCCAGTCACAGACGGTAATTATCCGACATGCGCTTGATGTCAGCGTATGTGAATCTGGTCCCGGCCCTGGCCCCTAGATCCCCCACAGGAGGCACATCACCATGGCCAAGAACAAGAACCGTAAGCAGGCCGGCCCGCAGAACCGCGCTCAGCAGACCGAGCACGCACAGCGTCCTTCGGCCGAGGAGCACGAGTCGCCGATGGCGCACACCCCGGGCAGCCCGTCGGATGTTGCTCGTGGCAAGAAGCAGAAGAGCTTCGGCCACAACTAAAGGGCAGTTGAAGCCCGGACACATGGAAGGGGCGCACCCGTCATGGGTGCGCCCCTTCTCGCTGTTTCGTTCTCGCTGTTTCGTTCTCGCTGTTTCGTTCTCGCTGCTTGGTGCCGCGCGGCCTCAGCCGGCCAGGCAGGACGGGCCGAGCAGCACCTTCAGGTCGCCGAAGAGCGCCGGGTCGGGCTTGACCCGGTGCCGGTCCAGGCGCAGCACGGTCGTCTTGCGCGGGCCCTGGAGCTTGATCCGGACCTCGCTGTCGCCCTTGTGGTGGCTGAGGATCTCGCCGAGGCGGCTGACCATGGGCGGGGTGACCCTGGTGGCCGGGATGGTGAGGATCACCGGGGCGTTGGTGCCCGCGTTGGACAGGTCCGGGACCATGAGTTCCATCGCCACCAGCCGCGGCACGTCCTCGCGCTTGTCGAGGCGGCCCTTGACGAAGACCACGGCGTCCTCGACCAGTTGGGTCGACACGAGCTGGTAGGTCGCCGGGAAGAACATGCACTCGATCGAGCCCGCCAGGTCCTCGACGGTGGCGATCGCCCAGGCGTTGCCCTGCTTGGTCATCTTGCGCTGGAGGCCCGAGATGATGCCGCCGATGGTGACGACCGCGCCGTCCGCGTGCTCGCCGCCGGTGAGCTGGGCGATGCCCGCGTCGGCCTTGTCGGACAGCACGTGCTCCAGGCCGAAGAGGGGGTGGTCGGAGACGTAGAGCCCGAGCATCTCCCGCTCCTGGGCGAGCAGATAGGTCTTGTCCCACTCCTCGTCGGTGAACTGCACGTCGAGTCCGAAGCCGGGCTCGCTGCTGGTCTCCTCGCCCATGCCGCCGAAGAGGTCGAACTGGCCCTCGGCCTCCTTGCGCTTCACCGCGACCACGTTGTCGATCATCGGCTCGTACTGCGCGGTGAGCCCCTTGCGGGTGTGACCCATCTCGTCGAAGGCGCCGGCCTTGATCAGCGATTCCGTGGTGCGCTTGTTGCAGACGACCGCGTCGACCTTGTCGAGGTAGTCGGGGAAGGAGGCGTACTTCCCCTTCGCCTTGCGGCACTTGATGATCGACTCGACCACGTTGGTGCCGACGTTGCGGACGGCGGAGAGGCCGAAGAGGATCACGTCGTCGCCCTGGGCCGCGAAGTTCGCCTCGGACTCGTTGACGTTCGGCGGGAGCACCCGGATGCCCATGCGGCGGCACTCGTTGAGGTAGACCGCCGACTTGTCCTTGTCGTCCTTGACGGAGGTCAGCAGGGCGGCCATGTACTCGGCGGGGTGATTCGCCTTGAGGTACGCCGTCCAGTACGACACCAGGCCGTACGCGGCCGAGTGCGCCTTGTTGAACGCGTAGCCGGCGAACGGGACCAGCACGTCCCACAGCGCCTGGATCGCCTCGTCGCTGTAGCCGTTCTTGCGGGCGCCGCCCTGGAAGATGACGAAGTTCTTCTCCAGCTCCTCGGGCTTCTTCTTGCCCATCACGCGGCGCAGGATGTCGGCCTCGCCGAGCGAGTAGCCCGCGATGATCTGGGCGGCCTTCTGCACCTGCTCCTGGTAGACGATCAGGCCGTAGGTGACGTCCAGGACCTCCTTGAGGGGCTCTTCGAGCTCCTTGTGGATCGGCGTGATCTCCTGCTGCCCGTTCTTGCGCAGCGCGTAGTTCGTGTGGGAGTTCATGCCCATCGGACCCGGGCGGTACAGGGCCGACACGGCGGAGATGTCTTCGAAGTTGTCGGGCTTCATCAGCCGCAGCAGGGACCGCATGGGGCCGCCGTCGAACTGGAAGACGCCGAGGGTGTCGCCGCGCTGGAGCAGCTCGAAGGTCGTGGGGTCGTCGAGCGGAAGGGACAGCAGGTCGATGTCGAGGCCCTTGTTGGCCTTCACCATCTTGACCGCGTCGTCCATGATCGTGAGGTTGCGCAGGCCCAGGAAGTCCATCTTCAGCAGGCCGAGCGACTCGCAGCTCGGGTAGTCCCACTGCGTGATGGTCACGCCGTCGGTGTGCCTGACCCAGACCGGGACGTGCTCGGTGATGGTCTCGCTGGACATGATCACGCCGGCCGCGTGCACACCCATCTGCCGGACCAGACCCTCCACACCGCGCGCGGTGTCGATGACCTTCTTCACGTCCGGCTCGTTCTCGTACATCCCGCGGACCTCGCCAGCCTCGCTGTAGCGCGGGTGGCTGGGGTCGGTGATGCCGGAGAGCGGGATGCCCTTGCCGAGGACGTCGGCGGGCATGGCCTTGGTGATGCGGTCGCCCATCGCGTACGGGTAGCCCAGCACGCGCGCGGAGTCCTTGATCGCGTTCTTGGCCTTGATGGTGCCGTACGTGCCGATCATGGCGACCTTGTCGGCGCCGTACTTCTCGGTCACGTACCGGATCACCTCGACGCGCCGGCGCTCGTCGAAGTCGATGTCGACATCGGGCATCGAGATGCGCTCGGGGTTGAGGAACCGCTCGAAGATCAGGCCGTGCGGGATCGGGTCGAGGTCGGTGATGCCCATGGCGTAGGCCACGATGGAGCCTGCCGCGGAGCCCCGGCCGGGGCCGACCGCGATGCCCTGCTTCTTGGCCCACATGATGAAGTCGGCGACCACGAGGAAGTAGCCCGGGAAGCCCATCGAGATGATGGTGTCCATCTCGTAGTCGGCCTGCTTCTGGCGGTCCTCGGGGATGCCGCCGGGGAAGCGGCGCTCCATGCCGCGGCGGACCTCCTCCTTGAACCAGGTGACCTCGGTGTAGCCCTCGGGGATGTCGAACTTGGGCATGAGGTCGCGCTTCTCGAACATGCCGTCGGTGTCGACCATCTCGGCCACGAGGAGCGTGTTGGCGCAGCCCTCCTGCCAGGCGTCCGAGGAGTCGATGGCGTACATCTCGTCCGTGGACTTCAGGTAGTAGCCGGTGCCGTCGAACTTGAAGCGGTCCGGGTCGGAGAGGTTCTTGCCGGTCTGGATGCACAGCAGGGCGTCGTGGGCGCCCGCCTCGTGGGCGTACGTGTAGTGCGAGTCGTTGGTGACCAGCGGGGGGATGCCGAGCTTCCTGCCGATCTCCAGCAGGCCGTCACGGACCCGGCGCTCGATCTCGATGCCGTGGTCCATCAGCTCCAGGAAGTACTTGTCCTTGCCGAAGATGTCCTGGTACTCGGCGGCGGCCTTCAGGGCCTCGTCGAAGTGACCGAGGCGCAGCCGGGTCTGCACCTCGCCGGAGGGGCAGCCGGTGGAGGCGACGATGCCCTCGGACCACTTCGCGATGGTCTCCTTGTCCATCCGGGGCCACTTCTGGAGCCAGCCCTCGGCGTAGGCGTCGGAGGACAGCCGGAAGAGGTTGTGCAGGCCGGTCCTGTTCACGGCCCACATCGTCTTGTGGGTGTAACCACCGGAACCGGAGATGTCGTCCCGCTTCTGGTGCGGCTGGCCCCAGAGGATCTTGCGCTTGTTCCGCCGGGACTCAGGGGCGACATACGCCTCGATCCCGATGATCGGGGTGATTCCGGCCTTCTTCGCGGAGTGGAAGAAGTCGTACGCCCCGTGGAGGTTGCCGTGGTCGGACATGGCGATGTGTGTCATGCCCATCTCGTTGCAGGCGTTGAACATGTCCTTGAGCCGCGCGGCACCGTCCAGCAGCGAGTACTGGGTGTGGACGTGCAGGTGCGTGAAGGGCGGCTTCGACACGGTTTCGGCCTCCAAGATCGAACAGGCGCGGCGCGAAGCGCCTCGTTGAGGGGCGGTGGTCGGCAGACGGGTGGGCAGGCGTCCACGATCTTCCGACCGGCTGTGGACCGACTGCGGACGGTCTGGGGGACAACGTCGAATCCTATGCCCCGCCACTGACACCCGAGCGCGATCCGGACGTACCTTCGTGCGGGAACCGGGCACTCCCGCGTGGCGTCGCCCGTTGGAGACGGCGGAAGCGCTGTCGACCCTTTCATGCACATTTCATGCACCACCCGTCCTGTACCAGGAGGCACCCCGCGATGTCGGTCCCCCAGCTCAACGAGGAGCAGCGCGGCGAGGAGATCCTCGCCGTCTTCGACACCGCCTTCGGCCGGCTCCTGGCCGCCGACCCGGCCGCGTTCCGGGTGAAGTTCCGGAAGATGGCGGCCTCGGCCTTCGCGTTCTACCGGGGCACGGCGTGCCTCTTCTACCACGACCTGACGGCGAACAAAGAGTTCGGGTCCAGGCGCGGCGGCCCGTACCTGGACGACCGCACCTCGCGCGTGTGGATCCACGGTGACCTGCACGCCGAGAACTTCGGCACGTACATGGACTCCAACGGCCGCCTGGTCTTCAACGTCAACGACTTCGACGAGGCCTACGTCGGCCCCTTCACCTGGGACCTCAAGCGCTTCGCGGCCTCCGTCGCGCTCGTCGGCTACGCGAAGGCGCTCGGCGACGAGCAGATCACCGAGCTGGTGACGGTCTACGCGGCCGCCTACCGCGAACGCATCCACGCCCTGGCCACGGGTGCCAAGAGCGAGGAGGTGCCGCCGTTCACGCTGGACACCGCCCAGGGCCCGCTCCTGGACGCGCTGCGCGACGCCCGTTCGCTGACGCGCTTCGGGCTGCTGGAGTCGATGACCGAGATCCGTGACTTCGAGCGCCGCTTCGCCCCGGGCGGCGGCTCCATCGAGCTGGACGCGGCCACCCGCTACAAGGTCCTGGCCGCCTTCGACGGCTACCTGGAGACCCTTCCGGACTCCTCCCTGGCCCGCCCGGACTCGTACCGGGTCAAGGACGTCGTGGGCCGTCGCGGCATCGGCATCGGCTCGGCCGGCCTGCCGTCGTACAACATCCTCCTGGAGGGTCACAGCGACGCCCTGGAGAACGACGTCGTGATCTACATCAAGCAGGCCCAGACCCCGGCCGTCTCCCGGCACGTCACGGACCCGGCGATCGCGGAGTACTTCCAGCACGAGGGCCACCGCACGGTGATCTCCCAGCGCGCCCTGCAGGCGCACGCCGACCCGTGGCTGGGCTGGACCGAGCTGGACGGCGCGGGACAGCTGGTCGCCGAGGTCTCGCCGTACGCCGTGGACCTGGACTGGGGCGACATCGACGACCCGGAGGAGATCGCGGCCGTCGTAGCCGACCTGGGCCGGGCCACCGCCACCATGCACGCGGCGGCGGACGACACCTCCGGCGAGTCCCTGGTGCCGTTCTCCACCGAGCGGGCCATCGACGCGGCGATCGCGGCCGACGAGGAAGGCTTCGCGCCCCTGCTGGCGGACTTCGCGCACGGCTACGGCGCACGCGCGCGCGCCGACCACCAGATCTTCGTGGACCTGTTCCGCAACGGCCGGATCCCGGGGTTGTGACGCGCGGATTCACAGGCACCCTTTAGGGGTCTCCTACTCACCTCCGTGACAGACTCTCCTCTCGCTATGGACATATCCGGGACTCAGCTCAGGGCCGTGCGCGCGGCGCTGTTCACGGCCTTCGTCGTGACGCTCAGCACCGCGTCGCACGTACTGCTGTCCCGTGCCCCGCTGCCGCCGGCCACCGTGGCCGCGGTCGCGGCGGGAGTGTTCGTCACCGCGTACGCGCTGGCGGGCCGCGAGCGTGGCTTCGGCCGGATCGCGGCCCTGCTGGTGCCGCTGGAGCTGGCCGCCGACACGGTGTTCACCACCGGCCAGCACACCTGTTACGGCCGCGCGGGCGGCCCGGTCGCAGGCCCTCTGCACGCGGTCGGGCTGGACGTGCTGTGCGAGGGCACCGTCGGCACCCCGCTGGCCGGGGTCACCGGTGGTCCGGACCATGCAGGGGCGCTGCTCGCCCACGCCAGCCCGGCCGCCGCCTGGCTGCTGCTCGCCGCGCACATCGGCGTGGGCCTGCTCGCCGCCGCCTGGCTCCGCCGCGGCGAGCGGGCACTGGCCCAGCTGCTCCGCGCGGTGGCCGCCACCACCTTCCGGCCGCTGCTGCTGGCGGTGGCCGCGGTCGCCGTACGGCCGCTCCCGGCCCGTCGGCTGCCCCGCCCGGCACCGCGCCGGACGGCCGCACGCGACCGGCTCCTGGTGCACTCCCTGGGACGGCGTGGACCGCCGTGCTCCCCCGCCGCCGACCGCGCCCTCGCCCTGTCCTTCGCCTGAGCGACGGCTCCGCCGCGGTCGACGGCATCTGAGCACGACCAGTCCCCCACACGTATCCCGCGTACGACGTGTGCGCGTCCCACATGGAGATCACCACTATGAGCAAGCGGAACAGCCAGGCGTCGAAGACGGCGGCCCGGGAGCGGCTGCGCCAGGAGCGCGAGCGGCAGGCCAAGCGTGACAAGGCCAAGCGCCAGGTCGTCGTGGCCGCCTCGGTCGTGGCCGTCCTGGCCGCGGCCGGCGGCATCGGCTACGCCGTCGTCCAGGCCAACAAGCCCGGTTACTGGGAGGGCGTGAAGGACGACAAGCTGGTCAAGCCGGCCAACAGCACGGGAGCGGACGGCACGACCGTCGTCATCGGCAAGAGCACCGCCAAGAAGACCCTCGTGATGTACGAGGACCCGCGCTGCCCGATCTGCGCACAGTTCGAGCAGTCGGTCGGCCCGGCCGCGAAGAAGGACCTCGACGCCGGCAAGTTCAAGATCCAGTACGTCGGTGCCACGTTCATCGACAACAACATTCCGGGCGAGGGCTCCAGGAACGCCCTCAGCGCGCTGGGCGCGGCGCTGAACGTCAGCCCCGAGGCTTTCGCCGAGTACAAGAGTGCCCTGTACTCGGCGAAGTACCACCCGGGTGAGCAGGACGACAAGTTCAAGAGCGACGACTACCTGATCGAGGTGGCGAACACCGTGAGCGCTCTGAAGAACAACACGGCGTTCCAGAAGGATGTGAAGAGCGGGACCTACGACAAGTGGGCTCTGGTGATGAGCGAGAAGTTCAACACCGACGGCAAGAAGTACGGTTTCCAGGGAACCCCGACACTTCTGATGGACGGCAAGGCCGTCACCGGCAGTGACGGCAAGACCGCCCCCATGTCGGCCTCGGAATTCACGGCGGCCATCGACAAGGCCCTCAAGGGCTGAATCCCCGAGTGACGTGACATCCCCTCAGGCGCGAGGCGCCTGAGGGGATGTCGCTGTCACGGCGCGTCGCAAGCGGGGCGGCACCGGCCGGCGCCGCCGCCACTCATGGATGCGGAAGCACCGGCGGCGACAGCACGTCAAAGACCTGGCGAACTTCGCTAGTTGGCTACCTCTCGTTAGTACCAGTCAGTAACCTGATCGGCTGTGACCAGTCGATACAGATCATCCGAGCAGCACAGCTCCCCCACCCCTCGCCGCCGTTCGGTCGTCAAGGCCGCGGCGGCGACCGCTGTCCTGGCCGGCCCGCTCGCCGCCGCCCTGCCGGCCCGCGCCGCCACGGACGCCCCCGCCTTCCTGCACGGTGTCGCCTCCGGCGACCCGCTGCCCGACGGCATCCTGTTGTGGACCCGCGTGACCCCGGTCCCGGAGGCGATACCCGGCTCCGGAGTCGGCCCGGACACCGAGGTGAGCTGGGTCGTCGCCAAGGACAAGAGCTTCGGCACCGTCGTCGCCAAGGGCTCCACCACCGCGACGGCCGCCTCCGACCACACCGTCAAGGCCGACATCCGCGGCCTGGAACCGGCCACCGACTACTGGTTCCGCTTCTCGGCCGGCGGCACCGACTCCCCGGTGGCGCGCACCCGCACCGCGCCGGCGGCGAACGCGGACGTGTCCTCCTTGCGCTTCGGCGTGGTCTCCTGCGCCAACTGGGAGGCCGGTTACTTCTCCGCCTACCGCCACCTCGCGGCCCGGGGCGACCTGGACGCCTGGCTGCACCTCGGCGACTACATCTACGAGTACAAGTCCGGTGAGTACGGCACCCGGGGCAAGGTCGTCCGCCCGCACGCCCCGGCGAACGAGATCCTCACCCTCGCCGACTACCGGATCCGGCACGCGAAGTACAAGACCGACCCCGACCTGCAGGCCCTGCACCTGAAGGCGCCGGTCATCGCGATCTGGGACGACCACGAGTTCGCCGACAACGCCTGGTCCGGCGGCGCGGTCAACCACACCGAGGGCGCCGAGGGCGCCTGGGCGGCCCGTCAGGCCGCGGCCAAGCAGGCCTACTTCGAGTGGATGCCGGTCCGCCCGGCCGTCGCGGGCACCACCTACCGGCGGCTGCGCTTCGGCAAGCTCGCCGATCTGTCGCTGCTGGACCTGCGCTCCTTCCGGTCCCAGCAGGCGGCCACGGCGAGCGGTTCGGTGGACGACCCGGACCGCACGCTCACCGGCCGGGCCCAGCTCGACTGGCTGAAGGCCGGGCTGAAGGCCTCCGACACCAGGTGGCGGCTGGTCGGCAACTCGGTGATGATCTCGCCGTTCTCCTTCGGCTCCCTCTCCGCCGACCTGTTCAAGCCTCTCGCCAAGCTGCTCGGGCTGCCGCAGGAGGGCATCGCCGCCAACACCGACCAGTGGGACGGCTACACCGACGACCGTCGCGAACTCCTGGCCCACCTGCGCTCCAACGCCATCGGCAACACCGTCTTCCTGACCGGTGACATCCACATGGCGTGGGCCAACGACGTGCCGGTGGACGCGGGCACCTACCCGCTGTCGGCGTCGGCGGCCACCGAGTTCGTGGTGACCTCGGTGACCTCCGACAACCTGGACGACATCGTCAAGGTGCCCGAGGGCACGGTCTCCACGGTCGCCTCGCCGCTCATCAAGGCCGCCAACCGGCACGTCCACTGGGTGGACACCGACCGGCACGGCTACGGCATCCTGGACATCACCGCCGCCCGGGCACAGATGGACTACTACGTCCTGTCGGACCGCACCGACGCGAACGCCACCTCCAGCTGGGCGCGTTCGTACCGCACCCGCACCGGCACGCAGAAGGTCGAGCGGACCTACGACCCGGTGTAGCCGGCCCCTACAGGCTGTCGAGGAAGCCGAGCGCCACCCGCCAGGTGGCCTCGGCTGCCTCGGTGTCGTAGTCCGGCAGCCCGGGGTCGGTGTAGAGGTGCCCGGCCCCGGCGTACCGGTACACCTCCACATCGGCGCCCGCGCGGCCCATCTGCAGATACCAGGCGTTCAGCCAGTCGTCCGTCTCGAACGGGTCCGGCTCGGCCACGTGCAGCTGCACCGGCAGCTCGTCCACGTGCGCGTTCGGCGCGATGTCCGACGTGCCGTGCAGGAGCAGCAGCCCGCGCGCCTTGGCGTCGCCGAGGGCGAGGGTCTGGGCGACGGACGCTCCCAGCGAGAACCCGGCGTACACCAGCCCCCGGTCCGAGTACGGCGCCGCCGCCAGCACGGCCCGCTTCAGCAGCTCCTCCTTGCCCGTCCGCTCCTTGAACTCCATGCCCTCCTCGGCGGTGTCGAACGTGCGCCCCTCGAAGAGGTCCGGCGTCCACACCTCGTGGCCCGCCTCACGCAGCCGGTCCGCGGCCTCGCGCACCGCGGGCCTGAGCCCGTAGGTCGAGTGAAAGAGCATGATGTTCATGAGGCCATGGTGCCAGCCGGGCCGGCCGGAGCCTCATCGCGGCCGTACCCACACGCGCGCCGAAGTCACATGTTCATGGAACGCCGAAGCTGGTTACGTTCGGAGACATGGAGACCGTACTCCGCCCCGTGATCGTGGTCGGCAGTTCCGTGTTCCTGACCGTACTCATCGGCTGGGCCACGGACGTGCTGCTACGCAAGGCCGACGAGCGCCACAGCGAGACACCGCTGTGGGGCCTGCTGCGGCGTGGCCGCGTGCCGTACCAGATGGTGCTGTGCGCGGCCCTGCTCAGAGGCTCCTACGACCAGGCAGAGCTGTTCGAGGACCACCGGGTCGGCATCGGCCGGACGCTGACCCTGGTGCTGATCGGAGCAGCGGCGTGGGTTGTGATCCGTATCACGGCGGCCATAGTCGAGACGACCTACAGCCGTTACGCGCGCGCCCACCACGACGCCGCCCGGGTCCGGCGGGTCCGCACCCAGGTGACGCTGATCATGCGCGTCGTGTCGGCGATCGTCGGCGTCGTCGCCGCGGCGGCGATGCTGCTGACGTTCCCGGCGATGCGCGCGGCCGGCGCGTCCCTGCTGGCCTCCGCCGGCGTCCTCGGCATCGTGGCCGGCGTCGCGGCCCAGTCCACACTGTCCAACCTGTTCGCCGGGCTGCAGATCGCCTTCGGGGACATGGTCCGGCTGGGCGACACGGTCGTCGTGGACGGCGAGTGGGGCACGGTCGAGGAGATCACCCTGACCTTCCTGACGGTGCGGACCTGGGACGAGCGCCGGATCACCATGCCGGTGTCGTACTTCACCTCCAAACCGTTCGAGAACTGGTCCCGCGGCACCCCGCAGATGACCGGGATCGTCTACTGGCACCTCGACCACAGCGCGCCCGTCGAGGCGATGCGCGAGAAGCTGCGGGACATCCTGCGCGCGTGCCCGGCCTGGGACGGCCGCGCCTGCACCCTGCAGGTGACGGACACCACACCGAACACCGTGCAGGTACGCGCCCTGGTGACGGCGAAGGACGCGGACGACATCTGGACGGTACGGGTCACGGTGCGCGAGCAGATGATCACCTGGCTGTCCACGGAGCACCCCTACGCGCTCCCCCGGGTGAACACCGCGGAGTCGGTGCTCCCGCCGCATCAGATCCCGTCCCCCGACGGCGCCTCACTCCGCCGGGCCTACGACTTCCCCCGCACGGGCCGCAACTGACCCGGCCGTCCGCCTCGCGCCCGTGCACCGACCGGAGCCGGTCGGTGCACGGGCGCGAGATCACCGCAGGCTGCGCACGTCGAGATGCCGGAGCACCCGGTCCACGATCTCCGGATCCGCCCCCGGCTCGCTCCGCGCCGCCAGTACCTCGTGCCGTGCCGCACTCAGCAACTCGCCCTGGATGCGCCGCACCCGCTTCAGCCGCTTGACCCGCTGGTGCTGCGCCTCCCGCCGTTCCTCCTCCCCCATGTCAGGACTGATCCGGATGCCGATCTCGAAGGCCCGCCGCAGCATCTGCTCCGAGAGTTCCTCGGGCAGTTCCTCCACCTGCTCGATCTCCCGCAGCCTGCGCTTCGCAGCCTTCGCCGCGCGCACCGCCAGCTCCTTCTCGAACTCCTTCTCCCGCTCGGAGTCGGCCCGCACCCCCAGCCGCCTCACCAGCCACGGCAGCGTCATCCCCTGCAGCACCAGCGTGACGATGATCACCCCGAACGCAATGAAGATGATCTCGTTCCGGTCGGGGAACGGAGCCCCGTCGTCCGTCTTGAGCGGCACGGCCAGCGCCAGCGCCACCGAGGCCACCCCGCGCATCCCGGACCACCACATGACGACGGTCTCCCGCCAGCTCACCGGGATCTCCTCGTCGTAGTCCCGGCGGGCGTGCAGCCGCTTGGTCAGCCAGGTCGCCGGCAGCAGCCACAGCAGCCGTACGACGACCACCACGACCACGACGGCGGCCGCCCAGCCGAGCATCTCGCCCCACCGGCCCTCTGCCGTGTGGATGGCGTTGTGCAGCTCCAGGCCGATCAGCCCGAAGGCGACGCCGGTGACCAGGGTGTCGATGATGTCCCAGAAGGTGTGCCCGGCCAGCCGGGTCATCACGTCGTCGGCGTCGGTGGCGTACTCGGCGAGGAAGAGCGCCGTCGTGAGCACGGCGAGCACGCCGGAGCCCTGCAGCTTCTCCGCAAGTACGTACGAGGCGTACGGCACCAGCAGGGTCATGCCGATCTGCAGGGTCGGATCGCCCAGCAGGTCCATCAGCCTGTTCGCACCCCAGCCCAGCGCGAGGCCGACGGCCACCGCGACGACGGCGGACAGCACGAGGTCCAGCCCGGCTTTCCAGGGGGAGAAGCTGCCGCTCAGGGTCGCGGCGACGGCGACGTGGTACAGCACGATGGCCGTGACGTCGTTGAACAGTCCCTCGCCCTCCAGGATCGACACCAGCCGGCGCGGCAGCCCGAGCTGCCCGGCGACGCTGGTGGCGGCGACCGGGTCGGGCGGCGCGACCAGGGCGCCGAGGGCGACGGCGGCGCCGATCGGCAGCCCCGGCACGATCGCGTTGGCGACGAACGCCACGCACACCGTGGTGACGAAGACCAGGGCGACGGCCAGCAGGAGGATCGGCCGCACGTTCGCCGCGAACTGGCGCCAGGAGGTCCGGCGCACAGCGGCGTAGAGCAGCGGCGGCAGCAGGCCGGGCAGGATCAGCTCGGGCGGGATGTCCACGTCGGGCACGAATGCGGCCACCGCCAAAACCCCGCCGAACAGGGTCATCAGCACCGGCGCCGGCACGCCGAGCCGATCGCCGACCGGGACGCTCACCAGGGCCCCGAGCAGCAGGACGAACAACAGAGCCAGCTGATCCACGGACGGCGCTCCGGGGGTCGACGATCACACGGCGGATCTCAAGTCTGCCACCGCGGCCTGCGGCTTCCCCGTGATCGACGGCGTACGCCCACAGGACACCTCGGACGGACCGGCGCCTCCTTCACGCGCCCCGGCCGCCCTGCTCCGGGGCGCTACAGGGCGCGGCGCATCGCGCGGTGCGGTATGCCGGCGTCCGGGAACTGCGGGCCGTACGCCTCGTAGCCGAGGCGCTCGTAGAAGCCGAGGGCGTGGGTCTGCGCGTGCAGGTCCACGGCCGTGAGGCCATGCGCGCGGGCCGCGTCCTCGATGGCGCGCACCAGGGCGGCCCCGACGCCGAGCCCGCGTGCCGCCCGGGAGACGGCGAGCCGCCCCAGGGAGCCCACGGCCGGGTCACCGCCGGTCTTCGTGGCCGCCGCCGCACCGTGCAGCAGCCGTCCGGTGCCCAGCGGCACACCGTCCTCGCGGACCGCCAGCACATGCACGGCCACGGCGTCGCAGGCGTCGTACTCGATGTCCTCGGCGACGCCCTGCTCGTCCACGAAGACCTCCTTGCGGACCGCGAAGCAGGCCTCGCGGTCGGCGGGGTCCGCGGCGATGCGGACGGTGTACGGCAGGCTCACGCGTACGTCTCCTCCCGGACCTGGTCGAGGGCCTTCTGCAGGTCTTCGGGGTATTCGCTGGCGAACTCCGCCCAGGTGCCGTCCCCGGGGTGCTCGAAGCCGAGCCGTACGGCGTGCAGCCACTGGCGGGTCAGCCGGAGCCGCTTGGCGAGGGTCGGGTCGGCACCGTAGGTGAGGTCGCCGACGCACGGGTGGCGGTGGGCGGACATGTGGACCCGGATCTGGTGGGTGCGGCCGGTCTCCAGCTTCACGTCCAGCAGCGATGCGGCGCGGAAGGCCTCGATGAGGTCGTAGTGCGTCACGGACGGCTTGCCGTCGGCGGTGACCGCCCACTTGTAGTCGTGGTTCGGGTGGCGCCCGATCGGGGCGTCGATCGTGCCGCTCGTGGGGTCCGGGTGGCCCTGGACCAGCGTGTGGTAGCGCTTGTCGACCGTGCGCTCCTTGAACTGGCGCTTGAGCGACGTGTAGGCACGCTCGGACTTGGCGACCACCATCAGGCCGGAGGTGCCGACGTCCAGGCGGTGCACGATGCCCTGGCGCTCGGCGGCACCCGAGGTGGAGATCCGGTACCCGGCGGCGGCGAGACCGCCGATCACGGTCGGCCCGGACCAGCCCGGCGACGGGTGCGCGGCCACGCCGACCGGCTTGACGATCACGACCACGTCATCGTCGTCGTGCACGATCTCCATACCCTCGACCGGCTCGGCCACCACCTGCACCGGCGCGGGCGCCTGCGGCATCTCGACCTCGAGCCAGGCGCCACCGCGCACCCGCTCGGACTTGCCGACCACCGCGCCGTCGACCTGGACCTTGCCGGCTGCGGCCAGCTCCGCCGCCTTGGTGCGGGAGAAGCCGAACATGCGCGAGATGGCGGCGTCGACACGCTCGCCCTCCAGGCCGTCGGGCACGGGCAGGGTTCGGATCTCGGGAATCGTGCTCACCCGACGAGTATGCCGGACGGCTCCGGCACACCCGAACGAGCCTGTGGACAACTCCCCCGGGGCCGCAGAGGCCTCAGTCCTTGTGGACCGTGCCGTCCGGGTCCAGGCCGCGGAAGGACAGCAGCACGATCAGGATGCCGCCGCACACGATCGCCGAGTCGGCCAGGTTGAACACCGCGAAGCCCTTCGGCGCGATGAAGTCCACGACCTCGCCCTCGAAGATGCCCGGCGCCCGGAAGATCCGGTCGGTGAGGTTGCCGAGCGCGCCGCCGAGCAGCAGGCCGAGCGCGATCGCCCAGGGCAGGCTGTACAGCTTGCGGGCCAGGCGGATGATCACCACGATCACGGCCGCCGCGATCAGCGTGAAGATGATCGTGAAGGCCGCGCCGAAGCCGAAGGCGGCGCCCGGGTTGCGGATGGCGTGCAGCTCCAGCCAGTCCCCGACGAGCCGGATCGGCGCGTGGCCCTCCAGCCGGGAGACGACGAGCATCTTGCTGATCAGGTCGAGGGCGTACGCGAACACGGCCACCGCGAAGAGCACGGCGATCCGG
The DNA here is from genome assembly GCF_055566415.1 of Streptomyces sp. NPDC027663. NCBI lineage: Bacteria > Bacillati > Actinomycetota > Actinomycetes > Kitasatosporales > Streptomycetaceae > Streptomyces > Streptomyces sp. NPDC027663. The sequence continues at coordinate 94,116 of NZ_JBVHSK010000010.1, read as the reverse complement.
CGTCCGCGGCCGGTCCGCTGCTGCGCGGGGGTCTGCCGCTCGCCCGCGCCGGCCGTGCCGGACGCGCCCGAGCCGGCCGGTGCTCCGGCCGCCGCCGTCTGCTCGCCGCTGTCGTCCGGGGTGTCCGGCGTACCGATGATGCGCTCCGCCTCTGCCACGTGAGTCCCTCAACCTAGGTGCCTGACTGAGGACGAGAGTACGGCACGCCTCGTGAGGCCCTCACGCTCAGGAGCGACGTTCCTGCTTCTGCTTGCACTCCACGCACAGGGTGGCCCGCGGGAAGGCCTGCATGCGTGCCTTGCCGATGGGATTGCCGCAGTTCTCGCACAGGCCGTAGGTGCCCGCGTCCAGCCGTTCGAGGGCACGCTCGGTCTGGGTGAGCGTCTCGCGCGCGTTGGCGGCCAGCGCCAGCTCGTGCTCGCGCGTGATGTTCTTGGTGCCGGTGTCGGCCTGGTCGTCGCCGGCACCGTCCCCGGAGTCCCGCATCAGGCCGACGAGGGACGCCTCGGACGAGCTGATCTCCTCCCGCAGCCGCTCCATCTCGGACTGCAGCTCCGCGCGGGCTTCCGCGACCTCTTGGGGGGTCCAGGGGTCCTCGCCCGGGCGGACCGCCAGATCGCCGGGCTCCACCGCGGCGACCCGCGCCTTGGGAACGGCGGTCTGGGCCGCAGTGGCCGTGCCAGGAGTCTTCTTCGCAACCACTGTCGTGGCTCCCGTCTGCTTCGCGGCCCGCGCCGCACCCGCCTTCTTGGCCGTGCTCTTCTCGGCCGCGGTCTTCTTCGCCGCGGTCTTCTCGGCCGGCGCCTTCCCGGCCGGCGTCTTCCTCGCAGCCGTCTTCCTGGTCACCGCCTTCTCGGTGGCCGCCTCCTTGCCGTCCGCCTTCTTGGTGACCGTCTTCCTGGTGACAGATTTCGTGGTGACAGTTTTCTTGGTCACCGTCTTCCCGGTCACCGTCTTGCCGGTCGCCGTCTTCCCGGTGGCCGCATGCTTCGCCGCATCTTCCTTCGCCGCATCTTCCTTCGCCGCGGCCTTCCGCGCAGGCGTCTCCTTCAGAGCGGTCTTCTTCAGGGCGGTCTTCTTCACGGCGGTCTTCTTCACGGCTGCCTTCTTCCCCGGCGCCTCTTCCGGAGCGGTCTTCTTCACGGCCGTCTTCCTCGCCGGCGCCTCCTCGACCGCGTTCTTCTTCGCGGCCGCCCCGGCGACCGTCCTCGTCGCCGCCCCCTCCTTCACAGCCGTCTTCTTCGCCACCGTCTTCTTGGTGGCCGTCTTCTTCGCGGCCGTGTTCCCCGCAGCCGTCTTCCTGGTGGCAGGCTTCGCGCGGGATTTCCCGGTCGCCGGCTGCTGTACGGCGGTCTTCTTCGCCACCATGGCCGCGGCCCCTTCACATATTGTGACCTTGCTCGCGAATCGTGCTGGGACGATAAATCGACTTGAGTCCCGCGGCAACGGGGCACACCGCCCGGTTCGCCCGCCCGCGCCCCCCGCGCCACGGGCCTGCATCCGTTGTGCCCAGCTCCCCGTCGGGTAATCCGCCGGGCCGGGTCCGCGTGGACCCGGGCGCCCGCACCCTCGCCATTCGGGTCATACGGCCCGGTCACCCCGCAGCCGCCCGCGCCGCACGGAAAACCGGTCCGCCGCTGTCCGCGCGGCGCCGTACACTGGGCGGAGCGAAAAGCGTGGATGGGGACGAGTAGCGGCGTACGCAGCCCAGAGCGACCCGGGGACGGTGTGAGCCCGGGGGCGAGCGCGACGTGAAGATCACCCCGGAGCCGCCGGAGGAAAGCCGCAGCCGCGAGGCGGGGGCGAGTAGAACCGGCTTCGCGACCCCAATGAGGGGGCTCACCGGCGCGTACGGCGCGGCGGAGGGCCAAGGAGGGTGGTACCGCGGGAGCGCGCCGCACACGGCGTAGACAGGATCGAAGGCTCTCGTCCCTCCGACGGAAGGCAGCAAGTCCGTTGGAGGATGCTCGCAGATGACAGCGCCGACGTACCGCCAGGTGCCCGCACAGGTCGACCTGCCCGCTCTTGAGCACGCCGTGCTCGACTTCTGGCGCGAGCAGAAGATCTTCGCCAAGAGCCTGGAGCAGTCCGAGGGCCGCCCCGAGTGGGTGTTCTACGAAGGCCCGCCCACCGCCAACGGCATGCCCGGCGCCCACCACATCGAGGCGCGCGTCTTCAAGGACGTCTTCCCCCGCTTCCGCACCATGCGGGGCTACCACGTGGCCCGCAAGGCCGGCTGGGACTGCCACGGCCTGCCCGTGGAGCTGGCGGTCGAGAAGGAGCTGGGCTTCTCCGGCAAGAAGGACATCGAGGCGTACGGCATCGCCGAGTTCAACGCCAAGTGCCGCGAGTCCGTGCTGCGCCACACCGACGCGTTCTCCGAGCTGACGACCCGCATGGGCTACTGGGTCGACCTCGACGAGGCCTACGTCACGATGGAGCCCGAGTACATCGAGTCCGTCTGGTGGTCGCTGAAGGAGATCTTCAAGAAGGGCCTCCTGGTCCAGGACCACCGGGTCGCCCCCTGGTGCCCGCGCTGCGGCACCGGCCTGTCCGACCACGAGCTGGCGCAGGGCTACGAGACGGTCGTGGACCCGTCCGTGTACGTCCGCTTCCCACTCACCTCCGGTCCGCTCGCCGGCGAGGCCGCGCTCCTGGTGTGGACGACGACCCCCTGGACCCTGGTGTCCAACACGGCCGTCGCCGCGCACCCGGAGGTCACCTACGTCGTCGCGACCGACGGCGAGGAGAAGCTCGTCGTCGCCGAGCCGCTGGTCGCCAAGGCACTCGGCGAGGGCTGGGAGACCACGGGCCAGAGCTTCACCGGCGCCGAGATGGAGCGCTGGACGTACCGACGTCCGTTCGAGCTGGTGGAGTTCCCGGAGCCGGCGCACTACGTGGTGAACGCCGAGTACGTGACGACCGAGGACGGTACGGGCCTGGTCCACCAGTCCCCCGCCTTCGGTGAGGACGACCTCAAGGTCTGCCGCGCCTACGGCCTGCCGGTGGTGAACCCGGTCCGGCCCGACGGCACCTTCGAGGAGGACGTCCCGCTGGTCGGCGGCGTCTTCTTCAAGAAGGCCGACGAAAAGCTCACCGAGGACCTCCAGCAGCGCGGCCTCCTCTTCAGGCACATCCCGTACGAGCACAGCTACCCGCACTGCTGGCGCTGCCACACCGCGCTGCTCTACTACGCGCAGCCCTCCTGGTACATCCGTACGACGGCGATCAAGGACCGTCTGATCCAGGAGAACGAGAAGACCAACTGGTTCCCGGAGACGGTCAAGCACGGCCGCTTCGGCGACTGGCTGAACAACAACATCGACTGGGCGCTGTCCCGCAACCGCTACTGGGGCACCCCGCTGCCGGTCTGGCGCTGCGAGGACGACCACCTCACCTGCGTCGGCTCCCGCGCGGAGCTGTCCGAGCTGACCGGCACCGACCAGTCGAGCCTGGACCCGCACCGGCCGTACATCGACGACGTCACCTTCGCCTGCCGCCACGACGGCTGCGGGAAGACGGCCACACGCGTGCCGGAGGTCATCGACGCCTGGTACGACTCGGGTTCGATGCCGTTCGCGCAGTGGGGCTACCCGTACAAGAACAAGGAGCTGTTCGAGAGCCGGTACCCGGCGCAGTTCATCTCCGAGGCGATCGACCAGACCCGCGGCTGGTTCTACACGCTGATGGCGGTCGGCACGCTGGTCTTCGACAAGTCGTCGTACGAGAACGTCGTCTGTCTGGGCCACATCCTCGCCGAGGACGGCCGCAAGATGTCCAAGCACCTGGGCAACATCCTGCAGCCGATCCCCCTCATGGACCAGCACGGCGCGGACGCGGTGCGCTGGTTCATGGCGGCCGGCGGCTCCCCGTGGGCGGCCCGCCGGGTCGGCCACGGCACCATCCAGGAGGTCGTCCGCAAGACGCTGCTGACCTACTGGAACACGGTCGCCTTCCAGGCGCTGTACGCCCGCACGTCGGACTGGGCGCCGTCCACGGCCGACCCGGCGCCGGCCGAGCGCCCGGTGCTGGACCGCTGGCTGCTGTCCGAACTGCACGCGCTGACCGACCAGGTGACCCAGGCGCTGGAGGCGTACGACACCCAGCGCGCCGGGAAGCTGCTGTCCGCGTTCGTGGACGACCTGTCCAACTGGTACGTCCGCCGCTCGCGCCGCCGCTTCTGGCAGGGCGACAAGGCCGCGCTGCGCACGCTGCACGAGGTGCTGGAGACGGTCACCAGGCTGATGGCGCCGATCACCCCGTTCATCACCGAGCGGGTGTGGCAGGACCTGGTCGTCCCGGTGACCCCGGGCGCGCCGGAGTCCGTGCACCTGGCCGGCTGGCCGGAGGCGGACCTGTCGGCGATCGACCCGGAGCTGTCGAAGCAGATGGTCCTGGTCCGCCGGCTGGTGGAGCTGGGCCGCGCCACGCGCGCGGAGTCGGGCGTCAAGACCCGTCAGCCGCTGTCCCGTGCACTGATCGCGGCGACCGGTTTCGAGTCCCTGGATCCGGAGCTGCACACGCAGATCACCGAGGAGCTGAACGTCGAGGGGCTGGCCTCGCTCAGCGAGGTCGGCGGCAGCCTCGTCGACACGACCGCCAAGGCGAACTTCCGGGCGCTCGGCAAGCGGTTCGGCAAGCGCGTCCAGGACGTGGCGAAGGCCGTCGCGGGCGCGGACGCGGCTGCCCTCTCGCTCGCCCTGCGCGAGGGCACGGCCTCCGTGCAGGTCGACGGTGAGACGGTCACCCTGGCGCCCGACGAGGTGATCATCACGGAGACCCCGCGGGAGGGCTGGTCGGTGGCGTCCGACTCCGGTGCCACGGTCGCGCTGGACCTGGAGATCACGGAGGAGCTGCGCCAGGCGGGCCTGGCCCGTGACGCGATCCGGCTGATCCAGGAGGCCCGCAAGAACAGCGGCCTGGACGTCGCCGACCGGATCGCCCTGCGCTGGACGTCCACGGACCCGGCGGTCGTCGCGGCCCTCACCGAGCATGCCGGTCTGATCGCCGACGAGGTCCTCGCGACCGACTTCGCCCAGGGCGAGGCGGACGACACGTTCGGCGAGCCCTTCACGGACGAGGGTCTGTCGCTCACGTTCCGCCTGCGCAAGGCGTAGCCGCCTCCGCCGCCGGACAGCCTGAAGGCCCGGCCCCCCGGCAGGGGGCCGGGCCTTCGGCGTCACGGAAGAGCGACCGGGTGCGCCGGGGCGGGCCGGATTCGAACCGGCGTCCTCCTAGATGCCATCGAGGCGCGACGACCATCTGCGCTACGCGCCCCGGCGCACGGAGAAGGTTACAGGGGCTGATCATCGAAGGCCCACCGCCTCCCGACGGGTGCCGTCCGGAAGGGAATCGTGCGCCCACGCGGCGGAGCCGCACACCGCATGCAGCCCCGCGTGCCTGACGTACCTCTTGGCAACACGCGTAAAAAGGGCGGGCCCCCGGACCGAAGTCCGGGGGCCCGCCCTAGTGACGCTGCCGACGCCGTTGTCGTACTGGTCTCACTGACCTGTCAGTTGTCGTCCTCGTCGATCAGGAACCCGCGCATCGGCGAGGGCGCCTGGCCCATCGGGGACGGACCCTGCGGACGGACCGGGGCCATCGGCTGGGTCATGGCCGGGGTCATCTGCTGCTGACCGCCGTAGGACGGGGCGGACGGAGCGGGCGCGCCGCCCATCGTCTGGTTGCCGCCGTAGGACGGGGCGCTCGCGCCGGCCGGGGCCATGGAGGGCGCCGGGGACGGCGGCAGCGACGCGGTGGCCGGGGTGCGCGGCGGAGCCAGGGAGTCGTCCGCCTGGGTCTCCAGCTGGCGCAGCTGGGACTCGAGGTACGACTTCAGGCGCGTGCGGTACTCGCGCTCGAAGCCGCGCAGGTCCTCGACCTTGCGCTCCAGCGTGGCGCGGGCGGACTCCAGGGAGCCCATGGCGACGCGGTGCTTCTCCTGCGCGTCCCGCTCCAGGGCGTCGGCCTTGGCACGGGCGTCACGCTCCAGACCCTCGGCGCGGCTGCGGGCCTCGCCGACGATCTTGTTGGCCTCGGAGCGGGCCTCGGCGATCGCCTGGTCGGCGGTCTGCTGGGCCAGCGAGAGGACACGGGCGGCGCTGTCGCCACCGGGGCCCTGACCGGGGCCGCCCATCGGACCGCCCATGGGGCCGCCCATCGGACCGCCCATCTGCTGCATGGGCGGCTGGCCGCCCATCGGGCCCTGACCCATCGGACCCTGGCCCATCGGGCCGGGACCCTGCGGGCCGCCCTGACCGCCGGGGCCGGCGGGCAGCTGCGGGGCACCGCTCGGCAGCTGGGGCGGACCACCCATGGGGCCACCCATCTGCTGCTGCGGCGGGCCCGATATCCCGGCGGGCACCGGTGCGCCGGGACCTCGCATGCCCTGCTGCTGGTCCTGCTCCGGAGGCTTGCGCATGTTCTGCTGGTTCTGGGCAGCAGCGCGCGTGGCCGCGGCCAGCTTGGCGCGCAGGTCCTCGTTCTCGCGGAGCAGACGGGTCAGTTCGGCTTCGACCTCGTCGAGGAAGGCATCGACCTCGTCCTCGTCATAGCCTTCTCGGAGGCGGACGGTCGTGAACTGCTTGTTCCGCACGTCCTCGGGGGTCAACGGCATCTCTTCACCTCAACGTAGTCATCGGCAGTCGGCAAGACCGGATCGTCCACCCTCATCTCACGAAGCCATGCGCAACGGAGATGAGAATGTAGACGATGATCATCAGTACGAAGAAGGACAGGTCGAGCGCCACGCCCCCGAGACGCAGCGGCGGGATGAACCGCCGCAGAAGCTTCAGCGGTGGATCGGTGACAGTGTAGGTGGCCTCCAGTACGACCACCATCGCCTTGCCGGGTTGCCACGAGCGGGCGAACTGGAAGACGTAGTCCATGACCAGTCGGAAGATGAGCACGACGAGGAACACCATCAGCGCGATGTAGATCACCTGCGCGAACACGCTCATGGCCTGCTGTTCCCTCTCCCCTGTCCATGCTCTTCCGTACTGCGATCAGTTCGTGCGTCTCAGCTCTGGTTGAAGAACCCGCCCTCTGCGATGCGGGCCTTGTCCTCCGCCGTGACATCGACGTTAGCAGGAGACAACAGAAACACCTTCTGCGTCACCCGCTCGATGCTGCCGTGAAGACCAAACACCAAACCGGCCGCAAAGTCGACAAGTCGCTTTGCGTCTGTGTCATCCATCTCAGTCAGATTCATGATCACCGGGGTGCCCTCACGGAAGTGTTCCCCGATGGTACGGGCCTCGTTGTACGTCCGGGGGTGAAGCGTGGTGATCCGGTACGGCTCTCGTTCCGACACGACCTTGGGCATGATCACCGGTGCGTTCTTCTCCAGGGACTGACGTTCTTGTGTGATGGATGCCACGGGCGCGATCCGCGCCGGGCGTCCGGATTCCGCGGCGAGCGAAGTCGAACGGGCCACCGGTTCGCGAGGCGCGGGCGGTTGTACGATTCGCACCTCTTCGTCCCTTTGGGACTGGTGCGCACCGTGTGACTGGTGCGACGGTTCGTGCCGTCGGTGGTCCCGCTCGGGCTCCGGGTCCAACTCGGGCTCGAAGTCGTCGTCGGGGTCGAATCCGCGGCCGTCGTACCCATCGTCCTCCACGAGGCCGAGGTAGACCGCCATCTTGCGCATCGCGCCGGCCATGCTCTGAGTCCTCCGCTCTGTGGTGGATCGACTGACGACTGCCAAGTGCCCGCGATCCACGTGGTCGTTGTGCCCGCCTTGGCGAGCACTGACCATATTTTCTGCTGTGGTCCGACTTCCTGGCGACGTTACCCGAGCCTGGGGCGGACTCCGAGTACCGCGGTGCCGACGCGTACATGTGTCGCACCGGCGGCCACGGCCTGTTCGAGATCCGCACTCATCCCTGCCGACACCATGGTTGCAGCCGGATGGGCTCGGCGCAGGTCAGTCGACAAATCCATGAGGCGCCCGAACGCCGCCTGTTCTCGTCCCGCGTACTCACCGGTGAGCGGAGCGACGGTCATCAGCCCGTCGAGGCGCAGCCCGGGTGCGCCGGCGACGAGGTCGGCCAACTCTTCGATTCCGCCGGGTGCCACGCCGCCGCGGTCGCCCCGGCCGTTCGCGCCCGCGTCGAGCGCGACCTGGATGAGGCAGCCCACCTCGCGCTCCGCCCGTGCCGCCTCCTTCGACAGCGCGGTGACGAGCCGCGAACGGTCGACGGACTGCACGACATCGGCATAACCGACCACGGAGCGGACCTTGTTGGTCTGCAACTGCCCGACAAAATGCCACTTCAAGGGCAAATCTGTGCAGGCGGCGGCCTTCGGGGCCGCGTCCTGGTCGCGGTTCTCGGCGACATGGCGTACACCGAGTTCCGACAGGATCCGCACATCGGTCGCCGGGTAGGTCTTGGTGACCACGATGAGGGTCACCTCTTCCCGCTTGCGCCCGGCCGCCACGCACGCGGCGGTGATGCGCTCCTCCACTCTCGCCAGATTTGCGGCGAGTTCTGCCTTACGGTCCGTCATGCCCCATCAGTCCAGCCAGACATAGCCCGCGAGCCGCCCCGTGGTGCGGTCGCGGCGGTACGAGAAGTGGTCGGCCGATTCCAGCGTGCACACCGGCGACTGCGCCCGGTCGCACACCCCGAGTCGGTCGAGCTGCGCATGCACGCCGGCGCTCACGTCGACCGCCGGTGTGCCCCAGCTTGTTTCAGCGTGCGCCGCCGGCTCGACGGCCGCCACCTCGGCACGCATCTGCTCCGGCACCTCGTAGCACCGGCCGCACACGGCCGGTCCGGTGCGGACGACGATCCGCTCGGGTACGGCGCCGAGTCCGACCATGGCCCGTACGGCGGCGGGGACGACTCCCCCGACCATGCCGGGCCGGCCCGCGTGGGCCGCGGCGGCGACCCCGGCGACGGGGTCGGCCAGCAACACCGGCACGCAGTCGGCGGTGAGCACGGCCAGGGCCAGTCCGCGCCGGGTGGTGACGATCGCGTCGACCTCCGGCACCGCACTCCCCCGCTCTCGGCTTCTCCCCCGGTCATGGGGGTCCCCCGTGCCCCAGGGCTCGTCCACCACGGCGACATCGGCACCGTGCACCTGGTTCATCCAGACGACCAGGCCCGGGTCGAGGCCGAGCGACTTGGCCGCGAGCTCCCGGTTGGCCCGGACCGCCTCGGACACGTCGCCGACGGCACCGCCGAGATTCAGCTCCTCATACGGAGCGGCGCTCACCCCGCCCCACCGGTCGGTGAAGGCGAAGTGCGCGCCGCTGACGCTCTCGCGCTGTCCTATCACTTGAGGAAGTCCGGAACGTCCAGTTCCTCGGCCGCGCTGTCCGAGTAGGTCCGGGGCGCCGGCGTCACCGGCGGGGTGACCGGGATCTCGGCCACCGGCTCGGGCGCGGGCTCCGGCTCCTCCTTGGGCTTGACGCTGCCCAGCGAGCCGAAGGACGGACGGCTGGGCTCGCTCGGTCGGGCCGGGGCGGGCTCCTCACGGCGGCCGGAAGCCGAGCCGGAGGCCGAGCCGAGGACGTTGTCCCGGCGGGCCGGCGGCTGGCCGCCGTCGAAACCGGCCGCGATCACGGTGACCCGGACCTCGTCGCCGAGGGCGTCGTCGATGACCGCGCCGAAGATGATGTTGGCCTCGGGGTGGGCGGCCTCGCTGACCAGCTGGGCCGCCTCGTTGATCTCGAAGAGGCCGAGGTCGGAGCCGCCGGAGATGGAGAGCAGCACGCCGCGGGCGCCGTCGATGGAGGCCTCCAGCAGCGGCGAGGAGATCGCCATCTCGGCCGCGGCCACCGCGCGGTCGTCGCCGCGGGCCGAGCCGATGCCCATGAGGGCCGAACCGGCCTCGGACATGACCGACTTGACGTCGGCGAAGTCAAGGTTGATCAGACCGGGGGTGGTGATGAGGTCGGTGATGCCCTGCACACCGGAGAGCAGGACCTGGTCGGCGGACTTGAAGGCGTCCAGGACCGAGACCTGGCGGTCCGAGATGGACAGCAGCCGGTCGTTGGGGATCACGATGAGGGTGTCGACCTCTTCGCGGAGTTCGGCGATGCCGTCCTCGGCCTGGTTCGCGCGGCGCCGCCCCTCGAAGGTGAACGGGCGCGTGACCACGCCGATGGTCAGGGCGCCGAGTGAGCGCGCGATGTTGGCCACGACGGGCGCGCCGCCGGTGCCGGTGCCGCCGCCTTCCCCGGCCGTCACGAAGACCATGTCGGCCCCCTTGAGGACCTCCTCGATCTCCTCGCGGTGGTCCTCGGCGGCCTTGCGGCCGACGGCCGGGTTGGCTCCGGCGCCGAGTCCGCGGGTGAGTTCACGGCCGACGTCGAGCTTGACGTCGGCGTCGCTCATCAACAGCGCCTGCGCGTCGGTGTTGATGGCGATGAACTCGACGCCCTTGAGACCGACCTCGATCATCCGGTTGATGGCATTGACACCACCGCCGCCGACACCGATGACCTTGATGACTGCGAGGTAGTTCTGCGGTGCTGCCACGTCGAAGGCCTCTCGCCTCGAATTACGTTGTCGCCGCCGTGCGGTGCCCCGCGCCGGGACGACAGATGCCGAATGGGACGGTCCGTAGCGCCGACCCGAACCCTAACCCTGAAGTTTAGGGTTACCAGTGTGTCTGTTTCCTGGAGTCTTCTGAACAGGACACTAAGTCGACAAGTGGCGCCCGTTCAACGAACACGCCGAACCTCCCGTTTTTCTTTTCACCCTATGTGATCAGCCGTAGCAGTGCCCAACCAGGGTGCTGGCCTGCGCTGATGTGCGTCAACTCCCCGATGACGCAGGGGCGGTGGGGACGCTGACATCGAAGTGCCGCGCGCCGGGAGCTGCTTTCATGAGAGCCGTGAGGGCCCGTGCCTTGGCGCCGCCGTTCTCACCGCTCCCCCATGCCACCGTGCGCCCGTCGCCCAACTGCACCGAGATGGCGTCGAAGGAACGGACTTGGACGGACCGGGCGGACTGGGCCACGGCGGCGGGCAGGTCTCCGGCGGCCCGGACGGCCTCGCGCACCAGCCGGTCGGTGCCGAAACGCCGGAAGCCGGCGGCGGCCGAACCCTTCCGGGAAGCGGACAATTCCAGCAGGGGGACACCTTTCGGGGCCTGCGAAACCGTGGCGAACCGGACACCTTCGTCATCGACTTCGATGAACTTCCCGCCCTTTTGGACAAGCAGAACCGGAGTGCGCTCGACCACTTTCAGGCCGATTCCATGAGGCCAGGCACGAACCACGTCCACGGTGTCAATTCGGGGCAATTTCCGGCGAAGTCGGGCTTCGATGACCTCCGTGTCGACGGAAATCATGGGCGCCCCGACCGGCACGGCCGCCGCCTTGCGGACCTCCGCGGGGGTCAGCACGAGCGTGCCCGACACCGAGACGTGCCGGATGCGCAGCCACTGCGAGCCGTACAACACCCAAGTCCCGCCGCCGCCCAGAAGCATGACGACGACCAGGATGATGATCATACGAAGACGTGGCTTTCCGAGCCTGCGGACGAGCGGCGGGCCGGACGACTCCTGCTGGCGTTCACCGCGCTCGGCGGTCGTCGGTCCGGCCACGCTCACTGCCCTTTCGTCATGCGGTCCTAACGGCGCGAGGCGATCGCCTCGTACACCATGCCGACGAGCAGGTCGTCGGCGTCCCGGCGGCCGAACTCGCTTGCCGCGCGGGACATCTCGTACAGCCGGTGCGGATCGGCGAGCACGGGCAGCACGTTCTGCTGCACCCACTCGGGCGTCAGCTCCGCGTCGTCGACGAGGAGTCCCCCGCCGGCCTTGACCACCGGCTGGGCATTCAGACGCTGCTCGCCGTTGCCGATGGGCAGCGGGACGTACGCGGCCGGGAGCCCGACGGCGGAGAGCTCGGCGACAGTCATCGCGCCCGCGCGGCAGAGCATCATGTCGGCCGCGGCGTACGCGAGGTCCATCCGGTCCAGATAACTTACCGGGATGTAGGGGGGCATCCCCGGCATCTGGTGCACCTGCGGCAGTTCATTCTTCGGACCGACCGCGTGCAGGATCTGGATGCCGGCCTGCTGGAGCCACGGGGCGACCTGCTGGACCACCTCGTTCAGCCGCCGGGCGCCCTGCGAGCCGCCGGACACGAGCAGCGTGGGCAGGTTCGGGTCGAGGCCGAAGCGGGCGCGGGCCTCGGGGCGGGCGGCGGCGCGGTCCAGAGTGGCGATGGAGCGGCGCAGCGGGATGCCGATGTAGCGGGCGTCACGCAGCTTGCTGTCCGGGGTGGAGACGGCGACCCGGGCCGCGTACCGCGAGCCGATCTTGTTGGCCAGGCCCGGGCGGGCGTTGGCCTCGTGGATCACGATGGGCACACCGAGGCGCTTGGCGGCCAGGTAGCCGGGCAGGGCGACATAGCCGCCGAAGCCGACCACGCAGTCCGCCTTGGTGCGCTCCAGGATCTGCTCGGCCGCCTTGATCGTGCCGCGCAGCCGGCCCGGCACGGTGATCAGCTCGGGCGTTGGCTTGCGGGGCAGCGGCACCGCCGGGATCAGCGCCAGCTCGTAGCCGCGCTCCGGAACGAGCCGCGTCTCCAGGCCGCGCTCCGTGCCCAGGGCCGTGATCCCCACGGTCGGGTCCTGCCTGCGCAGGGCGTCCGCGAGGGCGAGCGCGGGCTCGATGTGGCCGGCGGTCCCCCCACCGGCGAGTACGACATGCACCGAAATTCACCGCTCTCCGGACGAACGCGCCGCCGAGGCACGCCGTCGCATCGTGTTCCATCTCCGAGGCCCCCGCTCGGCACCGGAGCCTCCAGCCCGCTTTTTACCAAAGCGGGGCTGCCGCGTGGCAAGCGCTGCCCGCGCAGCGGGCTCGTCGCGTGCGAAGGCGATCAGCAGCCCGATGGCGAACATGGTCGGAAGCAGGGCGGACCCTCCGTAGGAGAACAGCGGGAGGGGGACGCCGGCGATCGGCAGCAGACCGAGCACCGCACCGATGTTGATCACCGCCTGGGCGGTGATCCAGGTGGTCACGCCTCCCGCGGCATACCTCACGAAGGGGTCCTCCGTGCGTCCGGCCACGCGGATACCCGCATAGCCTAGAGCCGCGAACAGGGCGAGCACCGACAGCGTCCCCGCGAGGCCCAGTTCCTCACCGGTGACGGCGAAGATGAAGTCGGTGTGGGCTTCCGGGAGTTGGCCCCATTTTTCCACACTCGCGCCGAGCCCGGAACCGAAGAGTCCGCCGGAGGCGAGCGCGTAGATGCCGTGCACGGCCTGCCAGCAGTCCGCGACCCCCGTCCTGGGCTCCGTGGCACCGATGCAGGCGAGGCGCGCCATCCGGTTGGGGCTGGTCTTGATGAGGACCGCACCGATCAGGGCGGCGATGGAGAACACGCCCGCGAACAGCCGGGTCGGCGCCCCCGCGAGCCACAGCAGGCCGAACAGGATCGCCGTGAGAATGATCGCGGTGCCCATGTCGCCGCCGAGCATGATCAGCCCGAGCAGCATGAAGGCGACCGGAACCAGCGGCACCAGCATGTGCTTCCACTGGGTCAGCAGCTTCCTCTCCTGCTTGCGCGCGATGAGGTCCGCGCCCCACAGCACCAGCGCGAGCTTGCCGAACTCGCTGGGCTGGATCTGGAAGGAACCGCCGAGGGAGATCCAGTTCTGGTTGCCGTTGACCGCCATCCCTATCCCGGGCACCTGCACCAGGACCATCAGGAAGACCGCGCCGGCGAGGATCGGGTACGCCAGCGCCCGGTGCAGCTTCACCGGCATGCGGGAGGCCACGAACAGCAGTGCACCGCCGATGAGCGCGGCCAGGGCCTGCTTGCGGAAGAAGTAGGACCCGGGCAGCGAAAGCTGCAGCGCGGTGATCTGGGAGGCCGAGTAGACCATCACCAGGCCCAGCACGGTGATCAGGACGCTGCCGCCGACGATCAGGTAGTAGGCCGTCAGCGGACGGTCCCAGGCCTTGCACGCGCGCGTGTAGAGCCGCCGGACGGGGTTCTCGCGCGGCGGCCGTGGGAGGGCGGGACGCCGGGACGCCCGCTGTACGGGCGGGCGGCCGGTACGGCTACTGGACATCGGCGCCTCCGGTGAACGTCGGCCGTCCCACGCGTCCCTCCCAAGATCCGCCCGGCAGGCGGCCGGGGTCAGGCTCCGAGTTCGCGGACCGCCGCCGCGAACGCGTCACCGCGCTGGTTGTAGTTGGTGAACATGTCCATGGAGGCACAGGCCGGGGCCAGCAGCACCGTGTCGCCGGGCTGAGCCAGCCGCTTCGCTTCCGTCACCGCCTGGAGCATCGCCCCAGTGTCGGTCCGGTCGAGGTCGACCACGGGTACTTCCGGGGCGTGTCGCGCGAGGGCCTCACGGATCAGGGCACGATCGGCGCCGATCAGGACCACGCCGCGCAGCCGCTTCGCCGACTTGGCGACCAGCTCGTCGAAGACCGCGCCCTTCGCCAGACCGCCCGCAATCCATACGATCGGCTCATATGCCGCCAACGAGGCTTCCGTGGCGTGGGTGTTGGTCGCCTTGGAGTCGTCGACGTACGCGACGCCGTCGATGTCGGCCACGTGCGCGATGCGGTGGGCGTCCGGGCGGAAGGCCCGCAGACCGTCCCGTACGGCACCGGCGGGCACCCCGAAGGCGCGCGCGAGCGCAGCCGCGGCAAGGGCGTTGGCGATGTTGTGCGGGGCCGGCGGGTTGACGTCGGAGACCTCGGCCAGCTCCTGCGCGTTCTTCTGCCGGTTCTCGATGAAGGCGCGGTCGACCAGGATGCCGTCCACCACACCGAGTTGAGAGGGCCCGGGCGTGCCCAGCGTGAACCCGACGGCCCGGCAGCCCTCTTCGACGTCGGCCTCGCGTACGAGGTCCTCGGTGGCCTTGTCGGCGACGTTGTAGACGCAGGCGACCTTGTTGCCCTCGTAGACACGGCCCTTGTCGCGGGCGTAGGCCTCCATGGAGCCGTGCCAGTCGAGGTGGTCGGGGGCCAGGTTGAGGACGGCCGCCGAGTGGGCGCGCAGGGAGGGCGCCCAGTGGAGCTGGTAGCTGGACAGCTCCACGGCGAGCACGTCGTACTGCTCCTCGCCGAGGACCACGTCCAGCAGGGAGACGCCGATGTTGCCGACGGCGGCCGTGCGCAGGCCCGCCGCCCGCAGGATGGAGGCGAGCATCTGGACGGTCGTGGTCTTGCCGTTGGTGCCCGTCACGGCCAGCCAGGGGGCCGCGTCGGGTCCCCGCAGCCGCCAGGCCAGCTCCACGTCGCCCCAGACCGGCACGCCGGCCTTCCCGGCGGCGAGGAACAGGGGCTTGTCGGGCTTCCAGCCGGGCGCGGTGACGATCAGCTCGGTGCCCTCCGGCAGGGTCGCCCCGTCGCCCAGGCGCACGGTGATGCCGAGCGCCCGCAGCTCCGCGGCCTGTTCACGCGCGCGTGCGTCGTCGCCGTCGTTGACGACCGTGACGATCGCCCCGCGCGCGTGCAGCACTTTCGCCGCCGGGACGCCGGAGACGCCGAGCCCGGCGACGGTGACGTGCTTGCCCTGGAATTCAGAAGGCACCGAGGAGGTCACTTGTCCGCTGCCCATCCTGCATAGAAGAGGCCCAGTCCGACGATCACACAGATGCCCTGGATGATCCAGAAGCGGACCACGACCAGGACCTCGGACCAGCCCTTGAGTTCGAAGTGGTGCTGGAGGGGTGCCATCCGGAAGACGCGCTTGCCGGTGAGCCGGAAGGAGCCGACCTGGATGACGACCGACATGGTGATGAGGACGAACAGGCCGCCCATGATGGCCACCAGCAGCTCCGTGCGGGAGAGGATGGCCAGACCCGTGAGGACACCGCCGAGCGCGAGCGAACCGGTGTCGCCCATGAAGATCTTCGCCGGCGAGGTGTTCCACCACAGGAAGCCCAGGCAGGCGCCCATCAGCGCGGAGGCGACCACGGCGAGGTCCAGCGGGTCGCGCACCTCGTAGCAGGCACCCGGGTTGGTCAGGGTCTGCGCGTTGGCGCAGGACTCCTGGAACTGCCAGACGCCGATGAAGGTGTAGGCGCCGAAGACGAGGACGGAGGCGCCGGTGGCGAGGCCGTCCAGACCGTCGGTCAGGTTCACGCCGTTCGACATCGCGAGGATCATGAACAGCGCCCAGACGACGAACAGCACCGGACCGATCGACCAGCCGAAGTCCGTGATGAACGACAGCTTCGTGGACGCCGGGGTGTTGCCGCGCGCGTCGGAGAACTGCAGCGACAGCACCGCGAAGGCGATGCCGACGATCAGCTGGCCGGCCATCTTGGCCTTGGCCCGCAGGCCCAGCGAACGCCGCTTGACGATCTTGATGTAGTCGTCGAGGAAGCCGACCAGGCCCATGCCGAACATCAGGCCGAGGACCAGCACGCCCGAGTAGGTCGGCGTCTGGCCGGTGATCACCTTGGACAGGAAGTACGCGGCGATCGTCGCCAGGATGAAGGCGATACCGCCCATGGTCGGCGTACCGCGCTTGCTGGCGTGCTCACGCGGACCGTCGTCACGGATGTACTGGCCGTAGCCCTTGCGGGCGAGAAGCTTGATCAGCAGCGGGGTGCCGATCAGCGTCAGGAAGAGACCGATGACGCCCGAGAAAAGGATCTGCTTCATCATCGGGCATCAACCCCACGCCCGGCACCGGCCTCGACGAGCGCCTGGGCAACGCTCTCGAGCCCCACCGAACGGGACGCCTTCACGAGTACGACGTCCCCCGGGCGCAACTCGCTGCGCAACAGGTCGATCGCCGCCTGTGCGTCGGACACGTGCACCGACTCCTCACCCCACGAACCCTCGTTATATGCGCCCAGTTGCAGCCAGGAGGCCTCAATCCCCCCGACCGCGACGAGCTTGCTGACGTTGAGCCGGACGGCGAGCCGTCCGACGGCGTCGTGCTCGGCGAGCGCCTCGTCCCCCAGCTCGGCCATCTTGCCGAGCACCGCCCACGTGCGGCGCCCCTTGCCCATGGCCGCGAGCGCCCTGAGGGCGGCCCGCATGGACTCGGGGTTGGCGTTGTAGGCGTCGTTGACGATGGTCACGCCGTCCGGGCGCTCGGTGACCTCCATGCGCCAGCGGGAGAGGGAGCCCGCCTCGGAGAGCGCGAGGGCGATCTCTTCCGCGGACATGCCCAGCTCATGGGCGACGGCGGCCGCGGCGAGCGCGTTCGACACGTGGTGCTCACCGTACAGGCGCATGGTCACATCGCATGCACCGGAGGGTGTGTGAAGCCTGAAGGAGGGCTGTCCGCTGTCCGTGAGTCGCACGTTCTCGGCGCGTACGTCCGCTTCGGCCGACTCTCCGAAAAGGACCACCTTCGCCTTGGTACGGGAGGCCATGGCCCGGACCAACGGGTCGTCGGCGTTGAGGATCGCCGCGCCGCCGTCCTCCGCCGCGGGCAGCGCCTCGACCAGCTCGCCCTTGGCCTGCGCGATCTGCTCGCGGCCGCCGAACTCGCCGATGTGGGCGGTGCCGACGTTGAGGACCAGGCCGATCCGCGGCGGGGTGAGGTCGGCGAGGTAGCGGATGTGCCCGATGCCGCGGGCGCCCATCTCCAGCACGAGGAACTTCGTCTCCTCGGTGGCGGACAGGGCGGTCAGCGGCAGCCCGATCTCGTTGTTGAGCGAGCCGGGCGTGAACACGGTCGGCGCCTTGCGCTGGAGCACCTGGGCGATGAGGTCCTTGGTGCTGGTCTTTCCGGCCGAGCCGGTCAGGGCGACGAGGGTCGCGCCGAGCCGGCGTACGACGTGCCGGGCGAGGGCGCCGAGGGCGGTCTGGACGTCGTCCACCACGATCGCGGGGACGCCGACCGGCCGGGACGCCAGCACGGCGACCGCGCCGGCCTCGACCACCTGCGGTGCGTAGTCGTGGCCGTCCACGCGCTCGCCGACGAAGGCGGCGAACAGGCTGCCGGGCACCACCTCGCGGGAGTCCCGGACCACCGGGCCCGTGATCTGCGCGGACGGATCCGGTATGTCGTGCTTCTGCCCGCCGACGACTGCTGCGATCTCGGCGAGGGAGAGGGCGATCACAAGTTCATCCCTGGGTCTTCTGGATAGCTTCGCGAAGCACCTGGCGGTCGTCGAAGGGACGGATCACGCCGGCGATGTCCTGGCCCTGCTCATGACCCTTGCCCGCGACCAGCACGGTGTCGCCGGCCTGGGCCCGGCCCACGGCGGCGGCGATGGCCGCGGCCCGGTCCTCGAAGAGGAGCACCTCGCCGCGCTCGTGCGCGGGCACGGAGGCCGCGCCCTGGAGCATGGTCGCGAGGATCGCGAGGGGGTCCTCGGAGCGGGGGTTGTCGGAGGTCAGTACGGCCGTGTCGGAGAGCCGGGCCGCGGCGGCGCCCATCGGGGCGCGCTTGGTCTGGTCGCGGTCGCCGCCGCAGCCGAGCACCACGTGCAGCCGGCCCCCGGTGACCTTGCGCAGCGCCTTGAGCACCGACTCGACCGCGTCGGTCTTGTGGGCGTAGTCGACGACCGCGAGATAGGGCTGGCCTGCGTCGACGCGCTCCAGGCGGCCGGGGACGCCGGGTACAGCGGCGACGCCGTCGGCGGCGGTCTGCGGGTCGATGCCCGCCGCGGCGAGGGCGACGATGGCGGCGAGGGTGTTCGCCACGTTGAAGGGGCCGGGCAGCGGCGACCTGGCCTGCACGCTCTCGCCGTTCGGGCCGAGCACGGTGAACGTCGAGTTCATGGGGCCGACCTGGACGTCCTGGGCGCGCCAGTCGGCGTCGGGGTGGCCCTCGGCGGAGAAGGTGACGACCGGCACGGTCGCCTCCTCGGCGAGCCGGCGGCCGTACTCGTCGTCGGCGTTGACGACGCCGAGTTTGCTGCGTTCCGGCGTGAACAGCTGTGCCTTGGCCCGGAAGTAGTCCTCCATGTCGGAGTGGAACTCCATGTGTTCCGGGCTGAGGTTGTTGAAGACGGCGATGTCGAAGACGCAGCCGTCGACCCGGCCGAGGACCAGGGCGTGGCTGGAGACCTCCATGGCGACCGCCTCGACACCCCGCTCCCGCATGACGGCGAACAGCGCCTGCAGGTCGGTGGCTTCGGGGGTGGTGCGCTCGGACTTGATGCGTTCGTCGCCGATGCGCATCTCGACGGTGCCGATGAGCCCGGTGCTGCGGGCGGTCTTCAGGCCGCCCTCCACCAGGTAGGCGGTGGTGGTCTTGCCGGAGGTGCCGGTGATGCCGATCTGGAGCAGATCGCGGCCGGGGCGGCCGTAGATCGTCGCCGCCAGCTCGCCCATCCGCGCCCGCGGGTCGTCCACGACCAGGACGGGCAGACCGGTCGCGGCGGCGCGCTCGGCGCCGCTCGGGTCGGTGAGCACGGCGACCGCGCCGAGGCCGGCGGCCTGGGTGACGAAGTCGGCGCCGTGCAGGCGGGCGCCCGGCAGGGCGGCGTACAGGTCGCCGGGGCGGACGGCGCGCGAGTCGTGGGTGATCCCCGTGATCTCGGCGGAGCCGGCCGGAGCGGCGGCACCCAGCTGATCGGCCAGTTCCGCGAGGGGTGTGGCGGAGACCTGAACCGGTCGCGGCGGTCCCGGATATGTCACGGAAGCGCCCTTCTGGGTGGTTTGGGACTGATCAGCGTGTGGCACGGCGGTGAGCGTACCGGGCGCACCCGCTCCGGAGCGAAGTGAGGGGCTCGCGGGCCCCTGGTTCCCGGGGTTCGGGGTGATCGTTGTCACGGGTTCGTTCCTGGGTCTTTCGGAAGCCGGTCAGGGCTTGTAGTCGACGGGCAGGTTCGCGGCTCTCGCCCCGGTCGGCGGGATCTGGAGGGTCTTGAGGGCGAACTCCATCACCTGTTTGTAGATGGGGCCGCAGATCTGGCCGCCGAAGTAGCTGCCCGAGGTGGCGTTCTGGATGGCGCAGTAGACGGTGACACGGGGGTTGTCCGCGGGGGCGAAGCCGGCGAACGACGAGGTGTAGCCCCGGTAGCGGCCGGTGGCCGGATCCACGCGGTTCGCCGTGCCGGTCTTGCCCGCGACCCGGTACCCCGGGATGCGGGCCTTGACGCCGGTGCCCTGCTCGTCGTCCACGACCGACTCCAGCATCCGGGCGAGGGCCTTGGCCGTCTTCTCGCTGATCACCCTTGTCCGTCCGGCCTTCGGCACCGGGGTGAAGCGCCCGTCGGCGCCCTTGGTGCCGCGCACCAGGGTCGGCTCGACCCGTACCCCGCCGTTGGCGATGGTCGAGTAGACGGAGGCGGCCTGCATGGCGTTGATGGAGAAGCCCTGGCCGAAGGGAATCGTGTACTGCTGCGAGGTGGACCACTTCTGCGGCGGCGCGAGGATGCCGCGGGTCTCGCCGGGGAAGCCGAGGCCGGTGTAGCTGCCGATGCCGAACTTGCGCAGGTACGAGTGGAGGACCCGGTTGGCCTCGGGCTGGGTCTTGCCGAGTTCGCCGGTGGCCAGGATGGTGCCGATGTTGCTGGACTTGGCGAGCACTCCGTTGAGCGTGAGGTACCAGGTGGCGTGGTCGATGTCGTCCTGGAAGAGCCGGTCGCCGCGGTGCAGCCGGTTGGGTACGACGACGTGGGTGAGCGGGGTGGCCACGTTCCGCTCCAGCACGGCCGCCATCGACATCACCTTGGCCGTGGAGCCGGGCTCGTAGGCGTCCTGGAGGGCCGCGTTGCCCATGGCGTCGCCGTCGGCCTTCGACAGGTCGTTCGGGTCGAAGCCGGGGGAGTTGGCCATGGCCAGGATCTGGCCGGTCCGGGTGTCCTGGACGATGACGTAACCGCGGTCCGCCTTGGACTTCGCGACCTGCTCGGTGATCGCGTTCTGTGCGGCCCACTGGATGTCGCGGTCGATCGTCAGCTCGACGTCGGCACCGGGCTCGGCGGGCGTCTCGGTGGACCCCGCCGTGGGTACCTCACGCCCCCCGGACTGGGCGTAGCGGACCTTGCCGTCCTTGCCCGACAGCTGCTTGTCCAGCTGCTGCTCGATGCCGCCGCCGCCCCGGCCGTCGGCGTTGACCCAGCCCAGTATCCCGGCGCCGAGGTCGCCGTTGGGGTACACGCGCTGGCTGCTGGGATCCGCGAAGACGCCGGACAGCACGTTGACCGTGGTGTGGTCGGTGTCGGCCTTGTTGGTGAGCGCGGACTTGAGGTCCTTGATCTGCTTCCAGACCTGCGGGGTCTGCCGCGCGGCGAGCCGGGTGTAGCGGGAGTTCCTGTTCCCGGGCCGCAGCTTCTTGACGATCGTGGCGTGATCCTGGCCGAGGATCGGGGCGAGCAGCGCGGCGGCCTGCTCCGGTCCGTCGTCGATCTTCAGCTGCCTGGCGCTGAACATCGTCGGGTCGGCCGTGATGTCGTAGGCGTCCTCGCTGATGGCGAGGGCGACGCCGTTGCGGTCGGTGATCCCGCCGCGCTCGGCGGCCAGGGTGTGCACCACGTAGCGGTTCTGTTCGGCCCGTGCCGCGTAGGCGCTCGCGTCGACGGCCTGCACCTGGAGCAGCCGCACGACGAAGGCGAGCAGGACCAGGGTCAGGCCGAGGCTGACCAGGCGCAGGCGGGGCCGCGGGCTGCCGAGCCGGAGCGGGGGCGGGGGCATGGGCCGGGCCCCGCCCGGACGTCGGGCCGGACGGGCACCGGGGCCGGGCTGCCGCCGCACCGCGCCCCGCGGCCGGGGAGGCTTGGCGGGCCCGGGCACACGGCGGCGCGGCGGTTCCCTGTCGGTCACTTCCGTCACCTGCCGGGGGTCGGAGTGGAGGCGGGCTGGGGGGTGGCGGGCGGCACGGCTGCCGGGGGGCTCGCCGGGGGCTGGGCCGGGGTGGCGGCCGGGGGGCTCACCGAGGCCTGGCCCGGCGTGGTGCCGGGCGCCACGGTGGGGGCCGGGGCTGTGGAGCGGCCGACCGCCGGGTCCATCGCCCCGGGGGCGGCCGGGCCGGAGAGGGCCGCTGCCTCGGGGGCGACGCCGGGGACACCCTTGACGGTGCCGTCGGGGCCGAGGAAGGCCGGGTCGCCGCCGGGAACCATGCCGAGTTCACGGGCGCGCCGCTGGAGGGCGTCGGGGGACGAGTAGCCGTCGATGTCCCGCTGCAGGGCCTGCTCCTCGTCGGTGAGGTTCTTCGTCCGCTTCTGCAGGTCGGCGAGTTCGAACGAGCCCTCGCTGAGCGCGGAGTTCAGCACCAGCAGCCCGATGAGGCCGCCGCCGAGGAGCAGGACGACGAGGAGCACGAACGGGGCGCGGGCCGCCCGGGCACGGCCGGCCGGGAAGAGCCGGGCGAGCCGCGCGGCCCTGCCCCTGAGCTGGGGTTTCCTGCTCACCGTTCCCCCTTTGCCCCGTGCACGGGGGGAGCCGTCCGACCCGTCACGCTCACTCGACGTCCTCCCTGATGCGCTCGGCGCCGCGCAACCTGGCCGGCGCGGCCCGGCGGTTCTCGGCGATCTCTTCCTCGGTGGGAAGTTCGGCACCGCGGGTGAGCAGCTTGAGCCGCGGCTGGTACCGCTCGGGCACGACCGGCAGCCCGGGCGGCGCCGTGGAGGTGGCGCCGGCCGCGAACACCTGCTTGACGAGCCGGTCTTCGAGCGAGTGGTACGACAGCACGGCGATCCGCCCGCCGACGTCCAGCGCCTTCACGGCGGCCGGGATCGCCCGCTCCAGGACGGACAGTTCACCGTTGACCTCGATGCGCAGCGCCTGGAAGGTGCGCTTGGCCGGGTTGCCGCCGGTGCGCTTGGCGGCCTGCGGCAGGGCGTCGCGGATCAGCGTGACGAGCCGGGCGCTGTTGGTGAACGGCTCCTTCTCGCGCTCGCGGACGATCGCGGAGACGATCCGCTTGGCCTGCTTCTCCTCGCCGTACGCCCGCAGGATGCGCACGAGTTCGCCCGCCGGGTAGGTGTTGAGGACCTCGGCGGCGCTGATGCCGGTCGTCTGGTCCATGCGCATGTCCAGGGGGGCGTCCTGGGCGTAGGCGAAGCCGCGGTCGGCCTCGTCGAGCTGCATGGAGGAGACACCGAGGTCGAACAGCACGCCCTGCACGCGCGGGATGCGGAGCCGGCCGAGCACGTCGGGCAGCTCGTCGTACACGGCGTGCACGAGGGTGGCGCGGTCCTTGTGCGGTTCCAGGCGCTCACCCGACAGGCGCAGCGCCTCCTTGTCCCGGTCGAGGCCGATCAGGCGCGCCTCGGGGAACCGGGTCAGCAGCGCCTCGCTGTGGCCGCCGAGGCCGAGGGTGCAGTCGACGACGACCGCTCCCGGCCGCTCCAGGGCGGGTGCCAGCAGATCCAGGCACCGCTGGAGCATCACGGGGACGTGTCGACTCTGGCTCAAGGGGGCCTCTCATGATCCGGCGCAGGATACGCACCGCCACGGGTCCCCGCCAGCTCGCGGAGGGGTGGTCCGCCGGCGCCGGAAGCGTCAGCCGACCGGGAGCGGGAGGAGGCCGAGCCGTACGTACGCGCCGCGCGCGTGGGGAGACGGTCCGGGCGCATGCCGGGGCCTCCAGGGGTTTCACCAGCAGGAAGAGCCACGCCTCCCGCTTCGCGCCACTTTAGTCCACCCTGTCTCGCGGTCAATCAACCGGCCTGCGCGTCGCGCACCGGGGTGGGGCGGGGACGGCGATTGCGCGGGATTCACCCGTACGGCGCCGGTTTGCCCTCCGTGTGGGTTAGCTCACAACAGCCGCGATGACGTTCTTTGTCCCGTCTCACGGCAGGCCGGAACACAACGTGACCAGTAACGTCGTCGGCATGACGACTTCTGCAGCCGTACCCACTGGATCCGAAGGCGCCATAACCACTGGCGACACCGTGACGAACCGGCTCGTGGAGGCCAACCGGCACTACGCCGAGGCCTTCACCGATCCCGGTATGGACGCCAGTCCTGTTCTCCACGTCGCCGTGGTCGCGTGCATGGACGCCCGTCTCGACCTGCACAAGGCCCTCGGCCTGCAGCTCGGCGACTGCCACACCATCCGCAACGCCGGCGGTGTGGTCACGGACGACGTCATCCGGTCCCTGACCATCAGCCAGCGCAAGCTCGGCACCCGCAGCGTCGTGCTGATCCACCACACCGGCTGCGGCCTGGAGTCCCTCACCGAGGAGTTCCGCAGCGAGCTGGAGATGGAGGTCGGGCAGCGTCCGGCGTGGGCGGTGGAGTCCTTCCGGGACGTGGACCAGGACGTGCGCCAGTCCATGCAGCGGGTGCGCACCTCGCCGTTCCTGCTGCACACCGACGACGTCCGCGGGTTCGTGTTCGACGTGCGCACCGGTCTGCTGCGCGAGGTCGACCCGGCCTGACCGGGGCTCCGGCCGGCCGCCCAGGAACACCTCCCGCCGTTCCCCGTATCGAAAATGCGGTCGAAAAAGCCGTAAGACCGACATCGTGCGGGCAGTTGTCCACAGGCGAGTGACACGAATCGGTAACGGCAGCAAGAATGCGGGGGTGTGGCGTCGCGCGGAACTTTTCCCGCGTGGTGTCCGTGTTTTGGGGTGGGCCGGTTTCGCACCGAGAGCGTCGGCCCGGATATACGGGCCGAGGAGGGCCGGGTGACGACCTATGACGATCGGGCGAGCCATGGGGGCACCCCCACCCGAGTGAATTCGAGGGTGGGGGATGATCTGACCGCCACGGTGGAGCGGGTGCGCGGTTCGGTGGAAGGCGTGATCGAGGGCAAGCCCGAGGTCGTACGCATCGCGCTGACCGTGCTGCTCGCCGAGGGCCATCTGCTGATCGAGGACGTCCCCGGGGTGGGCAAGACGATGCTCGCCAAGGCGCTGGCGCGGTCCATCGACTGTTCGGTGCGGCGCATCCAGTTCACACCGGACCTGCTGCCCTCCGACATCACCGGTGTGTCCATCTGGGACCAGCAGCGCCGCGACTTCGAGTTCAAGCCGGGCGCCATCTTCGCGCAGATCGTGATCGGCGACGAGATCAACCGCGCCTCGCCCAAGACCCAGTCGGCGCTGCTGGAGTCCATGGAGGAGCGGCAGGTCACCATCGACGGGCAGACCTACGAACTGCCCAGCCCCTTCATGGTGGTGGCCACCCAGAACCCGGTCGAGATGGAGGGCACCTACCCGCTGCCCGAGGCCCAGCGCGACCGCTTCATGGCCCGCGTCTCGGTCGGCTACCCGAGCGTGGAGGCCGAGCTGCAGATGCTCGACATCCACGGCGGGGTCAGCCCGCTGGAGGACCTCCAGCCGGTGGCGCACGCGCACGAGATCGTGAAGCTGATCGAGGCCGTTCGCGGTGTACACGTCTCGGAGTCCGTCCGGCGGTACGCGGTCGAGCTGGTCGCCGCCACGCGCACACACCCCGACCTCAGACTCGGCGCCTCACCGCGCGCGACGCTGCACCTGCTGCGCGCGGCGAAGGCGTCCGCGGCCCTCGCCGGCCGGGAGTACGCGCTGCCGGACGACGTCCAGGCACTCGCCGCCGCCGTCCTCGCCCACCGCCTGCTGCCCACCGCCCAGGCCCAGCTGAACCGGCGTACGGCCGAGCAGGTGGTGCTGGAGATCCTCCAGCACACCCCGGTGCCCGCGGTGCCGGGACAGCAGAGCGGCTTCGGCGGCCTGGGCCGCAATGTCCCGGCCTATCCCCAGCAGCCTCCGCGGAGTCTGTGATGAGTGCCGGGGGGGCCGGACCGGCGCAGGCCGACCGCGGCGAGAAGAGCGGTGTCCGTACCGCCCTGGCGGGCCTCACCACCCGCGGCCGCTCCTTCCTGGCGGCCGGGATCGCCGCCGCGATCTGCGCGTTCGTGCTGGGCCAGACCGATCTGCTGCGCGTCGGCCTGCTGCTGGCCGCCCTTCCGCTGATCTGCGCGGCCGTGCTGTACCGCACCCGCTACCGGGTGTCGGCCGGCCGCCGCCTGTCCCCCGCGCGCGTGCCCGCCGGCAGCGAGGCCCGGGTGCACCTGCGCATGGACAACGTCTCCCGGCTGCCCACCGGCCTGCTGATGCTCCAGGACCGGGTGCCCTACGTCCTCGGGCCCCGCCCCCGGTTCGTGCTGGACCGGGTGGAGCCGGGCGGTCGCCGCGAGGTGTCCTACCGGGTCCGCTCCGACCTGCGCGGCCGCTATGCGCTGGGCCCGCTGCAGCTGCGGCTCACGGACCCGTTCGGGCTGTGCGAACTGACCCGCTCCTTCTCGACGTACGACACCCTGACGGTCATCCCGCGCGTGGAGCCGCTGGCGCCGGTCCGCTTCAGCGGCGAGGCCCAGGGCTACGGCGACGGACGGCAGCGCTCGCTGGCCCTGGCCGGCGAGGACGACGTGATCCCGCGCGGGTACCGCTACGGCGACGACCTGCGCCGGGTGCACTGGCGCTCGACCGCACGCTACGGCGAGCTGATGGTCCGCCGCGAGGAGCAGCCCCGGCGCTCCCGGTGCACCGTCCTCCTCGACACCCGGGGCGGTGCCCACGAGGGCGCGGGCCCGGACTCGGCCTTCGAGTGGGCCGTCTCCGGTGCCGCCTCGGTGCTGGTGCACATGCTGGAACGCGGCTTCTCGGTACGGCTGCTGACCGACAGCGGCAGCGCGATGCCCGGCGAGGGCGGCGACGGTTTCGCGGGCACCGGCCAGGAGACCGCGGACGCGGCCGGGCTGATGATGGACACCCTCGCGGTGATCGACTACTCCGACGGCTCCGGCCTGTCCCGCGCGTACGACGTGCTGCGCGGCGGCAACGAGGGGCTGCTGATCGCCTTCCTCGGCGACCTGGACGAGGAGCAGGCCACGACGGTCGCCAAGATGAGCCGGCGCAGCGGCGGCGCCGTCGCCTTCGTGCTGGACCCCGGCACCTGGACGCGGGAGGCGACCGACGTGCCGCGTCCCGGTGACCGGCACGCGGACCGGCTGCGGCTGCTGCGGGAGGCGGGCTGGACGGCGCTGAGCGTGCCGCGCGGCGCCTCGTTGGACGAGCTGTGGCGGCAGGCGGACCGGGAACGCTCCGGCCTGACCGCCGTGAGCGGGGAGGCACGGGCATGAGCGGGCGGGCACGACTGGCGCTGTGCGCGGCGGCGGCCACGCTGATGACCTCGTGCGCACTGCTTCCCCTGGTCGCCGAGCCGACATGGCTGCTGCTGCTGGCTCCGCTGGTGGCCGTACAGACCGGGGTGGGCATGGCGGCCCGGCGGGTCCCGCTGGGCCGGCCGCTGACGGTGGCGGCGCAGACGCTGGCCATCCTGCTGCTGCTCACCCTGGTGTTCGCCCGGCAGCATGCGATCTTCGGACTGATTCCGGGCCCGGACGCCCTCCGCCACTTCGCCGAACTGCTGCAGCAGGGCTCGGACGACGTCAGCCGGTACGCGATACCGGCGCCACTGACCGACGGCATCGAGCTGCTGCTGATCGGCGGCGCCCTGGTGATCGGGCTGCTGGTGGACACGCTGGCGGTGACCTTCCGCGGCGCGGCCCCGGCCGGGCTGCCGCTGCTCGCGCTGTACTCGGTGGCGGCGGGCCTGTCCGACGGCGGCGCGGACTGGCTCTGGTTCCTGGTGGCGGCGGCCGGCTATCTGATGCTGCTGCTCGCCGAGAGCCGGGAGCGGCTCGCGCAGTGGGGCCGGGTCTTCGGCGGGGCGCCCCGCACCCCGGGCGTCCCGGAGACGGGCGTCGTGGCGCCGGTGCGCACCGGCCGCCGCATCGGCGCGGTGGCGCTCGGTGTGGCCCTGGTCGTGCCGCTCACCCTGCCCGAGCTGCACGGCAGCCTGCTCGACGGCGCCGGCACCGGCGTGGGCGCGGGCAACGGCACCGGCGGCACGATCTCGGCGGTCAACCCGCTGGTGTCGCTGCGCGACAACCTGAACACGGACGACGACCGCAAGGTGCTGTCCCTGCGGACCAGCACGAGCGACATCTCCGACCTGTATCTGCGGATCGTCT
Source organism: Streptomyces sp. NPDC027663 (assembly GCF_055566415.1). Classification (NCBI taxonomy): domain Bacteria; kingdom Bacillati; phylum Actinomycetota; class Actinomycetes; order Kitasatosporales; family Streptomycetaceae; genus Streptomyces; species Streptomyces sp. NPDC027663. Next base: position 66,309 of record NZ_JBVHSK010000010.1, on the reverse strand, counting down.
CGCTGGACGACTTCGACGGCACCACCTGGAAGCCGGCCCAGCGGCACATCGTGGGCATCCCTGACACCCTGCCCACACCCATCGGCCTGGGCTCGGACGTCAAGCGCAGCAAGGTGCGCACGGTCGTCACCGCGACGGACACGTACGCCCAGGACTGGCTGCCGATGCCGTACCCGCCGAGCGGCGTGAAGGTCGCCGGCCGGTGGCGGTACGAGCCCGTCGGCATGACCCTCGTCGGCGACCACGGCCAGACCACGCGCGGTCAGACCTACCAGGTCACCAGCCTGGACGTGGAGCCGACCGCGCGGCAGCTCGCCTCCGCGCCGCAGCCGCCGGCCGCCCTGAAGCGCGAGTACACCAAGGTGCCGTCCTCGCTGCCGAAGGTGGTGGCCCGCACCGCCGGGGAGATCACCGCCGGAGCGAGCAGCCACTACGAGGAGGCCGTCAAGCTCCAGGACTGGTTCTCGGTCACCGGTGGCTTCCAGTACGACACGCAGGTGGAGGTCGGCCGCGGCCCCGGGGCCATAGCGAACTTCCTGAAGAAGAAGGAGGGCTTCTGCGTCCACTTCTCCTTCGCCATGGCGGCGATGGCCCGCACCCTCGGCATCCCGGCCCGGGTCGCGGTGGGCTTCGCGCCCGGCACCCCGCAGGCCGACGGCACGGTCGCGGTGAACCAGAAGGACGCGCACGCCTGGCCCGAGCTGTACTTCGAGGGCGTCGGCTGGACCCGCTTCGAACCGACCCCCACCCGCGGCACCACTCCGCCGTACACCCAGTCGGACACGCCCGGCACCTCGCTGCCCGAGGAGGCCCTGCCGTCCAAGGGCAGTTCGTCGGCGCCCTCGGCGGCGGCCTCCCCGAGCGAGAGCTGCGCCGGCGGGCTGCGCAAGCTGGAGGCGTGCGGCAGCCAGTCCGCCGCGGCGGTCCCGCAGCACGAGGAGGACGGCCGGGGCGGCCCGTGGTGGTGGCTGCTGATCGGCCTGGGCGTGCTGGTCGTCGTGGCGGTTCCGCTGTCGCCGATGCTGTGGCGGCAGGAGCTGCGCGGGCGCCGGCTGGGCGGGCACGCGCGGACCGCGCAGGGCGCGGCGGCGCACACCCTGGCCGCCTGGCAGGAGCTGACGGACAGCGCCTGGGACCACGGCATCGCGCCGGACGAGTCGCTGACCCCGCGCAAGGCGGCCGACCGGATCGTCCGGCTGGGGCAGCTCGATGCGACGGCGGGGGCCGCCGTGCACCGGGTGGCGGACGCGGTGGAGCAGGTGCTGTACGCGCCCCGGCCGCGACTGGCGGCGGGGGCGGCGGAGGACGTGCGCCGGGTGGTCGAGGCGCTGCGGGCCACGGTGAGCACCGGGACACGGCTGCGGGCGCTGTTCCTGCCCCGCTCGGCCGTGCGCGTGCTCTGGGCGGTGTCGGCCCGCTGGTCGGCGCTCAGCACCCGGGCGGCGGCGGCCCGGCCGACGCTGCGCCGGACCTCCGGGCAGCAGAGCTGACCGCTCCTCCAGGGCGCGGGCGGCCGCGCTGCCGAGACTCGCCCTCACCCATTGCCCGACGGCATACGTGAGGGGCGGCCACCGGATGGTGGCCGCCCCTCACGTCTGTCCGTCTCGGCCCTGGAGCCGCGGGCCGGTCAGTGGCCCTGTTCGTCCCGGCGGCGCTGCCAGCGCTGCTCGATCTTGTCCATCATGGAGCGCTTCGGCCGTGCCTGTCGGCGAGCGGCGCCCTGGGGCTGCTCACCCGGTTTCGGTGCCTTGCGCCAGCCGGTCACGGCGAGGACGGCGCAGCCCAGCATGACGAGGAAACCCACCACGCTGACCCAGATCAGTTGGGCGACCATTCCGGCCATGAGGAGCGCGATACCCACGAGGAAGCCTGCGACCGCCTGGTAGACCCGACGCCGGGTGTACGTACGCAGCCCGCTTCCCTCGAGCGCCGACGCGAACTTGGGATCTTCGGCGTACAGCGCTCGCTCCATCTGCTCGAGCATGCGCTGCTCGTGCTCGGAGAGCGGCACGGAGTCCTCCTCATCGTGCAGTCGCCGGGGCGACCCGGGGGGTCCCTTCAGGATAGGCAGGGAATCGCCCCCGTGAAACCCGCCCCTCTACGCCAGTTGGCCAATCGGAACCCGTCATGACAGCCCCGGCTCGCTGAGGCTTGCATTCCCCGGCGGCCGGCCCGTCATGCCGGGCGGTGTACCTCGATCATACGGCGCAAACCCCTCGTTCGGGGGGCTTGTGTCGTACTCCATGTGCGGCCAAGGCCCTGATCAGCGGCTGGTCCCGGCAGTGCGCTCAGGCTTCTGCGGCACCCGTCGTCTCACCGAGCACGTGCAGCTGGGTGGCCACGGAGTGGAACGCGGGCAACTCGGCCGCCGCGGCCTCCAGCTTCAGCAGCGCGTCGAGGGCACCGGGCTCGGTGTCCACCAGGACGCCGGGCACGAGGTCGGCGAAGACGCGCACGCCGTGCACCGCGCCGACCCGCAGGCCGGCCCCCTCCGCCAGCGCGGTGAGCTGCTCGGCGGTGAAGCGGCGGGGCATCGGGTCGCCGGTGCCCCAGCGGCCGTCGGGGTCCTGCAGCGCCTGCCGGGCCTCGGTGAAGTGGCCGGCGAGGGCGCGGGCGAGCACGGCTCCGCCGAGACCGGCGGCGAGCAGGCTGACGACGCCTTCGGCGCGCAGCGCGGCGACCGCGTTGCGCACGCCCTCGGCCGGGTCGTCCACGTACTCCAGGACGCCGTGGCACAGGACGGCGTCGTAGCCGCCGCGCTCGACCACGTCGAACAGGCCGTGCGCGTCGCCCTGGACGCCCTGGACCCGATCGGCGACGCCGGCCTCGGCTACCCGGCGCTCCAGCGCGAACAGGGCGTTGGGGCTGGGGTCGACGACGGTGACGCGGTGGCCGAGGCGGGCGAGCGGCACGGCGAAGTTGCCGCTGCCGCCACCGGTGTCGAGGACGTCGAGCGAGTCCCGGCCCGTGGCCTTGACCCGGCGGTCGAGGGCGTCCTGCAGGACCTCCCAGACCACGGCGGTACGGAGGGAGGCGCGGGGGCGCATCGGGTCCGACACGGCAGTTGACTCCTCGGCAGCACGGAACGCTTCAGGCGACCTCCACCCTATTGCCTCCGCACCGCGCCTGGTCACCGCGGCCGTCGATGACCGCACGGGTCCCGGCCGCCGGACGCGCCGGGCGCGGCCGGCAGACACACCGGGCGCGGTCGGCGGACGGGCTCCCGTCAGCCCGCGTCCGGGAGGCCGCCTCCCGTCTCCGGCCCGTGCTGGCCGGTGCCGGTGCCGGTGCCGGTGCCGGTGTCCTGGCGGGGCTGGGGCAGGACCGGCTGGAGGACCAGCATGCGCTCGACGATGCGGATGAACATCGCCACGTCGCGTATGAGGTCGTCGGCGTCCCGCTGCCCGGCCGCCCCCTGGATGCCCGCCTCGGCTCGGGCGCGGCGCGCGGCACCGGCGGCGAACAGGGCGCTCCACTCGGTCAGCTCGGGCGCGATCTCCGGGAGCACTTCCCAGGCGCTGCGGATCCGGGCCCGGCGGCGCGGGGAGGTCTCCGGCCGGCCCCGGGCAGCGAGTACGGCGGCGGCGGTGCGCAGGGCGGCGAGGTGGGCCGTCGCATAGCGCTCGTTCGGCGTTTCCAGGACGGCGGCCTCGTCCAGTCCGGCGCGGGCCTGGGCGAGCAGATCGAGGGCGGCGGGCGGGGCCGGGGCCCGGCGGAGCACGGGGTGCACGTCGCTCGCCGGGCCGGTCAGTGAGGGGGCAGGGCCGGTGGCGCGGCGCCGGCGGGCGGCGGCTGCGGACGAGCTGGCCATGACGAACCTCCTGTCGTCTGGTGTGACGGCACGGATGCCGTATGTGCCCATCGTGAGGTATGGCACTGACAATCCGTTCTGACCTGGCCCTTTGCCTCGATCGACGGTTCGGGCGTATTTTTGCACTGACCAGTCAGTTCAAATAAGTCAGGCAGGGGGCGGGTTTGTGGACGGCGCGGACGTCAGGGCCGAGGGCCTCGGGCTCAAGGGGCCGCGAGGGTGGGTGTTCCGCGGCGTCACCCTCGGCGCGGAGCCCGGCTCGCTGATCGCGATCGAGGGACCGTCCGGCTCCGGCCGCACGTGTCTGCTGCTCGCGCTCACGGGACGGATGAAGCCCACCGAAGGGGTGGCCACCGTGGGCGGGTTCAAACTTCCCCGTCATCTGGCGGCCTTGCGGCACGTCAGCGCGGTGGCCAACGTGACCGGGGTGACCGACCTGGAGCCCGCGCTGACCGTCGGGGAGCATCTGCGGGAGCGGGCCCTGCTGCAACGCCGCTTCGACGGCTCCCTGCGCGCGCTGGTGCGGCCTCGCGCCCGGCGGGCGCAGGAGGCACGGCTGCGGGTGGACGCGGCCCTGGCGGCGGCCGGGCTCGACCTCGACAGCCTGCCCAAGGGCCCCCGGACGGCCGTCCGTGACCTGGAACGGCTCGAGGAACTCCGCCTGTCCGTGGCCCTGGCCCTCGTCGGACGGCCCCGGCTGCTGGGCGTCGACGACATCGACATGAAGCTCTCGGATGCCGAGCGCGCCCAGGTCTGGGACCTGCTGCGGTCCCTCACGCGCGCGGGCACGACGGTGGTGGCCGTGTGCCGCACCGCCCCCGAGGACTGCGTGCCCGTCTCGACGCGCCCGAGCGAGGAGAGTGCGGGCAAGGACGGCGACGGCCGCGACGGCACGGACGAAGCAGGCCCGGCGGCGGAAGACGCGGGCGACGCCGAGGGCGCCGGCGAGACCACCGAGAACAGCGACCCGAAGGAGGAGGGAGCCGATGCGCTCACCGAGGCTGGCCGCGCTTGAGCTGAGGCGTTTCGGACGCGGGAGGCTGCCGCGCGCGGCCCTGGTCGCGCTGCTCGTGCTCCCCCTGCTCTACGGCGCCCTCTACCTGTGGTCGTTCTGGGACCCGTACGGCCGCCTGGACCGCATCCCGGTGGCCCTGGTCAACGACGACAAGGGCGCCACGGCGGGCGATAAGAAGATCACCGCCGGCGACGACATCGTCGACGGGCTGCGCGACAGCCGGACCTTCGAATGGCACGAGGTGAGCGACGCGGAGGCCCGCAAGGGCGTCGAGGACGGCACCTACTACCTGTCGCTGACCATGCCGGCCGACTTCAGCCGCCGCATCGCCTCCAGTTCGGGCGATTCCCCGGAGACCGGCGCCCTCCGGGTGCGCACCAACGACGCGAACAACTACATCGTCGGCCAGATCTCCCGCACCGTCTTCAACGAGGTCCGCTCGGCCGCGTCCACCAAGGCCTCCCGGACCTTCCTGGACAAGATCTTCGTCTCGTTCTCCGACATCCACGACAAGACCGTCACCGCGGCCAAGGGCGCCGACAAGCTCGACACGGGCCTCGGGAAGGCGGAGAAGGGGTCCAAGGACCTCGCCGACGGGCTGAAGGACGCCAAGAGCGGCAGCGGCAAGCTGGCCAAGGGCCTGAAGAAGCTCGACACGGGCGCCGGCGACCTGGAGGAGGGTTCCCGGCAGGTCGCCGACGGCACCCAGGCGCTCGCCGACAAGGTCAACGGTGTCTACGCCAAGGCGGGCCCGTTCATCAAGACCAACGAGAAGACCATCGGGGACACCGCCAAGCTGGTCTCCGACTCGGCCAAGGCGGTGAAGGACAACCTGGACGTGCTGGTGAAGCTCGCTCCGGGCGCCGCGAAGACCGCTCACGCGTCCGCCGCCGTCCTGGACGAGGTCTACAAGAAGCGCTGCGAGCCCGCGGCCCTCCCCGACCCGGTCTGCCCGGACCTGAAGCGGGCCAAGACCGCCGCCGACGATGTGGCCACCGTCGCCGACGACCTCAACACGCTCATCGCCGACCAGAACGGCGACCTGAAGACGATGCGGGACAACCTCGGCACGCTCCAGAAGCAGGCCGACGCGCTCGCCGAGCGCGCACCACACCTCTCCGAGGACGTCGAGGACGCCGTCAAGAAGATCGGCAAGCTGAACACCGGCGCGCACAAGGTCGCCACCGGCGCCGAGAAGCTGCACACCGGCCTGGGCACCGCCCGCACCGGCGCGGTCACGCTGGACAAGGGCCTCGGCACGGCCAAGTCGGGTGCCGAGACGCTGAACGGCGGCCTGTACAAGCTCTCCGACGGCTCGGGGAAGCTGGCCGGCGGCCTGCACTCCGGCGCCAAGAAGATCCCGGACTACGACAAGCAGGACCGCGACCGGCGCACCGGCGTGATGGCCGACCCGGTCCAGCTGGCCTCCCACGACCTGCACAAGGCGCCGAACTACGGCACCGGTTTCGCCCCGTACTTCCTCCCGCTGTCGCTGTGGGTGGGCGCGATGGTGGCCTACATGCTGATCCCGCCGCTCAACCGGCGTGCCCTGGCGGCCGGTTCGTCCGCCTGGCGGATCGCGCTCGCCGGCTGGCTGCCGGTGGTCGCCGTGGGCGTGCTCCAGGTGGCCGCGCTGATGGCCGTACTGCACTGGGCGATCGGTCTGCAGATGCTGCGGGCGGCCGGCACGGTCGGCTTCCTGTGCCTGGTCACGGCGTGCTTCGCGGCGATCGTGCAGTGGCTGAACGCCCGCTTCGGCGCGGCGGGCCGGATCCTTGTCCTCGCGCTGCTGATGCTGCAGCTGACCTCGGCGGGCGGCACCTACCCGGTGCAGACCAGCCCGCGCTTCTTCAACGCGATCCACCCGTTCCTGCCGATGAGCTACATCGTGGAGGCGTTGCGCCGGCTCATCACGGGCGGCGGGCTCGGGCCGGTGTGGCAGGCGTGCGGTGTGCTCGCCGCGTTCACCGCCGGCGCCCTGGCGCTGACCGCCCTCGCGGCCCGGCGCCGTCAGGTGTGGACGCTGGACCGGCTGCACCCGGAGCTGAGCCTTTGATCCCGGGAAAGCCCCTGCACGCGCGCGTACCTGTGAGAATCGGGGCCATGGAAAGCAGCAGCACCAGGTCCGGCGGCAGCACGCGCCGCGAGGCCACTCGCCAGAAGCTCTACGAGGCGGCCGTCACGCTCATCGCCGAGCAGGGTTTCTCCGCGACCACCGTGGACGAGATCGCCGAGCGGGCGGGGGTCGCGAAGGGCACGGTGTACTACAACTTCGCGAGCAAGTCCGTTCTCTTCGAGGAGCTGCTGCGGCACGGCGTGGGCCTGCTCACCGCCTCCCTGAAGGAGGCGGCCGAGGAGACCACGCGCGCGGGCGGCGGCAAGGTGGACGCGCTGGACGCGATGGTCCGCGCGGGCCTGGTCTTCATCGACCGCTACCCGGCCTTCACCCAGCTGTACGTCGCCGAGCTGTGGCGCACCAACCGGGCCTGGCAGTCCACCCTGATGGTGGTGCGGCAGGAGGCCGTCGCGGTGGTCGAGGGGGTGCTGCGCGAGGGCGTGGCGACCGGGGAGTTCAGCGACGAGATCGACGTCCAGCTGACCGCGGCGGCCCTGGTCGGCATGGTCCTGGTGGCCGCGCTGGACTGGAAGTCCTTCCAGCCGGAGCGCTCTCTCGACGACGTCCACGCGGCCCTGTCCCGGCTGCTCCAGGGCCGGGTCAGCGGCAGGGTCTGAGCACGGGGCATCCGCCACCGGGCGCATACGGAAGGCGCCGGTCCGCTGCCGGACCGGCGCCTTCTGTTCCCCGTGACCCCCCGTACTGCTCCCCCGTGATCCCCCGTGTTTCCTTCCCGCACTCCCCCGTGCGGGCCCCCCGTGCGGACCCCCGTGGTGGTCTTCCCCGGGACCCCCGTGTCTCGCTTCCGCCGACGGATCGACGGAAGGAGCGGCCGGCGGGCGGGCGCCGTTCCGCCGCCCCGTGTCGGCGGTGCCGGGCCACGCCCCCTGCCGTGCCTCTACTCTCTCGTCCCGGGGGCCGCCGTCCCATCCGCGCGCGTACTCATCTGGCCGTCTAGGTACGCGTACTCAGCCGTCCGCGCGCATGCCCACGACTCCGGCCGCCCGCCTGGTTACGATCGCCTCCGTGTCCGTACTCCCTCTGGTCTTCACCAGCGGCTGGGCCAGCGGCATCAACGCCTACGCGGTGGTGCTGCTGCTCGGCCTCTTCGGCATGACGGGGGTGAGCGACGACGTCCCGCAGACCTTGCAGCGCCCCGAGGTGCTGATCGCCGCCGGTGTGCTGTTCCTGTGCGAGGCCGTCGCCGACAAGATCCCGTACGTCGACTCCCTCTGGGACTCGGTGCACACCGTGATCCGGCCGCTGGCGGGCGCCTGGGTCGGGGCGCTGCTCGCCGGGCACAGCGGCTCGCTCTCGGACGTGACGGCCGCTCTGGTGGGCGGGTCGACGGCGCTGGCCAGTCACACCGTCAAGGCCGGGACGCGGATGGCGGTCAACACCTCGCCGGAGCCGTTCAGCAACTTCGTGCTGAGCGTCGCCGAGGACCTCGGGGTCGGCGGCATCGTCACGTTCGCGATGTTCCATCCGAAGGCTGCGGCGATCATCGCGGCCGTCCTGCTGGCGGGCGGCCTGCTGATACTGCTGTTCCTGGTCTCGCGCATCCGGCGCTTCCTGCGCCGCCGGGCCCAGCGGCGTGAGGAGCGGCGCCTGGCCTCACGGGCCCCCTGACCTGCGCCGCAGCCGCCCGGTGGCCGGATTGTCGGTGGCGGTCGATAAAGTCCCGGACATGGCACGGATTGCGGTGATCGGCGCCGGCATGGGCGCGATGGCGGCCGCTGCCCGGCTGGCCGTCGCGGGCCACCGGGTGACGGTGTACGAGCGGACGGAGACGTACGGCGGTGCGGTGCGCCGGTTCGAGCGGGAGGGTTTCCGCTTCGACACGGGCCCGGGGCTGCTGACGTTGCCGGCGGTGTACCGCGATCTGTTCGTCAAGACCGGCAAGGAGCCGCTGGAGGACTGCGTCGAGCTGGTCCAGGTCGACCCGTCGGCCCGGCATGTCTTCGCGGACGGCACCGAGGTGTCGCTGCCGAACGCCTCGCGCGCGGGTGTCGTCGCGGCCCTGGACGAGGCGCTGGGTGCGGGGGCGGGCGAGCGCTGGGGCGACTTCCTGGTGCGGGCCCGTGAGGCCTGGGACCGGACGCGCCGGCCGCTGCTGGAGGAGCCGCTGTGGCCCAACTGGCAGGTGCTGGCGGACAAGGAGCCGTATCCGGCGGTTGCGCACAAACGGCTGCTGCGCACGCGCCGGGCCCGGACCCTGGCCGAGATCGGCTTCTGGGAACTGCGTGACGACCGCCTCGAGGGCATCCTGATGAGCCACGCGCTGGCGTACGGCCTCGCTCCCTGGTCCGCTCCGGCGAGTGCGGCCGTGCTGCCGTACATGGAACACGCCTTCGGGACCTGGTACGTGCGCGGTGGCATCCGTGAGCTGGCGCGCGCGGTGTACGAGCGCTGCCTGAAGCGGCGGGTGGAGTTCGTCTTCGGCACCGAGGTCACCCGGATCCTGGAGAAGGACGGCCGGGCCGCGGGGGTGGAGCTGGCCGACGGGAGCGTCGCCGAGGCGGACCATGTCGTGGCGGACGTGCACCCGGCGCTGCTCGGGTCGCTGACGGAGCGTCACTTGGACGACGAGGGCGATGTCCGGGCCGACCCCGGCGCCGCCCCGCCCGCCCGGTTCACACTGCTGCTGGCTCTGCGTGGCCGGCGGGAGCCCGGAGCCGCGCACCGCACGGTCGTTCATCCGGCGGCTCCCGAGTCGGAGTGGGACTTCCTGGCCTCGCCCGGCGGCGACGAGCCCCGCTGTCCGACGGTGACGGTGCTGCGCCCCGACGACCCCGCGCTGCGGCCCGACGGCGAACACGAGTCGGTGGTGCTGTCCGCCACGGTGTCCACCGAGGCCGCCTGGGACGACGACGGCACGGTCCGGCGGTACACGGGCTTCCTCCTCCAGGCGGCCGAGCGCGCGGTACCCGGACTGCGCGAGCGCCTGTTGTGGCACGAGGTGCGGGTGCCCGGTGACATCGAGGCCGAGACGGGCGCCCGGTCCGGGGCCGTGCCCGCGCCGGCCCTCGCCGCCGGCCAGGGGCGCTTCCTGCACCCGTCGAACACCACCCGGCTGCCCGGGCTGTACCGGGTCGGCGGCTGGTCCCACCCGGGCGGCGGCCTCCCGCACGCCGGCATGTCGGGCGCGCTGGTGGCCGGCCTGATCGTAGAGGGGTCGGGGTTCCGCGGCTCTCAGTGAGCGGGGGCAGGCGGGTCGGAGGCGCAGGAACGGGCGCGCCGGAAGCAAGCACGCAGGAGGGCAGCCGGGCTGGATACCGGCGCGCAGAAGGCAGCCGGGCTGGAAGCCGACGCGCGGAAGGCAGCCAGGCTGAAAGCCGACGCGCGGAAGGCAGCCACGCTGAAAGCCGAGGCGCAGGAAGACGGCGTGCAGGAAGACGGTGAGCCGGGAGTCGGCGGGCCGGGGCCCGGGGTCAGAGCCCGGGGCTTCAGAAGCGGTACTGCTCGTCGTATCCGGCACCGGGCTGCGACTGCTGCCCGCCCCCCTGGTGCGGATACGGCTGCTCCTGCGGGAGTTCACCGCCGTAAACCTCGTCGGTGCGCTGCTGCGGCACCCACACCCCGCCGGCCGGGGTCTCGCCGTAGCCGCCGGTGGCGTACGGGTCCTGGGCGTAGCCCTGCTGCTGTCCGTACTGCTGGCCGTAGCCCTGGTCGTAGGAACCGTAGGACTGGCTGCCGATGTACGGGTCGGAGTAGTTGGCGTAGCCCTGCTGGCCTGCGCTGTCGTAGCCGTAGCCCTGCTGGGGGTAGCCGGAGTAGTCGTAGGCGTAGCTCTGCTGGGCGTTCGCGTAGGCGGTGTCGCCGTAGACGCCGTAGTTGCCGGTGTCGTCGGGGAGGGGCTGCGGCTCGTAGACGGCGGTGCTCTCGGCGGCGGTGGGCTCGTCCGCCGTGCGCGAGGGGGCCGGGGTGAAGACGTCGTCGCGGTCGTAGTCGTCGTCGTAGCCGCCGTGCGCCTGGCCGCGGCCGTAGCCGGCGTGCTCGGCGGGGTCGTCGTCGGCCTCGGCGAACTCCTGGTCGGACTCCAGCGGGCCCTCGTCGCGCCGGTCCGCCCGGCCGCGCCGGCGCTTGCTGCCGCCCTCGGTCTCGGCGTCGGGCCGCTTGACCGCCCAGCCGGCGGCGAAGCCGCGGCGGAACGACAGCGTGACGTAGGTCTGGCCGACCGCGAAGGCGATCGCGCCCAGTCCGATCACGATCACGGAGGGCATCAGCACACCGATCACGACGCCGAGGAACCCGGCGAACGCGAGGAGTCGCCAGCGCAGGCGTGCCTTGTACTGCAGCAGCACCTCGCCCAGCAACCACAGCGCGACGATGCCGAACGCGATGTAGAGGACCGTCCAGCCCATGTACGCCCCTCTCCCAGTGACCGCTACGCAGTGTGTCGTATCGCGGTGCGGCCGGTCTAGGCCTGCGGGGTGTGGTGCAGGCCCAGGTTCTCGTAGATTTCCAGGGTCGCCGTGGAGTTGTTGAGCGTGATGAAGTGCAGTCCGGGCACTCCCTCGGCCAGCAGCCGAGCGCAGAACTCCGTGGCGAACTCGATACCGATGGAGCGTACCGCCGCCGGATCGTCCTTTGCTGTGAGGATCCGCTCTTTCAGGGCGTCCGGGAACAGCGCCGTGCTGAGCTTCGGCACCCGTTCCAGCATCTTCACGCTGGTGACCGGCAGGACCTCGGGGATGACCGGGGTGTCACAGCCCGCGGCCGACACCCGGTCGCGCAGCCGCAGGTACGACTCCGGCTGGAAGAACATCTGTGTGATGGCGTAGTCGGCACCCGCACGGCACTTGTCGACGAAGTGGCGGACGTCGGTGTCCCAGTCGGCGGAGCGCGGATGCATCTCCGGGAAGGCGGCGACGCCCACGCAGAAGTCGCCCGACTCCTTGATGAGGCGGACGAGTTCGGCCGCGTACGTCAGACCCCGCGGGTGCGGGACCCACTCGCCCATCGGGTCGCCGGCCGGGTCGCCGCGCACGGCGAGCATGTTGCGGATGCCGGCGTCCGCGTACTGGCCGATGATGTTGCGCAGTTCGGCGATGGAGTGGTCGACCGCGGTGAGGTGGGCGACCGGCGTGAGCGTGGTGTCGACGACGATCTGCTGCGTCTCGCGGACCGTGGTCGTCCGCGTGGTGCCGCCGGCGCCATAGGTGACGGAAACGAAGTCGGGGGCCACGGCCTCGACCCTGCGCAGCGCGTTCCACAGGCTCCGCTCGCCCTTGGGGGTCTTCGGCGCGTAGAACTCGAACGAGTACGTCGTCTTGCCGGCGGCGAGGATGTCACGCACGGTGCGTGCGCGATCAGTCCTGGTGGATGCGGTTCCGAGGGCCATACGGGCAGGTTAGCCAGGGGAGGGCGGTCCCCCAACCGCACGTCGGAAATATGCCCGAATTGTCGACTTCCTGTCCGCCCCTTGGACAGATGTCCGGACACCGCCGCCGCGCACCCGCCGCCGAGCCCGCGACCAGGGGAAGACCCGGGCGGGATCCGGGCCGGCTCCGGGCAGGCACGGGGAAGGAGCCGGGAAGGCCTCCGGCAAGCAAAGGCGAAGGCTCCGGTCAGGAACGGGGAGCGGACGGGGAAGGTGTCCGGCAAGGAGCGGGAAGGCTCCGGCCAAGGACCGGGAAGTCTCCGGAAGGGCCGGAGGAAAGCGGCCCCTAGACCTGCCGCAGTCGCTTCGCGAACTCGGCCGCCGCCGCGCCCGGGTCGTCCGCCTCGGTGATCGCGCGGACCACCACCACCCGGCGGGCGCCCGCGTCCAGCACCTGGTCCAGGTTGGCGAGGTCGATGCCGCCGATGGCGAACCAGGGACGGTCGGTGCCGAGGCCCGCCGTGTGGCGGACCAGGTCGAGGCCGGGGGCGTGGCGGCCCGGCTTGGTCGGGGTGGGCCAGCAGGGGCCGGTGCAGAAGTAGTCCACGCCCTCCTGGACGGCTGCAGCGGCGGCCTCGTCCTCGGCATGCGTGGAGCGGCCGATCAGGACGTCCGCGCCGAGGATCGCCCGGGCGGCCGGGACCGGAAGGTCACCTTGGCCGAGATGCAGCACGTCGGCGCGGGCCGCGTGGGCGACGTCCGCCCGGTCGTTGACCGCGAGCAGCTTGCCGTGCCGGGCGCAGGCCTCGGCGAACACCTGCAGGTGCGCCAGCTCCTCGGCGGCCTCCATGCCCTTGTCGCGCAGCTGCACGATGTCGACACCGCCGGCCAGGACCGCGTCCAGGAACTCGGGCAGGTCACCCTGGCGCCTGCGGGCGTCCGTGCAGAGGTACAGGCGGGCGCCGGCGAGCGCGGCGCGGGCGGTGTCGGACATGCGTGGGTCCCCCCGGGGTCGGTGTGCCTGGCGGTACTGGACGGTGGCGTGCGGGCGGCCGGCCCGCACGCCACCTCCTGGTGCGGGTCGGCTCAGACGGCGAGCGCCTGGGCGCGGCGCTTCACCTCCGTGCCGCGATTCTCGCTCAGGGCCTGCGCGGGGGTGCCGGGCAGAGTCGGGTCGGGGGTGAAGAGCCACTCGATCATCTCGTCGACCGTGAAGCCGTCGTCCCGCAGGAGCGTCAGGGTCCCGGCCAGGCCCTTGACGACCTTGTCGCCGTCGATGAAGGCGGCGGGGACGTGCAGCGCCCTGTTCTCACCTCGGCGTACGGCGATGAGCTGGCCCTCCTTGACCAGCTGCCGTACACGCGTCACCTCGACGCCGAGCATCTCGGCGATGTCGGGAAGGGTGAGCCAGGCGGGGACGAGAGCATCGATCTTTGCGTCAATCTCGGTCACGCCACCTAGCGTAGGCGCTCCGCCGGGCAGGTCGCGATCGGCTGTGCCGCGCTCTGTCGTCGGCCGTCCGCGGCGCCGTTGTGGCTGGTCGCGCAGTTTCCCGTGGCTCTAGGGAGCTGCCGTCGCGTCTTTCAGAGGTCGGGCCGGGTCCGCCACGGCCGCTGCGTCCATGGGGCGGCCGGACTCGATCAGTCTGCGGCCCTGGGCCAGATCGCGCGGACGGCCTACCGCCAGCAGGGCGACCAGCTGGCCCTCGCGCAGCCAGCACACCGACCAGGACGGGCCTGTCGGGTCGCCGCGCCAGACCAGGCGGTCGGCCGCGGCGTGGTGGCCGGCGTACTGCACGAACCGGCCGAACTGCTCGGACCAGAAGTACGGCACCGGGTCGTAGACCACGGGTGTCTCGCCGAGGATGTTCGCGGCGACCGTGCGCGGCCCCTGGAGGGCGTTGTCCCAGTGGTGGACGAGCAGCCGTTCGCCGTAGCGGGCCGAGGGGAAGGAGGCGCAGTCGCCGACGGCGTACACGTCCGGCAGGGAGGTGCGCAGGTGGGCGTCGGCGAGCACCTCGCCGTGCGCGCCCAGTTCGACGCCGGAACCGGCCAGGAAGGTGGTGGCGGGGCGGGCGCCGATGCCGACGACGACGGCGCCCGCGGGCAGCCGGGTGCCGTCGGTGAGCACCACCACGCCGGCCTCGATGCGCTCCACGCGCGCGTGGGTGCGCAGTTCGATGCCGCTGTCGGCGTACCAGGCGGCCATGGGCGCGGCGACCTCGGCGGGCAGGGCGCCGGCGAGCGGCCGGTCGGCGGCCTCCACGACCGTCACCGCGCAGCCGGCCTCGCGGGCGGCCGTGGCGAACTCGGCGCCGATCCAGCCGGCGCCGACGACCACGATGTCGTGCTGCCGGGCGAGCACCGGCCGCAGCCGTTCGGCGTCGTCGAGGGTGCGCAGCAGATGCACGCCGGGCACGCCCTCGGTGCCGGGCAGCGTGATCGGTTCGGCGCCGGCCGCGAGGACCAGGACGTCGTACGGCACCGGACCCGCCTCGGTGTCCAGCTCGCGCACGGCCGGGCGCAGGCCGTACACCTCGCAGCCGAGGCGCAGCTCGACGCCGAGGGACTCGAAGTCGACGTCGAAGGCGGAGTCCTCGGCCTTGCCGAGCAGCACGGCCTTCGACAGGGGCGGCCGGTCGTACGGCTGGTGCGGCTCGGCCCCGATGACGGTCACACCGCCCCGGAAGCCCTGCTCCCGCAGGGCGACCGCGGTCTGCACCCCGGCCATGCCGGCGCCGACGACGACCACGCGCCGCCCCGGTGACGTGCCCTCTTGCGCTGTCTGCTCGCTCACCCGATCACCATAGACAACTGACGTTCTGTCATTCAGGGGGCGTGCTCGGTGAGCTGTTCCACAACACTCGTGCCGGAGCCGGGCCGGGACTCCCACTCCCAGGTCTCCTCCAGGCGCACCCGCCCGTCCGGCAGCTCCACGACCGTGGAGACGCAGTGCCCCGAGGCGGTCGTCCCGTCGGTCTTGAGCTGGACGTACCGGAAGTCCAGCCGGTCGCCCTCGCGGGTGCCGACCAGGTGGCCGCGTACCACGTCACCGCCCGCGTACTCGGCCCAGATCTCGCCGTCCTTCTCGTGGTACGTGAACCGGGTGCGGGTGCCCACCTGACCTGGGGCTTGGTCCGCGACGGGGGCGAGTGTCAGTCCGTCGAGCGAGCGGGCCATCGAACAGGGCTCCCTTACGAGTGACGAGCGGGGCGGGCTAGGGTGGCCACCGTACAAGCACTCGCGGGAGCCCGGACGCACCGGGCTGAGAGGGAGGCTGGCGGCCTCCGACCGTACGAACCTGATCCGGGTCATGCCGGCGAAGGGAGGGGCTGGACGCCCATGTCGTCGCGTACGTCCGACGTCCTCGTCATCGGGGGCGGAATCATCGGCCTGGTCACGGCCTGGCGGGCCGCGCAGCGCGGGTTCACCACCGCCGTGCTGGACCCCACCCCGGGTGGCGGGGCCGCGCAGGTCGCGGCCGGGATGCTGGCCGCGGTCACCGAGCTGCACTACGGCGAGGAGACCCTGCTCGCCCTGAACCTGGAATCGGCCCGCCGCTACCCCGGCTTCGCGGCCGAGCTGACCGAACTGACGGGCCACGACCTCGGCTACCGCCGCTGCGGCACCCTCGCCGTGGCGCTGGACGCCGACGACCGCGCCGGCCTGCGCGAACTGCATGCGCTGCAGCAGCGTTCGGGGCTCGCGTCGGAGTGGCTGTCCGGGCGGGAGTGCCGGCGGCTGGAACCGATGCTGGCGCCCGGGGTGCGCGGCGGTCTGCGGGTCGACGGCGACCACCAGATCGACCCGCGGCGGCTGGCGGCGGCTCTGGTGGCCGCGTGCGAACGGGCCGGCGTGGTGTTCCACCGCGCGTGGGCCGAGCGGCTGGACGTGGCGCGGGGCCGGGCCGCCGGAGTCACCACGGCGGACGGCACCGCGCTGCGCGCACAGCAGGTGGTGCTGGCGGCCGGGAGCCTGAGCGGACGGCTCGCGGGCGTGCCGGACGAGCTGCTGCCGCCGGTCCGGCCGGTCAAGGGGCAGGTGCTGCGGCTGACCGTGCCGCGCCGGTACGCGCCGTTCCTGAGCCGGACCGTGCGGGCCGTGGTGCGGGGCAGCCACGTGTATCTGGTGCCCCGGGAGAACGGCGAACTGGTCGTCGGCGCCACCAGCGAGGAGCTGGGCTGGGACACCACCGTCACGGCGGGGGGCGTGTACGAGCTGCTGCGCGACGCCCACGAGCTGTTGCCCGGCATCACCGAGCTGCCGCTCACCGAGACCCGGGCCGGGCTGCGGCCCGGTTCCCCCGACAATGCCCCGCTGCTCGGCCCGTCCGGCCTGGACGGGCTGCTGCTGGCCACCGGGCACTACCGCAACGGCGTGCTGCTCACCCCGGTCACCGGCGACGTGCTGGCGCACGCCCTGGTCACCGGTGAGCTTCCCGAGGAGGCACGTCCGTTCACCCCGCAGCGATTCCGCACCGCGGCCCTGGCACACCTGGAGCAGCCCGCATGAGCATCTCCGTCACCGTCTCCGTCAACGGCGAACCCCGCCAGATCGCTCCGGGCACCGGGCTCGATGCCCTTGTGCAGACGCTCACCGCGGCACCGCGCGGGGTGGCCGCCGCCGTCAACGAAACCGTCGTCCCGCGCGCGCAGTGGGCGACGACCGCCCTCGCCGAGGGTGACCGGATCGAAGTTCTCACCGCTGTGCAGGGAGGCTGAGCCATGGCCGACGATCCCCTGGTCATCGGAGGGGTGACCTTCTCGTCCCGGCTGATCATGGGTACGGGGGGCGCGCCCAGCCTGGAGGTGCTGGAGCGGGCGCTGGTCGCGTCCGGCACGGAACTGACGACGGTCGCGATGCGGCGCGTGGATCCGTCCGTGCACGGCTCGGTGCTGTCGGTGCTGGAGAAGCTCGGCATCCGGGTGCTGCCGAACACGGCGGGCTGTTTCACCGCCGGGGAGGCCGTGCTGACCGCCCGGCTGGCCCGGGAGGCGCTGGGCACGGACCTGATCAAGCTGGAGGTCATCGCCGACGAGCGGACGCTGCTGCCGGACCCGGTGGAACTGCTGGAGGCGGCCGAGACGCTGGTGGACGACGGGTTCACGGTGCTGCCGTACACGAACGACGACCCCGTTCTCGCGCGGAAGCTGGAAGACGCCGGCTGTGCCGCGGTGATGCCGCTCGGCTCGCCGATCGGGTCCGGGCTCGGTATCCGCAACCCGCACAACTTCCAGCTGATCGTGGAGCACGCGCGTGTGCCGGTGATCCTGGACGCGGGGGCCGGTACGGCGTCCGACGCGGCGCTGGCGATGGAGCTGGGGTGTGCGGGGGTGATGCTGGCGTCGGCGGTGACGCGGGCGCAGGAGCCGGAGCGGATGGCTGCGGCGATGCGGCTCGCGGTGGAGGGGGGCCGGCTGGCTCGGCTGGCGGGGCGGATTCCGCGGCGGTATCTCGCCGAGGCGTCGTCTCCTGCGGAGGGCCTGGCCGTGCTGGATCCCGAGCGCCCCGCGTTCTGACCGGCGCTGCAGCGGGCCATTCCTCTCCCACCCACGCACCGCCCGTCACCGTCGGCTGAGAGGCCGGACTTTCCCGTGGGGCGTTCTCGCCGTCGGCGGCCGCGGGGTCGAGTGCGGTGCCGCGGACCTTGCCGTGGGGCGTTCTCGCCGTCGGCGACCGCGGGTGCGGGTGCGGTGCCGCGGGCCTTGCGCCGTGGGGCGTTCTCGCCGTCGGCGACCGCGGGTGCGGCTGCGGTGCCGCGGGCCTTGCGCCGTGGGGCGTTCTCGCCGTCGGCGACCGCGGGTGCGGCTGCGGTGCCGTGGGGCGTTCTCGCCGTCGGCGGTTGTGGGGGCGGCTTCGCTACGCGTTGTCGTGTGTCGCGTCACAGGTCGGCTTCAGTGGCCGGGGGAAAGCGGTCTCGGCGGGGGAACTGTCGGTCACCCCTCGTAGACTGCGCTCTCGTGGATACGACCCTTCAGGACCCCCTCGTCGGGCAGGTGCTCGACGGCCGTTATCGCGTCGACGCGCGGATCGCGGCCGGCGGGATGGCCACGGTCTACCGGGCCCTGGACACCCGTCTGGACCGTGTGCTCGCGCTGAAGGTGATGCACCCGACGCTCGCGACCGACGGGTCCTTCGTCGAGCGCTTCATCCGGGAGGCGAAGTCCGTCGCCCGGCTGGACCACCCCAACGTGGTGCAGGTCTTCGACCAGGGCGCCGACGGGTCGTACGTCTACCTGGCGATGGAGTACATCGCCGGCTGCACCCTGCGGGACGTGCTGCGCGAGCGGGGTGCCGTGCAGCCGCGGGCCGCGCTGGACATCCTGGAGCCGGTGCTCGCCGCACTCGGCGCCGCGCACCGGGCCGGCTTCGTGCACCGGGACATGAAGCCCGAGAACGTGCTGATAGGCGACGACGGCCGGGTGAAGGTCGCCGACTTCGGCCTGGTGCGGTCCGTGGACACGGTGACCAGCACGACGGGTGCCGTGCTCGGGACCGTGTCGTATCTCGCACCGGAGCAGATCGAGCAGGGCACCACCGACCCGCGCGTCGACGTGTACGCGTGCGGTGTCGTCCTGTACGAGATGCTGACGGGCGCGAAGCCGCACGCCGGGGACTCCCCGGCACAGGTGCTCTACAAGCACCTGCACGAGGACGTGCCGCCGCCCTCGGCGCTCGTGCCGGGGCTGCCGTACCCGCTGGACGAGCTGGTCGCTTCGGCCACCGCGCGCACCCCCGGCATCCGGCCGCACGACGCCGTGGCGCTGCTCGCCCAGGTCCGCGAGGCCCGCCAGGGGCTGACCGAGGAGCAGCTGGACACGGTCCCGCCGCAGGCGCTGACCGCGGACCACGACAACGCGGAGGACCGCACGAGCGTGATCCCGCGCGCACTGACGGTGCCCCGGCCGCTGCCCGTCGGCGACGAAGCCCCCGGGGACGGGACCGACCGCACCGCCCGCTTCCAGAGCCCGCCCGTGCCTCCCCGCCGGGGCCCGGCCCGGCCGCGGCGCGCGCTGCTGGCGGTGATCGCGGCCGTGCTGGTGCTGATCGGCGTGGGCACCGGGGTCTGGTACATCAACTCGGGCCAGTTCACGAAGGTCCCGCCGTTGCTGACCCAGACCGAGGAGCAGGCCAGGCAGCGGCTGACGGCAGCCGGGCTCGACGTCGGGCGGGTCAAGCGGGCCTACAGCGACACCGTCAAGCGCGGCACGGTCATGGGCAGCGACCCGGCGCCCGGCGAGCGGATCCGGGACCACGACTCGGTCACGCTGACCGTGTCGCTGGGCCCGGAGACGGTGAACGTGCCGAACCTGGAGGGACAGCCTCTCGCGAAGGCGCAGGCGCGGCTGAAGGCGGACGGCCTGGAGCCGGGCATGATCACCCGTGAGTTCAGCGAGGACGTCCCCAGGGGCTCGGTGATCGGTACGACACCGGACGCGGGCACCAAGCGGCACGCGGGCTCGGCGATCGCGCTGACCGTCAGCAAGGGCAGCCCGATCGACATGCCGGACGTGACGGGCGACGACCTGGACACCGCGAAGCAGGAGCTGACCGACGCCGGGCTGAAGGTGCGGATCGCCGACAAGCAGGTCCACTCCTCCGAGTTCGACAAGGGCGAGGTGGCCGCGCAGAGCCCGCGCGAGGGCAGCCGGGCCGCCGAGGGCGACACGGTGACGCTGACGGTGTCCAAGGGTCCGGAGATGATCGAGGTCCCGGACGTGGTCGGGGACAGCGTGGACGACGCCCACGACGCCCTGGAGAGCGCGGGCTTCGAGGTGAACGAGGACCGCGGGCTGCTCGGGCTGTTCGGCGACACCGTGAAGGAGCAGTCGGTGGAGGGCGGCGACAAGGCGCCCAAGGGGTCGACGATCACCATCACCATCCGGTGACGGGGGTCACCGGGGAGCGTGGTCCGGGGGCCGGGGCGGACATGACACCCTGAACGGGTGAGTTCCGACCAGTCCTCCCCCCTCCCCCGCAATCCCGTCGGCGGCCATGTGCCCGTGGCCGGCGGCCTGCACTCCGTGGGGCTGTCGTACGCCCGTGAGCTGAAGGCCGAGACGGTGCAGGTCTTCGTCGCCAACCCGCGCGGCTGGGCGACGCCCGCCGGGAATCCGCGGCAGGACGAGGCGTTCCGCGCGGCGTGCGCGGAGGAGTCGGTCCCGGCGTACGTGCACGCCCCCTACCTGATCAACTTCGGCTCGCACACCGAGGCGACCGTGGAGCGGTCGGTGGAGTCGCTGCGGCACTCGCTGCGGCGCGGCCGGGAGATCGGCGCGCTGGGCGTGGTCGTGCACACCGGGAGCGCGACCGGCGGGCGGGCCCGGGACGTGGCGCTGAAGCAGGTCCGCGAGCACCTGTTGCCGCTGCTGGACGAGCTGACGCACGACGACGACCCGTTCCTGCTGCTGGAGTCGACCGCCGGGCAGGGCGCCTCGCTGTGCTCGCGCACCTGGGACTTCGGGCCGTACTTCGAGGCCCTGGACGCCCATCCGAAGCTGGGCGTGTGCCTGGACACCTGCCACATCTTCGCCGCCGGGCACGACCTGACCGGGCCGAGCGGGATGCACCGGACGCTGGACCTGCTGGTGGACACGGTCGGCGCGGGCCGGCTGAAGCTGATCCACGCCAATGACTCCAAGGACGTGGTGGGCGCACACAAGGACCGGCACGAGAACATCGGCGCCGGCCACATCGGCGAGGCCCCTTTCCGCGCCCTGATGACCCACCCGGCGACGGCGGGCGTGCCGCTGATCATCGAGACGCCCGGCGGCAAGGAGGGACACGCGGCGGACGTGGAGCGGCTGAAGAGACTCCGGGATTCCTGACCCGTTGAGGAATACCCCCGGGGGGTATACGGTTCCTGTGATTCGCAGGAACCGTCACTCGGCATGGGGGAAACCATGGACCACTCGATCCACACAGAGCATCAGCACCAACAGCACCCGGAGCATCAGCACCACGGCCACGCCCCCGCCGCCACCTGGCAGGCGGCCGCGCAGGCCACCCTGCACTGCCTCACCGGCTGTGCCGTCGGCGAGGTGCTCGGCATGGTCATCGGCACGGCATTGGGGTGGGGCAACCTGCCGACCACCCTGCTGGCGATCGTGCTGGCCTTCTTCTTCGGCTACTCGTTCACCCTGCGCGGGGTGCTGCGGGCGGGCGTGGACTTCCGCACCGCCTTCCGGGTGGCGCTGGCCGCGGACACCCTGTCCATCGCCGTGATGGAGCTGATCGACAACGGCGTCATCCTGGCCTGGCCGTCCGCGACGGACGCCATGCTGGGCGACGCGCTGTTCTGGATCTCGCTCGCGGCGTCCCTCGTGATCGCCTTCGCGGTGACGACCCCGGTCAACAAGTGGACGATCGGCCGCGGCAAGGGGCATGCGGTGGTGCACCGGTACCACCACTGACCGCCCGGGCGGACCGGGATCAGAGCTCGGGGCCGTCCCCGGGCTCCTCCTGGTAGGAGTAGCGCTGTTCCTTCCAGGGGTCGCCGACGTTGTGGTAGCCGCGCTCCTCCCAGAAGCCGCGGCGGTCGGCGGTCATGTACTCCACGCCCCGGACCCATTTGGGCCCCTTCCAGGCGTACAGGTGGGGCACGATCAGGCGGACCGGGAAGCCGTGTTCGGCGGTGAGGAGTTCGCCGTCCTTGTGGGTGGCGAAGATCGTGCGCTCGGAGGCGAAGTCCGCGAGGCGCAGGTTCGAGCTGAAGCCGTACTCCGCCCAGACCATCACATGGGTGACGTCCGGGGCCGGCGGTGCGAGGTCCAGGACGGTGCGGGCCGGGACGCCGCCCCACTCGGCGCCGACCATGCTGAACTTCGTCACGCAGTGCAGATCGGCCACCACGGTGGTGTACGGCAGGGCCGTGAACTCCTCGTGGTTCCAGGTGCGCTTGTCACCGTCGGCGGTGGCGCCGAAGACCCGGAACTCCCAGCGCTCGGGCCGGAACTTCGGTACGGGCCCGTAGTGCGTGACCGGCCAGCCGCGCTGGAGCCGCTGACCCGGCGGAAGCTCGGTACCTGCCGCTGCTCCAGACTCTCGCTCCACCGGATGACCCATGTATCCATCCTGACAGACCTCGGGCAGTGCCCTTGACCACCCACTCACGAACCGGACAAGTGACACCAACTCAGTGCGTACTTACTAAGTACGCACTTACTGGACGATCTACGTTGCCGGTGTAATCATGCCGCCGCGTACCTCCCCGTCTCCGCGAGTGGAAGGAGCCGCTGCGATGCAGGGCGACCCCGAGGTCATCGAGTTCCTCAACGAGCAGCTCACCGGCGAGCTGACCGCCATCAACCAGTACTTCCTGCACGCGAAGATGCAGGAGAACTTCGGCTGGACGAAGCTCGCCAAATACACGCGGCACGAATCGTTCGACGAGATGAAGCACGCCGAGGTGCTCACCGACCGGATCCTGTTCCTGGAGGGGCTGCCCAACTACCAGCGGCTGTTCCATGTCCGCGTGGGGCAGACGGTCCGGGAGATGTTCGAGGCCGACCGGCAGATCGAGGTGGAGGCGATCGACCGGCTCAAGCGGGGGATCAAGGTGATGCGCGAGAAGGGTGACATCACGTCGGCGAACATCTTCGAGGACATCCTCGCCGACGAGGAACACCACATCGACTACCTGGACACCCAGCTGGAGCTGGTGGAGAAGCTCGGCGAGGCGTTGTACATCGCCCAGCTCATCGAGCAGCCGGACAGCTGACGGGCAGGGGCTAGGCCGCCTCGTCCAGCGAGGTGAGGACCGGCCGGCCCTGGTCGGCCAGCTCGCGGCGCGGGCAGGCGCCACGGCCGAGGATGGCCTGGATCCGGCGGACACAGGAACCACAGTCGGTGCCGGCCTTGCAGGCGGAGGCGATCTGGCGCGGGGTGCAGGCGCCGTCCTCCGCGTGCTTCTTGACCTGGGCCTCGGTGATGCCGAAGCAGCTGCACACGTACACGCGGATTCACCTCCCGACGGGATCGCTCTCTGGTGCCGTCCCGTGTTCCCGGTGAGGCAAACCTAACCTTACCCATCCTGCAGCGGCCGCAAAAGTGGGTGGGGCGCGGATCCGGTGTGATCCGCGCCCCAGGGGCAGTCATCCCCGGCCGGTCACTGGTCCCGGTACATCTCGGCGACGAGGAACGCGAGGTCGAGGGACTGGCTGCGGTTGAGGCGGGGGTCGCAGGCGGTCTCGTAACGCTGGTGGAGGTCGTCGACGAAGATCTCGTCGCCGCCGCCGACGCACTCGGTGACGTCGTCGCCGGTCAGCTCCACGTGGATGCCGCCCGGGTGGGTGCCCAGCGCCTTGTGGACCTCGAAGAAGCCCTTGACCTCGTCGAGGACGTCGTCGAAGCGGCGGGTCTTGTGCCCGGAGGCCGCCTCGAAGGTGTTGCCGTGCATCGGGTCGGTCACCCAGGCCACCGTCGCACCCGAGGCGGTGACCTTCTCCACCAGCTCCGGCAGCCGGTCACGGATCTTGTCCGCGCCCATCCGGACGATGAAGGTCAGCCGGCCCGGCTCCCGCTCGGCATCGAGGCGGTCGATGTAGGTCAGCGCCTCCTCGGCCGTCGTGGTCGGGCCGAGCTTGATCCCGATCGGGTTGCGGATCTTCGAGGCGAACTCGATGTGCGCACCGTCCAGCTGCCGGGTGCGCTCACCGATCCACACCATGTGCCCCGAGACGTCGTACAGCCGCCCGGTACGCGAGTCCACCCGGGTCAGCGCCGACTCGTAGTCCAGCAGCAGCGCCTCGTGCGAGGAGAAGAACTCCACCGTCTTGAACTCCTCCGGGTCCGTGCCACAGGCCCGCATGAAGTTCAGCGCGTTGTCGATCTCCCGGGCGAGCTGCTCGTAGCGCTGCCCGGACGGCGAGGTCCGCACGAAGTCCTGGTTCCAGGCATGGACCTGGCGCAGGTCGGCGTAGCCGCCGGTGGTGAAGGCACGCACCAGGTTCAGCGTCGACGCCGAGGCGTGGTACATGCGCTTGAGCCGCTCGGGATCGGGGATCCGGGAGGCCTCGTTGAACTCGAAACCGTTGACCGAGTCGCCCCGGTAGACGGGCAGGGTGACACCGTCACGGGTCTCGGTGGGCTTCGAGCGCGGCTTGGAGTACTGCCCCGCGATCCGGCCGACCTTCACCACCGGCACCGAGGCCGCGTAGGTCAGCACGGCACCCATCTGCAGGAGGGTCTTGAGCTTGTTGCGGATGTGGTCGGCCGACACCGCATCGAAGGCCTCGGCGCAGTCGCCGCCCTGGAGAAGGAACGCCTCTCCCTTGGCGACGGCTGCCATCCGGGCGCGCAGCTGGTCACACTCGCCCGCGAAGACGAGCGGCGGATACGACTCGAGGTCCGCGATCACTGCGCGCAGAGCCTCGGCGTCGGGGTACTCGGGCTGCTGCGCCGCGGGCAGGTCTCGCCAGGTGTTGCCAGCGCTCGGGCTGGTCTTAGCGTTCACGGTCACTCCGTAAACATTACGGGGTCGAGTGGGATGATTTTCCTCTGGCTCGAAGAATGAGACGGATTGCTTACCACGCGGACACCGGCGGGGTGCGGTAGGGTTCGCCCCATGTTCGCGCCGTCGATCCAGACCTGGTGGTGGACCGCTTCTCCGGCGGCCCGCTGACTGCGCGTACACAGACTTCGCGAAGGCCGCCCGAGGGGCGGCCTTCGGTGTTTTCCGGGGTCGTTCCTCTCCGTCAGAAGATCGAGAAGGAGCCCCGCCCGTGAATCTGCAGGACCTGCTCTGCGACCCCCGTCCGTTCGCCCTGCTGCGCCGTCGCACCCCCGGCCGCGCCGGGCAGACGGTGGAGGTGCTGCTCGGCCCGGTGACCCGCCGGGACCGGCTCGCCGACCTGCCCGACGAGGGGCTCGCCCTCGTCCCGTTCCGGCAGATCCGAGAGCGCGGCTTCGACGTCCGCGACGACGGCACCCCGCTGCTGGTGCTGACACCCGAGGAGTCGTACGAGATCCCGCTCGCGGACGCGCTGGACCAGCTCCCGGGGCACGGCGTGCGGGTCGAGGGGGGCGGCTTCGACGTCGGGGACGAGGAGTACGCGGGGATCGTCCGGCGGGTGCTGACCGAGGAGATCGGCCGGGGCGAGGGCGCGAACTTCGTGATCCGGCGGACGTACGAGGGCGAGATCCCGGGGTTCTCCCGCGCGGACGCGCTGGCGCTGTTCCGGCGGCTGCTGGAGGGCGAGCGGGGTGCGTACTGGACCTTCGTCGTGCACACCGGCGACCGGACGCTGGTGGGTGCCAGCCCCGAGGTGCATGTCCGGATGTCCGGCGGGACGGTCGTGATGAACCCGATCAGCGGGACGTACCGGTATCCCGCCGGAGGGCCGACGCCCGAGCACCTGCTGGACTTCCTCGGCGACGGCAAGGAGATCGAGGAACTGTCCATGGTCGTCGACGAGGAACTGAAGATGATGTGCACCGTCGGCGACATGGGCGGGGTGGTCGTCGGCCCCCGGCTGAAGGAGATGGCGCACCTCGCCCACACCGAGTACGAGCTGCGCGGGAAGTCCTCCCTGGACGTGCGGGAGGTGCTGCGGGAGACCATGTTCGCGGCGACCGTCACCGGGTCGCCGGTGCAGAACGCCTGCCGGGTGATCGAACGGTACGAACCCCTCGGGCGGGACGGCGTCGGGCGCGGGTACTACGCCGGTGCGCTGGCGCTGCTCGGACGGGACTCCGGCGGCGCCCAGACGCTGGACTCCCCCATCCTGATCCGTACCGCCGACATCTCCGCGGACGGCCGGCTGCGCGTCCCGGTCGGGGCGACGCTGGTGCGCGGCTCGGACCCGGCGGGCGAGGTCGCGGAGACGCACGCGAAGGCGGCGGGGGTGCTGGCGGCCCTCGGCGTCCGGCCGGGCCGGCCGCGGGCGGAGCGGGAGCGGCCCCGGCTGGCCGACGACCCGCGGGTGCGGGCCGCGCTGGACGGGCGGCGCTCGTCGCTGGCGCCGTTCTGGCTGCGGATGCAGGAGCGTGCGCCGCGGCCGGCCGGCCATGCCCTCGTGGTCGACTGCGAGGACACCTTCACCGCGATGCTCGCCCACGTCCTGCGGTCGGGCGGGCTCGACGTGACCGTCCGGCGGTACGACGAGCCGGGGCTGCGGGAGGCGGTGTCCGCGCACGAGGGACCGGTCGTGCTCGGGCCGGGGCCCGGTGACCCCGCCGACCTCGACGAGCCCAGGATGCGGTTCCTGCGGGACCTCACCGCCGAGGTGGTCCTCCCCCGGGCGCTCGGCTCCGCTCGGGCCGGGGGGACGCCCCTGCGCCGGCACGGCGTTCTGGGCGTCTGCCTCGGGCACGAGCTGATCGCGGCGGAGCTGGGCCTGGAGATCGTACGCAAGGAAGTGCCCCACCAGGGGGCGCAGACGGAGATCGACCTGTTCGGGCGGCGCGAGACCGTCGGCTTCTACAACAGTTTCGTGGCCCGCTGCGACGACGACGCCGCGCGTGAACTCGCCGCACAGGGGATCGAGGTGAGCCGGGACGCGGGCGGCGAGGTGCACGCGATCCGGGGCCCCGGGTTCAGCGGGGTGCAGTTCCACCCGGAGTCGGTGCTGACGCTGAACGGGGCCTCGATCGTGCGGGAGCTGACCGGTCAGCTGCGCCGCACGACCGTGTAGCCGTCCGGTGGCCGCGTCAGCCGAAGAACACCCCGACCTCCCGGTACAGCTCCGGGTCCACCGTCTTGAGCCTGGCCGTGGCCTCGGCGATCGGGACGCGGACGATGTCGGTGCCGCGCAGGGCGACCATCTTGCCGAAGTCGCCCTCGTGGACGCAGTCGATGGCGTGCAGGCCGAAGCGGGTGGCGAGCCAGCGGTCGAAGGCACTGGGGGTGCCGCCGCGCTGGATGTGCCCGAGGACCGTGGTGCGGGCCTCCTTGCCGGTGCGCCTCTCGATCTCCTTGGCCAGCCACTCGCCGACCCCGGACAGGCGGACGTGCCCGAAGGAGTCGAGGGACTCGTCCTTGAGGACCATCTGGCCGTCCTTCGGCATCGCGCCCTCGGCGACGACGACGATCGGCGCGTACGACGCCTTGAAGCGGGAGGTGATCCAGGCGCACACCTGGTCCAGGTCGAAGCGCTGCTCGGGGATGAGGATGACGTTGGCGCCGCCGGCCAGGCCC
Organism: Streptomyces sp. NPDC027663; assembly: GCF_055566415.1. NCBI lineage: Bacteria > Bacillati > Actinomycetota > Actinomycetes > Kitasatosporales > Streptomycetaceae > Streptomyces > Streptomyces sp. NPDC027663. Next base: position 38,909 of record NZ_JBVHSK010000010.1, on the reverse strand, counting down.
GAGTGCAGGGCGATCCAGCCGGCGTGCCGGCCCATCACCTCGCAGACCAGGACGCGCATGTGGGACTCGGCGGTGGTGTGCAGCCGGTCGATGGCCTCGGTGGCGATGTTGACGGCGGTGTCGAAGCCGAAGGTGTAGTCGGTGGCCGACAGGTCGTTGTCGATGGTCTTCGGTACGCCCACGCAGGGCACGCCGTACTCGTCGGCGAGTCGCGCGGCCACACCGAGGGTGTCCTCGCCGCCGATCGCGATGAGCGCCTCGACCTCCTGCTTGGCCAGGTTGTCCTTGATCCGGCGGATGCCGCCCTCCACCTTGAGCGGGTTGGTCCGCGAGGAGCCCAGGACGGTGCCGCCGCGGGGCAGGATGCCGCGCACCGCGGGGATGTCGAGGCGGACGGTGTCGTTCTCGAGAGGACCTCGCCAGCCGTCCCGGAAGCCGACGAAGTCGTAGCCGTACTCCTGCACGCCCTTGCGGACGACGCCCCGGATGACGGCGTTGAGCCCGGGGCAGTCGCCGCCTCCGGTCAGTACTCCGACCCGCATGGAAATGTCCCTTCACCGCGGTTGCCTGACGCTGAGTCACGGTAATGGTGATGTGCGTCACGCAGGGAGAGGCGGGGAGGGCAATTCCGGTGAATTGTCGGGACGCCGCTTTACCGGTCCGATTACCGGTCGGGGCACCGGTCGGGTCTACTCCTCGTCGAGCCCGCGCTCTATCGCGTACCGCACCAGCTCGACCCTGTTGTGCAGTTGGAGCTTGCCGAGGGTGTTCTGGACGTGGTTCTGCACAGTGCGGTGGGAGATGACGAGGCGTTCGGCGATCTGCTTGTAGCTCAGGCCCTTCGCCACCAGCCGCAGCACCTCCGTCTCCCGCTCCGTCAGCCGGGGCGCGCCGGGCTCGTCGGTGTCCGGGGCGGGCGCGGGTTCGGAGGCCAGGCGCCGGTACTCGCCGAGGACCAGGCCGGCCAGGCCCGGCGTGAACACCGGGTCGCCGACGGCGGTACGGCGCACCGCGTCCAGGAGTTCCTCGGTGGAGGCGGACTTCAGCAGGTAGCCGGTCGCGCCGGACTTCACGGCCTCCAGCACGTCCGCGTGCTCGCCGCTCGCCGAGAGGACGAGGACGCGCAACGCCGGGTTGTGCGCGACCAGTTCCTTGCACACCTGGACACCGGGCTTGGCGGGCAGGTTCAGGTCCAGGACCAGCACGTCGGGGGCGGCGGCCTTGGCGCGGCGTACCGCCTGCTCGCCGTCGCCGGCGGTGGCGACCACCTGCAGGCCGGACTCGGCCAGGTCCCGGGCGACCGCGTCCCGCCACATCGGGTGGTCGTCCACCACCATGACCTTGATCGGGTCCTGCTGCTGCGTCATCGTCGCTCCGCCTTCTTCCCCCGCGCCCGTACGGCGCCCTTCGGTACCTTCAGTTCGACTTCCGTGCCCTGCCCGGGGACGGAGACGAACTCGGCGCTGCCGCCGAGGTCGCGCAGCCGGCCGCGGATGGACTGGGCCACCCCGAGCCGGCCCTCGCCCTCGGCCTGCGCGAGCCGGCCGTCGGGGATGCCGGGGCCCTCGTCCCGGACGGTGACGACGATCTCGTCCGGCTCGTCCTCCACGAGGATCCAGGCCCGCGTCTGCGCTCCGGCGTGCCGGCGCACGTTGTCCAGGGCGGCTCCCACGGCGGCGGCCACCTCGCGGGCGGCCGGCGGCGGCAGCAGCACCGGGGCGCCGGGCTCGGCGAGGCTGACCCGGGCGCACGCGTAGGGGGCGAGCAGGGCGCGCAGGTCCACCGGACCGGCCGGTTCGTCCTCGTACGGCTCCTCCACCACGCGGACGACGGCGCCGTCCGCCAGGTCCTCCGACACCCGGGACACCGGCAGCAGACCGCCCGACACCAGCGTGCGCAGGGCCACCTCCTGCTCCCCGGCCAGCCGGCCCAGCTCGGCCGCCTCGCCGCCGAGGGCCGCGCCCCGCCGCTTCACCATCGCCAGCACCTGCAGGACGCTGTCGTGGATGTCCCGGGCCAGCCGCTCCCGTTCCCGGGTCGCGGCCTCGATCTCCAGGGCGCGGGCGAGGGTGCGCTCGGAGGCGCGGGCCACCTCCACCACGTAGCCGATGGCGATGGAGGCGACCCAGACGAGGATCACGTTGTGCACGGTGTCCCGGGCGGGGTGGCCGCGCTCGACCAGGTTGACCACGGCGACGGCCGTGGAGGCGACGGCCGCCCAGCGCCAGCCGCCCTTGATGGCGAAGGCGAGCACCGCGCCGGCGGTCCATATCGACGGCAGGGTGGGTCCGCCGTCGGCGATCCGCTGGTGGCTGTCGGCGACCGGGGTGAGCAGGATGCCGACGAGCGCGACGGTGAGGTCCGCGGCCAGGAAGCGCCTGGTGCAGCTCGCCGCGCTGGCGACCTTGGGCAGGGTGGCCAGGGTCCAGACGACCAGGACGGCGTAGTAGGCGACGGCGACCCAGGGGCGGACGAACCGGTCGTACGCGGTGGCGCACAGGCCGATGGCGTACAGCATGGTGAGCACGCGGTAGCCGGTGAGCGCCCGCCACAGCGGCAGCTCGACCGACATCCGCATGACGCGCTCGCGCTTGGTCATCTCCCCCGATCCCCCCGGTCCCCCGATTCCCCCGCCCCGCCGTCTAGGACTCCGTCTGCTTCTTCTCGGCCCTGCCGGCCTTCTCGGCTTCCTTGGCCGCCTTCGCCGCATCCGCGATCTGGCGCTTGGCCGCGGTGGCGTACATGTCGACGTACTCCTGGCCGGAGAGCTTCATGATCTCGTACATGACCTCGTCGGTCAGGGCGCGCAGCACGAACCGGTCGTGCTCCATGCCCTGGTAGCGGCTGAAGTCCAGCGGCTTGCCGATGCGGATGCCGGGCCGCATCAGCTTGGGCATGACCTTGCCGGGCGGCTGGATCTTCTCCGTGTCGATCATCGCGACCGGGATGACCGGCGCTCCCGTGGCGAGCGCCACGCGCGCCAGACCGCCGGGCTTGCCCCGGTACAGCCGGCCGTCGGGCGAGCGCGTGCCCTCCGGGTAGATGCCGAACAGTTCGCCGCGCTGCAGCACCTCTATGCCGCTCTTGATCGCGGCCTCGCCGGCGCCGCGCGCCCCGGAGCGGTCCACCGGGAGCTGGCCGACGCCCTTGAAGAAGGCGGCGGTGAGGCGGCCCTTCACGCCGGGGGTGGTGAAGTACTCGGCCTTCGCGATGAAGGTGACCTTGCGGTCCAGCATCGTCGGAAGGAAGAACGAGTCCGAGAAGGACAGGTGGTTGCTGGCCAGGATGGCGGGGCCCTCGGCCGGAATGTTCTCCAGACCCTCCACCCATGGCCTGAAGGCAACCTTCAGCGGCCCGCCGATGGCGACCTTCATCGTGCCGTACAACACCTGTGTGCCTCCTGTTTCCGTCGAGGAGACCTTAACCCGGAGCACCGCCGAAGGACCCGACGACCCTGGTCGGTGTCAGTGCGGTCGCGTACGGTGAAGCACATGCCAGTTCTTCCCGGCGCCGAGCCGTACCGCCATGAGGGCGGGGAGACGGGTGTTCTCCTCTGCCACGGCTTCACCGGTGCGCCCCAGTCGCTGCGCCCGTGGGCGGAGCACCATGCGGCCCGGGGGCTGACCGTGTCCCTGCCACTGCTGCCCGGTCATGGCACGCGCTGGGAGGACATGCAGCTCACGGGCTGGCAGGACTGGTACGCGGAGGTGGACCGCGAGTTGCGGCTGCTCGCCCGGCACTGCTCCCGGGTCTTCGTCGCGGGCCTGTCGATGGGCGGCGCGCTGGCCCTCAGGCTCGCGGCGCTGCACGGCGAGCGGGTCGCGGGGGTGGTGGTCGTCAACCCGGCGAACAAGGTGCACGGTCTGTCCGCGTACGCCCTTCCGGCGGCCCGGCACCTGGTGCGTACGACGAAGGGCATCGCCAGCGACATAGCCCAGGAGGGCGCGGCGGAGCTGGGCTACGACCGGGTGCCGCTGCACGCGGCGCACTCGCTGCGGGTGGGGCTGCGCCGGCTGGACGGCGAGCTTCCGCAGGTCACCCAGCCGTTGCTGCTGCTGCGCAGCGCCCAGGACCATGTCGTTCCGGCAGCCGACTCGGCGCGGGTGCTGAGCCGGGTGTCGTCCACGGACGTGACGGAGATCGTGCTGGAACACAGCTACCACGTCGCGACGTTGGACAAGGACGCGGACCGGATCTTCGAGGAGAGCCTCGCCTTCGTCGGCCGGCTCGCACCCAGTGTCGGCAAGGAAGGGACGGCCGCAGTTGGCTGAGCACGACTCCGACCGTGAGGACCGCGAGGGCCGCGAGCCGGACGAGCAGAAGGTGCCGTTCGACGAGGACGCCGCCTGGCGCGCCATCGTCGCCGGGTACGGCGAGGAGCCGCCGGACCCGCCGGGATCCCGGCCGTTCAAGGCGGTGGAGGACCTCGCGCTGCTGGAGAAGGACCCTGAGGGCGACCCGAGGAGCGGCACGGACGACTCCGCGGGCCGGCAGCCCGCCCTGCCGCTGGGCGGCTCGGTCTCCTTCGCGCCCGGGGTCGGCGGCCCGCGCGACCACGTGGCGCCCGAGCCGTCCGACGACGACTTCGGCGAGGACGACGAGGGCCACTTCGTGCCGCCGGAGCCCCCGCCGCTGCCGTCCGCCGACACCACGGCCCGGTTCGCGTGGCTGGGCGTCGTCGGCGGCCCGATCCTGCTCCTGCTGGCGGTGCTGCTCGGCTGGGAGATGACGTGGTGGCTGGCGACCCTCGGCATCGGCGGCTTCCTCGGCGGCTTCGTGACGCTGGTGACGCGGATGCGGACGGACGACGACGAGGACGACCACCCGGGACGCGGGGCCGTGGTCTGAGGGGACCGGGAACGAGAGGGCCGGCGCCCGGACTTTGTGCAGGGGCCCGGCCCGTTCACCTATCGTGAGCCCATGCCGCGCGACACGCTCACCCCGGAACAGATCGTCCGGACCGCCGTGCAGCTCCTCGACGAGGAGGGCCTCGAAGGCCTGAACATGCGCAGCCTGGGCCGGCGGCTCGGGGCCGCGGCCACGGCCGTGTACTGGCACGTCAAGAACAAGGACGACCTGGTGCAGATGGCCGCGGACCACGTGTGGCAGGAGGTCGGCCTGCCGCCGCTGGACTCCGCCGACTGGCGTGGCACCGCGACGGCGATGGCCGACGGCCTGTACGCGATGTTCCTCCGCCATCCCTGGCTGGTGCAGGCCATCAGCTCCCACCTTCTCCACGGCACCGCCATGTCCCGCTACGACGACCACCTGCTCGGGGTCTTCGAGACGGCCGGCTTCACCGCGCAGGACGCCGACCGTGCCGCCGGAGCGGTGTTCACCTACGTCCTCGGCAACGCGCTCGGCGCCGCCGCCACGGCCTCCCTGACCCGCAAGCTGCGCCGGGCCGGCGGGGACCCCGAACAGGCCTTCAAGGAGACGCTCGCCCGGGCGGCGGAGACGGCGGAGCCGTTCCCCCGGCTGCGGGCGCGTCTGCGTACACCGGCGGCCACGGAGTACGCGGCGGCGCCTGAGGGGACCTATGCGGCGGGGTTGCGGGCACTGCTCGACGGATTGCGGCCGGCCGTCGTCTGACGACGGGACAGGCGCTGCTCGCCGGGAGGGCGCCTCCCCCAAGCTCTCGGCTCCCCTCGAGCAGGGGGATCCCCATCGCCCGCCCGTGCCGCCCGAGGGCGCTCCCTGCTCGGAGCGGCTTGTGGGAGGCACGACTGCCGGCAGCCGCTGGGCGATACCGGCACGGATCGCTGCACTCGGCAGGAGAGCCGGGAACTGCGCGATCAGCCCCCCGAGGTCCCGCAGGGGCTACACGGTCCTGGAGAAGAGTCGCCCCGCCAGGTCGACCCCGGTGACCGTGCCGTCGGCGTCGCGCGAGAAGAAGCCGCGCTGTCCCTTCAGGCCGTCCTCGGTGACGATGTACTCGTCGCCGTCGCCGGGCAGGAACCCGACGGCCGCGGCCGGGTAGTCCGGGGGCATCTCGGTCTCGGAGGCGGTGCGGATCTCCGGCTTGATGCCGACGGCGAGCGTCAGCCGGCCGTCCTCGGCCGCGATGTCCAGGTACATGGCGTCGATCTCGTAGCGCCCGGCGACCTCCCGTGCCCGCGCCTCGTCGTACGGCACCGGCTGCGGCTCCCGTTCGACCACTCCGAGGTACAGCTCCAGCGCGCGCTTCACGACGGCCTGGTTGAACTGGTAGCCGCCGGGGCCGGCGTTGGCCAGCGAGACGACGGCGAAGTCGTGTTCCGGCACCAGGAGCAGCTCGGCGAACTGTCCGTTGCCGGAGCCGCCGTGTCCGACGGTGCGGACCCCGTCGATGTCGCGCAGGAACCAGCAGATGCCGAAGGCGTCGCCGAGCGTGCTGCCCCGCAGTTCGGCCGTCGGCTGCTGCATCAGGCCGAGCGTCCCGGCGGACAGCAGGCCGTCGCCGTCGCCCAGCTGGAACCGGGCCCAGCGCAGCAGGTCGCGCACCGAGGAGACGATGCCGCCGCCGGGGTTGTTGCCGCGGGTTCCGGCCCGCCAGGCCTTCCAGGGGCGGGCCGGGGTGAGGGTGCCGTCCTCGGCACGGTTGTGGCCCATGGCGAAGCGGCGGACCACGACGTCGTCCAGGTCGAAGACGGTGTCGGCGAGGCCCAGCGGCTCCAGGACCAGGTCGGCCACGGCCTTCTCGAACGCCAGACCGGTGACGTTCTCGATCACCCGGCCGAGCAGGTTGTAGCCGGCCTGGCTGTAGGAGGCGCGGGCGCCGGGCTGCGCGATGAACGGCAGCCGGTCCAGCTGGGCGACGAATGCGGCGAGCGAGCCGTCGGTCTCGTCGGCGTCGACAAGGTTCCAGTCCAGGCCCGCGGTGTGGTTGAGCAGGTTCAGCACGGTGATCCGCTCGGCGGCCCCCGCCTCGGCGAGCTTCAGGCCGGGGACGTACCGGAGCACCGGCGCGTCGAGGTCCACACGGCCCTGCTCGACCAGACGCATGAGCGCGGTCGCGGTGAAGCTCTTGGACACCGAGGCCAGATGGAAGAGCGTCCGCCCGTCGACGGGCAGCGGGTGTTCCGCGCTGGTCACCCCGTGCACGACGTGGATCTCCTGACCGCCGGTCAGCACGCCGACGGCGACCCCCGGAACCCCGTACTCCTCCGCCGTGGCCTCGACGAACGCGTGCAGTTCCTCGTGGGGCATCAGGTTCCCCCTCCTGGTGATGCGGACAGCGACTTGAACTAAGTACAAGAAGGACCGTAGAGGATCCCCGGACAGACCCGCAAGGACTTTCCTGTACTTAGTTCAAGCCCTCGGTGTCAGTGGGCAGGGAGCCGGAGGGCGGCCAGCACCGGCAGGTGGTCCGTGGCCGCGGTCAGGTCGGCCCGGGACATGCCCGGCTGGTCCACCGGGACACCGCAGCCGAGCACCGCGATGCCCTTCGTGGCGAAGATCGCGTCGATGCGCTGGTGGGGGTCGGCGGGGGTGGAGGTGAACTCGCCGCCCCAGGGCGCGACGGCGCGGCAGTCCTGGAGGTCCGCGGCGAGCCGGCGGAACGTGCGCCCGTCGGGGCGTTCGTTGAGGTCGCCGCCCGCGATCGCGTGTTCCACGCCGAGTCCGGCGAGGCGGTCGAGGAGCAGGCCGCTCTGCTCGTAGCGCTCGTCCCGCTGGAGGCTGAGGTGACAGCTGACCACGCCCACGCGGGCGCCGCCGAACCGCACGACAGCCGTGGCCAGGCCGCGCCTGTGCAGGCCGGGGGTGAGAGGCAGCAGGACGTCTTCCGTCCGCTCGACGGTGGCGCGCAGACTGCACAGGATCGCCGGTCCCGCGGCCGTGGCGCCGCCGGTGAGGACGACCTGGCCGGAGGCTCCCGCGAGGCGGGCGAGCTTCTTGCGCCAGCGGAAGAAGCGGGGGGCTTCCTGGATCAGGACCAGATCGGGGGCGCAGGCGGTGATGACGCGAGCGAGGGCGTTGGTGTCGTCCCGCATCGAGCGGATGTTGTAGCTCAGGACCCTGATGACCGCGGAACCGTCGGCTTCCGTACGGGAGTTGGGGAGCAGGGGGGTTGCCATGCCGTCAATCTACGCCGCGCCGGAGCCGGGGCGCCGCATGACGCGGGGCGCGAGGTCCGTGGGCGACCGCCGGTTCGTCGTGGCGGTCGCGCGGGTCCCCGCGCCCCTGAGGCCGGTGCCGTCATCACGGCTCAGGCAGTGACCTTCACATGATCGGATCGGGTTCGCGGGCCAGGTCCGCCGCGCCGACCATGCCCGCCTTGTTGCCGAGCTGGGCGGCGATCACGTCGGCCACCGGACGCCAGTTGCCGCCCACCAGCCAGCGCTTGTAGGACTTGCGGATCGGGTCGAGGACCAGCTCGCCCTCGTCGGAGAGGCCGCCGCCGACGATGAACGCGGAGGGGTCGAAGAGGGAGGCCAGATCGGCGAGGCCGGCGCCGGCCCAGCGGGCCAGCTCGCGGTAGGAGTCGACGGCGACCGGGTCGCCCTGGCGGGCGGCCATGGAGATGTGCTTGCCCTCGATCCCGTCGGGGGTGCCGTCGCCGAGGCCGAGCAGGAGCTCGGCGTTCTCCGGGGTGGCGTTGGCCCGCTGCTTGGCGTAGCGGACCAGGGCGCGGCCGGAGGCGTACTGCTCCCAGCAGCCCTGCGAGCCGCAGCCGCACAGCAGGCCGTCCGGGACCATCCGGATGTGGCCGAACTCGGCGGCCACACCGAAGTGGCCGCGGCGCAGCTTGTTGCCGATGATGATGCCGCCGCCGAGGCCGGTGCCGAGAGTGATGCAGATGACGTTGCGGTGGCCCTTGCCGGCGCCGAACTTGTACTCGCCCCAGGCGGCGGCGTTGGCGTCGTTCTCGACCACGACCGGGAGGCCGGTGCGGGCCTCGACCTCTTCCTTCAGCGGCTCGTTGCGCCAGTCGATGTTGGGCGCGAAGTAGACCGTGGAGCGCTGCCGGTTGACGTACCCGGCCGCACCGATGCCCACGCCGACGATCTCGTGCCCGGCACGCGCGCCCTCCACCGCCGAGGCGATGGCGTCCACGATGGCCTCGGGCGTGGTGGGGGTCGGCACCTTGAAGGTCGAGAGGATGTTGCCTTCCTCGTCGACCACGCCGGCCGCGATCTTCGTGCCGCCGATGTCGACGCCGATGGTGAGTCCCATGAATCCCTCAGTTTCGGTCGAGCCCCGCTACGGCCAACCGTACCCGAGGCCCTGCCGGGGAAGGGCTTCAGTCCAGGTCGATGCGCTCGCCCGGACCGGTGCCCTCGCCCCCGTCACGGCGGTCGTCCGGCCGGTCTGCGGCCGGGTCGGCCGTGCGGGCGGTCCAGCGGCGCTCCTGGGCCTGGACGGCGGAGCGGTAGGCGGCGAGCAGCTCGCTGCCGGCCGCGGCCAGATGGTCGAAGACATCGGGGTTGCGGTCTATGACGGGCTCGACGGCGGCCTTCGCCTGCTGGACGACCTGCCGCACCATCTGCTGGGCGGCGGGTCCGGCGAGGCCGCCGAGGAGCGGCGACTGGAGGCCGGAGAGCTTCCCGGCCACCGAGTCCACGAGCTTCTTCAGTTCCTCGGCGGCCGAGCCCGGCGGCGCACCGTGCTCGGCACGGCGGCGGGCCTGCTGGGCGGCGAGGTCCTCGGCGCAGGCCGTGGCCCAGGCGTCGGCGTCGGTCGCCCGCGCCTGCTCGTCCTCGACCGGATCGGGTGCGGGGCGCTCTTCGCTCATGGCGGCTCCTGACTACGGTTCGCCTTTACGACGTTACCCGAACGGGCGAACCGGTTCATCGTCCGGCGGCGGGCCACAGACCGGGGTCCGGGGCGAACCGGATGCACAGCTCACCGTCCCGCAGTCCGGCGCCGGCGACGGTGCAGCGGCGCAGCGCGGAGGGCAGCGGGACGATGCGCCGGAACGGGCCCGCGGTGATCAGGAGTTCGTCGCCGCGCCGGATCAGGTCCAGCTCGTCCCGTATCGCGCCGGGCAGCGGGAGGTGCCAGACCAGCACGCCGTCCTCGGCGATCCGGTCGGTGACGGGCCACTCGACCGGGGTGGGCGCCGGGTTGACGGCGGGCACGGCGAGGGCGTCGAGGTCGTCCGGGCCGTGCGGGTCGCGGCCGAGGTGCGGGACGGGGTGGACGTCGTACGACTCCCGCCAGTCGGCGAGCGCCTTGCGCTGCTGGGCGAGGAGCGAGGGCGGCCAGCTGTCGGGGGCCGTCTCGGGCAGGGTCCGGTTGGCGATCAGGGCCTCGGTGCGCAGGCCTCGCAGGGCGAGGCCGAGGGACGCGGTGCGGACGGCGGCGGCGCCGGCCGGGCCGGGTTCGGCGACCAGGCGTACGGCGGTGTCGCGGTCGGTGAGGACGGCTTCCACGGCGGCCAGTTCGACGTCCCAGCGGGCCGCCGTCTCGTACAGCCAGTCGGCGGGCATGGGGACGCCGGCCAGCCGGCCGAGCACCGGGCGCAGGGCGCGGGCGGCCTGCCGCTCGGGCGGGAGCAGCCGGCGCAGATAGCGGCGCAGCTCCTCGGGCAGGCCGAGCAGGGCGAGGGCTCCCGCAAGGGGCGGGAGGTCGACGACGAGGAGCTCGTAGCGCTCGGAGAGGGCCGCGTCCCGCAGCGCACGCAGGAAGGACAGCTCCTCGGCGCCGGGCAGCGGGGTGACCTCCTCGGCGTCCAGGCGGGCCGCGCCGAGGAGGTCGAGCACGTTCGCGGCGCGGTTCTGGAAGGCGGTGAGGTCCTCGCGGAAGCGTTCGACGGCGTCGGGGCGCCAGGTGCTGAGGTTCGCCGCGGCTTCCGTCGGTACCGGTCCTGTCCCGCAGCCCAGTGCGGCACCGAGGGTGTCGGTGCGGTCGGCACTGAGCAGCAGGGTGCGGGTGCCCTCGCCTGCGGCGCGCAGTGCGGTGGCGGCAGCGATGGTCGTACGACCGCTGCCGCCCGGACCCGTGATCAGGATGGTGCGCATGAGTGTGAACGGTAACGGAGACGTGGCCGGCGGCGCGGGGCGGCATGTGAGGTGCGGCTCCGGCGCGTGGACACCGTCCGCCCCGACGCTCCCGTACCCGTCTGCCGGCCGGCGCCGGAGCGGCGCGAGGCTACCGGCCCGACTCGACCCTCTTCTTCAGGCCCGCCAGCGCCCGGTCGATGATGACCTTCTCCGCCTTGCGCTTGATCATGCCGAGCATGGGGATCTTGACGTCGACCGTGAGGAGGTAGGTGACCTCCGTGGTGCCGGGACCGGTGGGCTTGAGGATGTACGAGCCGTCCAGGGAGCGGAGCATCTGGGACTTGACCAGGGTCCAGGACACCTCGTGCTCGCCGGTCCAGGTGTACGCGAGGGTCTGGTCGTCCTTGATGGCACCGGCGTCCATGACGAGGCGGACCTGCTCGGCGCGGCCCAGCTCGTCGGCGGCCAGCACCGCCGCCTCCTTCACCTCGCCGGTCCAGTCCGGGTAGCGCGCGAAGTCGGCGATCACCGCCATGACGTCGGCCGGAGCCGCCTCGATCGTGATGCTCGAACTGGTGTGTTCCGCCATCGCCGTGGCTCCTCCAGATGCGGGCCGTATTGAAGAGGTATGCGTGCGCCGGGCTGCGCACGTGTGTGCAGCGTGAAGGCTACCGCGCCGCCGACCTGCCGACTTCACCCCGTCTCCCGGGCCTCACCATTCGAGCGCCCAGGGCTTCCCGGTGCCGGCGAAGTGCCCCACGTTCACGCACTCGGTCACGCCGATCCGCATCCGGTGCGCGAGCGGCTGGTGGACGTGGCCGAAGAGCGCGTAACGCGGTCGGGTGCGGCGGATGGCGTCCAGCAGGGCCCGGCTGCCCCGCTCGAAGCGGCGCGCGACCGTGTCGTAAACCAGTTCGGGCACCTCCGGCGGGATGTGCGTGCACAGCACGTCGACCTCGCCGACCGCCTCGATCTTCGCCGCGTACTCCTCGTCGCTGATCTCGTACGGCGTCCGCATGGGGGTGCGCAGGCCGCCGCCGACGAAGCCGAAGGTCCGGCCGCCGATCTCCACCCGCTGCCCGTCCAGGACCGTGGTGCCGGGCCGGGCGTACTCCCGCCACAGGGGCGGCATGTCGACATTGCCGTAGGTGGCGTACGTGGGCGTGGGGAACGCGGCGAACAGCTCGGCGTACTGCTTGCGCACGGCCTTCTCGATGGCCGCGGCCCGGTCGGTGCCGATGCCCGCCCAGAGCCGGGCGCCGAACTCGCGGGCCTCGGCGAACCGGCGGGCGGTGCGCAGCTCGACGATGCGGTCCGCGTTCTCCTTGCCGAACAGGTCCGGGAAGATGCCGCGGGAGTGGTCGGCGTAGTCGAGGAAGAGGACGAGGTCGCCGAGGCAGACGAGGGCGTCGGCACCTTCGCCGGCCCGGGCCAGATCACGGGCGTTGCCGTGCACGTCGCTGACCACATGGACGCGGGTCCGCCGGTCGCCGCTGCGTGTGGATGCCATGGTGATCAAGCGTAGGCGTGTGCGGTACAGGTGAACAGTGCCGGTCCGGCCTGCGGTTACTGGCCGGTCGGTTCAGCCGTGGACTACTGTGCGCAAAGGAACGCCCGTGTGTGTGACGCAGCGAACATCTCGCCGGGACCCCCTGTCGTAGACGCCATACCGGCGGGTAACGTCCGGGCAGTCCAGTCGTGCTCAGGATTTCAACAAGTGAATTCCCGAGCACTTGCCCGAGCCTTGGACCGCACCGTCGCATCGCACAACGTCGTGGCGCCGGCGCCCTATGAGGAGCAGCAGTCTTGCGCGAGTTCAGCCTTCCGGCTTTGTACGAGGTCCCTGCGGACGGCAATCTGACCGACATCGTCCGCAGAAACGCCGCGCAGCATCCCGACGTCGCCGTCATCGCCCGCAAGGTGGGCCATGCCTGGCAGGACGTGACCGCCCGGGAGTTCCTGGCCGAGGTGCACACCGCCGCCAAGGGTCTCGTCGCCGCCGGGGTGCAGCCGGGCGACCGGGTGGGGCTGATGTCCCGGACCCGGTACGAGTGGACCCTCATGGACTTCGCGATCTGGAGCGCGGGCGGGGTCACCGTGCCGGTGTACGAGACCAGCTCGCCGGAGCAGGTCCAGTGGATCCTGTCCGACTCGGGCGCGACCGCCTGCGTCGTGGAGCTGGACAACCACGCGGCCGCCGTGGAGTCCGTGCGGGACTCGCTGCCCGCGCTGAAGCACGTCTGGCAGATCGAGGCCGGGGGCGTGGAGGAGCTGGGCCGGCTCGGGCAGGACGTGTCGGACCAGACGGTCGAGGAGCGCAGCTCGCTCGCCAAGGCCGACGACCCGGCGACCATCGTCTACACGAGCGGCACGACCGGCCGCCCCAAGGGCTGTGTGCTCACCCACCGCAGCTTCTTCGCCGAGTGTGGCAACATCGTGGAGCGGCTGCGCCCGCTGTTCCGTACCGGCGAGTGTTCGGTGCTGCTCTTCCTGCCGCTCGCGCACGTCTTCGGGCGGCTCGTGCAGATCGCCCCGATGATGGCGCCGATCAAGCTGGGCTGCGTCCCGGACATCAAGCACCTCACCGACGAGCTGGCCGCGTTCCGGCCGACGCTCGTCCTCGGCGTCCCGCGGGTCTTCGAGAAGGTCTACAACTCGGCGCGGGCCAAGGCGCAGGCGGACGGCAAGGGCGCGATCTTCGACAAGGCGGCGGACACCGCGATCGCCTACAGCAAGGCGCTGGACAGCCCGTCGGGCCCGTCGATGGGCCTGAAGATCAAGCACAAGGTGTTCGACAAGCTGGTCTACGGCAAGCTGCGCGCCGTCCTCGGCGGGCGGGGTGAGTACGCCATCTCCGGTGGTGCCCCGCTGGGCGAGCGGCTCGGGCACTTCTTCCGCGGCATCGGCTTCACGGTGCTGGAGGGCTACGGCCTGACCGAGTCCTGCGCGGCGACCGCGTTCAACCCGTGGGACCGGCAGAAGATCGGCACGGTCGGACAGCCGCTGCCCGGCTCGGTGGTGCGGATCGCGGACGACGGCGAGGTGCTGCTGCACGGCGAGCACCTGTTCAAGGAGTACTGGAACAACCCGGGGGCGACCGCGGAGGCGCTGGCCGACGGCTGGTTCCACACCGGTGACATCGGCACCCTCGACGAGGACGGCTATCTGCAGATCACCGGCCGGAAGAAGGAGATCATCGTCACGGCGGGCGGCAAGAACGTCGCCCCGGCGGTGATCGAGGACCGGATCCGGGCGCACGCGCTGGTCGCGGAGTGCATGGTGGTGGGCGACGGGCGGCCGTTCGTGGGCGCGCTGGTCACCGTGGACGAGGAGTTCCTGGGCCGCTGGGCCGCCGACCACGGCAAGCCCGCGGGCTCCACCGCGGCGTCGCTGCGCGAGGACCCGGATCTGCACGCGGCGGTCCAGGCGGCGGTCGACGACGGCAACGCCGCGGTGTCGAAGGCGGAATCGGTGCGGAAGTTCCGCATTCTGTCCTCCCAGTTCAGCGAGGAGTCGGGCCACCTCACTCCGTCGCTGAAGCTCAAGCGGAACGTGGTGGCGAAGGACTACGCGGACGAGATCGAGGCGATCTACGCCAAGTGATCCGGGAGTCGTCTCATGGCGCGGTGTCCTCGGCGAGGACCCGCGCCATGAGGCGTTCTGCGAGCGCGGTGATGGTGACGAAGGGGTTCACGCCGATCGACCCGGGCACGAGCGAGCCGTCGGTGACGTACAGCCGCGGGTACCCCTTCACCCGGCCGTAGCCGTCGGTCGCCCGGCCCAGCACACAGCCGCCCAGCGGGTGGTAGGTGAAGTCGTCGGCGAAGATCTTGCTGGTCGAGCCGAACAGGTCGTAGCGGTAGATCGTGGCGTTGGCCCGGTTGATCCGGTCGAACAGCTTCTTGGCCATGCCCGCGGAGACGGCGCTCTGGGCGGCGGTCCAGCCGAGTTTCACGGTGCCGGACATGGTGTCGTACGAGAACGACGCCCGCTCGGGGTTCTTGGTGATCGCGAGATACAGGCTGATCCAGTGCTCGAAGCCCATGGGCAGCGGGGCGATCTCCGCGAAGACCGGGTTGTCGGGGTTGGCCCAGTCGTCGATGCCCATGACGGGCATGGTGGCCTGGTTGGCGCCGACGGTGTCCCACACGTGGTTGGCGCGCCCGAGCATGGTGTTGCCGTTCGGGCCCCAGCCCGCGCCCACCGCGGAGTCCAGGTCGGGCAGGGTGCCGGTGTCCCGGGCGCGGACGAGGAGTTCGGTGGTGCCGATGCTGCCGCCGCCGAGGAACAGGTAGGTGCAGCCGTACTGCCTGGTCCCGACGACCTTGCCCGTGTCGTCGATCCGGTCCACGGTCAGGACGTACGTGCCGTCGCTCGCGCGGCCGACCGATCTGACCTTCTCCAGGGTGTGGACGGTGACGTTGCCGGTGCCGAGGGCCGCTGCCAGATAGGTCTTGTCCAGGCTGCGTTTGCCGTGGTTGTTGCCGTAGATGACCTCCCCGGCGAGCGCCGACCTCGTGGCGGTGCCGGCGGCCTCGCGCTGCATGTACCCGAAGTCGTAGACGTTGGGCACGAAGGTGGTCCTGAGGCCGGCAGCGGCGGCGGCCCTGCGGGAGGTCCGGGTGAACTTGTACCACTCGGTGGCCTCGAACCAGGCCGGGTCGATGGTGTTGACGCCGAGCATGGCACGGGCGCGCGGGAAGTAGGTGCCGTACATCTCGTCGGCGTCCACCGCCGGGAACTGCTCGGTGAAGTAGGCCCTCGGCGGGGTGACCGCCATGCCGCCGTTGACCAGGGAGCCACCGCCGACGCCCCGGCCGACGTACACGGACATGTGGTCGTAGTGCACGCGGTCCAGGACGCCCGGGTAGGGGCCGATGGCCTTGTTGACCACGTCCAGCCAGAGGAAGGTGGCGAGCGGGGCCTCGGTGCGGTTGCGGAACCACATGGAGCGCTGGTCGGGGGCGCTGGTGGAGCAGAACACCGTGCCGTCGGGGCCGGCGGTGTTCCAGAGGCGCCCCATCTCCAGGACGAGGGTGCGGACACCGGCCTGGCCGAGGCGGAGGGCGGCGACCGCACCGCCGTAGCCGGAACCGATCACGATCGCCGGGGAGTTGTCGGTGGCGTCGGGTTCGGCGGCGCGGGCGGACTGGAGGCCGACGCGGGTGAAGCCGAGGGTGGCCGCCGCTTGGAGCGCGGCCATACCGAGTATGTGACGTCTCGTCAGCTGACGTTGCATCAGTTTTGCTGTCATGCGCGCAGCATGTGCGGATTTTCCCGTTCCGCCTAGACTCGCGGTGCGTTTTACAGCAGAGCTTTCAACTTCTGCGCCAGCAGGTCCCAGCGCCACTTCTCCTCGACCCACTGCCGGCCCCGCTCGCCCATACGGCGGCGCAGTCCGGGGTCGCCGAGGAGGGTGACGATCCGCTCGGCGGTCTGCTCCGCCGAGCCGCCCTGGACGACCCAGCCGGTCTCGCCCTCCAGGACCGCGTCCGGGGCCCCTCCCGAGTCGCCGGCGACGACCGGCAGGCCGGTGGCCGAGGCCTCCAGGTAGACGATGCCGAGGCCCTCGACGTCCAGGCCGCCGCGGCGGGTGCGGCAGGGCATCGCGAAGACGTCCCCGGCACCGTAGTGCGCGGGCAGCTCGGACCAGGGCACGGCGCCGGTGAAGCGGACGGCGGACCCGACGCCCGTCTCGCGGGCCAGCCGGCGCAGGTCCTGTTCGTAGGGGCCGCCGCCGACGACGAGCAGGACGGCGTCCGGCTCGGCGGCGAGGATCCGGGGCATGGCCCGGATGAGGGTGTCCTGGCCCTTGCGCGGCACCAGGCGGGAGACGCAGACCACCACCGGCCGGTCGGTCAGGCCGAGCCGCGCCCGGACCTCGTCGCCGCCGGAGGCGGGGTGGAAGGTCTTCTCGTCGACCCCGGGCGGCAGCTGCACCATCCGCCCGGCCGCCTCCGCGGTGAGCGCGGTCGCTATCCGGGAGCGGGTGTACTCGCCGAGGTAGGTGATCGTGTCCGTGGACTCCCCGATCCGGCGCAGCAGCTGCCGGGCGGCGGGCAGCTGGGCCCAGCCGGCCTCGTGCCCGTGGGTGGTCGCCACCAGCCGCTCGGCGCCGGCCTTGCGCAGCGCGGGCGCCATGAGCCCGAGGGGGGCGGCCGCACCGAACCACACCGAGGTGCAGCCGTGCTCACGCAGCAGCCCGACCGCGCGCCGGGTCGCCTGCGGGGTGGGCAGCAGCATGGTCGTACGGTCGCGTACGACGGTGAAGGGCTGCTCGGCGTCGAAGGCGGCGGTGGCCGCGGCGCCCTCCCGGCCGCGCTTCCAGGTGGAGGCGTAGACGACGAGCCGCCCGGGGTCCAGCCGGAGGGCCATGTTGTGCAGGAAGGCCTGGATGCCGCCCGGCCGGGGCGGAAAGTCGTTGGTGACGATCAGGGTCTTGTGCATCGCCGCCGACCCTACCGAATGGGCCGTCCGCGGCCGGGAGCGGCCGAGTCTGTGGCATGCGCACGGCTGTGCAGGACATCATGGACGCTCGAAGCGGAATCGAACGGCGCAGAAATCGCCATGAACCGGACGACAGGGGATCACGTGGAGACGAAGGCCGCCCGGCGGTCCCCGGCATGGCTGCTCGCGACCTGGGGCGTCACCCGCGTGGCGCTGCTGCTGTTCGTGTTCCGCGTGTACACCTTCCCGGGCCCGGACGTCACGTCGGACGTGTCGGTGATCTACCGCGGCTGGTACGAGGTCCTGCGGCACGGAACGTTTCCGCTGGACGACGTGACCTGGCAGTACCCGCCGGCGGCCGCCCTCCCGATCCTCTCCCCCGCCGTCCTGCCCTTCCTGTCGTACACGCACGCCTTCTTCGTGCTGGCCTGCCTGGCCGACGCGGTCGTGCTGGCCCTGCTGCTGTCCGCGGGCCGGCACGCCGGGCGGTCCCGGCGCGGGGCGTGGGTCTGGGTGGCGGGCGTGCCGCTGCTCGGGCCGACGGTGTACGCCCGCTACGACGTGACGGTGACCGCGGTGGCCGTCGGCGCGCTGCTCGCCGGGGCCCGGCACCCGCGGGTGATGGGCGCGCTGACCGCGTTCGGGGCGCTGCTCAAGGTGTGGCCGGCGCTGCTGCTGGTCGGTGCCGTGCGGCGGCGGGCCTGGGCGTCGGCGGCAGTGACCGCGGCCGGCCTCGCGGCCCTGTTCACGGTGTCCATGCCGGGCGCCTTCGCCTTCCTGACCTTCCAGCGGGACCGCGGCACCGAGGTGGAGTCGGTGGGCGGCCTGGTCTTCCATGTGGCCCGGCACTTCGGATGGCACGGGCAGGTGCTGCTGAACTACGGGTCGATCGAGTTCATCGGCCCGTACGTGGACCAGGTCAGCACGGCCGCGCTGGCGCTGACCGGGATCGCGTTCGCCTGGCTGCTGCTGTGGCGGCTGCGCGCGAGCCGCTTCGCCCCGCACACCGTCGCGGACGCGGCCCTCACGGCGGTGCTGCTGTTCACGGTGACCAGCAGGGTGATCAGCCCGCAGTACCTGGTGTGGCTGGTCGGCCTGGCCGCCGTCTGCCTCACCCACGCAGCCGGCCGCATGACGGCACCCGCCGTGCTGGTCCTCCTCGCGTCCTTCATGACGGTCCTGGAGTTCCCGCTCGGCTTCTCGCACGTGGTGCTGAGCGACTGGTACGGCATCACCCTGCTGGCCCTGCGCAACGGCCTGCTGGTGACGGCGACCCTGGTCGCGGCCCACCGCCTCTGGCAGTCCACGGTCCCCCCGGCCCGCACCGCCCCCTTCCCCCCTCAGCCCGCCCGCGCCACGGAGACACCGGTCTCCTCCTGACGTCCGGCCCGCCGCGGCGACGCCGCCACGGCCGCGCACCGGACGGCCGTCGCGAGCGCCGGCGCCAGGCAGACGCCGGGCAGGCCGAGGCCGCACACACCGTCTGCCGGCCGGTGTCCCGGCGGGCGCCCTCGCCGTCGCCCCTGGTGTGCACGGTGTGGATGGCGGCGGCCTGCCGCACCGCGTGGAAGGCCATGGTGGCGAGGTATACGACTTGTACATGACCTTGTAGGCGAAGGGCTGCGGGAGGCCGTCGGGGTGCTCAGCCGAGCTGCTTCGTGAGGTAGTCGCGCCAGCCCGCGGTGAACTCCTGCGGGGTCGTGCCCAGCACGGTGCGCAGGGCATCGTCGACCGCGCCGGCGCGGTCGGCGTGGGCGCCGACCGCGCGGTAGAAGGCGGCGAGGCGGCCCGGGCCCCACCGGTCGGCGATCATCCGGCAGGCGAGCCAGCCGGTCTCGTAGGCGCGGGCCAGCTTCGTGGCTTCGGTGGTGAAGGCGAAGTCCTCGTCGGCGGGGAGGGCATCGGGCACCTCGCCGTCGCGGACGGCACGGGCGAGTTCCGGGGCGATGTCGGCCGGACTGCGGCCGGTGTCGAGGTAGCCGATCCAGTCGGCGTAGCCCTCGGAGAGCCACAGGGGGGTGGCGGCGGTCGTGTGGGCCCGGGTGGCGACATGGGTCGTCTCATGGGTGAGGACGACCTGCTTGCCGAGGTCGCCCAGCTCGGCGTAGGCCTCCGGGTTGACCACCACCCGGTCCGCCGGTGCCCGGCCCGGGGCTCCCGCGGGCTTCGCCCGGCCCTTCGCCTCGCTCGCCTCGCCCGTGGTGACGGCGGCGATGCCCTGGTAGTTGGCGGCGGGCGAGCCGAGCAGGGCCGCCATGCCGGCCAGGGACCGCGGCACGAGGACGACGACCCGGCGGGTCCAGTCCGTGCCCCACGCCCCGGAGACGGCCGGTACCGCGTGATCGGCCAGCCCGGCGTACATCTGCAGGCCCCCGGCGGACGAGCCGGTGCCCAGCACCAGGCTGTGCGCGCCCTTCACGGCGGTCACCGTGCCCTGGTCCCACAGCTGCTGCCCGGCCTTCTCGGCGGGCTCGTCGGCGGTGACGTACCACCCGCCGCCGGCGCGGCGGCCCAGGGTGAGGGTGCGGCGCGCGTCGACGGGGGCCTTGTCGTACCCGGCGACGCGGTAGTGCAGGTCGGCGTCGGCGGTGGCACCGGAGGCGGTGCGGTGCAGAGCGGTGACCTGGTAGCTCCAGGAGGCCAGCGGCAGGGCGCGCAGCCGGACGTACTCCGTGCGGGCGCCCGTCGCGGCGTACGCCGTCTCGTCGTGGCCGAGCAGGGCCGCCGAGCGCCGGTCGAGCACCTGCTGCACCTCCGCCCGGGCCGGGTCGTCGGCCGTCCCCCCGCCGCATCCGGCGAGGGGCAGCAGCAGACTGAGCCCTACGGCCCCGATGCCCCACGCCCGTCTGCGACCAGCCACTTCCCGATCGTACGGCGCTCAGCGCCGTCAGGGCCGGGTCACCGAGGAGACCGGCATCATCCCGACCGGGTCGTAGCGCACCGGGGCACCCGGATAGGGCGCGTGGATGACCTGCCCGTTGCCGGCGTACATCGCCACATGGCTGGCGTCCGAGCGGTAGACGACCAGGTCGCCCGGGCGGGCCTGGGAGAGCGGGACCTGCCGGCCGGCGAGGCGCTGCTCCTGCGAGGTGCGCGGCAGATGGATGCCGGCCTGCGCGTACGACCACTGCATCAGGCCGGAACAGTCGAACCCGGAGGGGCCGTTGGCCCCCCACACGTACGGGCGGCCGAGGGCGGAGCGGACGGCCGCCAGGGCCGCGGCGGCGCGGCCGTCGGCGGCGACGGCGCCGCCCGGCTCGGGCAGGTCGCCGCGGCTGCCCCGGGAGGCCCGGTCGTAGGCGGCGCGTTCGCCGTCGGGCAGGGCGTTGATCAGCTGCCGGGCGCGGGCGAGCTTCCGTTCCACGGTCCGCTTGTGGGCGGCCACGGCCTTGCGGCTGCGTTCGAGCTCCGCGAGCTTACCGGTCGCCGCCGCGCGCTCCTGGGCCAGTTCGCGCATCGCGGACTGCAGTTCCCTGAGCTGTCCGGCCTGCCGGGTGCCGATGCGGTCGAGGGTGGCGGCCTTGTCCAGGTAGTCGCCGGGGTCGTCGGAGAAGAGCAGGGCGACGGCCGGATCGATGCCGCCGGCCCGGTACTGGGCGCCGGCCAGCGAACCCAGCCTCTCCCGCAGGGTGTTGATGCGCTGCTGCTGCCGGGCGATGTGGTCCTGCGCGTCCCTGACCTCGCGGCGCAGCACCCCGGCGCGCTCGTCGGCCTTGTCGTAGGCCTGGGTGGCCTTCTCGGCCTCTTCGTACAGACGGTCCACCTCGGCGCGGGTGCCGGTGCCCGGCGCGGCCTGCGCCGGTACGGTGCCGAGCGCGGCGGCCGCGACCGACAGCACGCACAGGGCGGTGGCGCCCCGGTCGAATCCGGAAGGTGCAAGGCGGCGATGGGACCCCACGGCAGTCCTTCTGCTGACGGACAGAGACGGTCTCCCGGGCGCCTGAGGACGGGGAGGCCCCGGCGCCGGGGAAACGCGGCAGACAGTAGCCGTGCGGAGGGGCCGCGGCCAAAGACCGAGGCGTCAACGCAGAGTGACACCCCGCCCGAGACGCAGGTCACGGACGGGGCGTGGGGTCAGTTCCGGTTGCCGGGATTCGCCCGTTCGGGCGCCGGCGTGTCCGGCCGACCGGGGGTCAGACCCGGACGCCGAACTGGAACGGCATGTTGCCGATCGCCTCGTAGCGGACGACGGCACCGGTGTGCGGGGCGTGCAGCACCTGGCCGTTGCCCGCGTACAGGCCGACGTGGTGCAGGTCGCCGTAAAAGAAGACCAGGTCGCCGACCTTCAGGTCGCTCATGCCGATCCGGGTGCCGTAGTTCGCCTGTGCCTCGGAGGTGCGCGGGATGGAGACGCCGGCCTGGCCGTAGGCCCAGGAGGTCAGGCCCGAGCAGTCGAAGGAGGAGGGGCCGGAGGCGCCGTAGACGTACGGCGATCCGATCTTGCTCTGGGCGGCGGCGAAGGCAGCCTGGGCGCGTCCGGAGGCGGGCGGGGCGTCGCCGAGGTCCACCCGGTCGCTGGAGGAGCGGTCGGCCCGCTGCTGCTTGGCGGCCAGTTCCGCCTTCTCCTTGGCGGTGAGGGTGTTCAGGAGCCGCTGCGCCTCGGCGAGCTTGCCCTGGACTTCCTTCTTCTTGTTGCCCAGTTCGGTGCGGGTGGCCGAGAGGTCCTTGAGCTTCTCGGTGGCCTCGGCCCGCTCCTGGGCGAGTTCGCGCTGTTTGTCCTGAATCTTCTTCAGCGCGTCGACCTGCTGGCTGCTCAACTGGTCCAGCGTGGACGCCTTGTCGAGGAAGTCGTCCGGATCGGAGGACAGGAACAGCTGGACCGAGGAATCGATGCCGCCGGAGCGGTACTGCGCGGTGGCCAGCGAACCCAGGCCGTCACGCAGCTTGTTGAGCTCCTCCTGGCCGCGGGCGACGTCGTCCTGGATGGTGGAGATTTCCTTCTGCAGCTTCTGCTGCTTCTCCTTGGCGCCGTTGTACTTCTCGGTCGCCTGCTCGGCCTGCTCGTAGAGCTTGTCGACCTTTGCCTTGACCTCGTCCTTGCCGAGCTTCTCGCTCGGTGCGGCGTTGGCGGCGTTGGCGCTGAGCGCGACGGCAGCTGCGGCAGCGGTGGTGAGCACGGTCACGCGCGTGCGGCTCGGCTGCTTGGGTCGACGGTGGGACGCCACGGAGGACGAACTCCTTCTTGTGAGTGATCACCCGCTCGGAGGTTCGAGCCCAGACCCTAGTGACCCAGCTGTGATCAGTTCAAATCCTCACACCAAAAAATCCCGCCCCGCAATGCATTCTTTGCACGCAACTCACATGCAGTGAGAGTCGATTGACACTACGTTGCGTGACGATACGGCCAATTCGGGCATCAGCCCTGTCGATTGGACGTTCAGGACAGTCGCTTCAGAAGCACCGCAGAGGCCACGGGTCGGGCACCAGCCTTGGCGACCCCGTCGGCCACCTCGCGGTCGGTGGAGGCGACGATGACCGGACGGCCCGGCGGCTCCGCTCGCACCAGTTGGCGGATCAGCTCGTCGGCCGTGACGCCCGGCTTGGAGAACAGCACCCGAACCCCGCGCGGCGGCGCGAGCAGCACCGGCGCGGCCAGTTCGGCGCCGTCGAAGACACAGGTCACCTCGGCCCCGGTCTGCGCGGCGAGCGCCGAGAGCTGGCCCAGCAGTCTGAGCCGCTGCTTCTCCAACGGCATCTGCGGATAGCCGGTCTTGGTCACGTTGTAGCCGTCGACGACCAGATGCGCCTGCGGCAGTGCGAGAAGCTGGTCGAGAATTGCCGGATCATGCTCGGACAGGGCACGTGTCGCAATGTCCTTCGGGGTCATTCGTCCCGGTTCGACCGCATCCACGGTCTCGGCCGGGCGCACCGACACCGGAGGCAGGGCGAGTTCGCGCCGCAGCCCCTGGGTCGCGTCCAGCAGGGTGTCGAGCAGCAGCCGCACGCGCATGTCCTCCACGCTGCGCCCTTCCCGGGCCGCCCGGCGGGTGGCCTCCAGGGCGGCCTCGGCCTCGCCCAGGCGGGACTTCAGCCGGCGCGACTCGCTCTCCGCGGCCGACACCTGCGCCTGCGCCTCGGCCCGCGCGGCGTCGATGTCGCCCTGCATCCTGCGCAGCGCGGCCTCGCCCCGCTTCACGTCGCTGAGCGCGGCGCGCAGCTTGCGGTGCAGCGATTCCGCTTCCTTCTTCGCCGACTCCAGCTCGGTGCGCAGCCGTTCGGTCTCGGCGCGGGTGTGGTCACGGGCCTGGGCCAGCTCGGCGCGCAGCCGCTCCAGCTCGGCCCGGCTCTCCTCGTCGGCCCGCTCGGCGTCCGCGCGCTGAGCCTCCTCGCCGGCCGCGGTGACCAGCTTCACCCAGCCCGCCGGACGCAGTACGTAGGCCGCGGCCGCCACGTCGAGCGGGTCCGCGGCCGGGGGCGGGGAGCCGGAGTCCAGGGCACCGGCGAGTTCCGGTTGCGCCTCTCTGAACTTCTCCCCGATCCGCTGCCGGAACAGGGGATCGGTCTCCAGCGCCGCCGCCATGGCGTTCCCGGCGAACTTCGCCCGGCGATTGGGGGCGAACCGGGCGTACTGCCTCAGCTGGGCGGGCAGTTCCGCCACGGTCAGGCCGCCGAAGCCGTCCGAGACGATCTGCACGACCCGCCGGCGCACGCCGTCGGGCAGCGGACGGTCAAGCACCTCAGCGGTGCCGTCGCCCGGCCCCCCGCCTGCGGTCTCCACCATCCGTCACACCCCAATACCGAAAAATGCCTCTCCGGGAGCACTCCGCTCAGGAGCCGCTGCCCGGCCTGTCCACGAGTTCCACCTGGTCCACCGCATTGCACCAGCGACAGCGCACCGACTCGATGGTCTCACTGACCACCTCGCGCTCCTCCACCGTCGGCTCACCGGCCAGATCGAGGTGGACGTACTCGACGACCTTCGACGAGCGGGTCACGTCGAACCGGGTGAGGTTGCCGCAGAGGGTGCAGCGCCAACGTGTCGTGGCCGTCGGCAGGGGAACCGTCATCGTGACCGTCCGCTTCCTTGTCGTATACGTCGTGTGCGTCCGCGCCGCTACTCGACGCGTGTGGCTCGTAACCCTACGGCCTGGCGGGTCCTCGCCGCCCGCCCGTCTGCGGCGGCGAGGCGGTCTGTCAGCTTGCGTCCCGTTACGTCATGCTCTGTAGTCATGATCAGCACCTGGAGCACCGCGGCAGGCCGGACACTCAGAGCGGCCCGGGGCACCCCGGCACCGGTGACGTACGGCCTCATCGTCCTGTGCTGTCTGCTCTTCCTCCTCGGTCCGGCCTCCGGACTCGTCCCCGGGTACGGCTCGGGGGACGCACTGCTCGCCGCGCAGCGGGCGTACTTCCGGCGATGGGGCGTGATCCCGGCCGAGCTGTTCGACGCGCCGGCCCAGGCCGCGCTCACCCCGGCCACCGCACTGTTCGTGCACGGCAGCTGGGTGCATCTGCTCGGCAACATGCTCTTCCTCTTCGTCTTCGGGGCGATGACCGAGGAACGGATGGGCCGGGTGGAGTTCACCCTGTTCTACGTCGGCTGCGGCTACCTCGCCCTGCTGGGCTACGCGGCGGCCAACGCCGCCTCCGAGCAGTCGCTGGTCGGCGCCTCCGGGGCGATCTCGGCCGTCCTCGGGGCCTTCCTCTACCTCTTTCCCCACGCCCGGGTGACAAGTCTTCTGCCGTTCCTGTTCTTCCTGCCGCTGCGCTTCCCCGCCTGGGTGGTCCTGCCGTTCTGGGCAGCACTCCAGTGGCTGGCCGCGGGCCGGGTCTCCGACGGCCCCGGGGTGGCCTATCTCGCGCACCTGGTGGGATTCGGGCTCGGCTTCGTCTACGCGTGGATGCGGTACCGGAAGAAGAAGGGCGCACAGGGCGGCCCCGGCACGGCGGTGGTGGGCGAGGGGAAGGGAAGGGCCCGTAGGGCGGCCTTGGAAGGGCGGTGGTGGGCGACGGGGAAGGGAAGGGCCCGTAGGGCGGCCTTGGAAGGGCGGTGGGGGGCGACGGGGAAGGGAAGGGCCCGTAGGGCGGCCTTGGAAGGGCGGTGGTGGGCGACGGGCGAGCTAGAGTGAAGGCCGCCCCAGCTCCGGTCACCGAGGGAGAGAAACAGCCGTGATCACCGCGATCGTTCTGATCAAGACCAGCGTGGACCGGATCCCCGAGATCGCGGAGCAGATCGCCGCGCTGGACAGCGTCAGCGAGGTCTTCTCGGTCACCGGCACCTACGACCTGATCGCCATGGTGCGGGTCCGCCGGCACGACGACCTCGCCGATGTCATCCCGGGCCGGATCAGCAAGATCCCCGGAGTGGAGGCCACCGACACGCACGTCGCCTTCCGCACCTACTCCCAGCACGACCTGGAGGCCGCGTTCGCGATCGGCCTCGACAACTAGGCCCTGGCGACCGGGCGGACCAAGCATTCAGCGGGGCGAGCCAGGCGTCCAGCAGGGCAGGCCAAGCATTCAGCGAGGCGGACTAGGCGTCCAGCAGGGCAGGCCAAGCGTTCAGGGGGCAGGCCAGGCGTCAGCGGGGCGGGCTAGGTGTTCAGGTCCACCGCGGCGATGCCGGTGCCCGAAGGGACGTAGAGCCGGCCGCCGCGCACGACCGGGGTGTGCTGGTCGTCGCGGGCGGCGTGGCCGAGGGCCGCGTCCCAGCGCTTCTCGCCGTTCAGGTCCAGCGCCCAGACCCGGTCACCGGCTCGCGCGTACACGGTGTCGCCGGCCGTCACCGCGTACGGATCGGCCTGCTCGTCGTCGACTGTGCACGTCCACGCCACCGAGCCGTCGGCCGCCCGGACGGCATACACGCTGTTCGAGTCCGTGCCGACGGCCCTCGTCCGGTCACCCGCGGTCATCGCCGCGGCGTACGCCTCCCTGCGCCACAGCCGCCGCCCGTCCGTGACCCGGAAGCCCTGACGGATGCCGGCGGTGTCGGCGAGCAGGGTGCTGCCCGCAAGGGCGACGGCACGTACGTCGGTGCCGGCGGCCACCTGCCACTTCCGCGAGCCGTCCCGCGCGTCCAGCGCCAGCAGCGCGTCGCCGTAGCTGCCCGTGTAGATCACACCGCCCGAGACGAGGGGTGTGCCGGTGGGGCCGGCCGGGGTCTTGGCGGTCCACTTGGTGCTGCCGTCGGAGGTGTAGCAGCGCAGCCCGCCCGCGTCCGTGCCGCCGACCGAGACCAGTACGTCGGCACCGAGCAGCACCGGAACGGCGTAGCCCTCGTCGCCGAGGGTGCGGGTCCACCGCGGGCTGCCGGACGGACTGACCGCGGTGAGCCGGCGCGCCTGCTCGGCATGGAAGCCGACCACGCAGTACACGCCGTTCGCGGTGGCCACGGGGGTCGAGACGTCGTCGCCGAGCCGCACCTTCCAGCGCTTGGAGCCGTCCCGGGAGACGGCGTGCAGGACGCCGTCGGAGGTGCCGGCGTAGATGACGGAACCGTCCGGGGAGAGCGCGCAACAAGGGCCGTCCAGACCGCCGATGCCACCCAGGTCGTACTGCCAGCGCAGCACGGCGGGCCTGCCGGCGGCCGGGGTCTGCGCCATGCCCGGGGCCGACTCCTCGGGCAGCCGGTAATCGCCGGTCATCCCCTCGGTCCCGGTCCCCCGCTGCCACAGCCAGCCCCCCACGCCCGCACCGGCCACGGCGACGGCGCCACCGGCGAGCGCCTGCAGCAGACGGCGCCGACCGGGGGCGACGGCACCGAGGCGGCGAACGGCGGGGACGGTGGAGGAGGCTGGGGTGGGGGTGGGGGTGGCGGAAGAGGCAGGCGCCGGAGAAGGGGTGGCCGAGGAGGCGGGGGTGGGGGTGGGGGCAGTGTCGGACCTGGGGGCGGGATCGGACCCCGGCGTGAGTGCGGGATCGGACCCCGGCGTGAGTGCGGGATCGGCCCCCGGCGTGAGTGCGGGATCGGACCCCGGCGTGAGTGCGGGATCGGCCCCCGAGGTAGGGGCGGGATCGGCCCCCGGGGTAAGGGCGGGATCGGCCCCCGGCGCGAGGGCGGACACCGGCGCGAGGGCGGGCGCCGGTGCGAAGTACTCCACGCCGCTGGGGCGGTCTGCGGGTGCGGAGCCCGGCTCGGTCGTGGGGCCGTACCAGCCCGGGTGGAGCCCGGCGCGCAGGGTGTCCGGGGTGAACCCGGCGCTCGCCACCACCTCCTGCGGCACCGGACGCTCCAGCGGGTCCTCGCGCAGACAAGCCGTCACCAGCGGGCGTACGCCGTCCGGCACGCCGGACAGATCGAAGTCGCGGGTCAGGATGCGCAGGAGGACGACCGAGTCCTGGCCCTCGCCGAACGGCTCCCGGCCGGCCGAGGCGTAGGCGAGAACCGCTCCGAGGGAGAAGACGTCGCTCGGCGGGCCCACCTGGCCGCCGTTGCGGATCTGCTCCGGCGAGACGTAGCCGACCGAGCCGACGACCGCGCCGGTACGGGTCAGCGCGGTGGCCTCCAGGGCCCGGACGATCCCGAAGTCGATGACCCGCGGCCCGTCCGGGCCGAGCAGGATGTTGGACGGCTTGAGATCGCGGTGCACCAGCCCCTTGGCATGGATGGCACCCAGCGCCTCGCCGAGCGCGGCGGCCAGCACCCGCACCGCCGGCTCGGGCAGCGCCCCGTGGTCCAGGACGGCGTCCCGCAGATTCGGGCCGGACACGAACTCCGAGGCCATCCACGGGCGTTCGGCCTCGGTGTCGGCGTCCACGACCCGCGCGGTGTAGGTGCCCGCACCGCCGACGGTCTGCGCGGCCCGCACCTCGTGCCGGAACCGGGCACGGAAGGTGCGGTCCTCGGCGTGCTCGGCCCGTACGACCTTCACCGCGACCCGGAGTCCGGTGCGGGAACGGGCGAGATAGACCTCGCCCATACCGCCGGCGCCGAGTCTGTGCGTGACGTCGTACGGGCCGATGTGGCGCGGGTCGGTTGCGCGCAGCGATTGCACTCCGTGATCCCCCCGGTCTAGCTGCTGCCAGGGGGAGTGTATTGGGCGCCGTCGGACCTGTGGACGTCGCCCGATCGTCTGCCGGGTGCGATGGTACGGCGGGCGCGGGTCCGTCGTGGTTTCCCGCGCCGTACCCCCCGTCCCTTCGGGGCGCTGGTCACACCGCCGGGACGCAGCGGCCTTCCTCCGTGCGGTACTGCCACTTGGCGCCGTCCCGGACCAGTTCCCTGACGGCGTTGACGAAGCGCTCGACGTGCTCGTCGGGAGTGCCCGCACCGAAGCTCACCCGGATGGCGTTGAGGGACTTCTCGCCCGGGGCTGCCTCGGGGGCGCCGCACTCGCCCTGGGTCTGCGGACCGGTGCCCAGGAGGGTGCGGACCAGGGGGTGGGCGCAGAAGAGGCCGTCGCGGACGCCGATGCCGTACTCGGCGGAGAGGGCGGCGGCGAAGTGGGAGCTGTTCCAGCCCTCCACGACGAAGGAGAGGACGCCGACGCGGGGGGCGTCGTCGCCGAAGAGGGAGAGGACCTTCACCTCGGGGACCTCGGCGAGGCCCGCTCGGACCGTGCGGATCAGGTGCTGTTCGCGGGCGACCAGGGTGTCCCAGCCGGCCTCGGTGAGCGCCTTGCAGGCGGACGCGATGGAGTAGGCGCCGATGACGTTCGGGGAGCCGGCCTCGTGCCGGGCCGCGCTGTCGTGCCACTCCACGTCCACGCCGCCGTCCTGGCGCCGGGTGACCTTGCGGCTGGCGCCGCCGCCCGCGAGGTACGGCCCGGCAGCCTGCAGCCAGTCGGCGCGGCCGGCCAGGACACCGGAGCCGAAGGGGGCGTACAGCTTGTGCCCCGAGAAGGCGACCCAGTCGACGTCCAGGTCACGGATGTCCACGGGGTGGTGCGGGGCCAGCTGGGCGGCGTCCAGGACGATCCGGGCACCGTGGGCGTGTGCTGCGGCGGCCAGTTCACGCACCGGCCACAGCTCGCCGGTGACGTTCGAGGCGCCGGTGACGCAGACCAGGGCCGGCCCGTAGGGGTCGCGGTCGGCGAGCGCCCGCTCCAGGGTGCGCACGGCCTGCTGCGGGGTGCGCGGGGCGTCGAGGCAGGTGACCTTCGCGTCCTGCCAGGGCAGCAGGGAGGCGTGGTGCTCGGTCTCGAAGACGAAGACCTGGCAGTCGGCCGGGAGGCTGCGGGCCAGCAGGTTGAGGGAGTCGGTGGTCGAGCGGGTGAAGATCACCTGGTCGGCCGGCCGGCAGCCGAGGAACTCGGCGACCGCCTGGCGCGCGTTCTCGAACAGGTCGGTGGACAGCTGCGAGAGGTAGCCGGCGCCGCGGTGGACGCTGCCGTAGTAGGGGGCGTAGGCGGCGACGTCGTCCCAGACGCGCTGGAGGGCGGGGGCGCTGGCGGCGTAGTCGAGGGCGGCGTAGGTGACTTCGCCACCGGTGACGAGCGGGACGGTGACATCCCTGCCCAGAACGGGCAGCACCGCCGAGATGTCACGGCAGACGGACTGGTCGGTGGCAGCGGTGGAGACGGACATGGCGGAACTCCCGTGAAGGCAGGTGGAATTCACCGCGCGAGCAGCACACGCAGGTACGGCGGCTCGAGCGCGGTGAAGGTGAAAGGGGATGCGGAGGCGGGGCTCTGCGGCCCTATCGCATTCGCTTGCTCACGGAAGGCTCCTCGACGACCAGGACCCCTGGTTTCGCGAGGGGTCCGCGCTTGCCGTAGACCTCGCTGCCTACGACCTGGTCTTCACCCGGGGCACCCCGCCACGGACGGAGGGTTGCCGGACAGCCGGCCGGGGCCGAATGACTGTCGCTCATGACCTGGTACAGGAACGTACGCGAAATGATCGGCGCCCCGCAACCCGTGTCCGGATCGCGGGACGCACCTCGACGGGGGCCATGGGGTGTCGCGACACCCCCTAGGCGTTGCTGACGGCCACCCAGCGTTCCAGCGTGCGCTTCGCCGCGCCCGAGTCGATCGACTCCGCCGCCCGGGTCATGCCCGCGCGGATCTGCTCGGCGAGCGGCGCGTCCGTCGGTTCGAGGGCCACCAGTGCCGCCGCCGAGTTCAGCAGCACCGCGTCCCGGACGGCCCCCTGCTCGCCGTCCAGGAGTCGGCGGGCCACCTCCGCGTTGTAGGACGCGTCGGCGCCGCGCAGGGCGTCCACGGGGACGAGGTCGATGCCGACGTCACGCGGGTCGAAGGTCTGCTCCGTGACCTTGCCGTCCCGGACCACCCACACCCGGGAGGTGTCGGTGACGGTCAGCTCGTCCAGGCCGTCGTCGCCCCGGAAGACGAGTGCGGAGTTTCCGCGTTCGGCGAGGACACCGGCGACGATGGGCGCCATGCGCGGGTCGGCGACCCCGACCGCCTGGGCGCGCACCTTGGCCGGGTTGGTGAGCGGACCGAGCACGTTGAAGGTGGTCCGGATGCCCAACTGGGAGCGCGCCGGGGCGACATGACGCAGCGACGGGTGGAAGCGCACCGCGAAGCAGATGGTGATGCCGGCTTCCTCGGCGACCTCGGCGACCCGCTGCGGGGTCAGGTTCAGGTTGATGCCGAGCTTCTCCAGGACGTCGGAGGAGCCGGAGGCGGAGGACGCGGCCCGGTTGCCGTGTTTCACGACCTTCGCGCCCGTGCCCGCGACCACGATCGCGGACATGGTGGAGATGTTCACCGTCTTGGCGCCGTCGCCGCCGGTGCCGACGATGTCGACGGCCGGGCCCGGCACCTCGATCACGTTGGCGTGCTCGTACATGGTGCGGACGAGGCCGCTGATCTCCTGGACCGTCTCGCCCTTGGCCCGCAACGCCACCATGAACCCGGCGATCTGGGCGTCGGTCGCCTCCCCGCGCATGATCAGGTCCATCGCCCAGGCCGTGTCGTCGGCGGACAGGTCCTGACCGGTGAGCAGGCCGTTCAGCAGGGTGGGCCAGGAACGGCCCGCCGCGGTGTCGCCTCCAGCGGGGGTCACAGCGTTCATAGCCGCTCCTGGGTGTCGAAAGAACAATGTGGTCCCCACCCTATCCAGCCCGGGACACGGCGAAGGGCCCCGTCCGTAAGCCGGACGGGGCCCTTCTGGTGTGGCGTGGCGACGCGGGGATCAGTGGTGGCCGTGGCCGCTCGTGATCTCCTTGTACTCGTCGACGGTGGGCTTCGGGATCTGGTTGTCCTCGCCGTAGTAGGCGTTGCTGAGCTTCGCGCGCAGCTTCTCGGACGCCTTCACCTTGCGCTCGACACCGTTCTCGTCGACCGTCGGGCCGACCGCGGCCGGCTCGTACTGGTGGTGGGCCGTGAGGGTGTGCAGCTGCTCCTGGCTGAGCGGCTCGTGCACCTCGATGAACTCACCGTGCGGCAGCCGCTTGATGATGCCGGTCTCGCGGCCGTGCAGCACCTTGTCGCGGTCACGGCGCTGCAGACCCAGGCAGATCCGCTTGGTGACGAGGAACGCGATGACCGGTCCGGCGAAGAAGAAGATCCGGACGAACCAGGTCACGGCGTTGATCGACAGGTGGAAGTGGGTGGCGATGAGGTCGTTGCCACCGCCCACCAGGCCGATCATGTACACGGTCACCCAGGCGACACCGAACGCGGTACGGGTCGGGGCGTTGCGCGGGCGGTCCAGGATGTGGTGCTCGCTCTTGTCGCCGGTGACCCAGGACTCGATGAACGGGTAGACCGCGATCGCCGCCAGGACGAGACCGAAGAGCACCAGCGGGATGAACACGCCCAGGACGAGCGTGTGACCCCAGAAGTTGATCTCCCAGCCCGGCATGTAGCGGACCAGACCCTCGGCGAAGCCCATGTACCAGTCGGGCTGGGCGCCGGTGGACACCTGGTCCGGACGGTAGGGACCCATGGCCCAGATCGGGTTGATCTGAGCGACCGCGGCGATGATCGCGATGGCACCGAAGACCAGGAAGAAGAAGCCTCCGGCCTTGGCCATGTAGACCGGCAGCAGCGGCATGCCGACGACGTTCTTCTCGCTCTTCCCGGGGCCCGCGAACTGCGTGTGCTTGTGGTAGAAGACCAGGATCAGGTGGCCGACCACGAGGCCGAGCATGATGCCCGGCAGCAGCAGGATGTGGACCGAGTAGAACCGGGCGACGAAGTCGTGGCCGGGGAACTCGCCGCCGAACAGGAACATCGAGATGTACGTGCCGACGATCGGCACGGACAGGATCGCGCCCTGGGTGAAGCGGACACCGGTGCCGGAGAGCAGGTCGTCCGGGAGCGAGTAACCGGTGAAGCCGGTGAACATGCCGAGGACGAACAGCAGGAAGCCGAACAGCCAGTTGATCTCACGCGGCTTGCGGAACGCGCCGGTGAAGAACACGCGCATCATGTGCACGAACATGCCGGCGAGGAAGATCAGCGCGGCCCAGTGGTGGATCTGCCGGATGAGCAGACCACCGCGCACGTCGAAGGAGATGTGCAGGGTCGAGTTGAACGCCTCGGACATCAGCTGTCCCTGGAGCGGGATGTAGCTGCCGTGGTACTCCACCTCGTTCATCGACGGGTGGAAGAACAGCGTCAGGTACACACCCGTCAGGATGATGATGATGAAGCTGTAGAGGCAGACCTCACCCAACATGAACGACCAGTGGTCGGGGAAGATCTTGCGCATGTTGGCCTTGGCCAGGGAGTAGATCCCGAGCCGGCCGTCGGCCCAGTCGGCGATCCGCTCGCCGGCCGGTGCCTTCCCGCGGGAGCGGCCCCCCGCGCCATTTTCGTTCGGTGCAGTACTCATCCGCGCTCCCAGAATGCAGGACCGACGGGCTCCTCGAAGTCGCCGAGCGCCTGGAGGTAACCCTCGCTGTCCACGCCGATCCGCAGCTGCGGCAGGGCGTGACCGGCGGGGCCGAAGATCACTCGGGCACCGTCGGAGAGGTCGAAGGTGGACTGGTGGCACGGGCACAGCACGTGGTGCGTCTGCTGCTCGTACAGCGAGATCGGGCAGCCGACGTGGGTGCAGATCTTCGAGAACGCGACGATGCCCTCGTGCGACCAGTCGAGCTCGCGCTTGTCCTTGATGTTGCCCGGCTGCAGCCGGACGATCATCAGGGCCGCCTTGGCGATCTCGTCCTGGAAGTTCTCGTCGTGCTCCTCCAGGCCGTCGGGCATGGCGAAGGTGAGCGAGCCGACGGCGACGTCCTCGGGGCGCAGCGGCTGGTTGGTGTTCATGTTGACCAGGCGCTTGCCCTTGGCCCACAGGGTGTGGCGGAGCTTGGTGCCGGGCGCGGGGCCGAGACCGCCGAGCAGCATGACACCGGAGAGCGGCACCAGGGCCAGCGCACCGAACATGGTGTTGCGGATCAGCTTGCGGCGGCCGAGCGCGGACTCCTTGGCGCCCTCGCGGAAGTCCGCGTGGACCTTCGCGCGGACCTCGGGGGAGGCCTCGATCGGGTGCCGGTCGTCGGCGACCTCGACGTCGGACATCAGGGTGCGGGCCCAGTGGACCGCGCCCGCGCCGATGCAGAACAGGGCCACGCCCAGGGTGAGACCCAGCGCGAAGTTCATCGCGCTGATGTGCCCGATCGGGAAGACGAAGATCGACTTGTCGTTCGGGATCACCAGGTACGCGACGATGAAGCCGATGGTGGCCAGCATCGACAGCGTGAACAGCATGGCGACCACGCGCTCGGACCGCTTGGCGGCCCGCTCGTCGATGTCCTGGATGCGGTGCTCGTGCGGCGGCAGCCCCGGGTCCGCGAACGGGTTCTCCTCGTCCGCGACGCTTACCGCGCCGTGCGTGTGGTCCTGCTCAGCGGGCAGGTTCTCTTCTGGAATGTCTTGGCTACTCATGACTTCTTGGCCTTTGCGGTCCGAGCGGCGACCCAGACGGCGACCGCGATCAGCGCGCCGAGGCCGAAGATCCAGGCGAACAGGCCCTCACTGACCGGCCCGAGGCCGCCCAGCTCCAGACCGCCCGGGTTCTCCGTCTTGCTGCCGTTGACCGCGTTCAGGTACGCGATGATGTCCTTCTTGTTCTTCTCCGACAGCGTGGTGTCGGGGAAGGACGGCATGTTCTGCGGGCCCGTCTGCATGGCCTCGTAGAGGTGCTTCGGAGCGACACCCTCAAGGCTCGGCGCGTACTTGCCCTTGGTGAGGGCGCCGCCCTTGCCGGTGAAGTTGTGGCACTGCGCGCAGTTGGTGCGGAACAGCTCGCCGCCCTTGGCGATGTCCGCCCCGTCCGGGCCGTACTGCTCCTTGGTGGGCACGTTCGGGCCGGCGCCCAGCGACGCGATGTACGCGGCGAGCTGGTCGATCTGGGCCTGCGTGTAGACGACCTTCTTGCTCGGGATCTGGGCCATCTGGGAGGTGGAGGCCGGCATACGGCCGGTGCCCACCTGGAAGTCGACCGCGGCGGCGCCCACGCCGACCAGGCTCGGGCCGTCGGAGGAGCCCTGGCCACCGGTGCCGTGGCAGCTGGCGCAGCCGACCTCGTAGAGCTTCTTGCCCTCCTTGATGGTCAGGGACTGGGAGGTGTCATCGGCCTGCGCCTTGCCCGCGGGCGCGAACGCGGCGTACAGCCCCCCAGTGGCCGCCAGCGCGAGGAGTAGGACGACGACCGCCGCCAGCGGATGGCGTCGTCGTGCGGAGAGCTTTTTCACGGATTACCCCGGTGTCAGGATCTTCTGCGTCGGTGCTTCTGGATGTGCGGGAGCGGTCCCGGCTACTTGATCAGGTAGATCGTGGCGAAGAGGCCGATCCAGACCACATCGACGAAGTGCCAGTAGTAGGACACGACGATGGCGGCGGTCGCCTGCTCGTGAGTGAACCTCCTGGCCATGTAGGTACGGCCGAGGACCAGCAGGAAGGCGATGAGACCGCCCGTCACGTGCAGGCCGTGGAAGCCGGTGGTCAGGTAGAACACCGAGCCGTACGGGTCGGAGGACAGCGAGATGCCGTCCTTCTTCACCAGCTCCGTGTACTCGTAGATCTGACCGCCGATGAAGATCGCACCCATGATGAAGGTGAGGATGAACCAGCCACGGAGCTTCTTCACGTCGCCGCGCTCGGCGGCGAACACGCCGAGCTGGCAGGTGAGGGAGGAGAGCACCAGGATCGTGGTGTTCGTGGCGGAGAAGGGCACGTTGAGTGCCTCCGCCTGCTCCTTCCAGTGGACCGGTCCGGTCACCGACCGGAGGGTGAAGTACATCGCGAAGAGGGCCGCGAAGAACATCAGCTCGGAACTCAGCCAGATGATGGTTCCGACGCTGGTGAGGTTCGGCCGGTTGACCGACGGGTGCGCGTGCCCGGTTTCTACTGTCGTTGCTGTCGCCACGACCGACATTATGTCGGTCGCTTATCTCGCGCTCACTCCGGGGGGTGCCGTTCGGAGTGTTGCCACCCACCACACCGGTGTTGACGTGGTGTTCATGGGGACGACGACGGGAGTAACATCCGCCCGAACGGCCCTGTCCGTCCTGTCCGTACGACGCTGACGTCTCGGAGGAACAATGCAGCCGACCGCCACGGTGCTGGTCTACAGCGACGACTCCAACACCCGCGAGCAAGTACGGCTGGCCGCCGGGCGCCGGCCGGCTCCGGACGTCCCCCTTGTCGAGTTCGTGGAGTGCGCGACACCGGACGCGGTGCTGCGCGAGCTGGACAAGGGGGGCATCGACGTCTGCGTGCTGGACGGTGAGGCCGTGCCGATGGGGGGCATGGGCGTGTGCCGGCAGATCAAGGACGAGGTGTTCAACTGCCCGCCGGTGCTG
Source organism: Streptomyces sp. NPDC027663 (assembly GCF_055566415.1). Lineage (NCBI taxonomy): Bacteria > Bacillati > Actinomycetota > Actinomycetes > Kitasatosporales > Streptomycetaceae > Streptomyces > Streptomyces sp. NPDC027663. The sequence goes on along the minus strand of NZ_JBVHSK010000010.1, from coordinate 2,879 downwards.
CTGCTGATGGGCCGGCCCCAGGATGCGTGGCTGGCCACGTGGAGCCGGGCGGACGCCGCGGTGACCCTGCCGGTGGATCCGGTGGAGTTCGCCTCCGCGCTGGCTTCTCTGCTGCGCCGCAAGCGCCTGGTGGGCGCCTAGCAGCCCGGGGCCCGGGGTTCGTGCGCGGCTGCCGGTCCGTGGCCGGCCGCGCCGTTCCCCGCGCCCCATCAGGGCGCTCACACGGCTGTCGGCCGTAGGCGCACCGCATCGCCCGGTGCCGGGCCGTCCGGTCTGCCGTTGAAGAGGGCGCTGCCCGTCCGCCATTTCGCCCAGTCGACGTTCCAGTCGCCGAAGCCGTTGCCGAAGGGCTCCATCTCGTCACCGTAGGAGTTGACGACCTTGACGATGTCGCCCTCACGGATGTTGTCGTAGAACCACTCGGCATTGGCCGTGCTCATACCGGTGCAGCCGTGGCTGACGTTCGCATAGCCCTGGGAGCCGACGGACCAGGGGGCGGCATGGACGTACTCGCCGGACCAGGTGACCCGCGTGGCGTAGTAGACGGGCAGGTCGTAGGAGTCCGAGGTGCCCTCGGCGATGCCGACGGTGGTGCCGCGCATCCGTACGAAGTACTGCTTCTCCAGTACGACCTTGACACCGTTGCGGGTCTCGTAGCCGGCCTTGCCGGTGGTGACCGGGATCTGCTCGATCTGCTGGCCGTTCCTGTAGTACGTGAGCTGGTGCGCGGCCGCGTCCGTGACGACCTCGACCCGGTCCCCCGTGGTGATCTTCACCGCATTGGACTTCCCGCCCCACAGCCGGTCGCTGATCCGGACGCCGGTCAGGTTGCTGTGCGCCTGGACGGTCGCGTGGACGGGCCAGTACTCCTTGGGGCGGTAGTGGAGTTCCTTGTCGCTGACCCAGTACCAGGAGCCCGGCACGGCCGGCACGGAGTCCACCCTGAGCGCCCGCTCCACGATGGCACGCTGCGCCTTGTCCTTGATCGGCTGGTCGAGTTGTGCCGTGATGGGCTGTCCGACGCCGAACGTGCCCTTCTCCGGCCCGAAGGTGACGTTCAGGCGTTTCTTGCTGGTGGGCCTGCTGGTGTCGAAGGTGAGGACCTTGCGGCCGGGCGCGCCGTCCTCGTCCTCGGTGCTCACCCTGACCGTGTAGTGGGCGTTGGCGGCCAGCGGGGAGGTGCTGTGCCAGCGGCTGCCGTCGGCGGCCAGTTCGCCCGCCACGTAACGCCCTGTGGAGTCCTGTGCGGTGACGTCCGTGATACGGCCGTCACCGCTCTCGGCAGTGATCTCCAGGGGCTTGTCCGGGTCGGCCCGCTTCCCCGCATCCGTGGGGCCGTTGAAGGAGATCTGGTCCGCTGCGTCGTACGGCTTGGCCGACAGGGGGTTGCCGTCCGAACCGCAAGCGGTGACGCCCGCGCCCAGGGCGGCCACCAGCAGCGTGCAGCTGACGACGGTGCGGGTCCGCGGAGTGTGATTCATACGATCACGCTATGAGACGGTGACTGGACCGGCGCGCCATGTACCTCCTACGAGTGAATGGCACTGCGGCAACGGACGGACGCCGCGAACACACCGAAACGACGGGAGCCCGGACCCCTCCTGAAGAGGGGTCCGGGCTCCCGGTGCGCTCGGCGCGTACTACTGGGTGCGGTTCTCACCGTGGTAGTACTCGAACACCCAGCCGAACAGGCCGACCAGGATGATCGGGGCGGCGAAGTAGATCAGCCACCAGCCGACCGCGATGCTGAGGAAGGCGACCGCGCCGCCGAAGCCCAGCATGAGCGGCTGCCAGCTGTGCGGGCTGAAGAAGCCCAGCTCACCCGCGTCGTCCGCGACGTCGGCCTCCTTGTCGTCCTGGGCGCCCGCGTCGACCCGCCGGGCGGTGAAGCCCAGGTAGAAGCCGATCATGACGCTCAGGCCGAAGGCCAGGAAGAGCGCGGTGGTTCCGGCCGGCTCCTTCGACCACACGCCATACACGATGGCCATGATCAGAATGAAGACGCTCAGCCAGATGAACATCCGACCCTGGATCTTCACTTGCCGGCCTCCTTGCTGCCCGCGACGGCGGTGCCGTGACCGGCGTGCTCGAGCTGCTCGAGCGCGGCGATCTCAGGGTGGTGCAGGTCGAACGCCGGGGATTCGCTGCGGATCCGCGGCAGGGTGAGGAAGTTGTGCCGCGGCGGCGGGCAGGACGTCGCCCACTCGAGCGAGCGGCCGTAGCCCCACGGGTCGTCCACGCCGACCGGCTTGCCGTACTTGGCCGTCTTCCACACGTTGTAGAGGAACGGCAGGATCGACAGGCCGAGCAGGAACGAGCTGATCGTCGAGATCGTGTTCAGGGCGGTGAAGCCGTCGGCCGCCAGGTAGTCGGCGTAACGACGGGGCATGCCCTCGGCGCCCAGCCAGTGCTGGACCAGGAAGGTGCCGTGGAAGCCCACGAACAGCGTCCAGAAGGTGATCTTGCCGAGACGCTCGTCCAGCATCTTGCCCGTCATCTTCGGCCACCAGAAGTGGAAGCCGGAGAACATGGCGAAGACGACCGTGCCGAAGACCACGTAGTGGAAGTGCGCCACCACGAAGTAGGAGTCCGAGACGTGGAAGTCCATCGGCGGCGAGGCCAGGATGACACCGGTCAGACCGCCGAAGGTGAAGGTGATCAGGAAGCCGACCGCCCACAGCATCGGCGTCTCGAAGGACAGCGAGCCCTTCCACATCGTGCCGATCCAGTTGAAGAACTTCACACCGGTCGGTACGGCGATCAGGAACGTCATGAAGGAGAAGAACGGCAGCAGCACACCGCCGGTGACGTACATGTGGTGCGCCCACACCGTCACGGACAGACCGGCGATCGCGATGGTCGCGGCGATCAGGCCCATG